>NZ_DIUM01000110.1 GCF_002423035.1 Thiocapsa sp. UBA6158
AACACAAGTCGGACAGGCTCCTAGCCGCAGACGATGATGGTGCGCTGCTGGTGTTGGGCGACACCCCCGCGCTTTACCTCCCCGTTATCCGCCGTCGCAAGCGCGCACTGCTGGGCTTTTTGTCGAGTCGCGCCGATTGGCTCGAAGACATCGGCCTACGGGAGCATCAGCCATGACCACTACCAAGCCCACGTTCACCCTGGTCGAGCCCGACCCCGCGCCGATCCCTCGCGACGAACACGGATACCCGCGCCGCCCCTACATCGCCGCCGACGAGTTCTATTGCGCGTGGGGATCGGATGAAAGCTCGTTCGGAGAGGTTGCGGGCCTTCCTTGGGACGAAGCGGTTTCGATCTTCCGCCAATGGTGGGTCGATCGCCAAGCGCAGGCCGAACGGCAAGCCGAGATCCGCACCCGCCGCGCCACGATCCGGGAGGTTTCAAAATGAGCGACACGAACGACTACTCGCTCGACGAGGACGAGCGCAACCCCGGCTGGATGTCGCGCCTCGGCAGCGGTTACGTCACGAACCCGCCACCGCGGTACCGGCCCGAGCCCCCGGTCGATTGGCCCCTGGGCCCGCCCCCCGTGCGCTGCGTGGATTGCGCGCGATCCAAGGAGATGCGGTTCGGGTTCTGCTCGGTCGCCAACAAGCGCGCAGCCGGCCTTGCCCATTGGCGCCGGTGTGGATCATTCGAGCCGCGCCCCGCAGCGGGGAAGGATCGCCCCGCGGAAAAAGGCGAAAAACGGCCCACATCGGCCCCGCCGAGACCCGAGCTTCCGACGCTGCCCCTTCACCCGGCGATGCGTCTACGCGCCGCCCTGGTGGACCAAGGCGCGATTCACCTGCTCGCCGAGCTAACCGCGCTCGACGGCGGGCGCGTCGGCGTGCGGCTGGCTCCCGACCTGACCGACGGCGAAGTATTGGACACCCTGAGGTGGATCGCGTGGATTCTCCGCTCGGACCCGTAACCCCGAATCACACCCTAAGGCGCTACCCCTGCGATCACCGAGCAACGAGGCGAGACAATGACCACTTCAAAGACAGAGCCGGCCCACGAGCGCACCCTCTGATCGAGCCCAGAAACAACAGAGAAAAACCCGATGCAATTTCAAAAAGGTAAATCCGGCAACCCCCGCGGCCGACCGCGCCGCACCGACACTGAAGCGGCCCTTCGCCAAAAGATCCGCGACAATCTGCCGGGGATCGTGGATGGTCTCATCGCGCAAGCACAAGCAGGTGACACGACTGCGGCCAAACTCATCATGGATCGTGCCCTGCCGGCCCTGAAGCCGCTGGATTGCGCCGTCGCGCTCCCGCTGGCCGGCGGTCTGTCCGAAGCCGGTCGTTCGGTCCTCGCGGCCCTCGGCGAGGGCAAAGTGACGCCCGAGCAAGGCGCCCGCATTTTGGGCGGCATCGGAAGTCTGGCGCGTATCGTCGAGACCGATGAACTGATCCACCGAATCGAAGCGCTGGAGGCCGCAGCCAATGGCAAGCCCACTGAGTAAGCGTGTCAAGACCTTGGAAGAAGCACGGGAAGACCCCGAGCAGACCGTCGACTTGTTCGGCTGCAAGCTCACCATGACGAGGCTCCATGAAATCCTCGCCGACCTGCCGCAGCGATCCATCGGTCCAAAGCCAGACCCATCAGGAGCCCGCATATGTCTATCGCCCTAACACGCCGAGTGGAAGCGCTGGAGAATCGCATCGGTCCCCAGGCGGTGCTCGTGCTCCGCTCCTGCGAGGCTTGCGGCCAAGCCGTGGCAACTGATGACCTTGGTAGTCAGTGCGGCAGGCATCCGCTCCTCGCCGTCCCCGAGGACGCGACCGTGGTTCGGATCCGGTTTATCGCGTCAGCGCAACGTTAGCGGGAACCGGCCATGGAAGGCGCAACCGGCGCTGGCGAATCGTGCGGCATCAGGAGACGGGCCGACTCCTTCGGCATCAACGCAAGACACGCAGGATCAACATTTGCATGTCGATCCGCAGAATGCGATCGGAACTAGCGATAATTGCGCAGTGTACGGCTTGATAGTCTCCGCATCGGCATGACCAAGCAAAGGATAACCAGCCATGGAAGCAAACCGCACCAGACTGATCGGCAGGCGGATTCGGGAGAAGGGCATTCACTCTCCCATACCGATCTGTCCGATCGGGCCGCCGGACTTGTCACTCCCTCACGGCTTGCGACTTTCAAGCGCTGGATTCGGTGCCCTGGCATTGATAAAGCCGAGGCTATCGCCGGAGCTTTCGGCGACGTTTCCGCAGCTTGGCTACTGCCTTTGAATGACAACAGTACTGGGCGCAAGGCACGTCCTGACGGTGGATAGTTGACCGTAGCTGATTTGGGTGCGCTCACCGCACCCGACGGTCTCGGCGAGCGCCGCACGATCCGGCGTTCGGGCTTCGCGCGACACTTCGAACCATTGTCGGCACGCTCCGGATTGTCCCAGCACCAACGGTTGTCCCTTTCGAACAGTAATGGAGCGCGTTCAGATGGCAGAGGGAAACCCACTTGGCGGGCAGCCGGATCTGGCGAAGTGCCTACTCGATATGGCCGTCGATTCATGGAGGTTCGGTCGGCTGTTCGAGCGAGCCCTGAGCGCGCTCGACGCGGGTGAGCAGAAGCGGTACCTGGCCCAGTTTCGCTGGTTTCAGCGCCGAATGGAGGAGTCGCTCGGCGAGGCCGGGATGCGATTCGTCAACATCGAGGGTCATCCATTCGATCCCGGGATGGCAGCCACGGCCTTGAACATCGAGGAGTTCGACGCGGGGGACGCCCTGGTTGTCGATCAGATGATCGAGCCGATCGTCATGGGTCCCGAAGGCATCATCAGAACAGGTACCGTGACGCTGCGGAGGATGGAGACATGAAAACCTATGTCGGCATCGACTTGGGGACCACCAACAGTGCCGTCTGCTCCTACAACGGCGAGGACCTTCGGATCTGGAAAAGTCCCGAACAAAATGACGTAACGCCGTCGGTCATCTACCTTGATCGGCGCGGCAATAAGCACATCGGCAAGCGCGCTTACGATTCGGCACCCCATAGCCCGGACAACGCGGCGATGCTCTTCAAGCGTTTCATGGGCACGAGCACACCCGTCACGATGCCGGCGGTCAATCTTACGATGACCCCCGAGGAGTGCTCCGCCGAGGTGCTGAAAGTCCTGTTCGGCTATCTTCCGGAGGAGCTGCGCAACGATCCCGAGACCGGCACCGTCATCACCGTCCCGGCCGCCTTCAATCAAATGCAGAAAGACGCGACCATGCATGCTGCCGAACTGGCAGGGGTAGGTAAGGTAGCGCTGATGCAAGAGCCCGTTGCCGCGGTCATGAGCGTGATGCGGACTCGCAAGACGGACGGCGCCTTCGTGATCTACGATCTTGGCGGAGGCACGCTGGACGTCGCTATCGCGGAAAGCCTTGCGGGACGCGTCACGCTTTTGGCGCACGGCGGCATCGCCATGTGTGGGGGTCGCGACTGGGACCGGTTGCTGGTCGATAATGTCGTCAAGCCTTGGCTGTTCGAGAACTTCGATCTACCGGAAGATCTGTCCGCGAACCCGACCTATAAGACCCTGATGCGGCTTTCCGCATGGGCGGCGGAGCGCGCGAAGATCGAGCTTTCGTCACGCGAAGAGGCCGTGATCAACCTGTCGGAAACCGAGACGCGGATCCGCGACCAAGCAGGGTCGGAAATCTACCTCGACATCGCCTTGGACAGAAGCGCCCTCGATCGGCTGATCGACAGCCAGATTGTGCAATCCGTCGAGGCGGCCCGCGAGACGCTCGGGCAAGCCGGCTTGAGCGCACACGATATGGAGAGAATCGTCTTCGTCGGCGGGCCGACCCACTATAGGCCGCTTCGGGATAAGGTCTCGTTCGAGCTTGGAATTCCCGCCAGCACCGAGGTCAACCCGATGACGGCGGTCGCCGAAGGCGCCGCGCTCTTTGCCGAGTCCATCGACTGGAGTTCGAAGAGCCGAGGGCGTAAGAGCAATCGCGGCAAGCTCTCGTCGGCCGGCAAGCTGGATGTCTCGTTCAACTATCTCGCGCGCACCCCCGAACCACGCGCGAAGATCCTGGTTCAATTCTCCGGGATGGTGATTGCCGGGGCCGAGTTCCAGATCGACAGCCTCGAGACGGGTTGGACCTCGGGTCGCATCCCGCTCGCGAACGGGGCATCGATCGATGTGACATTGGCCAAAGACGGGGAGAACGCCTTCAAGGTGTTTGTGTTCGATGCCGCGGGTGGACCCGTGACGCTGGAGCAGGACAAGATCCTCATCACCCGGACCACGGCGACCGTCGACGGCATCCCCGCTTCCTACTCGATCGGACTCGAGACCCTTGAGAAGCTCGGCGGTCGGACCGTCTTGCGTTGGTTGGTTCGTGCGGGGGGGCGTCTGCCCGTCAAGGGTAGCTGTAAACTCAAGTCGACCGAGTCACTCAAGGCGGGTGCGACAGGGTCTCTCAACTTTAAGCTCTGGGAAGGGGACATCGAGGATCCGATTCACGACAACCGCTTTATCGGGACCATGAAGATCGCCGGCTCGGATTTTGATGATGGCGTTATCCCTGCGGGCGCCGACCTGGTTTGTGACTTCGAGGTTCTTGACTCCGGCAACATCGTTTTGGAAATCTCCATTCCAAGCATCGGCGGTACGTTTAACTCCACCCAAGCCGGGCACAATTTCTATTCGCGGCAAGCCGGACTCATCGATTTTTCCACCGCCGCGGTCCGAATGTCCGAGGAGGGTGATGCTACCCTCAAGCGTCTGAACGAGATCAACGAGGTCGTGGATCACCCCAAGCTTGACCAAGCACGCGACAAGCTGGAACAGGCGGTGAACTTGGACCCGGAAGAGCCGGATCACGAGAAAGTGCTGGAGGCCGACCAGAATCTGTGGTCGGCGCGTCGCCTGATTGCGCAGGTGCGCCAAGAGCACCTCAAAGACATCCGTCGGATCGAGCTGGACGGCATCGCGAATGTGTTCGAAGCGCACGTTCGGGAGCACGCCCGCCCCTCCGAGGAGCGCAGTTTCGACAACCTGCTGCGCACCGCTCAACGGGAGATCGAACACAACGGCAAGGGCTTCGAGACCTATATGGACGAGCTGAGGAGTAAGTGTTTCGAGATCCTCTGGCGCCAGGATTGGTTCGTGGTCGAGAAATTCCGACACATGGCATCGCACCCCTACCACTTCTCCGACCTTAAACAATTCAATGCGTTGGTTTCAGAGGGTACGGCCTCGATCGGCGCCGACGACATGGGCCGTTTGCGTCAGGTCGTCGGGCAGCTCGCGCAGATCCAGGTTTACGCTGGCAGCGACAGCGAGATGTTCGATGCGGTCAACATCATCTTGGGGTGAGTGATGCACAGGGAGCGATGGTTGCCGATGCGCTACGCGTTGCCCGACGGGACGCGGCTCGGGGCGCTCCAGGGGTGTGGTCAGGACTGGCAACTGTATCGGGTCGATCGACATAACCGGGTGTTTGTCGCCACGGCGGCGCTGGCGGAGCGGTGGGTCTCCTGCGGTCTGTTGTCGGAGTCGGCCTTCATTCCGTTCGGTTTCGAGTCCGTGTCGTACGCGGCCATCCACTCGGGACCCGATCAAACACTGGCCCCCGTCGATGCCTTCACGTCACCGGACACCAAGGCCGACGCACTCGCGTTCTCGGTGAGCCTGCGCGAGACACGGCTGATCGCGCCGGATGTGCCATTGCAGGATGCCATCTATTTGGAGCGCCTGTCCCGACTCCTGCCGACTTGGACAGTGTCGGAGACGTTGGACGACGGTATTCTGCTCGGCCGGTGGCTGACTGGCGGCGTGGCGGTATCCGCCACCTCGTTCCGGCGGTTGGCGAGCTTGCTGGGTTGGTTGCCGAAGGCGGATGTGAAAGACGTGGTCGAGGCCGGCGGCTTGGCCGTATCGGACGATAGCGGCGGCTTCACGGCCGGCGCGCTCGTAGGTGTCCGAACCCGCAGGGCAGCCGACGCCCAAGCGCGAGTCGATCGCAGGGACTCCGACCCGGATGGCGAGAGCACCGCAGCGTCTGCAAACGCCGCGCGGGTCTTCCGGCTCCCCGGCCGACCGCATCTGGAAGCCTTCTTCAACGAGCATGTCATCGATATCGTTGCCCATGCCGAGCGGTATCAAGCCCTCGGGATCCATTTCCCCACGGCAATCGTGCTGCATGGGCCACCGGGATGCGGGAAGACCTTCGCCGTCGAGCGGTTGGTCGAGTTTCTGGACTGGCCGTTGTTCAACATCGATTCGAGTACCGTGGCCAGTCCGTACATCCACGAGACCAGTCGCAAGGTCTCGGAGGTGTTCGACCAAGCCATGGATGCATCGCCGGCGGTCATCGTCATTGATGAGATGGAGTCCTATCTGTCGGACCGACAGCTGCATGCCGCGACAGGGCTGCATCATGTCGAGGAAGTCGCCGAGTTTCTGCGCCGGATCCCGGAGGCGACGGATCGGCAGGTGCTGGTCATCGGCATGACCAACCGCCTGGAGATGATCGACCCGGCGATCCTGCGCCGCGGGCGTTTCGATCATGTGATCGAGGTCGGCATGCCTTCGCAAGAGGAGGTCCATTCGCTCCTGCTGGCGCTCCTGGCGAAGATCCCGGTCGCCCCGGCCTTCGCGGTAACCGGCGCGGTCGAGGCATTGACCGGGCGGCCCTTGTCCGACGCTGCCTTCGCCGTTCGCGAGGCAGCACGACTGGCTGCGCGATCCGGCAACCACGCCTTGGATCAGGCGAGCATGGATGCAGCCATTGCGCGCCTTCCGCCCGCCGAGCAGGACGGATCGACCCGCCCGATCGGATTCGTTTGGGAACCGAACTGAACCATGGACATCGAGCAGAATCCGTTTTTCGTGCTCGGGGCCACGACGCGTGATGATCGCCACCGGATCGAGAGCTTGGCGGAAGAAAGGAACCTCCTGTCGGACGAGGACTCATGGATGCATGCGCGGGCCCAGCTGGTCCACCCGATCAAACGGCTGACGGCCGAGCTCGGCTGGTTCCCCGGGCTTGCCCCCGGGCGGGTCCATGACGCGTTGGACCGGCTGAGGACCGATCCCATCGGTGTTCGGGACCTGCCTGGTCTGCCCGCTTTGGCGCGCGCGAATCTGTTGGCCGAGGGTCTGGTCGCAGGAGCGGAACGCCTCGGCACCGACGAAATCGCCGATTGGATCCTCGAACTCGCCCGGGCGCATGAGTCGATCGAGCCCCGGGAGGTCATGACATGGATCAACGAGGATCGCGGAGTCGCAGGATTCCCACCGGTCGCCGACTCGCAAGTTCTGGAAAAGCAGCTGCAGGAGCGGCGGCAGGCTTTTCGCGCCGCGCTCAAGGACGCGTTAAATCTTCGCTCCACCGTCGATCTCGTCACCGTCATCACCCGGGCGGTTGCCGCCGGGACTCGCAACGGAGAGGCCCACGGGCCGATCTTGATGCACGATCTAGTCGATAGTTACCAGATCGAAGCACAGGCGTTTTTCGAGCAGGAGACCGGGAATGTCGAGAAGCTCGTCGAGACGATTCGAGCGGCAGCCGGCCAAGCGGAGGACTCGGCGGCCTTAACCTCTTTGGTGTCCGAGTTGGAGCGCGTGGTCCGTAACTGGGACTTCGTGGCGCAGCCGATTCAGCTCGCAGCCCGCAGTCAAGGCTTGGACCACGCGGAGAGTCATGCGCTCGCGGGCAATGTTCGGGACTTGGCCATCGAGTTGTTCAACCGGCATGATCATCTCGATATCGCTCGGCGGTTGACCGGACTTCTTCAGGACGTCTTTGCCGAAGTTGACGAAGTCCTTGAGCAGCTCACGAAAGACGCGGTGGTCCTGGATCGGATCGCGGAGGAACGGACCACGCTTCTGCATCAGAACAAGGCCCGAGACGCTCGATGGAGACGCGAGATCACCTACGAAGCCGAATCGGGCGGATTGTTCAAGCACAAGATCAAGATCTCTCCCGACGGCGTCGAGTGGAAGAGCCAGCGCATGCCGCTCGAGCAGATCTCCCGTGTCCGCTGGGTAGGAACCCGGCATTCCGTGAACGGCGTTTCCACCGGCAGCACCTACGTGATTGTTGTCGGTTCGACCACTGGTGAGATCCGTGTCGAGCTCAAAGAGGGGAGGATCTACAGCGAATTCGTCGAGCGGCTTTGGAAGGCAGTAGGTTCACGGCTTCTGATGGAAATGCTCGAAGGGTTCAAGCATGGGGAGAAGTATCGATTTGCAACGGCATCATTTGACGACTTCGGAGTCGAATTAAAACGTCCACACCTATTTTCGGAAAACGTTAAGGTTCGTTGTCGATGGAGCGAGGTCGTCATCGGCGGTGCAAACGGCGGATTCTATGTGGCGAAGAAGGACGAGAAGAAGGTGTCGGCGCATTTTTCCTATCAGGATGACGACAACGCCCACGTACTTGAAGCCGTCCTCAGGACTGTCCTCAAGCGAGGCGTTTCGAGCGCCAGCGACCTGCTGATTTGAAGGGTATGGAAGCGGTAAGCGGCGATTCAGGCGATCGGCGGGCACGGGAAAATGCCGTGGGGTTTTCCGGATTGTCGTCTTTGGTGTCCAAGGTGGACACTTCGGCAATCGTCGAGGTGTCGAATCCGCCTAGGTCCGATCACGTTGCGGAAGTAGGCACACTCGAGCCGCAACGTCCGATTAGCCCCGGACCGCGCTCGACAGTCGCGACGACAACGGTTCCCCGAACCACCTCGCAACCCGCACCGAAAAATACAGAACGCGCCGGCACCACCACCGACAAGGCCAAGGGACAAAAACCACCTTCGGTGTTGAAGGGTGTGCTGTGGCTCATTGGTGTTTTTGTAATTTTTGTGATGCTGGCTGACCTGATCGACAATAGTCAAAGCGAAAACGCCGGAACACGGACTTCTACTCCGAGCAACACGGCGCCGACAGCTGCAACTCAAAGCGTCCCAAGCCTCGAATTCAAATTCCCGCCCATCGGCACGGGCCATCATCTCAATGTTTCCGAGATCCGGTGGTGCCTGCGCGAAGACATTTGGATCGAGGCACAGCGTCCGTTGGCGACGACCAACTCGGAAATCGATCGTTTCAACGCGATGGTCGACGATTACAATCGGCGATGTGGGAGCTACCGATATTACGATGACGCATTCAACCGTGCCAAGCGGGACGTTGAGAGTCTCCGTTCTGCGATCGTTACAAAAGCTCGATCCGAACCCACGGGATCATCCACATCGCCGTGGGAGCCGCACAACGCGTCATCTGCGATTTCCCCATCGTCGGTGGCGTCTGAACGACGGAATGTAACTCTGCGAGGATGGACGTCGGATCGGAATGCGGCGCAGGTGGGACCGAGCGGTTCGTATTCGGAAGATGGAATCGGTGTCAACTTCCCGCTTGACGGCAGTACGGCTCGGCTTGTTGCATGCACGAGTAACTACGATTCACATGGACTCGGTTCAATGCAGTTTGAAATCAAGGTGGATGATAATTTGGTCCAAAGCGGAATCGGGGAAGCCATCACGGGTAGTGACAACTGCTGGAATCTGGCGCTATCAACGCAGGCGCTTCGGGGAATCAAGGCAGGTCGTCTAATGATGGTGCGTCTGAGCAACGCAGTGACCTTTCGGGTCGATTTGACCGGGTCTGCAAAAGCGCTAAACACGGCCTGGGATTATGTTGAACAACGACTATCGAGATGAGTCGGCATCGCGGCCGGGCGCAGCGGGACGACGCGTCGGCGAGCACGCTCAGCATGTCGCCGTTAGGCTCTTATCTCACCAGGAGCTGGTCGGGTACTGCCCCTATCGCCGACGCGCTCCCCCTGCTCGGGCGCACATGAGTACCCCCGAACGTCTGATAGATTTGGCCGAAATCGAAACGTTCAGGCGGTGAATCGACCGGGGCACTGAAGCGTCTACGGGTGAAGGATCTTGCCCGTCGGGGAGAATTCCGAGCATCGCCGCACGTCTATGTCACACCCTAACGTAAACGTCCCCGAGGGCGCACTAGTGCGCCCGGGAAGCGTTCGCGCGAGCTGGGAACGGATTGCAATGACACGGGCTGACCGATCCGGCCTTGCCTTTCCCGTCACGTAACGCATAATCGGGACACCTCGAATTACCGTAACGTGACGTCATGACCGCACCCCTCCAGACACCGAAACCGCGTGGCCGGAAGCCCTCCGGCGCAGCAATGACGGCCGCCGAACGCCAGAAGCTGTACCGGGAGCGCCAGAGGGCAAAACTCGCCGAGGCGTCGGCCATCCCGTTACGTGACGAGAAGGCCGATGCGAGCATCGCGGAGCTGAACCGCACGCTGGCGGAGGCGCTGGAGGAGGTCGCGCGACTGAACCGGGAGAACGACGCCCTTGCCTATAAGGTCGATCGGCTCACCCGCGACGTGAAGGCCGGCGAGAGCGAGAACACCCGCCTGCGCAAGCGCCAGGACGAGATGGTCAAGGATCTGGAGCATCTGCGCAGCCGAGTAGCCCGCTGGAAGGCCCAAGACGGCACCGAAACCGCCGTGGAGCCGGTCCGCCCGAAGACCAGGCGGAGAAAGGCCGTCACGTAACGGGCTTCTGATCGGCCGCATCAAATCTCAGGCGGCATCGGCGACATGGCAGAAGATGACCCCCGCGGCTTGGTGGGTAGACGCGACTGTTCGAGACGATGGTCTCGACCCGACTTCGACCCGCTCCGCAGGGGTAAAGGAACGGTAGCCCATCGGCTGAGATCCTGCCAAACGGCAAACCCCCGGTCGAGCTGGCGCTTCCCCTCGCTTACCCGCCGCTCGATCGCTCAAGGTTGAGCACGAAGATCCGCACGAAGATCTCCGCCTCGGATCTCGCGCACCTCGGGCGAGCCCTGCTTTTACCCGCTGTGCTACTCCTGCTCGAACCCCTGACTCGTAAACTTCAGCGTCCGGCAATTCTCGGTCACCGTGCGCACCACCTGATCCGGCGCGCCGTCGGGCATCTCGGCCTCGATCTCGATGGTCACCGTCACCTTGGCATGAACGAGACCATCCAGATGCGCGATGACCTCTTCGGCGATACGCCCGGCGTCGCGCCCGACGCGGGTCGCGTCGAGAAGGGCGGTGCCGTGGAAGCGCTTCGGCTTCGCCGCCGCCGGGGGCGGGGTGTTCTCGCCCGGCGTGGGCTTCTCGGGCGCGACCACCGTCGGCTTGTCCACGCCGCCGGGGTGCGGATCAGTCCGCCCGGGCTCCGGGGCGGTCGGACGCTCGGCATCCATCTGACGTGCGGCCACGTCGGGTTTGACCAACAGCCCCGGCGCTTGGCTGTCGACCAAGGTCAGCATTTGCCCCGCGCGCAGACCCTGATAACGGCCTGCTTCGGCATCGTATCCGTCGGCGAAGGCAAAGCCATCCTGAACCCAGGTCAGCAGGTTGACCCCGTCGCTCATGGCGTGGAGCAGCACGCTCGGGTCTTTTAAACGCGGCAGGTAGAGATAGCGTGCGAAGTCCTCGACCAGTTGCTTGACCTCGACATGATCGCCGCGCCAGAGGGGAATCCGGTCCAGGTCCATCTTCAGGCGGGTGGCGCCGAAGCTGGTCAGGTACAGCTCGTCGGAGCGCAGCTTCTTGCTGACCCGCACGGCCAAGGCGTCCGGGACGCTCAAGCGGCTTGCCTCCCAGGTGACCGGCGACTGCGGGGTCGCTTGGACCGGCACCAGCAGCCATTGGTAGGTTTCCGGAATGCGGGCGAGCATGGTGCTCTCGGCCACACCACGCTGGGTCTCGGCTTGGGTGACCTGATAGGGCGTCAGATCCAGGTGCGTGCGGTCGGCAAGGATGGACTGCCAGGCCAGGTATTTGCGCGCCGCCTCGTCGAGATCCTGCAGGCGGGTCTTATCCGCGGCCAGGAAGACCAGGGTATTGCGATAAAGGCGCGGGCTGGTGCCGCGCGTTTCCAGGATCGCCTTGGCGGCGACCTCGGCGGCGCTGTCGGGCGTCTTGGCGTAGGGCTGACCGATGCCCAGCACCACCAGACGTGCGTCCAGATCGTCCGGGACATCGGCGCTGGTCTGCGGCATCGGATGGATGCGGGTGAAGGCACCCTTGTCGGTCAGATCCTTGCGCAGACGTTGCTCCAGCTCATGGGCAACCTTGTCCGGCTCGCGTTTGAACTGCTCGGCACGGTCCTCGGCGAGCTTGGTCACGGTCGGCTGAGTCGAATACCAATAGTGCGGCCCGTCCTGATAGAGATAGGTCGCGGCGGCAGCCATGCGGCGCAGGGCATCGCCGAACACCGCCGGAGACTCGCCCGGCATGACGCAGCCGAGCTTCACGCGCCGGTCCTCGATGCCCTTGTGCGCAGCCGCCGTGGTCGGTGCAGAGCCCATGTAAACCGCGCGCGCCACGCGACGGCAGGCCGAGAATTTGCCCAGATTCGGCAGCTCGCTGTCGAGCTTGAGCGGCAGGGAGCTGGGGCCGTCGACGTCCTTCTCGATCACCGGCACCCAGTTGTCGGAGAGATAGCGGGTCAGCTCCGACTGCACGCGCGCGTCGTCGATGGCGACATTGGCGGGCAGGATGAGCGGGTTGCGGTCCCCCTTCTCCCAGAGGCTGTGGATGACGGCGGCCATCAGACGCAGCACGCCGCGGGTGCGCTGGAATTTCACCAGGGTCGACCAGTCGGTATAGAGCCGGTCGAAGACCTCGGGATGAATCGGATAGGCGGCCTTGAGCCGCTGCTCGTAGCCGGTCTCGCGACACTCCGGCGGAAACTCGGCCTGCTGGGTGCGGTACAGCTCGGCGAAGGCGCGTGCGGTCACGTCGCGGTCTTTAAAGTGCACCGGATCGGTGATCGGCTGGAACAGGCGTCGCCGCACGATCTCGAAACCCTCTTCCGCCGTGGCCGGGCGCCAGGAGGATTCGAGCCGTCCCACGACATTGCGCAGCCGGTCGAGTGCCTCGCGCCCGCGGGTGCCGCCGACCTCCACATCGTCCGAGTGCGAATGGGCCGTGCCCGAGGTATCGGACGCGGGCAGGCTGATGACCAGCAGGCAGTTGCGCGCCAGCTTGGCCGATTCGGTCAGCACTTGGGCGAAGCTGAACTGGGTCTCGAAGCCGCCGGCCGGCAGATCGCTCTGATCATGGAGCTGGCGGGCGTAGGCGACCCACTCGTCGATCAGGATCAGACAGGGGCCGTAGTCGTTGAACAGCTCGCGCAGCACGTCGCCGGGGCTGGTCGCGTTCGCGTCGTCGGCCGCGACGCGGGCATAGGCTTCGGGGCCGCCCAGTTGCCAGGCCAACTCGCCCCAGAGGGTGCGCACCACCGTACCGTCGGGTTTCACCGAGGGGTTGCCGGGCGAGATCTTGTTGCCGACCAGTACGACGCGCCGCGCCGTCGGCAGACGGTCGATCCCGGCGGCGGCCATGAGGGCATCGACGCCGGCGAGACCCGCCCCGAGGATGCCCGACACCAGGTGATAGAGCGCCAGCATCGCGTGGGTCTTGCCGCCGCCGAAGTTGGTCTGCAACTGAATCACCGGGTCGCCGTCGCCGACGATCAATCGGCGCAGCGCCCCGATCAGCATCGCGCGCAGGCTCTCGGTGAGGTAGGTCCGACGGAAGAACTCCTCCGGGTCGCGGTATTCAGGCGTGCCTTCGCCGAGATGCACCTGCCAGAGGTCGGCAGCGAACTCGGCCTGCTGATAGCGCCCGCTCGCGACGTCCTCGTGCGGCATCACCACCTCGCGCCAGGGCTTGAGGTTGCCGCTCGCGCCGCTCTCGATGGCAATCCCGGCCGACTTGCGCTTCTCCCCGCGCGCCTGTTCGTCGAAGCGCACCCGCAGCAGCTCCATCTTCATCTTGTCGACATCCTCGGCCTCGGGGGCGGAGACGGCGGACAAGAGACGCTCGACGGAGTCCAGCCCACGGTAGGCGTCGTCGCCGGAGAAGAGTTCTTGGTGCGCCCAACGGTTGCGCACACTGATGATCTCGTTGACCAGACTGCGCTCGGCCTTGCCGAGGATATGGCGAAAGACCTCGCCCCATTTGCGATCCATGATCACCAGCATGGCGGCGACGTCCCCGGTGGGATCGCTCTTGCCGTCGTTCAGACGGGTGTCGGCCAGAATATCCTTGGCCTCGAAGGCCCAGCCCTCGCCGTATTTGGCCTTCAGCTCACGCTCGACAAACGGCCCGAGGCCGGCCTTGAGCAGGGTGAGTGATTTGCCGACGCGTTCGTAGTTGGTGATGGCCATGTTGCGCTCTACTGTTTCCCTGTGAGTGTCCTGAGCTGCGCCAGCAGTGCGGGGATCTCCGCGGTAACGGCGACCCAAAGAATGTCCGCATCGATGTCGAAATAGGCATGGATTAGACGATTGCGCATGCCGATGATGGCCTTCCAGGGGATCTCGGCGTGGGCGCTGCGGGTCTGCTCCGAGACCTTGCTCGCCGCCTCCCCGATGATCTCGACCGCGCGCACCAGCGCGAACAGCAGCATTCGATCGGAATCCAGATCCGCACGGGGACGATTCGCGATGAACCCCAGTGCGTCCTCGGCCGCCTCGATCATGTGGCCAATGCGAACGCTGTCCTCAGGCTGCATATTGCACCTCGGCCGTGCGCACGACCTCGTCGCGGAAGAAATGAGACAGATCCGCCGCCGTGCGCAGATCGACCTGCCGCCCCCCGAGGAGGCCCGATAACTCGATCTCCATGCCGGCAATCCCCAGCAAACCGGGGATATGCTCCGGGTCGAACTCGACCAACAGGTCGATGTCGCTGTCGGTCCGTGCCATTCCTTTCAACTGCGAGCCGAACAGCGACAGACGGCGGATATGATGTTTCTCGCAGAACCGGGCGAGAACGGTCTCATCGAGATTCAAGACCTGATGCATGAAACGCTCTCCTGTATCGACCGCAAGCGGTGCCGACCGTCACCCGCGCATCGGATCGAGCGGACACCCACGGCCAACCGGTACGACCCACGGGTCATCACGACAAGGGGGCATCGAACAGATCCCCAGTACCCTGAGGTGTCGTGCTACCGATCTCCCGCGCCAGTCTGGCGATCTCGGGCCAGCTCTGCACCAAGGCGTTGTAGGCCATGGCCTCGTTCGCGCGTTTCTTACGCTCGCAGAGGGTGTAGAGGCGATAGCAAAGCTCGCGTGCCGTCTCGGATTTGCTGCCGAGCTTGGCGACCAGTGCCGCCGCCGCGGTGTCGCCGCCGGACTCGAGCGCGCGGATGAGTTGGTGCACCATCTCCCAGACGGTGAGGCGCTTGTCGGTCGTCGGATCCCAGTCGACAGGAAACTCCGCGGGTTTCAGCAGGCGGACTTTTCCGGCTTTGGAGACCAGGATTCCGGCCTGCTGTAACCCTGCGACACTGGTGTTCTTGGACTTGGAGAGCTGCTCGGCGACGCCGTACTCGCCCTCGTTGAAGGCCATCTGCTCGAACCAGGTCAGGGCCCAACGGGTATCCGCGTCGAAGTCGCCCTCCTGCGCGGCAAGCGCCTCGTCCAAGGTTTGATTGATCAGAGTCAGTGCGGCGCGCACAGGCAGCGGCTTACCCTCGGCATCGAGCACTTGAGCGTAACGGGTGTAGACCGCCATGCCGGGGCCGATGGCCGCTTGGGCGAGGTCCACCGGGGCGATGTTGCCCCGTTGCAAGTGAGCGAGCGCGGCGGGTAGCTCGGTCTTGAGTGCGGTGATGAATTCGCGGCGGGTGGCGATCGGGGCCACGGCGGAGCGCTTGCGACAGACGAGTACGATGCTGGAGGCGAGGGCATTGTTGCCGATGCCCATTTGACGGTTATCGCCTTCGGTACGCATTGGCCATGTACCAGTGATCGCGAAGCCAGCGCGAACCACGGCATCTAAGAAAGTCTCCCACCCGGTGCTGGCAGTGCCGAGGTCGGATTTGCTCTCCGACTGCCTGAAGGCGTAATAAATGGTCACCGGAAAAGCTGGATGTGCTTGCTCGGCGAGTCGATGCATCGCCAGCGTCATTCCTTTGAGGAAGAAGGTCTCAGCTTCTTCTTTGCTCCCGTGCCTATATGGCGTGGCAACCAATTCTTCAGCCTTGGGCACTGCGAGGGTGGCGAAGAGGTCAGGGTAGAAAGGCTTTAGGGAGTGGCGCAGCCAGACATAGAAAAAGTCCGAAAGATCCGCATAGCTGATGTTGTCATAGTAGGGTGGGTCCGTACTCACCACTGCCCCGCCATCTTTCGCAAGCACTACATCCTGCACGCTAGCTTGAGACGCACTACCGAACCCTCCCGTGAGCGCAATATTAATAACTTTCGCAACGACCTGAACGCACGCTAAAAAACCAGAACTGGAGTCTCCAAACGGGGACCCTTCGGCGTAGTCCCAGGCCATCTGAACCGCCTGTTTGGGCATCGTCGAACGCATCGCGTTGTCTTTCGGGCGCCAAGTGGCAATTGAAGAGCCATAGTCTGCCAGTCGACTCAGAGCCATCGCGAGATAAGTACACACCGCTTCAGCATAGGCTGCCGGACCTGCACCGCCGTCTTGGAGGGTGAGTTGATTGTCAGGTAGTCCGGCAGCCAGCGCGTCGTACTTGACCAACGCGTTTACCTCGGCCACGAGATCGGCGAAGGTCGTCAACGCTATAAGCTGCCGGGCGGTGAAGAGGTCGGCGAAAGATGTCAAGCCATAGTTCGGCGTCTTGAAATCGCGCGGGTTAAGCGGGAGCGTTGTTTCCGGCTTCCAGGTTGGCTGTAAAGTCAGCGCAATGTCTTCTGAGTCGTTCGTCGGAGAGAGAAAAATCCGCCCACGCTTGCCTTCGGCAACGATGGCCATCAACCGCGCGCCCATGCGCCCGGCTTTGCCCTCTTGGCGGATATGATCGTACGTGACTGGAACGCCAGACATCAGGCAACGGAAGGCTGCGCGTTTACCGACGGTCGTGCCTAGTTTCGATCCCTCAGCATCGGTTGGTTTGCCCACCTTCACTGTAAACCGATAATCACTGCCTTTGACGAGCGGCTCTACGTAAGCCTCCTTGCCCACCTTGGTGGAGAGCATGAAGGTAGAGACCAACGGCACATCGACATCCCCAAAAGCCGGATTCGGACTCTTGACCGTGCGCGCCCACAACCAGGCAACCACGGTCAGCTTCTGGCCAAGATAAAGCTTCAGATCCGGCCGCGGATTCACCGGGTCATCGACCATGTCGTCCGTGACCTCAATCTTGGGGTAGAGATGCCCGATCCGCCGCTCCGCCTCGTCCCGCATCCACTGCCCGTAATAGCGAACGTCTTCGGCGAGGCCTTGCGCCGCATTCCATTCACGCTTGAACAACCGGCCTTGATCTTTCCCCGATTTGCTGGCAATAAGCTTACCGGGATGAACCGGCGGTTGGCCGGCAAACCGGGGAGTGATCTCGATCATCGCCTTGTTGATCAGCACCGCCACCGGGTTGAGGTCGGAGGCGTAGCTGTCCAGGCCGAGCCGCTGAGCCTCAAGTGGTAAAGCGCCACTGCCGGCGAAGGGATCGTGAAACCCCGGTAGCTTGTGGCGATCAAAAAACCTTATCGCATTCGGGTGGTGAGCGTTCTCGGCGCAGGTGTAGCGCCAACTCCGCCAGATCTCGTCGCGTGCCTGCTGAACTACGGTCTCGTTATTGGTGTTATCCCAAAGCACAAGGTCCTCGATGATCCGAAACAGCCGCTGCCGCTCCTTCTCTTGGCTCGCCTCCGTTGGGAACAGATCCGGATGCGCCGAGGGGTCATCGACCATCTGCGCGAAGATGACCGCCCGTGCTGCAGCTATGGGGCGCTGCGCCCACCATTTGTGTAATGTCGTTGGATAGCCAGCGGGCGCCTTTCGCTTGCGACGGGAGCCTTCTTCGTTGATCGCCTCCAGCGGCAGGGCAACTTCGATGAGTTTTCTCTTGTGCAGAGTCACGAAAAAAATGTCCTTTCCAACCAACTCGCGAAGACATTCGCTGCGGGCATGTGAGGGTCGAGATACCGTGCTGAAATAGCCTGTCCAAAGGGCTTGCCCGGCTCGTCTTGCCAGGCGAGCCAGGTGTGAATACGTGCCTTTGCCACTTTCGTGTCTGAAAATCGACGTTGCCCTTCTGGAATGCTGGCGATCGCCTGATCTGCATGAGTGAGCAAGTCATCTCCATCCGGAATCAGGAAGGTGAGAAAATCCTCGAGGATGCCGGGCAGTTTGTTGTCCGGCATGAGCCAGACGCCGACACGGGGCAACAGGGAGTTCGCCGGCGAGTCGATGATGGTCCCATCGGGCTCAGGTCGAGTCGGGACATTTCCGTAACCGGCGGCCAGCAGGTGCGCAGCCACCGACTGCCATCGAACGTGAAGGTCGGTGTCGGCATCCAGAATGATGCCCAGCGCTCCGATGTCACTCTCTTTGAGGCGAACACCGATGCCATCAATCAAAGCATCCTTGCCGCCATAAGGCTTGATGCATTCGATCTCGCCGAGCTTCCGCCTACCGCAGATGTGTTTGACGACATGCGCGTCATCCGGGCCTTCGACCATCAGAACACGCGTTCCGGCCATGGCCTATCTGACCTCAACCTGATCGCGTGTCACGATCTCCAACTCCCTTTCCGTAAACAGCGTCGGGATGATTTGGTCGTCCTTTCTGGATAGCCGAACTAGCACCCCGTCCTCAGGACTTTCGGTCGCCGCCTTCTGGAAGGCGCGCACGGAATCCCAGCTATGAGACGTAGCGAACACCTGGACGTTCAGGTCCCTGGCTAAACGAAAGACAGTGCGCCATATGTCGGTTTGGATCGAGTAGTGCAGGCCATTCTCGATTTCATCGACAAGCAAGACACCGTTACGAGCATTGCAGAGCGACAGGACCACCCCGAACAAACGATTCATGCCATCCCCGAACGTCCGCAAAGGTAGCGGCTCGGGATACAAGCTACTTTTCGCGATCGCCTTCCTTGAACTGGACCTGCCATCCTTTGCAACCATCGACACAGCCTGTATCTCCGGGGAGATAACCTGCAAAGCCTTGACAACCTCCTGCTCGGCGTCCGTCAGCGCAATAGCATCCCACAGGGCGCCCATCTGGCTCGTAGAGCGAGAACTGAAGGGATCGAGATAGATGCAGGGTCGAGAGGCAGCATCAGATTCCGGTCTCATAGCGTACCTACGCCGAAATCTGTCCATTGGTAAGACTCGCGTCCTTGCTGCGATCTGAATCTGTAGGGCGGGGAAACTGTCAACGTCGTCCAAGGCATCGTTTGATGCCGGTTCGTATCTTGACGACGGTCCTATTGAATCAGTCTTCCTGATGAACCAATTGATGCTGACGTTGATGTGGGAAATAGATTCAGGCAAGGAGCCTACTGCCGAGATCGAGAAACCTTTCGCGGATCTTGCTAGGTCAGGAAATCCGTTGAAGAGATTGCAAAATGGCTCCAAATCAGTTGGGGAATAAAGGCGCTCTGCATCACCCGCGGAACCAAGCTCCTCGCGGTAATCGAGGATGTCATAGATTGTTTCCGGCGAGCCACCGGTGACGAGAATTCGGATGGCCTCCAATAGCGAAGATTTACCCGAATTATTCTTGCCGGTCACCAAGTTGACTTTGCCGAAGCCATTGACCCGCAAATCGGCGAGAGCGCGAAATCCGCCGACTTCGAAGGTTCTTATAAGATCTGTCATGGTTATTGCCCTTCGAAATCGTCTGAGTCTCTTCGCTTTGCTGGGGCGAGGTGGAGATCGTTTTACAGCCTGATTCGATACAGAGAAATCAGCGACGGATCATCTTTTGAGATTTGAGGCATTGCGGCGAGATTGTTATCGTCAGCTTTTGATTCAGGGCATAGCAGATATCCGACAGGGTGCGAAGGGTCATATTGCGTGACCCATTCAGTACCTGGGAGGCGTATCCCTTCGTCGAGCCAAGACGATTTGCCAACTCGGTCTTGGTGATTCCCCCGGTCTGCATGGCAGACCAGATCATTTCGGTGACCTCGGCGATCAGTAGCTCTTGGGCTACGAGTTGTTTGTTCTCTTCGCTCTTGCTTGTCCAGCGCCCCAAGAAATCGGTCATGGTTCTTACCTCTCAAGCTATTGGAAGTCGGCGATGATCCGGGTTCCTTTAAGAGATGCGAGTGAAACCAAATTCCGAAGCCTCAATTAGCCGCAGTCAACGCTTGGGAGCTGCTCCACAGCTCCAAACCTGACCCTGAGTTACGGGCATTCAAGCATAGGGTTTACATCTAAGTAAACATCTTTCAGGAAAGGAAAGCAGTCTGCCGATCATGACGGCAGAGATGCCCGTGCGATTAGCTCGGCAAAGTCGTAGTTGACGCTGCTGGCGTGGAAGTCCGGCTCCCGGCGGAAAGGTTCTCGAAGGTAGTGCACTCGGTGTGTGTCGCCCTCGAGAAACTCCACCATGGCGAGGATGAAGTCGTCAGGCTTGTTGAGCGAGTAGAGGACCTCGTTGCGCGTCACGGTGATGGTCTCGGCGCCGGCGACCCGGCCCTTGACCTCGATGAAGCGCAGCTTGCCGGTTCCGGGAACGCGGCTCTCGATGTCGTAGCCGAGCTTCTCCAATTCGCGGTCGGTCGGCTCGAAGCCGAGGCCACGCTCGACCTCCATGACGATGGCGCGGGCCAGGGCCGCGCTGGCTTGAGTGTCGATCGGACGGGTCGGCTCGGTGCCGTTCTGTCCGGTCATGGCCCGGATCAGGCCGATCGGGACCACCAAGAAACCGCCGAGCACCACCGGCGGCAGCGGGGAGAGCTGGGCTTCGAGCTTCAGGTCTTGCAGCCGCTTCTGGAGCCGCCCTTGGAGTAAGTCGGCGCGCTTGCGTGCCTCACCCGAGTTGAGCTTGGCGTTGACCTTGCCGGCCTGCTCTTGGAGCTTCAGCTCCTCGGCGCGATGGTCCCAGTAGGTGATCTCCTTGGTGAGGCGGTCCTTCACCGCCGCCTCGGTCTTGGCGATCAGGTCGAGCTTGCGCGCCTTTACCTGGGCCAGATGCTCCGGCACCACCTGGGCGATAGCATGACCCTGCGCCTTTTTCTCCAACTCGCGGTCGATCCACCGACACTCGGGGCGATCGAGGATGGCGTCGATGCCCGGCTCGTCCGGCGCCGGCGGACGGTAGTCCAAATAAGGCGCGTAGTGGACGTGGCGGGTGGCGCCGCCGGCGTCCTGCTCCACGTAGAGCATCCGCTTGGAGACGATGCGGCGTTCACCCGCGCGCGTGAGTCCGGCATCCTGGATGGCGTGCTCCAGATAGAACACGACGCGCGGCGAGGTGCCGGGGTCGCGCTCGTCCACCAGCAGAGCGCCGCGCTTGAGCAGGTCGCGGTTGCGCTCCAGCGTGAGATCGATGACGGCGTCGAGCAGCGGATGGCCGGGGCAGACGAAGGCGGCCAGGGGCTGACCCTGCGGGGCGACCAGGGATTTGTCGAAGGCGATGCGCTCGTAGCGCGGCAGCACCGGTTCGCCGATGCCGATCAGGCGATCGCGGTTGCGCACGGCGGCGGGGACGTGGGTGATCTCGTAACGCCGGGGCTCGCGCTGCTTGGCCGTGCCGCCGAGTCGTTTGAAGGCGTCAAAGAAGAAGGACTCGATGTAGTGCGGCTGCAGACGACGGGCATCGGCACGCTCCATGTCCTCGCGGATGCGCTGCACGCCGCTGGCATCCATGGCATCGTGCGCCAGGACGCGTTCTTCGAGCAGCCCCTGCAGGTGACCGCGGTCGAGTGCCGTATCCAGCACGGTGGTGAGGAAGGCTTGGACCTCGGGCTGTTCGCCGTAGCGGATCGCCTCGATCAGCAGATCGCGCAGTGATTTGCCCTCGAACTGGAGCTTGCCGAGCACGTCGAAGACCTGCCCGCCGAGGGCTTGGCGCGCCTGCTCCAGCTTTTCGAGCAGCCGGCGGTAGACGTCGCCCTCGCGGGTCTCCTCGGCGACCAGGTTCCACAGGTGGCAGACCTCGGTCTGGCCGATGCGGTGAATGCGCCCGAAGCGCTGCTCCAGACGGTTCGGATTCCAGGGCAGGTCGTAGTTGACCATGAGATGCGCGCGCTGCAGGTTGATGCCCTCGCCGGCCGCATCGGTGGCGAGCAGGACCTGGACCTCGGGGTCGTGCTTGAAGGACTCCTGAACATTGAGACGTGCCTCGCGGCCGATCCCGCCGTGGATGATGACCACGGCATTCTTGCGGCCGAGCAGGGTGGTGATGCGGCCTTCCAAATAGTTCAGGGTGTCGCGATGCTCGGTGAAGATGACGAGCTTCTGATGCGGCGAGGGCGTGGGCGGCGGGATCGGACCCGCGCCATAGGGGACCTTGGGCTCTTCCGCGCGGTCGGCCAGGGCTGCGGTGGTGAAGATCTCGCCCAGCAGACTGGCCAGCTCGCGCCACTTGGTATCGGTGCCGCTGCGGCAGACGGCGAGCGCTTGCCCTTCGAGGTGCTGGAGCGTAGCGATCTCGATGCGCAGCTCGGCGATCGAGCGTGCCGCGGTCGCTTGGTCGAGAATGGTCTCTTCGAGGGCGGCGACTTCGTTCTCGGGGGCCTCGTCCAGGTCGTCGACGTCGTCGCTGTCCAGTGCCGGGAGGGACGCTGCGAGGATGGGCGCGGCCAGGCCGCCGCGCTGCAGCACTTCAAGCTCGCGCAGGCGACTTTCCAGACGCTCGCGCCGACGGCGCAGCGATTGGTGAATGGCCTCGGGCGATGAGGCGAGACGCCGTTGCAGGATGGTCAGGGCAAAGCCGACGGTGCCGGCGCGCTTGTCGTTCTCCAGGGCCTCGGCACGATTGAACTCCTCGCGCACATAGGCGGTGACGGCCTGGTACAGGGCGGCTTCGGCGTCCGAGAGCTTATAGGGGACCGTGTGGGCGATGCGCTCGGGAAAGAGCGGCGTGCCGTCGAACTTGAGCAGGCTCTCCTTGACCATCCGGCGCATCAGGTCCGAGACATCGGCGGTGTGCACGCCGTCGCGGAACTTGCCCTCGAAGCGGTCGCCGTCGAGCAGCGCCATGAAGAGCTGGAAGTCTTCCTCCTTGCCGTTGTGAGGCGTGGCCGACATCAGCAGGAAGTGACGCGTCAAGGTCGAGAGCAGTTGGCCGAGGCGGTAGCGCTTGGTGTATTTGACCTCGTTGCCGAAGAGGGTGGCCGACATCTTGTGGGCCTCGTCGCAGACCACGAGATCCCAACGGCAGTCCGGGGCCTTGAGTTTCTGCTGCACCTCCTCGTTGCGCGAGAGCTTGTCGAGCCGGGCGATGACCAGGTTCGTTTCAAGGAACCAGTTGCCGGTGCGCGCCGCTTCGAGCTTGTCGTTGGTGAGGATCTCGAAAGGCAGATGAAAGCGCCGATACAGCTCGTCCTGCCACTGCTCGGCGAGGCTGCCGGGGCAGACGATCAGACAGCGTTGCAGGTCCCCGCGCGCGACCAACTCCTTGATCAGGAGTCCCGCCATGATGGTCTTGCCGGCGCCGGGATCGTCGGCCAGCAGAAACCGCAGCGGCTGGCGCGGCAGCATCGCCTCGTAGACCGCGGTGATCTGGTGCGGGAGCGGATCGACCAGCGAGGTGTGCACCGCCAGCACCGGGTCGAACAGATGCGCCAGGCGGATGCGGTGGGCCTCCGAGACCAGACGGAACAACGCGCCGTCGCCGTCGAAGCTCCAGGGCCGGCCGAGTTCCGCCAGCTCTAGGCGCGACTCCGCGTCGCGGTAGAGGATCTCGTTCGCGACCTTGCCGGTCGGGGTCTTGTAAGTCAGCTCCAACGCATCCGAGCCGAACCACTCAACGCGGACGACCTCGACGAGTGCGTCCGGGAGGATGCCTCGGATCACCGCGCTGGGCTGGAGCTGTTCGAGCTGCATGGTCGGCTGGCCCTCCTGTTGTCCCTGGAGATATCGAACGGACCGTCGCGATGAGTCCGGACTCGGATGGTATACGCCAAGAGGACGGCGAACCAGTGCGATGGGTCAACGGGCGGTCGAGCCGGATGGATCCGTTTCGGTCGTAGTCTTCTCCCCGAGCAACCGGCCCAGGTCGATGAAGTGCTCTTGAGCCGAGGCGCGCTCGGTGAGGGTGACGCCCTGCCACTCGGCGATGAAGTAGTCAGGGAACATGGGTTCCTCTCCCTATGGTACCGCCCTGGCTCAAGCCGTCGAGACGATCCGTAAGCTGGCGGGCAAAACCAGGCCGGGCTTTTTGTGTCCGGGAGCAAAAGGTAGCAAGTTGGTTCCGCGCAAAGCCGACCCGGTAGATCCGACGGCACTAGGGGCACCCCTCCGACGATGGGTGGCCGGGGCGATTGGGTCTGAGCCAAATCTGAGCCAACGACCACCCGAGACGCGCCAATATTTCACGCTACGCCACACCGCGATTATGGGCGTAAGCGGTTGATTCTGAATCGAACGGAGGTGCGGGGAAATGTGAGGTACATCAGGCGTGTGTGACTTGAAAACCGTTGACCCTCGCGGGTCCGTGGGTTCGAATCCCACCCTCTCCGCCAAGTTATTCAGTTGGTTATCCGCCCTTCTCAACGTTTTTTGGTCGGCATCGGCGTCGCCCGTCCCACCCCCGCACGCCCTGCGTGTCGTTGGTTCCTTGTGTCCAGGTGGCGCGTTTCCGTTGCGTGTTCGACGCGGCAGTGTCGAAATCCTCGATAAATTCGAGCAATTCAGCCGGAAAATCGTCATCCCGGCACGGGGCGTCAGCGCTGCCTTTGCCGCTCGTCGCGTTCCGGGATCTTCCCTTCGCATCCGCGCTCACCGCTGATCCTCGAGTCCGGTCAAGGACCAGAGTCGGTCGATCTGCGCACGCAGCTCCGCGACCTCGTCCTCCAGCGCCTCGATACGAGCGCTGCGGGTCGGCTCGCCGCTCGCCGCATGCGCTGACTCCGGAATGTCCTCGATCTTGGGTCGGCCGCAGAGCAGGTGGGCAAACCGCTCCTCGCGTTTTCCGGGCTGGCGCGGCAGCTCGAGGACGAGCGGGCGGTCGCGCTCGGCCATACCGTGCAGTGTCCGGGTGACCTGCTCGAGATCCCTGAAGTCGGCCAGACGTGAGGTATTGGTCCTCAGTTCCCCCGTCGTCTGCGGGCCGCGCAACATCAGCGCGCACAGCAGTGCATGCTCTTCTCGGCTCAGCAGGAAGGTGCCGACGATCTTGTGGTCGTAGCGCTCGGTGCGCCCCGAAAGACTGGCGTAGATGAGGCCGCGGTCGCGTAATTGGTTCACGACACGGCCGACCTCGCCGGGGGTCATGTTCATGACGGGATGACGGGCGCTCTTCTGATTGCAGGCGCTGACGAGGCTGTTCAGGGTCAGAGGGTATTGGTCGGGTGTGGTGCGCTGTTTTTCCATGAGGCAACCGAGGACACGTGCTTCCGTCGGGGTCAGCATGGCATCGGAGGTTTTGGGTTCGCGCTCGATCGTCATGGTAGGCGGTTCTCTGGTGGTCGGTTGACGGACCCGGTTGCCGGGACCTCGGTCGATTTGCCGATGCGTCGCACCGCCCAGTCCAGGACGGCTCGCACGCGATCGTTCAGGAGTGCATGCGCCTCTTCCGGGGTGACCCAGCGAAACTCCTGGTGCTCGGGAAACCCCAGCTGCGGGTTGATCCCGAGCGTCACGTCGCCGCGCGGTGACTCCGCGAGATAATAACGCGCGATCTTGCCGCGACCGTAGGGCGGTGTTTCCACGAAAGACGTTCCCCATCGGAAATCCAGGTCGAGCAGCCCCGTCTCCTCGGCGACCTCGCGTCGTGCGGCGTTCAGCGGATCTTCGCCGGGCTCTGTTTCTCCCTTGGGGAAATCCCAGTAGCTGAAGCAGCGCAGAATCAGTAAACGCATCTCGGGTCCGAAGCGGCGGACCGGTATGACGCCGGCGGAGAGAATCTGTGGACGTTTCATTCAGCGCGCTCCCGCGTTGCCGGTTTGTACGGGAGTGATGGAGGCTCCGCCGCGTCTTGCATGACTGTCATGCGAGGTACGGTTTCGGGGAGGTCAGACCGGAGCACCTCGGCTGCGCGTCGGATCCGAGTCAGGATCGCATCGCGACCGTTCGAACCGAAACGGCTCGCCAAGGCGGCCGGGCCATGGAGCTGGCGCGCGACGGCGATCAAGAGCGCGGCGTCTTCGATGGCGATGCGGGCGACCCGCAGACAGGGGCCGAGTCGGCGCCGGGTGAGGTCGGCCAGGAGCGGGAGGGTGGCGTCCAGGGAGCGATGGCCGTCGATGAAGCCGCTCAGCTCAAGATCCGGGATCGCGTCACGACATGGGGCTGACGGCGGCTCGGGCTCGATGCGGATCGCGGCGACGAGCGCGACGACGGTGACGGGGTCGAGCGTGCGCAACGGACCGGCCAGCAGAACCGGGAGCCGCGATTCCAGGCGTGCCTCGGCCACTGCGGCAAAGCGCCGACCGCGCATGCCGAGACGGCGCAGCACGACGAGCGCATGCTCGCCGCTCGCGGCATTTCGGCTCGTGCCCATCTGTGCCGGACGAAAGCCGCAGCGGTCCCAAAAGCGGATCAATTCGGGCGTCGCACCGAAGCTGGCACCGAGTAGATCGATGCCCTCGGTACGACCGTCGCGCGCGAGCCGGCGCAGCAGTCTCCGGCCGAGCCCGCGGCGCGCGAGCGCCGGATGGACGGCGATGCGGATCACGCGCAGGTAGCGCAGGGCAGGGGCCTCGGCGAGACCCGCGTGGGTGGAGAGTGTCTGTGGGAGCAGGTGGCCGCGCGGACGGCGTCGCCCCGTGAAGATCGCTTCGCGCAAGTCCGGGTCGGTGAAGCCGCCTTCCTCCGCGGCGAGGAGCGTGGCGACGACATGCTCGTGCCGTCGCAGCACGTAGACCCGAACATTCGGGCCATCCAGCAGCATGCGCAGGTCCATCGGTCGCGTCTGGTAATGGGCCAGGACGAGCAGACCGAAGAGCTCGCGCAGGGTTTTTTCGTCTCGGGCCAAGGTGTCGCGGTCCAGACGCTCGCAGCGGATATCGACGGGGTCGGCTTCGCTCGGCGCCTCGGTCGCGGCGGGGGCTGCGTCGAGCAGCAGGGCCCGGAAGGTCAGTGCTTCGAGCGGATCCCCGGGTGCCCAGCGGATCGGTGTGTCGAGCGAGATCTCTCGCCAATTCGGGGTGAGACGGTCCAGGGTGTCGCGAAAGCGGACATCGAAGCCGCGTCCCGTGCCCTCGTATCCGTGGACCGTGGTCGCGAAGACGACGCGCGGGTAGCGCACCAGCAAGGTCTCGAGGATGGGTGCGGGGATGCCGGCGGCCTCGTCGATCAGGAGCAGATCGGCTGCCGGTGTTTCGGCGGCGAGGTCGGCGGGGGCGACGAATGCGAGTGAGCCCGCTGCACGACCGTACGCGGATCGATCTACCGAAGTTGGCGTCGTCGTCCCGGTATCCGTACTCGGGGCGGAAGTCCCGGCATGACCGCCCGGCACGGTAGCGGCATGCTTGAAGAACGCGTCGGCCGCCGAGCGTCGCGGTGCGGTCACCAGGATGCGGAGCGGTCCCTCGCCCAAAAGTCGGCCGGCGGCGAGGCCCATGGCGGCACTCTTGCCGCGTCCGCGGTGGGCTCGGATAACGAGTGGGCGGTGTGCACGGCCATGCGCGACCGCGAGGATGGCCGCGATGGCGTGTTCCTGGTCCGATGTGGCGGGCTCGGCAGGGTCCGGGTCGCTGGCTTGGGTGGTTCGAGCAGGGGTATAGAGTGCCTGCGTGACGCGCGCGCCGTCCGCGACGAACCTCTGCGCGCTCGACATGCTCCCTGCATCGCCCTGATCAAGGTGAATCAACCCCGGGTCGGAGCCGAAGAGCCGCGCGAGCCTCCCCGGGAAGCGTCTGCCGACCGATGCGGCCGTATTCGGCCAAACGGCGATGCGCTCGGCCTGGGGGTCGTTCAGATCCGGCCAGTCGTCCAAAGACGGTGTCAAGAGCAGCAGGAGACCGCCTCCGCGAATCGCCCCGGTCGCCGCGCCGAAGCCATCCGGGTCGAAACCGCTATGGGCGTCGTAGACCAAGAGGTCGAGATCGCTGCCGAGCAGTCGATCCGCGGCCCGCAGCGGCAGGGCGTCGTCGGCCAGGGGGCGCTCGGTCAGCCAGGTCGGAACCTGGTCCGGGAGCGCGGCGACGCAACGCCATGCATGGGTTGCGGTCCAGTCCGCATCGCCGCTCAGCAGCAGGGTCGCGCGATGACCGGTGGCTTGGGCCAGTCGTTGCAGTGTCAATGCGAGGGTTTCGAGGGTGTCGTCAGGGTGCGCCACGCGTACGTCTTCAGCCACAGGAACACCGAGGCGGGTAGAGGCAGGTTCTTTACTATGGCATCGAGATCGCCCCGGCGCATCATGCCGTCGCCTGCCGGCGGATCGCGGCGAAATGGCTAGCCAACCCGTCCGATGCAGCCCCTACTCTGACCCTTGACCTTTGACCTTTCGTCTTTCACCTTTGACCCAAACCGATGTCCGACGCCTCCATCGCTCAGTCGCCCAACGGCCCGGTCACCGGCACGAAACGCACCGGCAGGAGGTCGCGTCGGCGCAGGCTGCCGTCCTCGTCCTTGTCGAAGATCGCGAGCTGCTGTACGGCATGCGTTTCACCGATCGGCATCACCAGACGGCCGCCGGGTTTGAGCTGAGCGATCAGTTGCTCCGGAATCGTGGGCGCGGCGGCGGTGAGGATGATGCCGTCGAACGGAGCTGCCTCGGGCCAGCCGAGCCAGCCGTCTGCGGCGCGGACCTGGACCTGCGGGTAACCTGCGGCCTTCAGGTTTGCGACGGCGCGCTCGGCAAGCTCCGGGACGATCTCGACCGAATAGACCTCCACGCCCATGTCGGCCAGCACGGCGGCCTGATACCCGGACCCGGTGCCCAGCTCGAAGACCCGGTCGCCCGGGCCGACCTCAAGCAGCTGGCTCATGATGGCGACGATATAGGGCTGGGAGATCGTCTGTCCGCCGCCGATCGGCAGGGGGTGATTGGCATAGGCCAAGGCGCGTTGGGCATTAGGCACAAAGGCGTGACGAGGCACTCGAAGCATGGCATCGGCGACCCGAGGATCGAGCTTTGCGAAACCCAGCTCCGGGGCGGTCATGCGGACCTCTGCCTCGATCTTTTCGACGAGTCGTTGACGTTCCGCGGTCATGTCGTGTTCCGATGCGCAGGCGTTGACCGTCGCGACCAGGCAGAGTCCGACGGCGATGAGTAACCCCTCGAGCGAACGGGAAAGACTTCGGCGGTCGGTCATTTGAACAGATCCTCCGCGGCACGTTTCAGCGACTCCGGGTCGGTCGCCGCGCTCGATGTCTCGCCGGCGTGCGGCGAGGGGGATCCCGGCAGGGGCTGGAACCAGTCGCAGAAGTTGGCCCGATCCTTCGCAATGACGCGATCGACCATCGGCTCCCGACACTCGTTGGGTCGTCCGGGCGCGTAATGCCGACAGTTGCGACAGCACTGGGTCGGTTTGTCGCATCCCGGGCAACGCAGCTCGCGCCCGTAATCGAGCTTAGTCAGTCCCTGTCCGCAATTCCAGCAATGTCCTCTGATCTCCTCGCCCATGATTCGCCTCGGTCCAGCCGCCTAGTCGCGTCATTGTCCGCCGTCTTGCCGGACGCTGCCAGGTCCGCGTAGGTCGGAATCCCCGGTCGCGACTCGTACCAGCCTCGGGTGCGCATGACCAGGTTCACCAC
>NZ_DIUM01000009.1 GCF_002423035.1 Thiocapsa sp. UBA6158
TCAAAGTTGTGTATAATGGGATGGGGTATCCCCCTCGTTGGGGCAGACAGTCCCGGTCACCGTGCCCAGATTGGCATACTGACCAAGCACGGCGTTGCCCGACGCGTTGCAAGTCAGGGTCTCACCGGGATCCAACACATCGTCTCCGTTGCCAACATCCGACCATGGCTGGCATATCACCGTGACCCCCGAGTGACTGTCAGTCACCGCCACATCGGACACGGGGCATGCACCCGCGTTCGTCACCTCGTAGGTCCAGATCACATCGGATCCCACCGGGACATTGGGCCCCGGCGGGATATCGGCATCAACACCATTGGTGCGCTTCTCGATGATGAGCTCATCGGCGAGATCGAAGGCGTAGTACCAACTGGTGTCGAAAGCCGTCACCACTGGCGCGGGCAGTAGCGTGTCGGGGGTGCCTTGCACGGTCGCCGTATTCTCATACTGACCCGGCGCGCTGAGCGCCGGGCCGCTGATCCGACAGGCCATGAACTCACCGACAGCGAGCATGGTCCGCGGACAGCCGCTCGTGACATCACCGAGCTGATTGTCGGTGACCTGAATGTCCTTAAGCGGCACATTGCCCGTATTGCTCACACGATAAGACCAATCGACGGTGCTGCCGATCTGGACGAATGGGCCGGGCAGCCCGGCGACATCGACCGCATTGGTGATCTTGGTGAGCGAGATCCCCGGGGATTGACCGAAATAGTGGCTCGGGTCCGAGATCGAGTTCGTATAGTCTGTCCCGCCACAGTTGATGGTGCCGCTCGCCGTGCCGATGTTGGCGTACTGGCCGGGCTCGGCCGTTCCGTCAGCCGTACAGGTGAAGGAAGCACCAGGTTGAAGTGTGTTATCGGTCGGTTTATCGCAGACAGGAGAGACAAAGGGGTCACTGTCGGAGACAACCAGACCGGACACATCACAGCTAGACCCGCCCGCTGGATTGATGTTCGTGACCTCATAGGTCCATGTGACCGGGCTATCCACGGAAACATAGGGGCCAGTCGCGACATCGGCATCCACGCCATTAGTGCGCTTCTCGATGCTCAGATTGTTCCCTTGCAAGCGGATCGCGTAATAGTGGCTGGGGTCGGCGTCGGTGACCGTCTCGTTCTCTGTTTCGCCAACGTATGTCCCGGTCGCGGTGCCGAGATTCTCGTACTGATAGCCGACGGGTGGCTCCTCGACTACCGTGGCAGTCCCCAAGGCCGTGCAGGTCAGTGTCTCGCCGACCTCGAGTGTCGTCGGCATCGACTTGCTGCAGTTGGTGATGTTGCCCAGCAGGTTGTCCGAGACCGTGACATCGGTCAGCGGCACATTCCCGTCGTTGACGACCACATAGGTCCAGGTGACTGGGTCGCCCTCATTGATGAGTGCGCCTGGTGCCTCATCGGCATCCTGCCCATTGGTCCACTTCTCGATATCGATGGAGGGCGCGGGCTCCAGATCGGTCTGGGCCAGGCTGAAGTCATCCGAGCCATTGTCCACGTCCGATAGTGAGGCCGCGAGGCCGACCCGGTAGGTGCTCCTCCCGTCTTCGGGCAGTTCGGGACAGGCTTGATTGGCATCGAAGACCAGCTGGGGGGTCAGGACAAAGACATGCTCATCGCCACCACCCACCCCGCACCCGGAATAACTGGTCTCGAGGTCACTGGCCCTGAGACGGGTGCTGAAACATTCGTTCCCATCGGCATCCCAGATCCTGAGCGCCATATCGCGCAGCGTGACCGAGCCGCAGGCCGTCTCGGCCACGTCGAAGACGAGGGCTAGGTCACCGAAATCGGTGATGCCGGGGTCGGGGCTTTGCTTGTCGAGATGAATCTCGCCCAGGCCCCAGGTCCGGGTCTTGGGTCCCTCGTCACCACCCTTGAAGAAGGGATCAGGGCAATGAATCGATCCCGTGAGATCCGTACCATCGGGTGCCGGGACAGAATCCCAGGCCAGACAGGCCGAGCTCTGATTGGCGGTCGCTTTCGGCGAGAGCTCCAGAAGCTCATATTTGTCGCCATATCCCTGGCCGGTGAGGCTGATATCATTCCGATACATCAGATCCGCAAGCACCGGACCAGCGGCAAACGTCCCAGTCAAGATAATGATAGTAATAGTAAAGTTGGTCAGGCGTTGCATCCTGGCTCTCCCGGTGGTTGATCTGAATCGTCCTCGATGGACTCAAAGCTCCGATCAATAACAGACACTCGGAACACATCTATTTTATTTATGAACTCGTAACACTCTCGACGAGCTGGCGGGGCTGTTCACCGAGTTACTGCTCATCGCGCAGGCGATGGGGCTGCTCAGGCTCGGCACCGTCAGTCTGGACGGGACCAAGATCAAAGCCAACGCGAGCAAGCACAAGGCGCTGAGCTTCGAGCACGCCGAGCGCCTGGAGGAACAGCTCAAGGGCGAGGTCGAGGAACTGATGCGCCTGGCCGTCATCGCCGCGGCCAAGGCCGAGATCCAAGCCCGCGCACACGCGCGCTTCGAGGTCGAGCAGGCCGAGTACGAACGCAAGCTGGCCGACACCGGCTATCACAGCCAAGAGAACCTCGCGCGCTGCGCGGCCGCCGGAATCGACCCGTATATCCCGAGGCACGCCAGGGCCACAACCCGCCCTTGGCCGAGCGGCTCGCCGACGACCCGCCGGCGCCCCAAGGCCAGCCCACGCCGGCCGAGGCCACGGCGCATCGGCTGCGCACCCGCGAGGGCAAGGCCCGCTATGCCAGGCGCAAGGCCACGCTCAAGACTGTCTGCGGCATCATCAAGCAGGTGCTGGGTTTGCGCCAATTCCTGCTGCGCGGCCTGCGTGCGGTGCAGGGCGAGTGGACGCTGGTGTATCCGGGATGGAATCTCAAGCGCCTTTTTGCGCTTAAAGGATGAAGAAAAGGGCAAGACCGCGCGTTTTCGCGAAAAATACCGACAATTTCGCTCTTTCACGCGCACTCTTCTGTCTCATTTTTACCAATGCGGGCTGCGGGAACCCAATCCGGAACATAAGTCGGACAGGCTCTCCTAGATGAACTCCTCCACAAGCGCCGATTTGCGGCGTGCCGAGCCGGTCGAGGACGGGGCAGCGGGCTGCGACTCACCGCTCGCCTTGGCCTCGGACCCCGACGCCGCACTCGGTTGCGGGCTTTGGCCCAACATGGAGAGCCAGAGTTCGAGCCATTGGTTTTGAAGAGAAACCGCCTGCGACGCCGTCTCGCGCCACGTCTCCAAGACGTCCTCCGCCTTGCCTGTTGCGGGAGCTTGGTTCGACGCGACGTGCTCGATCGCGGCCTGTCGCCAGACGTCGCCGAGTTGACGTTGGGTATCCATCCAGGAAACAAGCATCGATTCGGACTGTTTCCACCAGTCGAGCCAGAGCGTCGACAGCGCAACCTCGTTGTCGGCGATCTCGGACTGGACCCGACGGAGATAGGCGACCATCTCCTCTTGAGTGCTCAAGGCATTCGGAAGCAGACCCCGACAGGGGCATGGCGATTGAGCGGATGCCTCCCTGTAGAAGGAAGCGGCGGGATTCATCCCAATGTCTGTCGATTTCACGTGTTCGTTCATCGAGACCTCGGAGTTCGGTGGGTGATCTGTTGTTTGATTATAAAAGCGGCCAGGATCATGCACTATCCGTGTCTCTACGGAGCTCTCCACCCGATTTCCGCTGTTCCGTCAAGCGGGTCTGCTCGGCGACAGGTTTTCGCCGAGTATCCTGCCCTCGATGGTCTGCGGCGCGATCCTGAGAAACTCGGCAGCCGGCTTCGGCTTCGGAATAGCGCCCGTATGATCCCGGATGTCGTCGAACGCTCGGGCGTGGGCGAGGGCAGGCACGGTCTTTGTTGGTGCTTCCAGAGACATCTTTTCGCGGGACCCGAGGCCCCATCTCCGGATGCAACGTGATGGAGTTGAAGGTCATTGCCGATGCCGCGGGCGCGCCCGGCGGCGGCTGCAGCTTCGAGCCCGGTTCATTGCTGACGGCGCTCGGCGTGTACTGGATCGGCGCGCTCGATCCGGGTCTGCGCACCTTCGTTATCATCCTGTGCGCCGCCAACGGCACGACCTACAACAGCGATCTGGTGCGGGGCGAGGAGGGTGTCGCGGTCATCGACACGGTCAAGGCGGAGTTCGCCGAGGACTTCTTCGCGCGCCTGGAGTCGGTCGCCCGCTGCGACGGGGTCCGCGTCATCGTGCTCAACCATCTGGATCCGGATTACACCGGGGCGCTGCCTGAGCTGATGCGGCGTGCGCCCCGAGCGCAGCTCTACATCTCCAAGCGCGCTATACCGATGATCAAGGCGCTGCTCAAACCCCGCAACGAGCGCGCTGGCTTACACGACTGTGGGAACGGGCGGCGAGGTCTCGCTCGGCGCTCGGACGCTGCGCTTTCCGATCGAGTCCACCGATGCGATGACGCTCGGCTCGCCGACGATCAACGGGGACGCAGCCAAGCCGATCTGGGATCTGCTCTCCTCGCTCGCCGTGATCGACCTGAAAGGCAAGCTCGGTGCCGCATTCGGGTATCTACGGCTGCCGCGAGTGTGACTGCGCTACCTGAAGGAGTACAAGGTACCCTTGCACCACGACTGACAGGACGGCGAGTGCGGCAACTGCCCGGGTCACCAGAGTGGACCGCAAGGGTCGCATGAGCGGCCTCCTGGCCGGCAAGGAGCGCGGCGTGCTGGTCGAGTTGGGCAAGGTGACTAAGGACGACATCGATCGGATCGCCGTCGACGATATGCCGAGCGAATGGCGTCTGGCCTGCCCGATGATCGTGCGCGACGAAGACACGCTCGGGGCTGCCGAGGAGGCGGTCGCCGAGGCCAGCCGGATTCAATCCCACGTCACGCACCACAGTCGCTTGGCCGACGCAGGCACCCTGACCGTGATTCGCATGGTCCAAGCCGCGCTGCTGGGTCGGCCCAAAAGCGATCTGCGACTGCTTGCGGAGGCGTTGGTCGCGCTCGAGCCGGTATGACGACAAAGGCTCCGCTCGGGGCGAAGGGAAAAATCGAAGTATCTCGTGATCGTATCCGATGCGTCTGCGGATTGCGGCTGAATTCCTGACCAATATACTCGGTTTCACGTTCCGGACTTTTCCGCACACCCGAGCAGGTACCGCACATGATCCCCTTCCAGTTGCACGATATGGAGACCGCCCCCCACTCCTCGCGCGCCATCATGGCGGACATGCAGCACCACGGCGGCGACTTACCCAACCTCCTGCGTACCCTCGCCGAGTCGCCGGTTGCGCTCGACGCCTATCGGCAGCTCGTAACGCTGCTGGGTCGCTCGAGTCTGACTCCGATCGAGCAACAGGTCGTCTATGTCACCGCGGCCCACACCAACCAGTGTCACTACTGCACGTCTCCGAATCCGATGCTCGGCGATGATGCCCAAGCCGACGAGGTCAGCTCGGCGATTCGTCGAGGACAGCGGCTTGTCGACATGCGTCTTCAGGCGTTGCGCCGGTTCACCGCAGCCATGACCGAGCAGCGCGGATGGGTGCCGGAAGCGGACGTCGAGTCTTTCCTGCGCGCCGGTTTCACCCGGGAGAACTTGCTCGAGGTCATTACCGGAATCGCCTTGGTCACCTTGAGCAGCTACGCCAACCACGTGACCGCCACGCCGCTCGATCACCTCGCGGCCTGAACCGCCGATCGTCCGAGGCGCGGCGGAGGCGATCCGCCGTGACTCCTCGGTCTGACCGCACCGTTCGGGTGAGACGTATCCGAACACGCTATTGCGAATGCGCCGTTGGCGCACTCGAACCTCACGCCTCCGACACACCGCCCGCCACTGCTGTTCGGCACGAACCACGATAAACGGTCCTATACGGCCTTCATAACCGCCTTCTTCCAGGCGCTCTTCGCGGCCTACATCCGCATACATGACCAGAAGACTCGGGAAGGCCGGCTGATCACCCAGATCCGGCTGGAGCATCTGGTCTGGGGCGAGCTGCTCTGGGCCGCGACCCCGGGGACCGCCTAGGCCCTCATCGTGACGCTGGTGTTGGCGGGCTTCACACTGGTCGGATGGCTGGATCTCGATTGGACCGGCACGCTGCTCGCGCTACCGCTGCTGTTTCTCGCCTGGTTGACCCTGAATCCGCTGCATCACCTCGCCGAGGGCACACGGCTGATCCCGGTCAACGGCAAGATCAGTATCCATCTCGCGGCAGCCTTCGGGCTCTTTGTGCCGATGATCCTGATCTCGGTGCCGATCGACGATCGGCTGCTGCAACGGAGGTGTCGGGTGTCGAGCTCACTCGAAAGTGAGCAGCTCGCTCTGGACGCGGCTTAATCGCGATCGGTCGTGTCTGCTGGATACAAAGCCGATATCGTCAATGCGTGTTCTCGTCGTCATACTATGCCTCGCACGGCCGTCTGCCGGACGCGACTCATTGGCTCACGTTGCTGCGCGAGCTGGGTTTGAACGCTGGCTCCGCGACAGGTGCGGCATCCGGCGCCTATGTCAAGCGTATCTGGTGGAACAATGGGGAGAAGGAGGTTCGTATCAGGTACGGCTTCGACCCCATCGACGACAAGGTCATCTATCTGCGCGCAGATTTTAACCCGGCCGGTCAGGTGATCTGGACCTGTCTTGCTCCCGGCGGCGACGAGGGTGTGCCCTCTAAATACTTGCCGGGAAGCTGCCGAGCTTGACCACCTCGGCCTCGATCTCCCGATAAGCCGCAGCCAGTCGCTCGGTCCATGCGTCGATCTGCGCCGTCGTGCGAAGCCCGTCGTTGCGGATCTCGATCATGACCGCGTGCAGCCCGCGACCTTCGCCATGCACGGGGACCGTGTAGTCGATGGCCTCCTCGATCGGATAAGGTTGGTTGTCGCCGACGACGCCGTCCACTCGGTGACCGAGTGCCGTCGACATGTGCGCCGCGAAGCGGCGGTCGCGCCAGTGCGAGACACCGACGGGCCAGGGCCGTTGTTCGCCGTTCAAAGACGGCGTGAAGCTATGGATACTGAGCAAGAGGCTCGGGCGATGCGAGCGGGCGTCCAAGAGTCGATCGATGGCGTCGTGATAAGACCGGAAGAGGGCCTCGACGCGGACCGCTCGCGACTGCGCGGTCAGTCCGAGATTGCCCGGGACGGGCACGCCGGCACTCTGCTCTGCAATCGATGCCCTGTTGGCGAGCGGTCGGTTGCAGTCGATCACCAGGCGCGAGTAGCCGCTCAGCACCAGCGGCGCATCGAGATGAGCCGAGAGTCGCTGCGCCACCTCGGCGGCACCCGGATCCCAACCGATATGATCCGCCAACTGCTCGGGGGCCAGACCGAGTGAGCCCAGTCGACGGGGTATCCGATTCGAGGCATGGTCGCAGACCAGGACGGCGCTGCCGGCGCCCTGCGCATTGACGACCTCGAAGGCCGGCGGCTCGTCCGGGTCCAGCAACCCCGCTGCCGCGTTGCCCCGGTGCGACGGGCTCATACCTCGTCGGTCCAGACCTTGAAGCTCTTCAACACGTTCGGCCCGAAGGCATTGCTGATGGCGACATCGGCCGCGTCTCGGCCCTGCGCGATCAGGATTCGACCGATGCGCGGGATCTTGTTGCGCGGATCGAAGGTGTGCCAGTGCCCGCCGAGATAGACCTCCATCCAGGCCGAGAAGTCCATCGGGTCCGGCGAGGCGGGCACCCCTATATCGCCGAGATAGCCAGTGCAGTAGCGCGCCGGGATATTCATGCAACGACAGAAGGCGATCGCCAGATGGGTGTAGTCGCGGCAAACACCCTGGCGCTCGTTGTAGGCCTCGAGCGCGGTCTTGGTCGAGCGCGCATGCTGATATCCAAACTCGATATGATTATGGACGTAATCGCAGATCGCCTGCACGCGCACCCAACCGGGAGGTGTCCGGGAGAAGAGCTTCCACGCGATCTCGGAGAGTCGATCGGTCTCGCAATAGCGACTTCCCAGCAGATAGACCAAGGTCTCCGCGGGCAGCTCCTCGACTGCATGTTGCATCGCGTCCGCGTGAATCGGGTCCGGAAGGCCGTTGTCCATCATGAGTGCATCGGTGGAGATGCTGATCTCGCCCGCGGGCGCCACGATGCGACTGCACCAGTTGCCGAAACCGTCGCGATAGGCGGTCATGGGAACCGACGGGCGGGTGACGATGTGGTCGGCACGAATCATATCGGAAACCCTGCTGAAGTGGACGTTCAGCGTCAGGATCATGGGTGTCGGCTGTGGACACTCGAAGATCATCTCGTATCCGATCCGGATCTGCATCCCGAACCTCCCGTAGGCATGGAGCCCGTCAAGGCGTATGGATGGCGGCCTTCATTCGTCGCCGATGACTCAAACCGCGCCCAGCGCGGTATGCGATGTTTTCGGATGGGATCGGCCCCGGCAGACTTGGCGAGCGTTGGAGCCGGCGCAGTTTAAGAAATTAAAACATAGATCATTCTAAACCGCGTCCTCGTTAAGGGCCGTGGATGCACCAATCGTCGAACTCCCTCGAAAATCAGTATCTCGCTCCGGAGGCGCTTTAAGCGCATTCGGGGTATCGATCGTGAGCATAACACCGAAACCGTTCCGCTCGACGGCTCCGCCAAGGCCGATGTCTGCAAGGCAGATTGCTCGCCGGACGCGTGCGGTGCGAATGCGACGACCGAGACGACATAGGTTGAAAATCGTTACACTCCTCGCCCATAGCGGTTCGTCGATCAGGGCAAGTCAATGAAGAACAGGCGTCGCGATGACGGGGCGGTGGGGGTCGGCGAGGCGAGAGTCTCGGATCGGTCCGGCGGCAGCAATCCGGTGAAGGCCGATGCCCGAGTCTTCGACAGCCGCCTCGAGGCGGCTCATGAGGCGGCGGTCTATGTGCGGGCGTTCTGCGACGGCTTGGGTTTGGGCGAGGTCGATCTCTCGCAGATCGAGCTTTGTGTATACGAGGCATTCGTCAACGTCGTAGAGCACGCCTATCACAAGCAACCGGGACACGAGGTGATGGTCATGACCGAGGCCGACGCCGGCGCCTTGCGGGTGCGTGTCTGTCAGCGTGGTGTGCTGCCGGATGCGGCGCTGGTGGCGTCGATACCGGCCGGTTTCGACGACCTGCCGAGCGGGCTCGAGGTGCTCGATTGCGAGCCGCGGGGCCGCGGTATCCGGATCATCAAGTCCATGATGTCCGACTGCGAGGTGGAGTCCGACGGGGACACAGCCTGTTTGCTGATGACCAAGTCCCTTGCTGCGCAAAGGCCCTAGTCGAGACCGGGTCGCCGCGGCTGTGGAAGCCAGCTCGCCGGGCGCAGGATGGCGAGCAGACCCCTGAGCAGATAGACGAGATCGCGTCCGATGCGTCTCTTTCGTGCGTAAAAGACGTCGCTCATGAGCTTTTCCTCGAAGGGCGCATCCGCAGGAACGTCGAGCTGCGTCGGACCCACGAGCCCGGCGGGGGCCTGCTCGCGGATCCGCTCCCAATCATCCCGAAGCCCATCCGCTGCCTCGGGCGACAAGGGTGTCACCCCGACCAGCCTCAGATCGCCCGACACCACGGCCAGCAGACGCGGGAGTGCGCGCAGGATCGGCACGCGCGTGCGCCATTGCCGGGCGACGAAATCTCGGCGTGTGACTTGCCCGAACGCGTTGATGTCGCGTTTGTTGCCGCGCAGGGTGATCGAATCGAACCAGCCTTGCTCGCGATTCGGCAGTGCGGTCAACGCGGCGATCGGCCACAGCGGAAGCGACAGGATCAGCCCCAGGATTCCAAGTAGACGGTGGACGGGGTCGGCGATCCCGCCGCTCAGCGTTGCCTGCTCGAGATCGGCCAAGAGACAGGCATCCGTCACCTGAAGGACGGCGCCCGAGTCCACGCGAATCATGGTGTTCGCACGCACGATCGCATTGGTGATCTCCACCAGCTCGCCGACATAGGTGTGCGGCAGGATGACACTGGAGTTGATGGTCGCACGCCGATCGACGATCACGTCGTCGCTGATCACGACCTCGCCCGTCAGCTCGGCGTCGGGTGCGATCCGACAGCGGGCACCGACCAGGCAAACACCCTGTTTCAGTGAGCGCGGCGAGACGCGCGATCCGCGCCCCAGCGTCAACCCCAAGGCGGCCTGTCGACCCGGAAGGATGAGACCGGGCAGGCGTTTCGCGGCCGCATCCAGGTTGACCCGGTGATACTCGGCGAGACTCGGCACGGTGCGCACCTGCTCTGCCGCGACGGGGATCCAGGCGGTTTGCTGAGCCGCCGCCGCTCGGTCGGTCGGCGGCCACGCGAGCGGGGTCAGGTCGATCGCGCCCTCGCGATGGATCCCGCAGGCCGCGGATACGCCGTCGGCATCAGCCCAGACTGCATCACCGGGGGTCGTTCGGGCCACGGAGATCCAAGCGGGGACATCGAAGCCGAGGATCAGGTCGCCGCGCAGCGCGACGATGGATCCATCCAGGCGTGTGCCGAGTCGATCCACTACCGCGGTGGGATCCTCTTCGCCGCGGGTCAGGGTGTAGGTCAGGCGCAGGCCCCAGCGTGTTCCGTCGCCGATCACCCGCTGGATCTCGTCGGCAAAGGGCGAGACCACGACCAGAATCCGCCGGATACCGGCCTTGGCGAGCGACTCCAGGGCGTGCTCGATCATCGGTTTGCCGGCGACCGGCAAGAGCGCGACGCTGGTGCGCTCGGTCAGTGGTGCGAGTTCGGCTCCGAGACGGTCGGCAAAGAGGACGGCCTGGTCCATATCGATCACCCAAGAAATAGGATTCGAGAAGCTCTGAAGGGCGTCGGCTGCGACGATCGTCGAGGTCTTCGAGGTCGCGCCGACGTAAGAAGGATGCGTGTCATGTCCGGGGCTCTTTAATAGGCGCCTCGCCCGAACAACACGGCAGGCACCGTCTGCCAGAGGAGTTTGAGGTCGGTCAGCAGCGACTGCGACTCGATATAGCGAACATCCAGCTCGACCTGCTCGGGGAAGGGGATATCGGATCGTCCCGAGACCTGCCAGATGCAGGTAATACCGGGCGTGACCTCCAGGCGCCGACGGTCGGAGAGCGAATACTCGTCGACCTCCGCCGGTACCGGCGGACGCGGACCGACCAGCGACATGTCCCCCTTGATCACGTTCCACAACTGCGGCAGCTCGTCGATCGATGCCTTGCGGATGAACCGGCCGATGCGGGTGACGCGCGGGTCACGCTGCATCTTGAAGGTGACTCCGCCGGACATCTCGTTCTCGGCCAGTAGTTCGGCCTTGCGTGCCTCGGCGTCCATGTACATGGAGCGGAACTTGTACATGGTGAAGATCCTCCCCCAGCGCCCGACGCGTGTCTGCTTAAACAGCGCCGGACCGGGTGATTCGAGCCGGATGGCCAGCACGAGCAGCCCGAAGATCGGCAACAGCAGGATGAACAAGGGGCCGGCAAGCAGGATATCCAAGGTGCGCTTGAGCAGATAGGCCGAGCGCACGACCGCCACCCACGCGAGCCGCTTGGCACCGATGCGCAGTCGGATCAACCACGCGGGCTGGCCGGCGCGGCTGTAGCGGCGCAGCAGCAGCTCTTCCATCGAGGTTTGGCCCGGTCGTTCGTTGCTGCTTTTCATAAGGTCTCCCCGCCGCGCGCCTGTCGCCAGACGCGGTAAAGGAACAAGGGGTTGCCGATCACATAGCGTCGCCACATTCGGCCCGGCTCCTGCATCAGCCGCCAGCTCCATTCGAGTCCGATCTCGCGCATCCACACCGGCGCCCGGGGGATGCGGCCCGAGTAGAAGTCGAACAGACCGCCGACGCCCATGCGCACCGGCGCTGTCAGGCGCGCATGGTTGCGCGCGAGCCATTTCTCCTGACGCGGCACACCGAAGGCGACCAGCAGGATCGCGGCGCCCGAGGCGTTGATCCTGTCGACGACGACGTCCTCGTCGGCCGGGTCGAAATAACCGTCTTGGACCCCGCCGATGCGCAGAGCCGGAAACTGCGCCTGCATGTTGGCCGCCACCGCCTCGGCGATCCCGGGACGCGCGCCGAGCAGAAAGAGTCCGAGGCCCGTTTGCGCTGCCCGCTCGCACAGCTGCGGGAAGAGGTCGGTGCCGTTGACGTTCGCCTGCAGGGCGACCCCGAGCATCCGACAGCCGATATGGATTCCGATCCCGTCGGGCAGGACACGCGCGGCATCGAGCAGGATCCGGCGGTACTCGGCATCGACATAGGCGATGTTCAGACAATCCGGGTTGACGAAGGCCAGCAACGCGGGGTCCCCGGCGACGGCGCGAGCCGCGATCCAGTCCACCGCCTCGGGCATGGTGGTGTTGACGATCGGGACACCGAAGAACTCGAGGACGGGCGGTGTCGGCGCCTCGCCTCCGCCGAGAACCTCCCCGATCAGGGAACGCACCACCAAGCCGACGTCGCCGCGCGCGCTCTGCCCGTAGGCATAATCGCTGTCGATCTGTGCCTCGGGCGCATAGGCCACACCGGTACGGCTCTTGAGCCGATAGGGCGAGAAGACGCCCGGGCGCACCGTGAAACGCACTGCCGCCTCGACGCCGACCCGCGTCGCCTCCTCCGCACTCAGGGGGCGCGGACCGGCGATGGCCATATCGCCGCGGAGGATGTTCAGGAGGACCGCGAGATCTCGTCCCGGTGCCGTGCCGGTAAACCGCAGACGCTCGAAGGGGACACGGAAGTGTCCGATCAGTGTTTCACGTGCGAAGACCCGACCGGTTCCGGCACGTGCGATCAGGCCCCGTACCGACAGGAGCGGGGCGAGCAGGATCAGGAGCAGCAGCGCGAGCGTCACGTCGAGTCCGCGCGAGAGGACGGCGCCGATGAGCGTGAGCGGCGGCAACAGGGTCCGCAGCCAGAGGGCGCGCCAAGGCCGTTGACGGCGGCCGAGGGGACCCGGGATCTGTAGATCGGGTCTGCGTTTCATGAGGATTCCGACCTCGGTGTCGATTCGGCGGTCTCGAGACGGCACTCTCGCCGCGGGCTGATGCGCGCCGGTACGCCGACGGCGATGCAGTTGTCGGGGACGTCCTGAATCACCACCGCATTGGCCCCGATGGCGACATCGTTGCCGATGCGGATCGGGCCGAGCACCTTGGCACCGGCCCCGATGTCGACCCGATCGCCGATCAGGGGTGCTCCGCGCACCCCGCGATGACGCAGTCCCACCGTCACCCCGTTGCGTACCACGCAGTCGTCGCCGAAGACGGCATCCCCGCTGATGATGATGCCGCCGAAATGCTCGATCAGGAAGCGCCGGCCGAGTCGCACTTCGCAGGGCAGATCGATCCCGGTCATGATCTGCGAGAGCACCTTGAGGAGTTTGTAGAGGAACGAAAACGGCCAGCGCAACACGCGGGGCTCGATCCGGTAGCGCCAGCGCCCGAAGCGATAGACGAGCATGACCCAGAACCCTTGGCGTGCCCAGTCGCGTTCGTAGGTCTGCCAGTCTTCACGAATGTTCTCGAACATCGCGTGCTCCCGACTCGGTGCTTACCAGGGTCTCGACGGCGAGCGATGCCCGCCGGCCGTCTCGCACCAGGCCCGATCGAGCAGCGCGACGATCGCCAACGACTCGGTGCGCTTGGTGCGACGCTGCGGGTCGTCCCCGCGGTTGCGCCAGGCGCGAATCCGATGCCAGGTCGCCTCCAGTTGACGCACACCCCAAGCCCCGAGCCAACCATGGTGCTTGCGATAGTAGAGCAGACCGCTGCGCATCCGCCAGAGTGTGAGCTGCGCGCCCTTGCCGGCCGCGCTCATGTCCAGGTCGCCGTGTGTGCGCGAGGACTCGCCGCCGATATGGACCACCACCACATCCGGCCAATAGCGGATCCGCAGGCCCGCCGCGCGGATCCGTCGGCACAGATCGACCTCCTCGTAATAGAGAAAGAACGACTCGTCGAAATCGCCGATGCGGGCGAGCAGGTCGCGACGGACGATCGAGAAGGCGCCCGGGACCCAGTCGACGTCCGCGGGTTGCGTCGGGTCCGCCCAGGTGCGGTCGAACCGACCGAAGAAGCGGCTGCGCGGGAAGCGTGCCGCCAGCCCGGAGAGTGTCAGGAGCTCGATGAGCAAGGACGGAAACATCCGGGCCGAGGGCTGCCATTCGCCGTCGCGTCCGATCAGCCGCGCCCCGCCCAGACCGATCCCCGGATCCTCATCCATGTAGTGCACCGCACGCTCCAGCGCACCCGATTCGAGGAAGGCATCCGAGTTGAGCAGGACCAGATAACGCCCGTGCGCCGACTTGAACCCCAGGTTGTTGGCCGCCGCGAAGCCGAGATTGGTCGCGCTGCGGATCAGGGTCGCTTGCGGGAAGCGCTCGGCGACCCGTTCCGCCGAGCCGTCGCGCGAGGCATTGTCGACCACGATGATCTCGTGGCTGACCGCGCCGGCCTCCGCGATCAGTGTCTCGATACATTCCACGAGCAGATCGCGGGTGTTGAAGGAGACGATGACGACCGAGACGTCGGGTGTGGGTGAATCGGACATCGGCATGGCCCTCCCTGACTCCTTCCGCTCGGTGTCGTTGCGCTCGGTGCGCACCCAGGCGGCGTCGGTTCGGGAGGCCCGTCCGATGGCGCGCAGGATGGTGAGCTTCCACAGGATGTAGACGGGTGCCGTCGCCAAGGCGAGCAGATCGCGCCAACCGCCGCCACCGATACGAATCGCTGCCAAGACATGCACTGCGACCAGGGCCAGACCCAAGAGCGCATAGGTCCTGGTGGGTCCGAAGGGCGGCAGTAATGCCAACAGCAGCAACAACATATGAAAGGCCAACGGCAGCAACAGCAGCTCGAGCAACGGCTCGATCAGACGGCGCTCGCCGGACAGCACGCGGCGCAGCAGGATCGGGGTCCAGTCGCGAATCATCCTGAAGCGACCGCCCTCCCAGCGCGCGCGCTGGCCGGCACCGGCCTCGCGCGTGTAGGGCGCGTCCGACCAAACCCCGGTGTTCGGAGCAAACACCACGCGCCGACCGGCGGCGACCAAGCGCAAATGGTATTCCATGTCCTCGACGACGCTGGTTGCCTCGTAAGGCTCGTTCAGAAGCGTCTCGCGGGTCAGCCCGAAGCCGTTGCCGAGCAGACCGACAGAGAGTCTCCAGCGCTCGCGCCCGCGTAACCGGAGCACGTTGAAGGCCATCCATGCGATGCCCCTTAGCCGCGCCCGGAGGCTATGCTGTGGGTTGTTGATGCGATAGCCGCATTGAACCGCCGCGGCGCCGCGGCGCATCAGACGTCGCTGCTCGGTCACCAGGTTCGGTGCGACCCGGGTGTCGGCATCGACCACGATGAAGGCATCGAAGGGTTCAGCGAGTAGGATGCCGAAGGCAAAGTCGAGCGCATAGCCTTTGCCGCGGCGCTGCAGGTCATGACGCTCCAGGACCCGCGCCCCGGCCGAGCGCGCCAGCTCGGCGGTTTCGTCGGTGCAGTTGTCGGCGATGACCACGACTTCGAAACCCGCATCCCCCGGGTCGCAGGCGCGCAGCGAGGCGACGGTGTGCGCAATGCCCTCGGCCTCGTCATGGGCCGGGACCAGGATGGCGATGCGTCCGATGGGCGTCGTCGTCTTCGGATCGGTTTCGCGCCGCGGCGGGAGGATTCCGCCGAGCGTCAGGAGCAGCAGCTCGATCGTGCCGGGCAGGCTCGGCAGGGCGAGCAGGATGCCGAGCAGCATCCAGGGCCAAAGGGTCTCGTCGCTCACGGCAGCACCTCCGCCGGGCCCAAGACGACCAGGCTGTAAGCCGGAACCGTGACCCGGATCCGGTCCTTGCCGATCGGCCGTACGGCAAGGGGTTGCGGTCGGACCTCGTCGGCGGTCTCGTTGCCCTTGAAGGGGTCGGAGGCGTCCAGGACCTGCCCGCGGGTCGGTCTCGGTGCCTGCGTGTCGGGAAAGCGCAGCGTCAGGCGTCGCGACTCGGGGGCAGCGGAGACGATCGCGACCGACCAGCTCTGCGGGCCTCGGAAGGGTGCGACGAGCAGTCCGGCACCCTCCTCGCTCATGGATGCCCGGTGGAGATCACCGCCGATGACCTCGTTGAGCATGGCGACTGCCCATCCGGTCGGGCGCAATCGATCGCCGCGCGTCAGGTCGCGCATGACGCCGAACAGCGGGACCAGACCCGCGTTGCCCTCGAGGCGCGTGTCGAAGCCGACGAGGGTATAGACACATTGGCGTCGTGCGCCCGCGAGCATCGCCTCCAGCAGCCGCTTGGCCAGGGCGGGACCGGAGGCGGCGCCCGTGACGATCGCGGCGCGATCCTCGGCGGCGGCGTCGCCGCGTGTCGTGTGCAGATTGACCTCGTAGACGGCCAGCTCCTGCTCGGCGGGTTCTCGGGCGGCGATCTCTTCCAGACGTCCGCCGTCATCCGCGAACAGCAGCTCGAGCGACCGATCCCGATCGACCGCATCCAGGCGCGACAGCATGTAGGGTGCGACGGCGAGGATATCGGCTTTTTTGCTGGCCGCGGCGACCTTGCCCGCTGCGTAGGGATTGGCGTGTTGGGCGTTGACGACGCGGCGCAGTGCCGGATGCTTCTCCGCACCCTCTTCGAGCGCCGTGAAGAGGCGATCGGCCGCAGCGCCGTGGTGGGCTGCATCCTGGATGCCGGCCGGGCGGAAGATGGCGTTCCAGTTCTCGTTGCCGAATTCGACCAGGACCTCCTCGAACCCGTCGGCCTCGATGCGCTCGGCGAGCCAGGCGCCGAGACGCCGCGCCTCGTCGGTCGTGAAGGTTGTGGGCATGACAACCCAGGGGTTGGCCCCGACGCTACGACTGAGATCGAGAAACTCGGGCAGGCCATAGCCGTACTCTGCGCCGTTGCCCGGTCGATAACGGCTCGCACGCCTTGCATACGGCTCGGCCAGGCGGTTGTCGAGCGTGTCGCCGAGCTGTCCCTGCCAGTCGCGCAGATAGCCGGGGCGAAGATGCATCAGGGCGGCAATGACCTCGGGGCGGAAGGCACTGACGCCCGGGTCTGCGGCAGTGTCGGATTCCGTGGCCGTCGCGTCCGCCGCTGCGATCGGGCCGAGCCAGACGTCGTCGAGATGGACCTGTCCCGGACCGCTGACCTCGATGGCAAGCTCCAGTGCACCGATCGGTCCCGTGTCCGCGGCCTCGAACCTCTGTTCGATGTGTTGCCAGCCCGGCTCCGGGCGCAGTGTCAGGTCGAGAAAGGGCGCCGAGCCGTGACGTCGAAAGAGGATGCGCACCCGCGGCGGATCGCCGGTCTCGGCGTGGATCCAGAGCGAGAACAGCCAGGATCCCTCGATCGGCAGGAGCTTCCCGGCACGCGTCCCGATGGTGTCGAGATGGCTGCTCAGGCGCAAGGTCGCGCCGGGCAAGGGTGTGAGTGCCAACGAGCGCCGGCCGGGACTGGTCGGGGCGATCCGTGTGGCGTCGACCTGTACGCGCCCCTTGGTGCCGTCGGGAAGCCACCAGTGTGTCGGCGGAAGATCGTCGCGAATGTGCGTCAAGCCGACGATATCTCCGGGGGCGAGTCGATCGTCGAGCCCGTCGGTGATCAGCTCGGGCAGCGCGTGGCGGCCGGCAGCACGCGAGTCGAAGATGCTCCCGTGGGCACCGGACGCGGCACCGGTCAGGATCTCGTAAGTCGCGCCGGACCAGAAGCCGTCCTCGCGGGCGAGCCAGGTCTGATCGTCGCTGAACCGATCGTGATCGGCGTGGGCAACCCGCACCAAGGCGCGGTCGACGATGCCCTCGAAGCCCGGATTCTCGAGGACGTTGCGCGAAAGCTGCTCGGCGCCCCAGTAGGTCGAATGGCCGAGATTCATCCCGATGGGCTCGACCTCCACAACCAGGGGCGTGGCCTCGACGCTGGCCTCGACCGAGACGGGCGCAGTGCTCGGGATCCGCCGATCGGTCGGTGTCTCGGGCAGGGACTCGCTGCGGGCGACGCCGGTCCCGGCGATCAGGGCGGCCAGTGCGGCCGCGCCCAGCGAACACAGATGTGTCATGGTGTCTCTCCCAGACGGCGTCGCAAGATGTCCGCCAAGCGTCGGGTGTTGGTCTCGAGGTCGTACTTTTCGATGACCCGTCGACGTCCGGCCTCGCCGAGGCGGCGGCGACGCTCCGGATCCGCGATCAGATCCGCGATCGCCGCGGCCAGTGCGCTCTCGTCCGAGGGCGCGATCAGCACGCCGTCGACCCCGTCGCGGATCAGCTCGGGATGCCCGGTGATGAAGGTGGTCACGCAGGGGATCTCCATCGCCATCGCCTCCATCAGGACGACCGGAATGCCTTCGGCGAAGCTCGCCAGCGCGAAACAGTCGGCCTCGGAATAGACGGCGCGGATGCGATCCTGATTGACGACTCCCTCGAAAACGACACGATCTCCCAGCCCGAGCCGGCGCACCTGCGACTCGAGCGACGCACGCTCGGGACCGCCGCCGACCAGGCGCAGGCGCACGTCATGACCCGTGCGCACCAGCGCTGCGACCGCGTCGACCAGGATGTGCTGGCCTTTGGCCGGGACCAGACGCCCGACGCACAGGATCTGGAAGGGCGAAGGGTGCTCGCGAAAGGGCCGCGGGCTGAAGGCGCTCGGGTCAACCCCGAGCGGGGCGATCTCGAGCTTGGACCAGTGTGCTGGCGGCGAGAGTTTCATGAGCTGACTGCGACAGTAATAGCCGATGCAGCAGATGAAGGCGGCACCCTGGATCTTTTCGGCCAAGCGGTAGCCGGGTGCGTCGTAGAACTCGTCCGGACCGTGGACCGACATCGAGAATCCGATCGGAAAGATCCGTCCGGCGATCAGCCCCACGGTCGCGGCCGGGGTCGCAAAATGGACATGCAGATGACCAAGCCCCCGCCCGGTCAGCCAGTGACCGATCATGACGGCCTCGATGAAATAGAAGAGGCTGTAGAGCCATCGTTTAATGTCCGTCCCGCCGAGCCGCAGCGCGAAGAGCAGGCCCTTGGCATAGGCGGCGGGACGCATGCGCAGTGTTTCCCAATGTGCACGCAGCGCGCCGCGCACACCGTCCGCCTTGACATAATAGGTCGTCGCCGCCTCCTCGCGCTCCTCCTCGGCCAAGGACTCGGCGGAGCGGTCCGGACGGTTGATCGAGGCGACGTCGATGCGCATACCGAGCTCGCGCAGACGGCGAACCTCGCGCAGGATGAAGGTGTGCGAGGCCGCCGGGTATTGGCTGACCAGATAGCCCAGTGCGAGAGACGTGCGTGCGGTGTCGTTCATGCGTGTTGCGTCCTTGATGAGTCGTGGGAAGCAAGGCCGGCCGCGGCGCGTCAGTCTGGGCTGGTCCGGCGCCGGTTGCGGGCCGCGACCGGGTCGGCGAGTAGATCCCGATAGAGCTCGATGGTCGATTCCACCTTCGCGTCCCAGGCATAGCGCTCTTCGGCACGGCGTCGCCCGGCCTCTCCGCGCTGTCGCCAGGCATCGGGGTTGCGGACCAGGTCGTGCAGCGCGGCGACGAGTCCGTCGACGACCGCCTCGGGTCCGCTCGGCGGCAGGGCCAGACCGACCGCCGGGTCGACGATCTCCGCCGGCCCGCCGAAATCCACGGCGATCACCGGACGGGCGCAGGCCATCGCCTCCAAGAGCACGGCACCGCCGGACTCGCGCACCGAGGGCAGACAGAAGACGTGTGCCGCGCGGATCTCGGCCGCCACCTCGGGAGGCGGGAGGTTGCCGGTAAAACGCACCTGCTCGCCGAGCCCGAGCCGCGTGGCCTGCTCGCGCCACGCGCTCGACAAGGGCCCGTCCCCGACGATGCAGAGCCGGATCGGCATCTCCGGGGCAAGTCGCGCAACCGCGTCGAGCAACATGCCGACACCTTTGAAGGGCACCAGACGTCCGACGAAGACCAATCGCAACGGCTCGCCAGCCACTCCCGGCGCGGTCGGCCAGGGTGCGGCCGGGAATGTCTCGAGCTCCACCCCGTTCTCCGGCACGGGCACGCAGAGGCGATGATAGCGGCGCGGGATGCCGGCGACGGTGGAGCGTGTCGCAGTCAGGATGGCGGTCGCATGACGGGTCCCGCCGGCCAGTGCATCGACGACCCGCCCGAGATGACGCACCGGGTAGAGCCAGGCCGACTCCGCGCGGAGGATGTCGCGGAACCCGGGCGGGAGACCCAGGTTGCCGTTCCAGGGTCCGAGCACGACCGGCAGACCCAGACGGTGGAGGCGCGTGGCCGCGAGCGGCGAGACCGGGGTCGGGGCATGCACGATGTCCCAGGGCATGCCGTCCCGTGACTCTTCCCGGGCGATGCGCAACGCGTCGCGGTCGTAGACATAGAAATCCAGCGAGGAGACCAGGAAGACGGCATGCTCGCTCTTCGGGAAGATCCGCGAAGCGACCCGATAGATCGGGCCGGCAAACCACTCGGTGTCGACATAGAGGATGCGGCCCTCGCCCACCGGCCCGCCGGCCGATTCGATGGCGGGACGGTTGCGAACATGGGTGAGCAAGGTGGTCGGGAGCCTCCGGGCGAGCCGGCTGTACCAGTGCCAGCCGATCTGAGAGACCGAGCCCATGCCGGGACCGCATTGATAGGCGGACAGAAGTAAACGCGGCCATCTTGCTGCACTCATGAACGTCCCCTCCAGCCGTTTTCGTTGTTCTCGCGCTTGCGTGGGATCAGTGTCGAGCTCGGCGATACCTGGCTCAAGCCCCATAGACGGGATCGTTTTCGGATTGGTTGCTTGCCGTTGTGCGCGTGGACGCACGTTCAAGTTAAGCCATCGAGGTAAGACGCAACACGACCCTCGATCGGCAGCAGGAGCGCACCACCGGAGTTCGGATCGCCGGGGACCGGCGGTCGAATGCCGTCGAGCTCTTCCCAGCGCCGGGCAAGATAGCTGAACCAAAGCGCCGGAGCCTCGCCGGTCGGGATGTGCATGCGCACGAGATAGTCGCCGACATAGCGGCGTGCCAGCGCCTTCGGGGCGCGAGCCGAGCAGAGCAGATAGGCGAGGTCGCCGAGCGGGATGCCCTCGAAGGTCGAGGAGCCCCAGTCGAGCACACGAAAGTCCGAACCATCGACGTGCGTCAGACGCGTGTTGTAGATGCCGAGATCGCCGTGCTCGAGGACCATGGGGAGGGACGGCGCGAGCCGCTGCAGGTCATCCAGTGCGGCCTCGGCGCGGGCCTGAACGCTGCGGGGCAGGATGCGCCGCGCAACCAGGCGCTGCAGGGGTGCGACGTGACGGGCCTCGACGGTTGCCCGCTCGGGCCGCTGTCGGGTCGCGAGTCCGGCCGCCGCCAACCAGTCGGCCGCGGCGAGACAGAATCGCGTGCGGCCTCGCAGACGCCAGCGGATCCCGAAGAAGGGGTAGGTGGGCTCGTAATCGTAGGCAAGTGCCCAGCGCCCCGCCACCACGGCGGAGTCGGTCGGGCGGATGACTCGGGCGGCTTCGGCCGGATCCAGTGCTCGCTCGATGCGGTCGAGCTGCTCGGCCTCGGCGTGCAGGTGCTGCCCGCCCGGAAAGCGCGCGGCCTTGATCAGGCGTCGAGGTTCTCCGTCCTCGTCCAGGCTGAACGCCAGAATCGGGTTGCCCGGCCCGAGGCGACCCGAGGCCAACAACCAGCGCTCCGGGGGCGTCGCGCGGATGGCGTCGTCTCCGATGGACGCCAGTGCCCCGCGCAGGGCGGCGAGCAGAGTCGGGCGCGCCTCGCCGCCATCGCGACGATAGAGCGCAATCCCGTGCTCGGGCAGGAGTCGAGCCGCCGTCCCCGGCGACAGACGGGCGCGCAGACCGCTCGCGGAGCGCGGGTGAAAGAGCCGAAGGCGACGCGCGGCAGCCCGCCAGCCGGCGGGATTGTCGGGGATCATCACCCGGAAGGCGGGCCAGTCCGGATAGGCTCGCCAGCGGCCGACGGGGGTCAGTCCGGCCGGTATCGCGCCGACCGTCAGGCCGAGGAATCGGCACAGAACGCCTCCCGGGCGCAGGTGACGTCCGGCCGCGATGTCGTCGGAGAAGATCAGGTCATAGGTGCCTTCGGGTGCCTCGATTCGGCGCACGCGCTCGGGCGCCGCGAGGGCAGCCATCGCGGCGAGCGTTGTCTCCTGCAATCGATCGTGCGGGGGCTCGACGACCAGGTCGATCATGCCCAGCTCCCCGGCGAGATGGGGGAGAAAGGCCGGCTCGCGCGCGCCGATGACCAGGGTGCGGATCTCGGGTCCGAGCGGAAGCAGTAGCTTGAAGTCCGCGAGACGATAGTCTTCGAGGAGTGCCGACGCGCGCAATTCAGTGCTCATTCGGATGCCCTCCTAACGTTGACGTCGAGCGCGGCCAAAGCGTCCGGCCAAGCCCCTGAACTTGTCGGCGACATAGTCTTTTTCGCCCGCATCGAGCTGGAAGAGCCACAGCACGGCGGCTTGGAGTGCACAGTAGGCGACCCCTGCGATCAAGACCAGCAGGACACTGCCCCAACGATCGTCGCCGACCGCATCGATCCAGGGCGAAGCGAGCAGATAGAGTGCGAATCCGGTGAGGTAGGGCCAGAGACCCGGCACCAAGGCAGCACGAATGAACCGGCCCTGATCCAGCTCCAGGAAACGGTTGGTATAGGCCATGTAGATCAGCGCACTCAGGATCATGGCCAGTGCGACCGCCACCGTGATCACCACCACGTCGATGCCGAAGACCAGGAAGCCGGCGCCGACCAGGATGATCACCAGCGCGAGCTGCGACAGCGGGTAGATCAGCTCGCGTGCAGGAATCCCCATGCCGCGGTAGATGTTCGAGGCCGGACCGGTCAGTACGTTGAGCTGGAAGGGCAGCGTGAAGCAGGCCAGGATCAGCGGGGCCAAGGCGAGTTCGGGATTCGGCCCCAGCCAGGCGAGCATGAGGGGCGCCGCAAAGGCGGCCATGAAGCCCATCATGAAGCCGGTGACCAGATTGATGTAGCGCGCACCCTTCAAATAGAGCGCGAGCAGCTCGCCGCGGCGCTCCTGCGTGTGCATGTAGGAGGTCGCCGGCAGGAAGACGGCGTTCATGGATGAGGGGATCGAGGTCGCCATCACCGGGAATTTCTGGGCGACGTCGAAGAGTCCGGTCGCCTGCACGTTGATGAAGAGTCCGGCGATCAGCTTCTCGATCGAGCGCAGAAACATGCCGAGAAAGCCCGAGAGCTGCACGATCCCGCCGTAGCGGTAAAAGAGCGCGAGATCGGCCCGGTTGAAGCGTCGCAGCGAGAGCCTCAAGCCCGGCAGGTTGAGGAAGCAGAGCCGGACATTCACGCTGATCGCCACCAGATAGCGAATCGCGAAGGCATACAGCAGACCATAGACACCGAACCCGGCGACTAGAAAGACCACGACCAGCAGGGTCTCGAGCAGGAAGGTCCCGACCCAGACCTGATTCTGCTGCACGATGCGCTGCAGGCCGGTGAGAACATAGGCAAAGGCGCCCCAGCTGAGCTCGAGCACAAAGATGGCCGCGCTGCCGAAGATGAGCACGAACGCGGTGCCCTGAAGCTCGGCCGAGACCGAGAGGGCCTCGATCAGGGTCGGCAGCCCGACCCAGAGAAGCCCGAGCGCCACGACACCGATGAGACTGACCAGCGTCACCCCGGTCGAGAGGAGATCGCCGATCCGCTGCTCCTCGCCCCGGGCGTGATACTGCGCCACATAGCGGATGTAGACGTTGGAGACTCCGAAGGCGCTCATCCCCAAATAGCCGATGAGGATGAAGCACATCGCCCAGATGCCGTACTCCTCCAGGCTGATATAGGCCAGGATGATCGGCGGGAGAAAGAAGCGGGTGACCAGATAGAGGAGTTTAGCCCCGATCGAGCTGAAGATGTTGCGGCTCACCAGACGGTTCATACCGCCCGCGTCGAGCGTCTCGCCACGGGCAGCCGTGGATGTGTTGTCCTTGGGTGCAACGCTGTCCGTCATGGTCGTCGGCTCGCTGTGCTACGGCCTCGGTGGTCCGGGTCGGTTGCCCTGAGTCTAAAAATAGTCATTTTTAAACTGCATCTCCGCAAAGGTCGGAAAAATCCTGGCGCCCGATACAACATGAAAATGGCGCATTTCACTCTGGACGCGGTTTGAGAATACATGATGCCGACGGTACCGAGAGGCGACTCATGTTACGACTCGGCTGAACCGATGGGCCGGCGTCGGCTCGGGCGGCGCGGCGGTCTCCGTGCCGATCCCTTCCACGCCTGAATCCAGATAGGCGATGCCCCAGCCGGTGATCAGGAAGAGGAGCGGGACGGTCTGCAGCCCGAGGTAGACGGTGGCGATCGAGAAGGCGATCGCCAGGTAGAGACTCGCCAGCGTAAAGGCCAGCGAGCTGCCCCGAGGCTCGGCCAGTGGTTGGCGCATCCCGTGCGCGGTCAGACGCACCAGCATGATCAGGATGATTGCGAGCAGGCAGGCCAGCGCGATCAGACCGTGCATCAAGAGCAGCAGCAGATAGTAATTGTCGATCGAGGGCATGCCCGGCACCTTCGGCCAAGCGGTCAGGCCCCAGCCGAACCAGAGCTTCTCGGCGGCGATCTCGGAGTATTCGGTCAAGAGCTCCCAGCGGTAGGCGGCCGACTCCTGGGCGACCGTTTGCGCGCCCTCGCGCCCGACCGAGACATAGTCGAGGAACCAAACCACACCGGGTACGCCGACGAAGATTAGGAACGCAATGACGGCACCGATCGCCGCGACCCGTTGGCGCGAGCGCCCGATCATCACCAGCATCGCCGCCAGGATGGCCCCCATCCAGGGTCCGCGCACCATCGTCATGATGACGCCGGCGAGCAGTCCGAGCGTGATGAGTCGGCCCTGACTGATCGGCAACCAAGGGGCGAAGCGGGGTTTCGGCTCCCAAGCGCCGCTCCATTCCAGCCAGCGTTGAATCCGGTAGCCGATCACCAAGACGATCCCGGCCAGGATGGCATGACCGTAGGGGCCGGCGACCCGTGCGAAACCCCAACGAAAGGTTGTGACCCAGCGCGCCTGACCGGGAAAGAAGGGGTCCAGGATCATCCTCCAAGGCGTGGTGCCGAAGCGAAACTCGTAGACCGAGATCGCCGAGATGATGAAGAGACAGACCACCAGGGTCTTGGCGAACCGAACCCGATTTCCGGCGGGCTCGATCAGACTTTTTGCGAAGATGTAGGGCAGCACCACCCAGGTGAGCATGTTGAACATGAGGTTCTGGGCGTCGCTGTATCCCGATGCACGGTATTCGGAGATGCTCGCGGCGAGCGCGAACCCGTAGACCAGGAGATCCATCGCGTGAAAGCGGAAACCGGGCATTCCGCGTGCAAAGAAGGCGACCGCTGTTCCGACCGCGGCGGCTTGACCGAAGGTCGGATCCGGCAGCCCCGGGGCGTTCCAGCGATAGTATTCCGGCAGCAGGAGCATGGTCGGGAGATAGACCATCAGGAATGCCGCGTGGGGTCCGCGGGTCAGTCCGATCCAGGCTGCCAGAAGGCCCGGAATCAGCGCGATGATCGCAAGCACAGGGCCGGCTCGCTCGGGCGAGGAGGGGGCTTACCTCGACGCCGCGACCGGTCGGTCCGTCGAGGCCGATTTGACGACGCGTGCCGGGATCCCGACCGCGACCGCACCGACCGGGATATCCCGGGTCACAACGGCGTTGGCGCCGATGACGGCACCGTCTCCGATCGTCACTCCCGGCAGCACGGTGACCCCACGCCCGATCCAAACCTGTCGCCCGATGGCGATCGGACGGCTCACATGTCCGGACCAGCGCAACGCCCGATCCGTTCCGGTACGATGGTTGGCATCGCGGATGCTGCTGTATTCGCCGATCATGCTGCCCTCGCCGATACGGATCCGCTCGAAGGCGACCAGATGGACCCCGCGCGAGATCACCACCTCGTCGCCGATCCGGATCTCGCCGGCCCCTTGGGTCTCGAGGTAGAGGCCGGGGTACAGGTAGAGATGGCGGCCCAAGCGGATGTTGCCGGTGCCGTGGATCTCGGGGACACCGAGCACGACGACCGAGGGATCCAGCGGGGAGGTGATCCGCTCGCTCAGACGCGCATGGCTCCAAAGGCGTCCGAGGGGGGCCAGAACCCGACGTCTCAGCCCGGCGACGGGAGTCAGCGCGGCAACCGCGAGACCTTTGATGCCTGTGTTCATCGCTTGTCCTCCGACGCGCCGTGATGGGTCGATACTTGCTTTATTTGTACTCGATCAGGCGTCTTCGGCGTCCGGCGCGACGATCGCGGTAATAGCTCAACTGGCCGATCAAAATCGGGATTTGCTGCAGGTGCGAGTGCACACCGTAAAGCAGCCGGGTGAGCAGGCTCGGATCCTTCCACTCCACCCGCCGCGCGGTGCGCATGATCAGGCCCAGGTAAAAGGCCACCGGCAAGAGCAGCGGCCAGAGGCTCTCCTCCATGACGGCGAGGACGATCCCGCCCAGCGCGGCCAGGATCAGGATGGCCGCATGGATTTGATTGCGACGAGCCTCTGCCGACCAGAGCGGATAGTCGCTGTCCCGGAATCGCGACGCGACCTCCGCATAGGCGTGACCGGCCCGCTCGGCACGACGCCAATATTGCTCCCAGCGCGTGATCGCCAGGTCGTGCAGGGTCATCGGCTGGTCGATATGCTCGATGCGGTAACCCAGCGTGCGCAGCCGCTGACAGAGCTCGGGCTCTTCGCCTGCGATCAGGTGCTCGTCGAACCCGTTCACCTCTTCCAAGGCGGCGCGGCGCATGAGCGCATCGCCACCGCAGAACTCGCTCGGGCCCGGTGGATAGATCCAATCCAGATCCAGTGCACGGTTGTAGATCGACGCCTCCGGGTGCAGCTCACGTCGGTGCCCCCAGACGACGGCGACGTTCGGGTCCTTCAGCAACGGCAGTGCCCGTGCGGCGAAATCCGGATCCAGGATGGTGTCGCCGTCGAGAAAGAGGATCACCGGCGCCTGTGCCGCGTGCCACCCGGCATTGCGAGCGAGCGCGGCGGAGGGGCGTTGCGGATGCACGACGATGACCTGTGCCCCGAGCGCCCGGGCCCGTTCGGCGCTGCCGTCCTTGGAGTCCGAGTCCACATAGATGATCTCGATCCTGCCGCGGACCCCGCGAATCGCCTGCACGGAACGCAGACAGCGCATGAGGCGCGATCCTTCGTTGCGGCCGATGACGACGACCGAGAGTGCGCAGCTGGTTCCGTTCGGGTTCATGTCTCGACTCCATTGAAAATCCGCCGATAATCAGCGATGCGTGCCGCAGCGGAGAAACGGGTCGCCAGCTGCCGGTCGCCGCCCGAGACCAGACGATTCAGCGTCTCCGCGTCCGCCGTCTGCAAGGTCGCGAGGCGGCGTGCCAGGTCATCGGCGTCGTCGGCGCGAAAGCGCAGGCCGCTGATCCCGTCCTCGACCAAGGATCCAGCACCGCCGCTGTCCGGGACCAGGACGGGGATCCCCGCGGCCATCGCCTCGAGGATCGCGAGTCCGAAGGGCTCAACCGGACAGAGGTGCAACAGAAGATCGCTCCGGGCCAGCTCCCCGGGCACGTCGTCGGAAAAACCCGCGAAGGTGACGTTCGAATGGGTCGCGCGGGCCCGCTCGCGCAAGGCATCCAGATCCCAGCCGGTTCCGAGGATTCGAAACTCCAGTGAGTTCGGCCCGGTATGGCCGTCGAGTGCATCCAACAAGAGATCGACCCGTTTGATCGGATCGACGCGGGAGACGACCAGTGCACGGCGAACACCGGGCATCGCGAACGACGGGCGCCGCGGGCGCGCGGCGATGTCGTCCGAGCCGAGAAAATTCTCGATGACGGTAATCCGGTGAGCGCGCACGCCGTTGGCGACAAGACGCTCGCGCACATAGTCCGAGACCGCGACGAAGCGGACCCCGGCATGGTTGAGCCATTTCTTTCGCCCGTAACTATCGCGCTCGTCGGTGCCGCCATGCACCATATGGACGTGCACGCCACGACGCCGATAGCGTGCATTCAGGGCAGCAAAGAGGATCGAATGAGTGACCGCCGTTGCGGCAAAGGAGACCTCTCGGTGTGCGGAGAGCTCGCGGCGCAGCACGCGGGCGAGATCCCGCGGGCTCGTGAAGGCGATACTCGGCACGCCGCGTCGCTGCGACTCCGCAAGGACCGGACCCGGCGGCGCGCAGAGCAGCGGATCGACATCCGCCCCGAGACCCTCCAAGGTCGCGAGGGCCATGCGCTCCGTGCCGTAGAGGTTGCCACTGTGCAGAACGTACAAGAGCCGCGGCGTCATCGCGTTCCCCTGATCGGGATCTCGGTTGGGGTTGTCTGCGGCATTTCGATCGACACAGGCACGGCTCCGTGCGAGCGGGGCGGCCGGCATCGGGCGTCGCTCGATCATCCGCGACCGGAGTCAGCTCGCGAGGCCGGTCGATTCGCACTCGACGAGCATTGCCGATTGTCGGCGCGAATGGGGGCAGCTGGAATCCGCGTTCCGAATAGTAACAGAACGCGAACCGCACGCCCTTGTCGGGCTGAAGTCCGACCCGGGGCGGGTTGCTTGGAGGGGGTCGGGTCTTCCGGGAAGCGTCTTCAAGACACGATGGTCGTGTACCCCGGCGTGGGCGGGGCCGTTGCCGACCCGGACATTCGGGCCGACTCGGGCGGGTGGACTTACGGCTTACTGCCCCCATCCGAACAGCAGGCTGACCTCGTCGGCGCCCGGCGCGATGGCGACGTCCGGATGGTCCGTGCGCAGGCGAATCCTCACACCCCGATCATTCTGGATCCAAAGATCGTCGGTGCTGACATCCGTTACCCGAGGGTCCGCCAGTGCGGTGACATAGATGCCTTCAAGATCCATCAGATCGGTCAGGCCGTGGACGTCTCCAGTTACCGTCACCGTAACAGCGGTCGCCCCGCCGATGCCCAAGCCGTTTACCTTGACCTCGTAGGCCTCGTCGCCGTAGGTCAGAATAGCCCGCTCCAGCTTGCGCCGGCTGCCTCTTTGAGAGGGATGGGCTCGAACGCGAGCTGGCCGACGGTGATTTGCGAGGCGCCCGAGGCGTTTGCAGCAATCAGCAGGGCGAGTGCCGGCCCGGTCCAGTGTTTCATCGATGTCAAGATCGTCATGGCGTTGAATCTCCTGATTTATCCGTGAGCAGGGTTATTCGGCGTAGGCGATCAAGTTTTCGCCGACAACGAGGTCAAGGGTGTCCTGCCGATCAGCCGTGCGTACGACGACCACGACCCCGTCGAGGTGGGCCGGCAGCTGCAGCTCGCCGACGAAGCGGCCTTGCACGTCGGTGAAGGCATTCTGCAGCAGCCGCAGACCGTTTTCCCCCTTGCTGTAGATGCTCAGCAGTGCGGGGGCGCCGTTGTTCGACGTCAGGGCAATGTCCACCTCGGTCCAGCGCCCGGTCTCGTAGCTAAACCCGGGAGCGGGCTGGAGCGCGTCGATATCCGCGCGGACCGAGGTGCTGTGGATGGCTCCGGCCAGAACGAGGAGCGTCAGACCAATCTTCACCGGCGCGGTCGACAGGAAGCGGCTGAAGGTCATGGTTGCAGTCCTATGGGCAGGTTGGGAAGCGTCGATAGGGTATAAGCAGAGGTGATTAGCGTCGTGCCTCAGC
>NZ_DIUM01000095.1 GCF_002423035.1 Thiocapsa sp. UBA6158
ATCATTTTCAGCCGAGACCCTTGCACTCGGCTCGGGCGTGGTCTAGGCTGTCCACATGTCCGAAGTAACGAAGCAACCCAAGAGCAACCCGAGCAGACAGGCCGCGCACCGCGACCGCATGCGCGCGTCCGGTCTGGTGCCGATCACCGAATGGATACCACCGGAGTCAAAGCCGCTGGTGCGAGACATCTGCAGGAAGCTGAGGGAGGGCAAGAAGACGAAGACGAAGTAGCAGTAGAAGCGGACCCCGACCGGACGGCAATCCGATCGAGGCCCTGACATAACCCACCTGTTACCGAGGTGAATCATGCTAGAGCAGTATTCTACACCCCTGCGCGTTCCGACCTGGAACCGCCAAACATCCGACGCCTTGAGCCGTCGCGATCGTCGCGCACTGCGCACCCTTCACGCATCCGTCGCGTGGACCATCAACGCCATGCAAGGCCGCGAGCTGTCCGAGGCCAAGGCGCTGTTGGCCCGCATCGAGGCGGGTCTGCGGTATCTCGGAGGGCGACGCCATGCCCGATAAACCCCAACCAAGCCGGGGGGCTCGGCTGCTGGCGCGCGATCTGCTGGCGGATCTGCGCAGCTGCGGGATTCCGGTCGAGTCCGACGCATGGGCGCACCGGGCAATCTTGCTCAGTCACCAGCTGTGCGGCGCCGTGCGGTTTTGCCTGCGTCAAGATCCCGTCGCAGCAGCATGCGCGGTCTATCTTGACCGGCACAACCATGCGCTGTTGGATCTGGTGGCAAGCGCACCGGAGACCCGATCCGCGGCACTGACGAGACTTCTGGTCCTGGCACACGCAGGGGAGGCGCCCGCATGAAAGACCTAACCCCGATCGAGCGCGCCGTCGTGCGCATGCTCGCCAAGCCCGACAAGATCCCGATGCCGTGGGCGGATCTGCCGGCGCGATTCGTCGTCAAGGCAACCGAGAACCCGGAGGATCTGCTACAGATGGTTTTCAACGCAGTCGATTGGTCCGCGATTCAGGCACACATGGAGCAACACGCATGATGATCTCCGCAACGATGGACCTTGACCACCTCGCCGAACGCATGGGCGACACCGCAACCCCGAGCGAAGCGCGCGTCATGCGCCACATGCTCGCCGAGACCCTGGAAGGCATCGAAACGGCCGAGATCGACCCGGATCAGTGGTCGAGCCTGGTCGAGCTGGCGATTCAGCGGCACCGTGAGCTTGTCGGCGTGTTGGGCTCGCTGTGCACGCGCAACGAAGCCGGGCAACACTTCACCGAGACGGCCGACCCCGACGACCTGGATCAACTCGAATCGCTCGATCTGCTGCTGATCCATCGGCCGACGCATGAGGCGACCGGGATCCCCTACAGCTCGGAATATTGGACCCTGGAAGTCACCGAGGCCGGTATCGAAGCGGTCGAGTGCGCGGAGGGCACGGCATGAACCACGATCAGTACGTCATCGACCACGATGTTCTTGAGCTTGTCACCGACCTGCTGTTGGTCGGTCTGCAATCGTTCGGCGAGATCGAGCGGTTGCTCAACGGCGCAAAGCTGCAACAGCTTGCAGGTGAGCCGGTCCCGGAAATGATGCGGCCGATCCACCCGACCGGCGACGCCGAGACCGTATCGAAGTTTGCGGATGCCTTGAGGTTGACCCGCAATCTGCCGGCGGCGATCGAGCAGGCGCAGCACTGACCCACAAACCGCCCGGCCCGTCCGGGCATCAACCGGCCCGGCCATGTGCCGGGTTTTTTGTCCGGGCACCGTCGATTTTTGGGGGTATCTATGGGGGTATCGTGAAAACGGACCCACCGAAATAGCGAGATATTCCAAGGCTTTCCGAGAGGTTTTCGGGAGATGCCCCCGCTACCATATTCGAAAGGGCTTACGGTTGATCTCCGTAAGCCCTTTTTTTGTGTCGGCTCCTTGTAGCCTGCTCAACGCCAAATAGAAAGGCCGGCCGCATGCGCCTGTCATGGAGCGAGATTGGAACGGCGTGCTCTTGGTCGAGCAAAAGAGTCTCCGACACAAGCTGGACAAGGCCAAAGGGCCTTCAAGTCTTTCCCCGGCCTCAAGATTGTCGAAAGATCCGGTCAACATCAAGGCGTCCGAGCTGGTCGGTCGGCTCCATGACGACTTGCATGCATCCGGCTACACCGGCCAGGATCTGGAGTAATTCCTTGTTCGCGTCGTCTTCACGCTGTTCGCCGACGACACGGGCATCTTCGAGCCGCGCGATATCTTCCTTGACCTCTTGGAGTCGCGAACCCGCGAGGACGGCTCGGACTTCGGGCCTTGGCTTGCGCACTTGTTTCACGATCGGCTTGCGAAACCTTGAGCCAGATCGCGTGAAAGGAGCAGGCATGACCGAGGTCGGAGACGACGTTCACGCAGGCGCCGTTATGCGCTGAGCCACGTGGCGCAGAGCGCCATGGGGCATGCGTGACACCGCGGGGCGGGTGTCACGAGCGTCTTGAGGTTGGGGTGGTCGGCCTGATGAGTGACGAGACTGTCGGGAGGCCCCGAGCCTCGATGCTCGCCGAGGAACACGGACCGACGCCGAGCGCCGGTCCGTGTGCGTCGGGGTCAGTCTTCGGCGCGCTGGTAGGCGTCGGCGAGCTGCTTTTGGATGCTGGCGGGCACTGTGTCGTAGTGACTCAGCTCGATGTTGTAGGTGCCTTCACCGCCGGTCAGTGCCTTCAGGCGTGCATCGTATCCGTTGAGCTCCGCCAGCGGGACCTCGCCCTCGATGACGATCCGACCGCGGCTCTTGCTGTCGCTGCCGTTGATGCGGCCGCGGCGGCTGGAGAGGTCGCCCGCGAGATCGCCCATTGCCGTGCCTTGGGCCGTGATCCGGATCTTTACGATTGGCTCGAGCAGGACCGGGCGGGCCTTCTCCACCGCCTCGATGAACGCCTTGCGCCCTGCCGTCGAGAAGGCGATGTCTTTGGAGTCGACGGGATGGAACTTGCCGTCGTAGACCGTGACGCGAATGTCGTGCATCGGATAACCGGCGATGGCGCCTTCATCGAGCACCTGGCGCACGCCTTTCTCGATCGAGGGGATGAAGTTGTTCGGGATCACGCCGCCGACGACGGCATCGACGAACTCGAAGCCGGCGCCGCGCTCCATGGGCTCGACGCGCAGATAGACCTCGCCGAACTGTCCGGCGCCGCCGGTCTGCTTCTTGTGGCGATGATGTCCCTCGGCGGGGGCCGTGATGGTCTCCCGATAGGGGATGCTCGGCGGATGGGTCTCCACCTCGACGTGATACTGCTCCGAGAGTCGGCGTAAGAGCACGCGCAGATGCAGCTCGCCGAGTCCGCGCATGACCGTCTCGTTCGCCGCGGCATTGTGCTCGACATGGAAGCAGGGGTCTTCGGATTCGAGCTTGTGCAGTGCATCGGTCAGCTTCTGCTCGTCGCCGCGCTTGGTCGGGTGGATCGCGAGACCGAACAGCGGAACCGGGCACTCCAGGCTCGAGAGGTGGAAATGATCCTCCTCGTGCGAGTCGTGCAGGACGGCGTCGAAATGGATGTCGTCGATACGCGATACCGCCAGGATGTCTCCGGGCACACCCTCGGCGACCTCGATCTGCTCGGTACCGTGGAGGCGATACAGATGGTTGACCTTGAACGGCTTGCGCGCGTCGCCGATGTAGAGCTGGCTTTGCGCCGTGATGCGTCCCTGATGGATACGGAAGATCCCGAGCTTGCCGCGGAAGGGGTCGTTGATGATCTTGAAGACATGCGCGACGGCGTGCTTGGCTGGATCGGGATCGACGGTCACCGGAGTCATGGCGGCACCTTCGCCTTTGAGGAAGGGCGGAGGATTGCCTTCCGAGGGATTCGGCATGAGGCGCGTGATCATCTCGATGAGCTCGTCGACGCCGGCCCCGGTCGCCGCCGACACGTAACAGATCGGGATCAGGTGCGCCTCGCGCAGCGCCGCCTCGAAGGGATCGTGCAGCTGCTCGGGCTTGAGCTCCTGGCCCTGCTCGAGATAGACCTCCATCAGGGCCTCGTCGACCTCGACCACCTGGTCGATGATCCGGCTGTGGGCCTCCGCGACGGATGAGAAGTCGGCACCTTCGCCGCTTGGCTGGAAGAAGCAGTCGATGACCCGCTTGCCGCCCTCGGCGGGCAGGTTGATCGGGAGGCATTCGGGGCCGAAGGTCTCGCGAATCTGATCCGTCAATTGAGCGAGATCGACGTCGGCTGCATCGATTTGATTCACGATGATCATGCGGCAGAGATTGCGATTGTCGGCCGCCTTCATCATCCGCAGGGTCATCGGCTCGATGCCGGACTGCGCATTGATGACGATCGCGGCGGTCTCCACGGCCGGCAGGACCGAAATGGTGCGCCCCAGGAAATCCGGATACCCGGGGGTGTCGATCAGATTGACGTGCTTGTCGTGCGCATCGAAGCTGGTGATGGAGGCGTCCAGCGAGTGGATCAGCTCCTTTTCCATCGGATCGAAGTCGCAGACCGTGGTTCCCTTGGTCACACTGCCGGGGGTCGAGATCACTCCGGTCGCGGCGAGCAGCGCTTCGACCAGCGTGGTCTTGCCGGATCCGGCGTGACCGACCAGGGCAAGGTTGCGGACGTCCTCGGCATTGTAATCAGACATCGGTGATCCTGTAGTGGCGTTTGGGTGAGGTGCGGGGCGTCGTCGTGCGGCTTCCCGTCGAGATTCGCTTACCGATCGAAATTATACCGTAACTCGGGTGTGGCCTTGATCGGGTATCGATCGGAATTCGTGTCTTGGCCTGTCGCGGATCAAGTCGGAGCGGGGCCCGGGGGTCGATCGGCTCGTGGCGAAGGGACACGAGCGGATCCGTGTCCATGCCCGAATCGCAGGCCAAAAAAAGGCGGCCGATTGGCCGCCGAAGGACGCACAGCTATGGAGAGGATAATCGCTATCGAGACGATCCTGTCCGGTCCGTATGTCCGGACGAATCGATCCCTGATCTCCAATGCCCGTATTCGCGTTATCCTTATAAGGGGATGCGGCAGCGCGGGATTGATCGGCGCTGCCGCGGTACCTCTGTTCGATGAAAACTCCGTGACCCGAATCGCTGTCGAAGCGGGACAACGGGGCGTTGACGGCCCTTAGGTTAGCACATCTCTGGAGACGTAAAGATGTCAATGGTTTTGAAATCGGACGCTTTTGTCGACGGAGCGCACATCCCGGTGCGCTACACCTGCGAGGGAGAAAACATCTCGCCGCCTTTGACGTGGGAGTGTCTTCCCGAGGGTACCGCGAGCCTGGTCCTGGTCGTGGATGATCCGGATGCCCCCGATCCCGCCGCTCCTCGGATGGTTTGGGATCATTGGATCCTCTATAACCTTCCGCCCGAGGCGATGCTTGCCGAAGGCATGACCTCCGATCTTCTCCCCGTCGGGACCGGGGAAGGGATCAACAGTTGGGGCCGGGTCGGCTATGGTGGCCCTTGTCCCCCGATCGGCTGTCACCGCTATTTCCATTGTCTTTACGCGCTCGATATCCGCCTGCCGAGCGAATTGGGGAACCCGACCAAGGACGAGCTCCTACTGGCAATGGAAGACCACATCCTCGCTCGCACCGAGCTGGTCGGCATCTACGAGAAGCGTTAAAACGTTAAACCGCGTCTTGGAGGGACACGCGCGGGTTTCAGGTCGGTGATGCGTCGCGGCGACACGCAAGGGGTGCAGCGGACGGGGTTGAAGTGAATTTTTTTGATTTTCTAAACCGTGTCTGCTGCGAGGTCTTTGGGTCGATATGACGTCGAGATAAGGCGCGACCGACGCTTGTCGCGCCGGACGCGGTTTAGGTTTAGGGTCTGATACGGTCGATGACGACGGCGACTTGGTTATTTCCGGCGCTGTCGATCGGCCCGCTTTCGCCTTCGAGGTCGCCGGGTTGCGGTGTCGCTTGGCCGCTTTTGGCCACGCGTGCACCGATCATCACCTGCGGGAAGGCGGAGAGGCTCATCTCGGGCATCATCGCCATGCTGTCGTCGAGGGTGACGCGTGTCGGCAGGTCCTTGACCTGGACGCGCTGAACGGCGAGCGGCATGGGCGGGCCTGCCACGGCGCGCGCGAAGATGAACACGATGTCGTCCGGAGCGGCGCCGGCCGAGATGGCCTGATCCAGGCTCACGTCTGCGGTGACCGACGCTGCAGCAAGCGGCTCGGATGTCGCCTCGGAGGCGGGCGCGGCGGTCTCTGCCTGCTGCTCTGCGGGTTGTTCGGCCGGTTCCATACCTTCGGACGTCTCGGCAGAGGAGGCCGATTCGGCAGCGGTGCTCGTCGCCGGCGCGCCCGCTCGCGTCTGCGCCTCCGTGATCATCTCGCGCAGGTCAGCGGCGTCTTCCGAGGCGGGGTCCATCTCGTCGAGGATGCGCTGCCATGCGGTCGCCGCAGCGGTGTATTGACCGCGTTGGTAGTAGAGCATCCCCGACAGCCAGCGGGCGCTGGCGTTGTCTGGCTCGGCCTCGAGGACGCGCTCGATCAGCGCGGCCGGCTCGCCTTCCAGGCTGTTATTGTTGTTCGCGGCCGTGGCCTCGGCAAAGGCGAGCATCACATCCGGGCGCTCGGGTGCCAAGGCATAGGCCTTCGAGACCGCATCGAGGGCCTGACCGGGGCGGCGCATGGTGAAGTAGGTCCGGCCGATCATCAACCATCCGTCGACATTGTCCGGATCCTCGGCAAGCCTCTCCTCGAGACGCTGGACCAGGACCTCGAGCGGCGGGAGTTCCTCGCCGTCGGGTCCGACCAGGGGCTGTTGTGTCTCGCCGCTGAGCGCGACGCCTTCGATACGCTCGATGATCTCGCGGTGGCCGATCTCGTCGTAGATCAGCACCGCGCCTGTCGGCACCGCCACCGCCAGCACGATCGCCATCCAACGTCCGCCGTAAGCGCTGCGACGCTCGGACGCCGCGAGCTCGCCCTGGACGTCGCGCAGCAGATCGCGTTCCAGATCGCGTCTTGCCGCGACGTACTGGTCTTGTTCCAAAAAGCCACCGGCAAGGTCGGCATCCAGCTCTTGCAGGCGCTGCTTGAAGACCGTGAGGTTCAGCTCGTCCTGCTCGGGTGCCTCGGTTGCTTTCTCGGGCTGCAGCAGCGGCAGGGCGACAAAAAACAACGCCAGGCCCATGAGCCCGGCAGTCAAAATCCAGAAGATGGTCATTTGAGTTTTTCTTGTTTGTCGCCGCCGGCGGCGAGCAGTCGTTGAAGACGGGCGCGTTCGGCCTCGGTGAGATCCTCTTCCGGCTCGTCCTTCTTGCGCCCGAGCGTGCGGAACAGCAGGTAGCCGCCTACGCCGAGGAAGATAAAGGGGCCGAACCAGAGGATGTAGGTCGATGGCTTCATCGGAGGCTCGTAAAGCACGAAGTCGCCGTAGCGCTCCACGAGGAAGGTCACGATCTCATCGTCGCTTTGACCTTCGAGCATCATGCGATAGACCTCTTCGCGAAGGTCCTGCGCAACGCCGGCCTGGGAGCCGGCGAGCGACTCGTTTTGGCAGACCAGGCAGCGTAGCTTGGCGATCAGGTCGCGAAACGCCTCATGCTGGGCGGGCTGCTCGAACGTGAACTCTTCGAGCGTGTAGGCGGATGGGCTGCCGAACGCCAGTGTGCCGGCGATCAGCGTGAGGCTTAGAGACAGCTTGCGAACGCGATGCATCATGATGACTGAGGTCTGTACTGCTCGACGATCGGGCGTATCGTGGTTTCCCAGACGTTGCGGTCGACCGGCCCGATGTGCTTGTAACGGATGATGCCTTCGCCGTCGACCACGAAGGTCTCGGGTGCGCCGTAGACGCCCCAATGCAGACCGTAGCGGTTGTCCGGATCGTAGGCGCTGACCACGTAGGGATTGCCGTAACGCCTGAGCATCTCAAGCGCCTCGGGTCGCGTGTCTTTCCAGTTGAAGCCGACGACCTGGACATCGTTGTTGCGCGCGATCTGCATCAGCTCGCCATGCTCCTGACGGCATGACGGGCACCAAGAGGCCCAGACATTCACCAGCGAGACCTTCCCCACGAGGATCTCGTTGGTGACCGTTCGGCTCGGGTCGTCCAGCGACTCGAGCTCGAACACGGGTGCAGGCTTGTTCACGAGCGGCGAGGGGACCTTGCGCGGATCCAGTTGCAGCCCGTAGAACAGCAGCGCGGCCAGCGCCATGAAGATGGCGAGCGGGATGAGCGCGCGCCTCTTCGCCTTGGTGGTCGCCGTTCTCGCTGGGGAGCGGGGCGCCGTCATGAGCGTGCCGCCAGTGCCCCGGCCGGGACATCCGCGCTCCGCCGCAGCGTGCGATAACGCCGATCGGCCATCGCCAACAGGCCGCCGAGCGCCATGAAGATCGCACCGAGCCAGATCCAGCGCACGTAGGGTTTATAGTAGACCCGCAGCGCCCAATCCCCGTCCGTTCCGACCGGCTCGCCAAGCGAGACGTAGAGGTCACGCAGGAAGCCGGCGTTGATGGCCGCCTCCGTCATCGGCATTCCGCCCGAGAAATAAGAGCGCTTCTCCGGATGGAGCACGGCGATCTGCCGTTCGTCCTTGTAGACGATGAACTCGCCCTGCTGAGCCATATAGTTCGGGCCGGGCACCGCCTGTACGCCGTTGAACTGGAAGCGATAGCCCGAATCCTCATGCACGTCGCCCGGCGACATCCGCACGTCCGTTTCGGAGCCGTGGATCGAGACCATGGTGACCCCGACGATGAACACCGCGATCCCGACATGCGCGGTCCACATGCCGTAGTAGCTGAGGTTGCGCGCGCCGAAGTCGGCCGCGAGCCCCCGGAAACCACCTTTGTTCTTCAAGCGCTCGGCCAGGGCGATCAGGTGAGTGCCGACCAGCCAGGCGCTCATGCTCAGACCGAAGGCCATCGCGAGACCGCCGTCCTCGAAGATCGGCTGCAGGGCCACGATGAACACGGCGATGCCGAGCGCAAGCGCGATCCACAGCGAACGTACCAGGCGCATCGGCTCGTCGTGCTTCCACCGGGTCAAGGGTCCGATCCCCATCGCCACGATGAGGAAGGGCGAGAGCGACACGAACATCTTATTGAACCAGGGGAAGCCGACCGAGATCTTGCCCCACCCGGCGGCCTCGTAGATCAGCGGGGCAAGGGTGCCGAACAAGACCAGGACCGTCAGTGTCGCAAACAGCAGGTTGTTCACCAGCAGAAAGCTTTCGCGCGAAACGACGTCGAACCGACCGCCACCGGCGATGGTCGGCGCACGCCAGGCATAGAGTGCCAGCGAGCCGCCGATCACGATGCAGAGAAAGACGAGGATAAAGGTGCCGCGCGCCGGATCGGTCGCGAAGGCGTGCACCGATGTGAGCACGCCAGAGCGCACCAGGAACGTGCCGATCAGGGAGAGGGAGAAGGACAGGATGGCCAGCAGGACGGTCCAGACCTTCAGCGCATCGCGCTTCTCCATCACCACGGCGGAATGGAGCAGCGCGGTCGCGGAAAGCCAGGGCATGAGGGAGGCGTTCTCGACCGGGTCCCAGAACCTGAAGCCGCCCCAGCCGAGCTCGTAATAGGCCCAGTAGGAGCCC
>NZ_DIUM01000068.1:0-758 GCF_002423035.1 Thiocapsa sp. UBA6158
GAGCATCTCGCTCTGGACGCGGTTTCAGCAAACTGTCACCGAAATTTCGAATTGCGAATTGCTGGTCCTGGAGAGTCCGGGCGGTTTGGTGTCCGAGGCGCAGACGTTCGGTGACTACCTGCGCAGATGGCAAGGGGCTGAAGGAGTGGCATCACGAGCGCGACACCGGTCGGATCGATCCAGCCTCTCACGATTGCGATCGCTAAAGCGCGGTCCGTGGCGGGCTGTTGTCTGCCTCCTGGATGGCCGAGTACACCGCTTCCAACGGTGCTTCGATGCGCCAGGTCGTCAGCAAGTGATAGGCAGCCACGGGGTCTCCAGCGAATTCCGCTCAGTGGTGAAAGCGCCGGCTCGGATCCTCAGGCGCCGGATGTGCCAGCTGATCAGGACATGAGAAAATCCAGCAGACCGGCCGAGTCAGGAGGTGGTCGCCATGTCCTCAACCCGTAGCGAATCCGACAGTTTCGGGCCGATCCAGATCCCTGGTGACGCCTTATGGGGGGCGCAGACCGAGCGCAGCCGCCGTTTCTTCGCGATTGGAGGACAGCGCATGCCGATGGAGATCGTGCACGCGCTGGCCCAGATCAAAGGTGCCGCGGCGGAGGTCAATCGCGCGCTCGGCCTGCTCGACCCCGCCAAGGCCGACGCCGTGGCCGCGGCTGCGGCGCGCGTCGCGGCCGGCGAGTTCGAGGCACAGTTTCCGTTGTCCGTCTGGCAAACCGGTTCCGGCACTCAGAGCAACATGAACGTCAACGAGG
>NZ_DIUM01000068.1:786-1213 GCF_002423035.1 Thiocapsa sp. UBA6158
CTTCCCGACGGCCATGCACGTCGCCGCTGTGCTGCAGACGAGACCGCTGCTGGCATCGCTCACGCGGCTGCGCACGGCCCTGCAGGCCAAGGCGACGGCATTCACCGGTATCCTCAAGATCGGCCGCACGCACCTGCANNTTCGGCGGCTACGCGGCCCAGCTCGCCCTTGCCGAAGCGGCGTTGCGCGCCACGCTGCCGGCCGTCCATGCCCTTGCCATCGGCGGCACGGCGCTCGGCACGGGACTGAATACCCATCCGGAGTTCGGTGCCCGGGTCGCGGTGCGGCTAGCCGAACGCCTGGGCGAACCCTTCCGCGTTGCCGACAACCGCTTCGCCGCGCTCGCTGGCCACGAGCCCCTGGTCGGCTTGCATGGCGCGCTCAGGACGCTGGCCGTCGCGCTCACCAAGATCGCCAACGACATCCG
>NZ_DIUM01000068.1:1309-2574 GCF_002423035.1 Thiocapsa sp. UBA6158
CTCAATGTCTACAAGCCGCTGATCGCCTACGACGTGCTCGATAGCCTGCACCTGCTCGGGGACGCGATGTCGAGCTTTGCCCGACATTGCGTGGACGGCATCGAGGTCGACACCGAGCGCGCGCTGGACCTGCTGAACCAGTCGCTGATGCTCGTCACGGCGCTGACACCGCACATCGGCTACGATCGGGCGGCGCGGATTGCGCAGCACGCGCACGCCAACAGTCTGGGCCTGCGGGAGGCGGCCTTGGCGGTGGGTGGCATCAGTGCGGCCGATTTTGACGCCTGGGTCGTTCCCGGGCATATGCTCGGACCAGACTCTTTTTAAATCAGCTGAATTGCATGTCCTTCGCCAGTGCTCGGCCTCCAACGTCTCGACTGGCCTGACGGTCCCGGGTCCGACCCCTGATGCGTCGCTACCTCGCCCGACACCGACCCATGATCGGCACTGGATGACCGCGATCAAGGCGCGTCCCACATCGACTGGTTCGAGGTGGTCAAAACCAGCGGCCATGTCGTGGATGGCCAGGTCGCCCACTTCCAGGTCACGCTGAAGATCGACTTCCGGCTCGACAGCGACTGACGCGCTGCACGGGAAATTCGCTATGGCGCACAACAGCTTCAACGCCAACGCCGTCCTGCTCTTGGGCGACCAGCCCTTCGAGATCTTCCGCTTGACCGCCATCCTGGGGAGCAAGCGGTTGACCTTCTCGTATGAGGCCCTGATGGAGCGTTGGATTTAGCGGTCACTCGCACGCTCATCGCCCGCGTTCGGCCTCACTGCTTGTTCGTGTTCCTACGGTCGTGCCTTTGATACACGTCGGTCGGCAGGACCCGGGTCACGCCCAGAGCCTGGAGCGCGCGGCTCACGCGGTCGATCTCGATCAGCGCGGCAAAGCATCAGAGCGTGCTCAGACCAAGCGGACCGGGGCGGTCCTCGAAGAGGATGGTCAAGCTCCCGGATGTGGACGCGCCGGATGCGTTCACCAGTGATTCTCGATTCATTTGCTCAGCTCGGCGAGCCGGACACGCTCTCGGCCGCTCTGCTTGGCTTGATACATGGCCTGGTCGGCATGCCGCGCGAGTGTGATCGGGTCTCGGCCGTGTTCGGGATAGAGTGCAATCCCGATACTGCAAGAAAGCTCCAGCTGCAGGTCGCCGACATGGAAGGGCTCGCGCAAGGCGCGAACGATCTTGTTCCCGACCTCGAGCGCGGACTCGGGATGGGTGATCCGGGGCAGCAGCACCAGGAACTCGTCGCCGCCG
>NZ_DIUM01000021.1:0-132812 GCF_002423035.1 Thiocapsa sp. UBA6158
AGTTGTGTATAATGGGATGCCTTGAAGGTGGAGAGGTCGCGACCGGGTCGCTGAAGGCAGTCGATCAGTTGGTACTCTCGCAGCCCCTGAATCGCCCCCGGCGTGGTTGACAGCGAAGCGACAAGGATGAGGCGGGCTGCGTCCGAGGTGTCGGTGTTGCCATTGTCGACATCGATCTGCTCGACCTCCGCATCGCCGCCACGGGCAATGTCGTGCGCAATCGCCTCACTGAGCGAAGGATTAATGGTACGGATTTCGGACGCGATCTCATCGAGATTGAGATCGAGATCATAGGGGTGAATCAAGTCGATGTTGGCGGCGTGCCCGGAGTTCCACAGGCTGGACACGACCATCTGCATCAGCCGGATGACGCCTCGGGTCTGCTGGAACCCCTCGTTTTCCTTGAACCGACCGACCAGCTCGCGTAGATCGGGATGGAATGGATAGGCGTCGATGACGCGGGTGTAGAGGGTCTCGGGCGAGCTGGTGGTCAGGCCCATTTTGACCGCCTCGCGCAGCGCTTCGCGATAGGCGGCGGCCACGGCGGCTACTTCAGGCACCCGCGCGACCCGCTCGAACAGGCGTTTGCGCAGAATATGATACAGCTCGTCGCCGTTCGGGTTGACCGGCGTGATGGGCACGGCGATTCGCTTGGATTCCGAGGTGATGCCATGCACCGCGCGGTTGAAGGCCGACTCCAGCGCAGATTGACCAATGCCGAAATTCGACCCGGCCAGATCGGACAGCACCAGACACACATTGGCCATGTCTGCGACGGCAACGAAGAGGTTCGCTAGTGCGGCCGTCGTCACGACACTCAAGTCGCCATTCCCGACCGGGACCGTAACGGCGTATTCCAGATAAGGCGGCAACTCGTCGAGAAACAGCACCAGCGGCTCGTCGCCGAGCAACTGCTTCCAGGCTTCCGGCCCCGGCGCACTGAGCAAGGGCGAAACATAGCGGGCGAACTGATCGGCTTTGCCGAGCTGCTCGGCGAGTGATCCCCAAATGCCGCCGGCCGCATCGGTACTGCGACCGTTGAAACCCACAACCCGACACGCCCCAAGGGCTGGGGCTGGATTGTGTTCGAGCACCCGATCACGCAACGCGGGATCACGCGCCAGCAGACCCAGCGCGATCATGCTGTGCGTCTTACCGCCCCCCATGGCCTGCGAGAGCAGAAACACCGAGGAACCCACGCCCTGACCGCCGAGATGGCGAAAGGCCCGATCCACCAGCGTGAGCATTCCGTTGGTGAAGTAGTTCTCCTCGAAGAACTCATCGCCGTTGACCTGCCCCTTGAGGAAGGTATCGAGGTTGAGAACCGTGGCGCGGCGATCAGCCGCATAGACGGACGGACGGGGCGTGCAGAGTGCGTGAATGCTCATAGTTCCTTAAACAGCGGACAAGCAATCCAACCTGCCCTGAGCCTCAAGGTTGGCCAGCGAAGGGACGCTAGCCCAGGCGGGATGCGCCGTCAACACGCAGCGTCGGGGGTGGCTGACGTCGCGTGCGCTACAAGCGCGCGATTGGGCCGCGATCCGCAGCTTTGCGGCGCAACTCCGTGCAGAGGCGTGTGACGGGCTCGCGGCGGATCTGGACGGGTTTCTTGGGGAGGCGCCAATGGCCTGCCGGAGACCAACGGTCGCCTTCGTGATCTCGACGCCCTGCTCGACATCGCCGGGCACAAAAGGGTATCGCTCACACACGATCAGGAGCGAAGGCCCTTGAGTTGATAGCCCTTCGGCCTTGGTCGTGCGTGTCTCGAAGGCGTAGCGCGTCCCGGTCGGATCCGCCTCGGTCGGGGTCTTCTCCCCGAGCGCCCGGCGCAGGTCGATGAAGTGCTCTTGAGCCGAGGTACGCTCGGTGAGGGTGATGCCCTGCCACTTGGCGATGAAGTCGTCCGGGGACATCGGCCTTACTCCTTGGCGTTATGACAGGACCGTACGAGGTCGAGACAGCCCCTAAGCTGGTCGGGGCACTGCTATGCAGGGTTCATTGCGGGTGACGACCGGATGCGAATGCGCGATCGCGAGCTATCTCGAACGGGCGGATCTTGCGGCGGAAAGGACCCTTAGAGAACCCGAGATCGTAGGCTCGTTTCACGGGTGCACTAACTTATTGTTTTGATGGTGCCCAGGGGCGGAATCGAACCACCGACACGAGGATTTTCAGTCCTCTGCTCTACCAACTGAGCTACCTGGGCTTTGAGATCCACTCCCGTTGCGGGTAGCAGAGCCCCGTATTAAAGCCGCAAGACGCGGGTTCGTCAAGGCGCGCAATCGCGCGACGGGCCTCCGATGTCGCGTCCGCCGTCCCACGCGGCGTTTCCGCAAGTTCCGCCTCTCGCGCGCCTGTGCTATGTTGCGCGGCTTGTCAATCACGCTGGATCGGTCATGTCATTGGATGCTTCCGACATCGAGAAGATCGCCCACCTGGCGCGGCTCGAGATCGCACTCGAGTCGATCGCGCGCTATGCCGCGGATCTCTCCAACATCCTCGACCTGGTTGCGCAGATGGACGCGGTCGACACCACGGGCGTCGAGCCGATGGCGCACCCGCTGCACATGAGCCAACGTCTGCGTCCGGATCGCGTGTCGGAGCGGAACCAACGCGAGTTGTTCCAGGCAATCGCCCCCTTGACCGAGGACGGGCTGTATCTGGTTCCCAAGGTCATCGACTGACGCCGAGCACTCATGCAGAACAAATCGATCGCCCAAATGGCCGCGGAGCTGAGGCTGCGCACCTACTCGAGCGTGGAGCTCACCCGTCACTATCTGGAGCGTATCGCACGCCTGGACCCGCGCCTGAACAGCTTCATCAGCGTCGCGAGCGAATCCGCCCTGACGGCGGCCGAGCGTGCCGATCGCGCGATCGCCGCGGGCGATGCCGGGCCCCTCGCCGGCATCCCGATCGCGCACAAGGACATCTTCTGCACGGCGGGGATCAAGACCAGTTGCGGCTCGCGGATGCTCGACAACTTCGTCGCGCCTTACGATGCGACCGTCGTCGAACGTCTGGCCGCGGCCGGGGCGGTGGTCTTGGGCAAGACGAACATGGACGAGTTCGCCATGGGCTCCTCGAACGAGACGAGCTACTACGGGCCTGTTCACAACCCCTGGGATGCGGACCGCGTGCCGGGCGGCTCCTCGGGCGGATCCGCAGCGGCGGTCGCCGCACGGCTCTGTGCGGCGGCCACCGGGACGGATACGGGGGGATCGATCCGCCAGCCTGCGGCGCTGTGCGGTATCACCGGCATCAAGCCGACCTACGGGCGCTGCTCGCGTTGGGGCATGATCGCTTTCGCCTCGTCGCTGGATCAGGCCGGCGTACTGGCACGCTCGGCGGCGGATGCGGCCTGTCTGCTCGACGAAATGGCCGGGTTCGACCCGCGCGATTCAACCAGTGCCGACGTGGCCGTGCCGGACTATGTCGATGCGCTCGACCACGACATCGCGGGTCTGCGCATCGGTTTGCCGAAGGAGTATTTCGGCGAGGGGCTCGATCCGCGCGTGGCGGCCTCCGTGCAGGACGCGATCAAGGAGTACGAGCGACTCGGCGCCACGGTGAAGGAGATCAGCCTGCCGAACAGTCCGCTTTCGGTGCCGGTCTATTATGTTGTCGCGCCGGCCGAATGCTCGTCCAACCTGGCGCGTTTCGACGGGGTGCGCTACGGCCACCGCTGCGAGAACCCGAAGGACCTCGAAGACCTCTATAAGCGCAGTCGCGCGGAGGGCTTCGGTGACGAGGTGCAGCGTCGCATCATGATCGGCACCTATGTGTTGTCGGCGGGCTACTACGACGCCTACTATCTGAAAGCGCAGAAGATCCGCCATCTCATCGCCGACGACTTCGCGCGTGCCTTCGAGGAGGTCGACGTCATCATGGGTCCGACCGCTCCGACGACCGCCTTCCCGCTCGGGGCCAAGACGGACGACCCGGTGGCCATGTATCTCAACGACATCTACACCATCGCGACCAACCTCGCGGGCCTGCCCGGGATGTCGATCCCGGTCGAGCCGGTCGACGGGTTGCCGGTCGGCTTGCAGATCATCGGCAACTCTTTCCAGGAGGCCCGCCTGCTCAATGTCGCGCATCGTTTTCAACATGTGACGCATTGGCATCAGGGCGCACCTTCCGGGTTCGAGTAATCGGCGAGCTTATCGCTTGGCGCGCCCCGGAAGTCTTGACACAGTGAGCGACATGAGACGGCAGCTTTGCCGACAGTACGATCGCGACATAGGTTAGACAGCATGCAATGGGAAACCGTGATCGGGCTCGAGATCCACACTCAGCTCGCGACCCAATCGAAGATCTTCTCGGGTGCATCGATCGCCTTCGGCGCCTCGCCCAACACCCAGGCCTGCGCCATCGATCTGGGTCTGCCCGGCGTGCTGCCGGTGCTCAATGCCGAGGCGGTGCGTCTAGCCGTGCGTTTCGGCAAGGCGATCGGTGCCGAGGTGGCGCCGCGCTCGGTGTTTGCGCGCAAGAATTACTTCTATCCGGATCTGCCCAAGGGCTACCAGATCAGTCAGTACGAGCTGCCGATCGTCGGCGAGGGTCGGGTGGAGATCGTGCTTGGCGACGGGGCGGTCAAGTCGATCGGGGTGACGCGTGCGCATCTCGAAGAGGACGCAGGCAAGTCCTTGCACGAGGAGAACCTCGCGGGCGGCGGCTACACGGGCATCGATCTGAATCGGGCCGGCACACCGCTGCTCGAGATCGTCTCCGAACCCGACATGCGTACGCCGCAGGAGGCCGTGGCCTACGCGCGCAAGATCCATCAACTGGTGCGCTGGATCGGCATCAGCGACGGCAACATGCAGGAAGGCTCCTTCCGGGTCGACGCCAACGTCTCGGTACGCCCGCTCGGTCAAACGCGCTTCGGCACCCGTACCGAGATCAAGAACCTCAACTCCTTCCGCTTCATCGAGCGGGCCATCCAGTTCGAGGTCGAGCGCCAGATCGACGTGATCGAAGGCGGCGGGACCATCGTGCAGGAGACCCGGCTCTATGACCCGGAGCGCGACGAGACCCGTCCCATGCGCTCCAAGGAAGAGGCCAATGATTACCGCTACTTTCCCGATCCGGATTTGCTCCCGGTCGAGATCGATGTCGCCTTCATCGTCGATGCGGTCGCGGATCTCCCCGAGCTGCCGGACAGCATGCGCGAGCGTTTCCATACTCAATACGGCCTCGGCGAATACGACGCTAGTCTGCTCACCGCCGGGCGCGAGCTTGCGCAGTATTTCGAGGCTGTGGTGCAGGCCACCGCCGAGCCCAAGTTGGCCGCAAACTGGGTCAACGGCGAGCTGGCGGCCGCGCTGAATCGCTCCGAGATCGAGATCGCGCGGAGCCCGGTCTCCGCGGCCATGCTCGCAGGTCTCATCCATCGTATCCAGGACGGCACCGTCTCGGGCAAGCTCGCCAAACAGGTCTTCGAGGCGATGTGGAGCGGCGAGGGCGACGCCGACAGCGTCATTCAGGCGCGCGGGCTGCGACAGATCACCGACAGCGGCGAGCTCGAGGCGATGATCGCGGCGATCGTCGCCGCCAACCCCGGCCAGGTCGAGCAATATCGCGCCGGCAAGGATAAGGTCTTCGGATTCTTCGTCGGTCAGGTGATGAAGGAAAGTAAGGGCAAGGCCAATCCGCAGCAGGTCAACGAGATCCTGATGCGCGTGCTCGCAAGCGACTGATCCCGAGCCCCCGGCGACGGGGGCAGTCAGTCACGCGTTTCAGGTTCGATGGAGCGATGTCCCTGTCATGGATCCCTTCCTCACTCGAATCGGTCCGATCGATCTTGCGCCCCTGACGGGCGGTCACGCGATTTCGGTCTTGGCGATCGGCTACGGGTAGAGCAGCCCATGCCTCAAGACTCGATGCTGCAGCGTACATCTCGGCCGCTTGCCCTTGCGGCGGCCTGGATGGGTGTGGCCCTGACCTCCTTCGCACTGCTCGCCGTCTCGGCGCGCGAGCTGCTGGACACCATGGAGCCGGTGCAGTTTCTTTTTCTGCGGACCGCATTCGGTCTGCCGCTCCTCGTGCCGCTGGCGTTGTGGTTGGCCCCGGGCTTTTATCGCACCGAACGGCTGCCCCTTCACCTGCTGCGCAACCTCTTCCATTACGGCGGACAGGTCTTCTGGATCACCGCCATCGGCATCTTGCCGCTCGCGTTGGTCTTCGCGCTCGAGTTCACCACACCCGTGTGGGCGGCCGTGCTGGCGCTCTTCTTTCTCGGCGAGCGGTTGAATCGGGGTCGTGTCGTGGCGCTTGTGTTGGGAGTGGCGGGTGTCCTCGTGATCACGCGGCCCGGCCTGCAACCGATCGATCTCGGTGTGCTGATCGGGCTGGCGGCGGCGGTCGGTTTCGCCGTGAGCCTGACAGCGACCAAGGGGCTCACGCGTTATGACGGCGTCTTCACCATCCTTTTCTGGATGCTGGCGATGCAGCTCCTGATCGGCCTCGTCCCCGCGCTCCTGGCCTGGCAGCCGGTCACCCGGGCCGATGCACCCTGGCTGCTCGTCGCCGCGGTTACCGGGATCACCGCGCATCTCGGTATCGCCAAGGCGTTTCAGCACGCCGACGCGACGGTCGTGCTGCCGATGGATTTTCTGCGCCTGCCGCTGATTACGCTGGTCGGGGCGATCTTCTATGGCGAGGGACTCGACCCCTGGGTCATCGCAGGCGCGGCTCTGATCTTTGTCGGAAACGAGTACAGCCTGCGGCGCGAGCGGAGAGTTTCGCGCTAGCCCGAACAGGGGTTGTATGCAGAGGGATGCCGATGTCGCCGCACCTTGCTTGACGATGATGCCGACCGCGGTCCATCTACCTGCGACCCGTCGGGTGCGCCGAGGACGTGACGGACGTCTCGGAGGGGAGGTCGCCCTCGCTCTCACCCTGCCTCGGCCGTTCGTAGGACTCGACAAGGTAGAGTGGTCGACCTTTGGTCTCGTTGAACATCCGCCCGAGATACTCGCCGAGTACGCCGATGGCTGCGAGTTGCACGCCTCCGAGGAAAAGAACGGCAACCATCAGGGACGGATAGCCGGCTACGGGGTCGCCGAAACGCAAGGTCTTATAGATAATCCAGCTTGCGTAGATGAATGCCGTCATGGCCGTGATCAGGCCGACATAGCTGGCGACCTTGAGCGGGGCCGTACTGAAGGAGGTAATGCCCTCGATCGCGAAACCCCACAGCTTGTGATAATTCCACTTGGTCACCCCGGCGCTGCGCCGGTCGCGATGGTAGGTCACCGCGGTTTGTCGAAAACCGATCCAGGCGAACAGGCCCTTCATGAAGCGATGCTGCTCGCGCAGCCGGCACAGGGCATCGACTGCGCGGCGACTGAGCAAGCGGAAATCACCCGTGTCCTTGGGGATCTCGATCGGGCTCATGCCGCCGATGACGCGGTAGAAATAGCGTGCGCTCAGCTTCTTCAGTGCGCTCTCGCCGTCGCGCGACAGGCGTGTCGCGTAGACCACGTCGTAGCCTTGGTTCCAACGCGCCATGAGCTCGGGGATCAACTCGGGCGGATCCTGAAGATCGGCGTCGATGATGACGGTGGCCTCGCCGCGACTGTGATCCAGTCCGGCCGTCATTGCGATCTCCTTGCCGAAATTCCGGCTTAGATTCAAGACGGCCACTCGCGGATCGGCGCCACGCAGACGATAGAGGATGTCCAGGGTCGCATCGCGACTGCCGTCGTTCACGTAGATCACCTCGGCGGTGACGCCCAACCCGTCGATCACGGCCGTCAGACGCCGATGGAGTTCCTCGAGCACCTCGGCCTCGTTGTAGGCGGGCACGATGATCGAAAGGGTCGGCGGCTCGGTGACCGGGACTGTGGCGTTGGGGTCGGACAAGGTGTAGAGCGAATCTGAATATTTGAGGCTCATAGCGCATCGCTCTCCCGAAAGGTCCAGAGGCTATTCAAGACGAAATTGAGTAAAAATACGGTCGCCGTGGCGACCACCTGGACGAGGAGGTAATTGAGGCCGAGGATGTCCACGCCCGCGTGGACCATCAACGTGTTCAACAGCCCCGTGGCGACCGCGATCAATGCAAATTTAGGCCCGGAATCACGATGCGCTTTCGTGCTGTTGAAGGTATATCGGTGATTGAGAAGGTAGTTGGCCAGGGCGCCGAGACCGAATCCGAGCGTTGTCGCCGCGACCGGTTCGACGGTCCAGATTTCGACGAGGAGGACTAGAGTTGCGTAGTGCACAAGGGTGCCGAAGGCCCCGACCATTCCGAAGATCGCTAGTCTTCGAGATACGGTCGCGAATGAAGTGGGCATCGATTTGTCTCCGGAGGAGTGTATTCGCGTAATGATGGATGATAGTAATGGGTTGCGGGGTCTTAATCATGATATTGGCCATACAGCCTATCGCCATGCTCGTGAGACTGTTTATGCCGTGTCACGCCTCCACCCACGCTCCGCCAAATGTGCCTCTTTGGGTGGGCTTAATGAACGAGACCAGTTGTGTAGATCGCCCGGGTCGGATTTTCAGTCATTGGCCGCATTCACCCTAATCTGAGGGTGGCTATCGCTTTGATGCGGGCGCTGCGGATGCTAAGGTTGTTCTCTCCAGAGGAACACAAAGTCGTCTGGGAGTGTGTAGTATTTCTTCATCCATTTCTCGATCTGAGGTTTTTCGTAAGGCATTTTTTCGGCGTATCGAGGCTTACGAAGTTTAAGTAGGGTCACGGAACTTCGGGGGCTCTTCTCGTGATTTATCTCGTGGCTTGCGGCAATCAGCTTCGCGTGATTGACCGAGTTCACCTCGAAGTTGGCCTTATATCCTGTATAGATGCTCTCTGCATTTGAAGCTGCAAACGGAAGCACTGCTAAGATAACTGCATAGACGACGGGCCTCGATCCGACGCAGAACAGTTGAGAAAAAATAAAGGTTACCGGGATCATCATCAAGAAGAAAAACGTCAACAAAGATCGTCCGGCGACGCCTGGTGCTATTAAGAGCAAAGCCAATGAGGCGACTGCTGCGATATATGTAGAAAGCACGATTGCATCGAACTCGAATTTCCTTCTTAAGAGGAACAGGAGCGCCCCATAAGCAAACAATGTCGCCGCAAAGAAAAGCGAAAGCGAGATGGCGCAGCAAATGCCCAGCAATGTCAGCATGGAAAGCGTTACAGCAATGGGTTTTGATTTGCGTGCGGAACATCTAAGGAGCAGAACGAACAAAAAAACGAACGACGCAGCGAGAATGGCAAGTAGAATACGCCCTTCCGGGTGGACGAAAATCCAATGGGTCAATGCCTTGGCGTTTATGGATAGAGTGTCGGTGAGGCTGTTCGACGGATAAGCCGAGATGCTTTTCCTGTTGAAATTTCCAGGTGCGAATATCGTGATGATGGCAATCAGAAAGACTGGACTGGTGAGCTTCAAATCCCTAAATACCCGCGCGGCGTCGAATTTTGGAAACTGCCTCAGAAGCGTATATGAAACGACAAATGCAACGACAGCAAAAGACATCTGCTCATGAAAAGCTGCGGCGAAAGTCAGAAGTAAGGTCGAGGTGAGGTCGAATGCTTTTCGTCTTTGAATCAAATAGGCCGCACATAAGAACAACGAGATTCCCCAAACATACGCGACCGAGGCCGAGAACCAATATAGGCCGCCGGCGACAGAATATTGCGGTAATGACAGAAAATAGACAATCGGTACAATGGTCAGCGGGTGAAAGAGTCTTTTCTGCGGGGAAAGTTTTATTGCCAAAAAAACGGTTGAGAGAATTATTCCGACTTGCGCTAGCCTGACATATTCAATGCCGAGTTTGAAGATGCTGATTTGAACAAAAAATGCAACGAATCGGCCGGACCAATTCACGTACTCTCCGCAGAGGAAGGCGAGCAGCTGCGTCAGGGCGAAGTTTCGGCCAGTAAATCCCGTTTGCTCGCCAACATAAGACAAGGTTGCATAACCCCAATCGTCGTGATAGGGAAAGACCATGTTGTGTTGCGCGAACAAGTAAGCGATGAATCCGCAAATGACGAGAGCTGATATGCCGGACGCGATCCTTCCCCGGGCCGACGAATTGGTCCCTCCGGACGAAAGGAGGTTGTTCGCCGCGACCTGAAGGGAATGCATGTTCAACTTGAGATGCGTCATGGTGTAATTGCAATGAGTCCTTCGATCGAAGTGCGCGGCGCCGCCCTCGAATGATGAGAGGGCGCGTCGGGTGCCTCCCTCTCCTCAGGCTGCTGTTCCGCCTTTTGGTCCCGTTGGCCGCTGAGTTCGCGACCGAGACGAGGGTGCCGGGTGACTGCCGCTGGAGCCGGTCGAGAGGTTCGGATGAAAGCCGTGCGATTCCGGGGACGCCCGCTGCTGTTCTGGCGTGCCGAATCTTCGCATGGGAGCTGGTATGCTGAACACTCATGGGCGACGGGCAGCGGCATCCTCGCCCTTTACGGTGGCCGTGACTTCCTGGAGTGTGGATCCGAAGAATGGGCGAGACCGATGGGTTCAATGATCGTTTTTGGCGTTTCGCGCGCCCGCTTCTGTTTCGCCTGGACGCCGAGCGCGCACACGAGTCGACTCTGGGGCTCCTCGGATTGTGCTCGCGCTGGTTCTCGGGCCGTTTGGGTGCGGGGGACCTTGCCCGTGCCCCGGGACGAGCCGTGGACGCGATGGGCCTGCGCTTCCCCAACCCGATCGGACTCGCGGCGGGTCTGGACAAGGACGCCGTCGCGGTGCCCGCATGGCAGGCGCTGGGTTTCGGATTTATCGAGGTCGGGACCATCACCGCCTCGGCACAACCCGGCAACCCGAAACCCCGGCTCTTTCGTCTGCCGGCGGACGAGGCGCTGATCAATCGGATGGGTTTCAACAATGCGGGCGCGGATGCGGCGGCGATCCGGCTGGAGCGGCTGCGTGCGCGGGACATCCTTCAGGTCCCCCTGGGCGTCAATCTGGGCAAGTCCAAGGTCACCCCGGCGGAGGACGCGGCGGACGACTATCGGCGCAGCTTCGAGCGGGTCGGTCATCTCGCGGATTATGTGGTTGTAAATATCTCGAGTCCGAATACGCCCGGCTTGCGTGATCTGCAGCGGGTCGAGGAGGTGGCGCGGATCATCGAGGCGATCCAGGGCCCCAATCAGCGTCTCGTGCGGCCCAGACCATTGTTGGTCAAGCTTGCACCGGACCTCGCCGACGAGGACGCGATCGACTGCGCCCGCGCGGCGCTGGATGCGGGCTGTGCCGGTCTGATCCTGACCAACACCAGCATCCGCTTCGAGGGGCTTCGCAGCAGCACCGAGGGCATGAGCGGCGGTCTGTCGGGTCGACCGATCCTCCACCGGAGTACCGCCCTGCTGGGACTGGTTCGGCAGGCCGTCGGTCCGGACCCGGTGCTCGTCGGTGTCGGGGGTGTCATGGATCCCGCGGGCGCCGCGGCTAAGCTCGCGGCCGGTGCGAATCTCGTGCAGATCTACAGCGGACTCATCTACCGAGGGCCCGGATTCGTGCGCGAGCTGCTGCGCGGGATGTCGAGCTGACGCTCGCCCCGCCGGGGCTTTCGCGTTGCCGCTTCTCGGTGTTTCCGACCGCGGCCCTTATGTGGCCCGGATCGGCTATGGTTTAATGCGGGCTTGCGAGCCAACGACACTGCTTCAACATGACCCTCGACAGCACTCATCGTCAGGCCCGGGTCGAGCGCAACACCCTGGAGACCCGGATCCGCGTGGCACTGGATCTGGACGGATCCGGGCGCTCCGATCTGCACACGGGCGTGCCTTTTCTGGACCACATGCTCGATCAGGTCGCGCGACATGGTCTGATTGATCTCGACATCCAAGCCGAGGGCGATCTGCATATCGACGCCCACCACACGGTGGAGGACATCGGCATCACGCTCGGTCAGGCGCTGGCGCAGGCACTCGGGAATAAGAAGGGGCTGCGTCGCTATGGCCACGCCTACGTCCCGCTGGACGAGGCCCTGTCGCGTGTCGTGGTCGATCTGTCCGGTCGCCCCGGGCTGGAGTTCAACGTTGACTTTACCCGTGCCATGATCGGCGGGTTCGATGTCGACCTCTTCCGTGAGTTCTTTCAAGGTCTGGTGAACCACGCGGCCATGACGCTGCACATCGACAATCTGCGCGGCACCAACGCGCACCACCAGGCCGAGACCGTCTTCAAGGCGTTCGGGCGTGCCTTGCGCATGGCCGTCGAGCCGGATCCGCGGATGGCCGGGATCACCCCGTCCACCAAGGGCGCGCTTTGAGACGCGATCCACGTCGTCACCATTGCCCGAGTTCTCGGCAGGGAGGCGCCTATCCGACATCCGACAGCGAGTGACTGATCCATGTTGCTGATTCCCGCGATCGATTTGAAGGACGGCCGCTGTGTGCGCCTACGTCAAGGCCGGATGGAAGAGTCCACGGTCTTCTCCGATGATCCGGTCGATACCGCCGCACGTTGGGTCGGCGAGGGTGCGCGCCGACTGCATCTCGTCGACCTGAACGGTGCCTTTGCCGGCATGCCGGTCAACGGCGAGGCCATTCGCGCCATCGCCGAGGCATTTCCCGAGCTGCCGATCCAGGTCGGCGGCGGTATCCGCGACGAGGCCACCATCGCGGCTTATCTGAGCGCCGGAGTGACCTACTGCATCATCGGGACCCAGGCGGTGAAGGAGCCGGTCTTTGTCGAGCGGGCCTGTCGCTCGTTTCCGGGCCAGATCATGGTCGGATTGGACGCTAAGGACGGACAGGTTGCCATCGAGGGTTGGGCACAGGTCACCGAGCATCTTGCCGAGGATCTCGCGAAACGCTTCGAGGACGCCGGTGTCGCGGCCATCATCTACACGGATATCGGCCGCGACGGCATGATGAACGGGCCCAACGTGGAAGCGACCCGGGCGTTGGCCGGATCGATCCGCATCCCGGTGATCGCCTCCGGAGGTATCACGGTGATCGACGACGTGCGTGCGCTCGCCGAGGTGGCGAGCTGCGGCATCATCGGGGCCATTACGGGGCGTGCCATCTACGAAGGGACGCTCGACTTCGCCGAGGGGCAGCGCCTCGCGGACAGTTTGAGCCCGCGTTGAGCCGGCGCCAATTGCACACGCGCGCAGCCGGGTGTTGTCGACGCCTTGAGGGCCGCCAGGAGATCGAAGATGTCTGAAGATTGGCTCGACGCCATCAAGTGGGACGCTCAGGGGTTGGTTCCGGCGATCGCGCAGGAGCACGGGACCGGGACCATCTTGATGATGGCTTGGATGAATCCCGAGTCACTGCGGTTGACGCGAGAGACCGGGCACGCGGTCTACTGGTCGCGCTCGCGCGGGCGGCTCTGGCACAAGGGCGAGGAGTCGGGCCATCAGCAGGTGGTGCACGCCATCCGAATCGACTGCGACGCCGACGTCGTGCTCCTCGACGTCGAGCAGAAGGGCGGGATCGCCTGCCATACCGGGCGTCATAACTGCTTTTTTCGCGAGCTCGATGTGCAGGGGCGTTGGGTCGAGGTCGCGCCTGTCCTGAAGGATCCGGATGCGATTTACGGAAAGGCGTGATCGATCATGAATGACTTGCTCGAGCGGTTGTCCGAGGTTCTGGAGGCGCGAAAAGGGGCGGATCCGGGAAGCTCCTATGTTGCAGGCCTTTATTCCAAAGGTCTCGACGCCATTCTCAAAAAGATCGGCGAGGAAGCGACCGAAACCGTCATGGCCGCCAAGGACGGGGTCCCCGAGAAGATCGTGCACGAGGTCGCGGATCTCTGGTTCCACACCCTGGTTCTGCTCGCGCAGCAGGATCTCGGCCCGGCCGATGTCCTGGCGGAGCTGGACCGGCGTTTCGGCCTCTCGGGGTTGGAGGAAAAGGCCGGTCGCGGGTCCTGATCCCTGGATTAAACCGCGCTCGGCACGGGACGCGCTGTTTTTGGATGGGATCGGCCCCGGCAGACTTGACAAGCGTTGGAGTCGGGGCGGTTTTTTAAGGATGATGAAAGATATCAGTTCAAACCACGTCCCTGCGAAGGGCTGTCGAGGCACCAAACCTCGAGCTCACTCGAAAATGAGCCTCTCGCCCTGGATGCGGTTTAATCGTCGACCTCGAGTCACCGAGGGACTAACCGCGTCTATGGGATTGCGGTATGATCCGGGCGCTTCGGGCCGCTTGGGACAAGGTTGCCGAAGACATCGAAAATCCAGTCGACGGACTGTTTCGTCGGCCTCCCCACTGAATCGAGTCGACCGTCGAATCGCGACGGTACGGAGGAAAACATGGGCGCTGGTGGCATCAGTATCTGGCAGCTTCTGATCATTCTGGTCATCGTGCTGCTGTTGTTCGGGACCAAACGACTCAAGGGCATCGGCTCGGATCTGGGCAATGCGGTGAAGGGCTTCCGCAGTGCCATGTCCGAGAGCGAGAAGGCCGAGGAAGAAGCCGAAGCCAAGCGGGTCGAGCAGACCGCCGAGAAGCGTGTCGCCGACGGCGAACCGGCCAAACACGAGCCGGTGAAGCCATCGGACAAGTCCGCCTGAGGCGTCGTCCCAAAGGCGTGCCTCTGAACGAGGCGGTCACGCGAGGTTGCCATGTTCGACATGGGTTTCTGGGAGCTTGTGGTGATCGGTGTCGTGGCGCTCGTCGTCATCGGACCCGAACGTCTGCCGAAGGTCGCGCGTATCGCGGGCCTTTGGTTGGGGCGTGCGCGTCGCACTCTGTCCTCGGTCCAGGATGAGATCCGGCGCGAGCTCAAAGCCGATGAGCTCAAGGAGATTCTCGACAAGCAGGCGCGCAGCCGCCCGCTCGAGACCATTCTCGAGGAGCCGGTGAAACGCACCGCAAAGCCCGCTTCCGGCACCGAAGCAGCCCGCACGCCGTCACAGGGTCAGCCATCCGCCGCGCTCGACGAGTCGACCTCGGCCGCCCGGACAAGCGAGCGCGACACCTCCGCGAGCTGACTGCGCCGATCCGGCGACCTGATCCACGCCCGTCGGTCAAGCCGACGCATCGCTCGCTCGATCAGTTCGCCGAGCCGCCATCCAACCTGCGACGAGACCATCACCCATGTCCCCCGCGATGCAGCCCGATGATCCGGGTGCCGAACAGCCTTTCGTCTCCCATCTAATCGAGCTGCGCGATCGTTTGATCCGCATGTCGATCGCGATCTTCGTGGTGTTCTTGGCGCTCTTCCCGTTCGCCAACGAGATCTACACCTTCGTCGCAGCGCCCTTGATGGCTCAGTTGCCCGAAGGCAATACCATGATCGCGACACAAGTCGCCGCGCCATTCTTGACGCCCTTCAAGTTGGCCCTGATCGCCGCGGTTTTCCTGTCGATGCCCTTCCTGCTCTACCAGTTCTGGGGGTTCGTCGCGCCCGGGCTTTACAAGCACGAGAAACGTCTGGCGACACCGCTGCTCATCTCGAGCATCATCCTGTTCTACGTCGGGGTCGCGTTCGCCTATTTCGTCGTCTTCCCGCTGATCTTCGCCTTCTTGTCGGCATCCACGCCCGACGGCGTGGCGATGATGACGGACATCTCGGCCTATCTTGACTTCGTGCTGGCCCTCTTCTTCGCCTTCGGAATCGCCTTCGAGATCCCGATCGCCACGATCCTGCTGGTGGCGGTCGGGATCACGACGCCGGCCGCCCTTGCCTCCAAGCGGCCCTACGTGATCGTCGGCGCCTTTGTCGTGGGTATGCTGCTGACACCCCCCGATGTCATCTCTCAGACCCTGCTGGCTGTGCCCATGTGGTTGTTGTTCGAGCTGGGGATCGTCTTCTCGAAGGTCTTGGTGCGCAAGCGCACGAACGACACCGACGAAGACCCGGATCCCCAAGCCCCAGGCAGCGCGTCTTCGCGCGCGCCGTCAACCCCTGGTGGTCCGGGCGGATCGAGCATGGGCCGAGTGACGCCTCGGCCCGAGACGCGTGAGGTCGGGCGCGATCTCGATCCGCACTTCGATGACCCGGATCGCTGGCAGCCCTTGAGCGAGTCCGAGATGGAGGCCGAGCTGGATCTGATCGAGGCCGATGAGATCCTGGATGCGCCTCGGCACCCCGAGCCGAACGCCTCTCAAGCCACGCGAACCGCAACCCCCGATGGCGCTCCGGCGATCAACTCGGTCGAAGAAAAGATTCGACGCGCGAACCGACTGCGTGAGCTCGGCAGCACCTTCGCCGCGCGCACCGTGCTCTACGAGGTTTTGGAAGAGGGCGACGCGGATCAACGACGCGTGGCACGCAACATCCTCAATCAGCTCGACGAGGCTTGAGCCTAAACCGCGTCCAGAGTGAAACGCTCGTTTTCGAGTGAGCTCGACGTTTGGTGCATCTACGACCCTGAGCGGGGGCGCGGTTAAGATTTGGACGGTTCCAAAACGCTGTTTCTCGATCGGGGCCTTCGCCCCCGAGGATCCTGCGCGCTGATGCTCGAGGGATGTTGCCCGACCGCTCGGCCGCGCCTCGTTCCGCTGCACGATTTTTCTATCCCTGCAATGCCGCGATCCGTGGCCGCCTGCCTTGCACATCCCGATGCCAAGGGTCGGTCTTGCCCTCGATCCGGCTGTTGGCCGCGTCGTACCTGATGCAAGGCATTGACTGCCTTGGCGATGTCGGTCGTCGCGTTGAAATAATTGCTTCTTTCAATGACCATGCTGAGATAGTATAGTTTTTACCGCCACTTGAAGATCGGAATCCCAATGGGCTCAGGATCCCAAATTCACTATAAGCAGAATCGTCTCAAACAATTGCGCGCCTTTTGCCATGCGGCGCGCACCGGCAGCGTCAGCGCTGCAGCCGAGAAGATCTTTCTCAGTCAACCCACCGTCTCTTTGCAGATCCAGGCGCTGGAGCGCGAGTTCAGCGCCGTCTTGTTCGAGCGGCGCGGGCCCAAGATCAAGCTGACTCCCGAGGGCGATTTGCTCTTCCAGATGGCCGAGCCCCTGGTCGAGGGTATGGACAAGCTCCACGAGGCCTTCGCCACGCAAAGCGGTCGCGTCGACCGGGGCGTGTTGAACATCGCCGCGGGCGAGTCGACCATCCTCTACATCCTCCCCGACCCGGTGCGCGCCTTCGTCGACCAGTATCCGGGGATCGAGCTGAAGATGCACAACGTGACCGGTCGCGACGGGTTGGCCATGTTGCGCGCTGATGAGGTCGACCTCGCCGTGGGGTCGATGTTGGATGTGCCCGACGACATCACCTATCGCCCGTTTGTCACCTACCAGCCGACGCTCATCACCCCGAAGGATCATCCGCTTGCGGGTAAGGAGTCCGTGACCCTCGAAGAGATTGCGCCCTACGGTCTGATCCTGCCGCCGCGACATCTGAGCACCTGGCGGATGGTCGATCTGGTGTTCAAGCAGCACAACCTGGCCTACCGGGTTACCCTGGAGGCGGGTGGCTGGGAGGTCATCAAGAAATACGTCGAATTGGGCCTGGGAATCTCGATCGTGACGGATGTCTGCCTGACGGGTGACGAAAACTTGAGTAGAATTCCACTATCTCAGTATTTCCCGAAGCGCAGCTACGGTATCGTACAGAGGCGCGGGAAATTTCTGTCACCCCAGACCAAGTGCTTCATGAAGACGCTTGATCGAGCGTTTGCCGACCGGATCGTGGAACCGCAACCTCAAACCGTGGGCGATGTCGAAGAATGGGAAGATGCTTATCTGGGATGATGACCCGGGATGATGACCATGCGCTCGGCCGCAGAGTACCGCGCCTAAGGCTTTTCGAGGGCGGTACGGCGAGTCATTTGCACGCGTGCGCACAGCGAATGTGCTTGATCCGAACAGGATTCGTGCACAATCAAAAATATATCGTGTATCACTGACATGAGGTGAATAGAGCCCAAAGCTATGGAACTCACAAAACGCATCGGGCAGCGCCTGCGCGCTGCGCGCCAAGATCAGAAGCTGAGCTTGTCGGAGCTCTCGGGTCGTACCGAGTCGCTCTCCAAATCACGCATCAGCAACTATGAGCAGGGGATTCGTCGCATGGGTCTCGAAGAGGCCCAAGAGCTTGCGGTCGCACTCGGTACCGTGACCCCGACTTACCTCTTGTGTCTCGACGACAAGGATCCGCTCTCGGCTCGCGAGCGCGAGCTCGTGGAATACTATCGGCAGGCCGACGAGCGCGGCAAGGAGACGATCGTCAAGGTTGCTTCGGACCAGTCCGGCTTCGTCGCGAACTAGAGTCGGCATGCCGCCGTGCGCGGCATGCCCTCGGGTCTAAACCGCGTCCAGAACGATATGCTCATTTTCGAGTGAGTTCGACGTTTGCTGCATCCACGACGCTTATCGGAGACGCGGTTTAAAATAATATATTTTTTAATATCTTAAGCCGCGCAGGCTCCAGCGGTCGTCAAGTCTTCCGGGGCCGATCCCATCCAAAAATATCGCATACCGCGCTGGGCGCGGGTTAGGGGCGCTATTTGTAGGCGCCGACTCCGCAGAAAAAGCCCTGTTCGTTCGTCATTACATAGCTGGTCTTCTCGCGAATCTCCTCCGTGCCGGGATAGGGCCAGTTATAGTCGACCCACCCCATGCCCGTGCTGCTCGCAACGGCGATCATGTTCTTGAAGAGTGTGTCGCCGTATTTGTCGAAATCCAGAAGATTTTTGCCGACCAGCTCCGGTTTGATCGCGTGCGACAGCATGACGCCGTCCATGTCCATGCAGAAGACATAGAGGTCGCGATCCTGGAAGCCGCCATCCGCAGCGGCAAAGGCTGCAAAGGCCTGCTCGCTTCCCATCTCGTTCACGGCAGCCTGTGCTTTCTGAGAAAGGGCCTTGGCTTCGTCGGGCGAAGCCATCTCCGCGGCGATCGCGTTGCCGGTAAGCATCATCGCAGCGGCTGCAAGTAGAAGTGTGTGCATTCTCCATCTCCTTATAGTGTTTATAGGGTTTTGCCTCGACGACGATAGTACAGATCCCGACCTAGATCCAGAGTGTTCGATCTTGGGGCGGCGATCCTCCCCGAATACCCCTTTTGCATGTCCGCTTGCACGAATCCGGTGCGCGCTCTGACCTGCGACCTCGCGCGGGGCCGCCAAACATGAGCCGACCGTCTTGGCCTGATTTCTGCTTGTTGTGCTGCCGGACGTCCTCGTCCCCGAAGCCATCACACCCATGTGTCGCATGACGAACAGGAGCCAGAACGTATGCTTAGACGCGACCCGATCAAATCGGTCTTGCTCGGCACGGGCCTCGTGCTTGGTTTGACCGCCGGATCTATGGCCCAGGCCGCAGACGACACCATCAAGGTCGGGGTCCTGCATTCGCTCTCGGGCACCATGGCCATCAGCGAAACGACGCTGAAGGATACGGTCCTGATGTTGGTGGACGAGCAGAACAAGAAGGGCGGTTTGCTCGGCAAGAATCTCGAGGCCGTTGTGGTCGACCCCGCCTCGGACTGGCCGCTCTTCGCCGAGAAGGCGCGCGAGCTGCTGACCAAGGACAAGGTTGCGGTCGTCTTCGGCTGCTGGACCTCGGTGTCGCGAAAGTCCGTGCTGCCCGTCTTCGAAGAGCTCAACGGGTTGCTCTTCTACCCCGTCCAGTATGAGGGCGAGGAGTCCTCCAAGAACGTCTTCTACACCGGTGCCGCGCCCAATCAGCAGGCGATCCCGGCGGTGGATTATCTGAAGGACGAGCTGGGTGTGGAGCGTTGGGTGCTCGCCGGCACGGACTATGTCTATCCGCGCACCACCAACAAGATCCTCGAAGCCTACCTGAAGCAAAACGGGGTCGCCGAGGAAGACATCATGATCAACTACACGCCCTTCGGTCATTCCGACTGGCAGTCGATCGTCTCGGACATCAAGCGTTTCGGCTCCGCGGGTCAGAAGACCGCCGTGGTCTCGACCATCAACGGCGACGCCAATGTCCCCTTCTACAAAGAGCTGGGCAACCAGGGCGTTTCCGCCGAGGACATCCCGGTGATCGCCTTCTCGGTCGGCGAGGAAGAGCTCTCGGGCATCGACACCAAGCCGCTGGTCGGCCATCTCGCCGCCTGGAACTATTTCATGAGCGTCGACGATCCGGCAAATGCCACCTTTATCGAGACCTGGCACGGCTTCACCAAGAACGACAAGCGTGTGACCAATGACCCGATGGAGGCGCACAAGATCGGCTTCGATCTCTGGGTTCAGGCGGTCGAGAAGGCCGGCACGACGGATCCGGATGCGGTGCAGGCCGCCATCATCGGTCTGGAGACCAAAAACCTCACGGGCGGGACCGCCAAGATGCTGCCCAACCACCACATCACCAAGCCGGTGCTGATCGGCGAGATCCAGGAAGACGGTCAGTTCGCCGTCGTTTGGTCGACCGATGAAGAAGTCCCCGGCGACGCCTGGTCCGACTTCCTCGAAGGCTCCAAGGATCTCACCGCCGATTGGACCCCTCCGGTGATGTGCGGCAACTTCAATACCGTGACTAAGACCTGTCTCGGGGCTCAGGCGCAATAGTCATTGAACCGCGTCCTGTTGAACCGCGTCCGGCGGGGTATGCGCTGTTTGAAGTCTGGGCTCGACTTGGCGTGAGCCCGTAAGCCCGGAGGTGGACGCGGTTCAAGTGTTTTTTCGGGATGGTTTTAGGTGATTCACGGTGAGCAGTCTGACTGCGTGTCGGGACGAATTGATTCGCCCCGGGTCTTCCGGACACGCGCAGTCGGGATGCTGATTCAACGATGATCCGTTTCCGTAAGTCCGCGTCCAGCCGGCTCGAAGCCGCTGGAAACGGATTCGACGTCGGATGTCGCCGGTGAATCAATGGGGGTTTCCAGACAGCCTTGACCGCAGCGAGTATCGAGATGCCCATGAGCCCGACAAACCAATCGCGACGATTCCCGTCCCTGGCGGGCCTTGGTCTCGTTTATGCATTCCTGATTCTGATGGTACTGCCGCTCGGCAGCATGGCCGATGAGATCGACGCGGCCTTGATCGATCTGAGCGACCGCTCGTTCGAGGTCAAGCAGGCCGCGGTCGATGTGATCGCCGTCGGCGATGATCCGCGCGCCGCGACGCTCCTCGAGGCGCTTTTGGGCGGTAACCTCTACGCCCGCGATTCGGACCGGCGTCCGGTTCTGGTCGCGCCCGCTCCCGGCGGGTACCGACTCACCGATGCACTGGACGGCAGCGACCTCGGCGAGGTCGAGCGCAGTGACGTGAAGAAGATCACGATCAACAACCGCATGCGCAACCAACTGCGCACGGCGATCGCCGCCCTCACGCTCGCGAGTCCCGATCCGGCGATTCGTCTCAAGGCCGCGCAGCAGATGCTGGGCGACGCCAATCCGATCGTCGTCGAGGCGATCCGCGAGCAGCTCGGACGCGAGGACGATCAGCGTGTGCGCGATTACCTGGATCTGAGCCTGACACTGGCCAGTCTGCGCGACGAGGCCCCGGCCGCCCGGCTCGCCGCCGTGAACGCGCTTTCGGGCAGTCTCTATCCGGCCGCACGCAACGCCCTGACCAAACTGCTGAGCGACGAGCCCGATCCGGAGGTGCACGCTGCCGCCGAACAGGCGCTCGCTGCCATCGAGCAAAAGCTCAAGCTCAACGCGGCGGCCGAAACGCTCTTCTTCGGCCTTAGCCTCGGCTCGGTCCTGGTGCTCGCGGCCATCGGTCTGGCGATCACCTTCGGGGTCATGGGTGTCATCAATATGGCCCACGGCGAACTGATCATGATCGGGGCCTACACGACCTATCTGGTTCAACAGGCGATGCCGGGGTTTCTGGACTACTCGCTGTTTGTCGCCATCCCGGCGGCCTTCGTGGTCGCGGGCCTGCTCGGAATCCTGATCGAGCGCACCGTGATCCGCTTTCTCTACGGCCGACCGCTCGAAACGCTCCTCGCGACCTTTGGCATCAGCCTGATCCTTCAGCAATTGGTGCGCACGACCATCTCGGCCCAGAACGTCGCCGTGCAGAATCCGTCCTGGATGAGCGGCGCCCTTCAGATCAATCCGGCGCTCGCCCTGACCTACAACCGACTGTACATCCTGATCTTCGCCCTGATGGTCTTCGTGGCCCTGCTGCTCATCCTCAAGCGCACCGCCTTGGGGCTACAGGTGCGCGCGGTCGCGCAGAACCGGGCGATGGCACGCTCGATGGGCGTGCGCTCGGCGCGGGTCGATGCACTCACCTTCGGTCTGGGTGCCGGCGTGGCGGGTGTGGCGGGTGTCGCCTTGTCTCAGCTTACCAACGTCGGTCCCAACATGGGGCAGGCCTACATCATCGATTCCTTCATGGTCGTGGTCTTCGGCGGGGTCGGAAATCTCTGGGGGACGCTGGTCGCCGGCCTGACACTGGGCGTGGCCAACAAGCTGATGGAGCCCTGGGCCGGCGCGGTGCTCGCCAAGATCCTGGTGCTGGTGTTCATCATTCTCTTCATTCAAAAGCGCCCGCGCGGGCTCTTCCCCCAACGCGGACGCGCCGCGGACGGCTAGACGGTAGACGAGTAGGTCGGGTTAGGCGCGCCGGCAGGGGTCTCGATGATTCACGCCGACGGCGATGCGCGCCGTAACCCGATAGCGGCGACGGCTTACCGAAGCGCCGAATGTCGGGTGACGCTGCGCTAACCCGACCTACAAAATACAGGCAAGAATTTGCGGTTTCGGAGAGACGAGTATGGGTGTGGCCAGTGTGATGAGGGGCGACAAAGGCGGACAGGCGATGCTGGCCGTCCTGCTGGTCGTCGCGGTCGTGGTGCCGATCCTGAATCTGGTCGTGCCCGAGTCCAGCCCCTGGCATGTCTCCACCTACACGGTGACCTTGCTGGGCAAATATCTGACCTATGCGCTGCTCGCCGTCGCGGTTGATCTGGTGTGGGGTTATCTGGGCATCCTGAGCCTGGGTCATGCCGCCTTCTTCGGTCTCGGCGGCTATGCGATGGGCATGTATCTGATGCGTCAGATCGGCGATCGCGGCGTCTACGGTCACCCGGTGCTGCCTGATTTCATGGTCTTCCTGAACTGGTCCGAGCTGCCCTGGTTCTGGCAGGGCTTCGACCTCTTCTGGTTCGCTGCGCTCATGGCCATCCTGGTCCCGGGGACCTTGGCCTTTGTCTTCGGCTATCTCGCCTTTCGTTCGCGGGTCACCGGGGTCTATCTCTCCATCATGACCCAGGCGCTCACCTACGCGCTGATGCTGGCCTTCTTCCGCAACGAGATGGGGTTCGGCGGCAACAATGGCCTGACCGACTTCAAGGACATCCTGGGCTTCGATCTGAAGAGCGACGCGACCCGAATCGGGCTCTTTCTCGCCTCGGCGGGTGCCTTGGCGCTCGGCTATCTGGCCTGCCGCTGGATCGTCACCTCGCGGCTCGGGCGTGTGGCGGTCGCGATCCGCGATGCCGAGGCGCGCACACGATTCATCGGATACCGGGTGGACCGCGTGAAGCTCGCCATCTTCACCTTCTCGGCGATGCTCGCCGGTGTCGCCGGGGCGCTCTATGTCCCTCAGGTCGGCATCATCAATCCGGGCGAGTTCTCGCCGCTCAACTCGATCGAGCTGGTGATCTGGGTGGCGATCGGCGGTCGGGCGACACTCTACGGCGCCGTCATCGGCGCCATCCTGGTCAACTACGGCAAGACCTATTTCACCGGCGCCTTCCCCGAGGCATGGCTCTTCGCCCTGGGCGCGCTCTTCGTCATCGTCACACTTTTCCTGCCCAAGGGCATCGCCGGCCTGGTCGGCATGATCAGGACCTGGCGACGATCGCGATCCCCCGCCGGGTCTGCAGCGGAGGCCGCGCCATGAAACCGGTCGAGCAACTGCGCCAATCCATGCGCAAGGACCGGCAGTGGAGCTTCATGTACTCCATGCTGGATCTTGATCTGGATGTCAGCCAGGGCGTGATCCTCTATCTGGAAGACGTCAGCGTCAGCTTCGATGGCTTTAAGGCGATCAATAACCTGAATTTTTACGTCAACGCCGGCGAGCTGCGCTGCGTGATCGGCCCGAACGGGGCCGGCAAGACCACCATGATGGACATCATCACCGGCAAGACCCGCCCGGATACGGGCAGCGCCTATTTCGGGCGGACCATCGATCTGTTGCGACTCTCCGAGCCCGAGATCGCCGCGCTCGGCGTCGGTCGCAAGTTCCAGAAGCCGACGGTCTTCGAGTCGCACAGTGTGTTCGAGAACCTCGAGCTCGCGATGGCCGGCGACAAACGCGTCTTCCCGACACTGTTCGCGCGGCTCAGCGGCGAGCAGCGCGACCGCATCCACGAGGTCCTGGGCATCATCGGACTCCAGGAGCAGACCCAACGCGAGGCCGGCGCACTCTCGCACGGCCAGAAGCAATGGCTCGAGATCGGCATGCTGCTGATGCAGGATCCGCATCTGCTGCTGGTCGACGAGCCGGTCGCAGGTATGACACACCAGGAGATGGACCGCACCGCAGAGCTGCTGCTTTCTCTGGAGGGCAAGCACTCCGTGGTCGTCGTCGAGCACGACATGGACTTCGTCCGCTCCATCGCCAAGCGCGTTACCGTGCTGCATCAGGGCTCGGTCCTCGCCGAAGGCAGCATGGACGAGGTCCAGAACGACCCGCGCGTGGTCGAGGTCTATCTGGGTGAATAGACCCGGCTAAAACGCGTCTCGTGCAACATGCGATGTGGTCGCTTGGGACGAGCCGCTGATATGCCAGCGAGCACAGTGTGGACGCGTTTTAGTTGATTTCAGGGAATCGTCATCTCGACTGCGCATGCCAGGAAGGCGGTTTGCGACGGTAGGGGCGAATTTATTCGACCACATGCCGGGAAATCCTTTTCCGGAAATCACCTTTTTTGGCTTTGTTTTTTATCTTGAATCGCGTCGACTGTAAGGCATCCTGAGCCATCGACGCGGCGACACATGACGAGATCGATCATCACCTCGGACGCGATTCAACATGCTTGAGATTTCGGGACTCAATCAGTTCTACGGCGAGAGCCACACACTCTGGGATCTGGATGTCGAGATCCCGCAGGGTCAGTGCACCTGCGTGATGGGTCGCAACGGGGTCGGCAAGACCACACTGATGCAATGCATCATGGGGTTGCTCCCGTTGCGCTCCGGATCCCTGAGCTATCAGGGGCAGGATCTCGCGCGTCTCCCCGCCGAGCGACGCGCACCGCTCGGCATCGGCTATGTCCCGCAGGGACGCCAGATCTTCCCGCTGCTGAGCGTCGAGGAGAACCTGCGTATCGGTCTCGCCGCGCGGCCTGATCGCGCCAAGCAGGTCCCCGGCTACATCTTCGAACTCTTCCCGGTGCTCAAAGAGATGCTCGGGCGACGCGGCGGCGACCTTTCAGGCGGTCAACAACAACAGCTCGCCATCGGCCGTGCGTTGGTCATCGACCCCAAGCTCCTGATCCTCGACGAGCCCACCGAAGGCATCCAGCCCAACATCGTCCATGAGATCGGCGACATCATCCGTCGCCTGATGACCGACCTGAACCTCACCGTCATCCTGGTCGAACAGAAGCTCCCCTTCGCCCGCCGCGTCGCCGATCGTTTCATCATCCTCGATCGCGGACGGCTGATGGCGAGCGGGCCGATGCCCGATCTGTCCGAGGATCTCGTGAAGCAATACCTGACGGTGTGAGTCTTCAACCGCGTCCAGAGCGAGATGCTCATTGCGCCGGGCGCGGTTGAGCGTGCAGTCACTGCGTCACCGGCAAGGCCTCGCGTTTCCGATACACCGTCCCCTGAAAGAGCGCGATCAGGGTCTGCTCGTCGTCGCGGATGCGGATCAGATAAGTGGCGAGCTTGGGATTGATCGAGACCTCTTCGGCCTCGGCGACGAGGGTTCCGCCGCGCGCGGCGGTCATGTAGGAGATGGAAACGTTGATCCCGAGCGCGACCGTGCCGTGTGAGTTGGAGGCGACGGCGAAGACCAGATCGGCCAGACTGAAGATGGCTCCGCCGTGGACGACGCCGACGGCGTTGCGGTGGTGATCATGGATCTCGAGCTTGGCCTTGGCCCGGCCCGGCGCCATCTCCAGAAGCTCGATGCCGACATGTGCAGCGAAACGGTCCTTGAGAAAGAAGTTCTTCAGGTCGGCCTGGGTTGGCTGACGGGACAGCGGGGGGTTCGTCATGGGTCTCTCCTTCACGACTGATGGTCCGAATATCGTCGAGCGGGCTTGCAACCCCTTCGCCGGACGCGATGTGGAAGTATAGCCTTACAGGAAACCGGGCAACCCGATCGGAGATTACCTATGACCCCAGTGAACGATCGCGTCCTATGGGCGACGCTCCTTTTGGTCCAATGCGCCGTGTTCTTCCCGGCGACGGCATACAGCGGACTCAACGAGCCGCAGCGGATCATCCAGCAGGTCTCGGACGGCCTGATGCGGGTGCTGAGCGAGGATCGGAACCTGCTCAAGACCGATCCCGGCTATGTCCATCGTCTGGTCGACGAGCTGTTCTTGCCGCATGTGGATGTTCCGCGTGTCTCGGCCTTGGCGCTCGGACCCTACTGGCGGGATGCGACGCCGGAGCAGCGTCGGGTGTTCCAAGCGGCGTTTCAGCGGCTCTTGATCCAGACCTACGCCTCTGCGCTCGATGCTTTGAGCTCTTGGGATATCCGCTTCCTCCCCATGCAGCTCGAGCCCGGCGCCACGCGCACCCTCGTGCGCACCGAGATTCGGCAGCCGGGCGGGCAGCCCGTGCGTGTGGACTATCGGATGGCATTCAGCGACGGACGTTGGCGAGCCTACGACGTGGCGGTTCAGGAGATCAGCCTGCTGGCCTCGTATCGGAATCAGTTCACGTCGGTGGCGCAGCGGCGCGGCATCGACGGTTTATTGGAGGAATTGACCACGCGGAACGACACCCGCCGTTGATCCGCGCGCGACTTGCGTGAGCGTGAGGGTTGGTCGGGCCACTACGCCCGCGGGGCCCAACCGACATCTGGACTTCGACGGATCAAACATGGTTCGGCAAGTGGCGAAACAACTCGACAAGTAAATCTGTTGAACCGCGCCGGCTCGAGCGCTCGTCAAGTCCGCCGAGGCCGATCCCATCCAAAAACCTCGCATATCGCGCGGGCGCGGTTGAATTACCGAGCAAGCGTCGGCGTCAGTGCAAACCCGCGCAGGTTTTTGGAGAACCGCTCCAACGCCTGAATCCCCGTCGCCTCGGCCTGCTGACACCAGTCCTGTAGCGCGTTGAGCAAGGCTTCCTGGCTAGGTGCCTTGCGGTCCCAGATCTCTTGTAGGCGCTCGCGAAACTGATAGACGGTGGCGAGCGTCTGATTCTTGGCCAGGATCTGCTCCAAACTGCCGCGAGCGGCGACGTCGAGGCGTTGGCCCTCGGTCAGAAGCAATCGTCGCGCACGCCTGACCAAGCGTTTGCAGTGCTCCGCGTCGCGGCACAGCTCCTCGCGCGACACCGGAACCATCACCTCTTTTCCGTAGCGCGCAAAGACGTGCATCCGGCTCGTGATCACCGCGCGCAGTGTCTCGAGATCCAGTTGCGACTTACCCGGGACCACCTGCGGGTTGGGTGCGACCCGGCGGACCTTCGCCAGCCGCAGTGCCGTGAGGATGCGGATATACATCCAGCCGATATCGAATTCCCACCGCTTCGACGAGAGCCGTGCCGAGCTTGGGAAGGCATGGTGATTGTTGTGGAGCTCCTCGCCGCCGATCAGGATGCCCCAGGGGACGATGTTGGTCGAGGCATCGGGCGGCTCGAAGTTGCGATAGCCGAAAGAGTGCCCGACGCCGTTGATGACTCCGGCGGCGAAGATGGGGATCCAGAGCATCTGAACGGCCCAGATGACGATTCCGTAGACGCCGAAGAGCACGAGATCCAGGATCAGCATGAGTGCCACCCCCTGCCAGGAAAAGCGGCTGTAAAGCCGACGCTCCATCCAGTCATCCGGGGTGCCTTGGCCGTAGCGCTCGACGGCTGCGCGATCGCTCGCAGCTTGTGCGTAGAGTTCCGCGCCCTCGCCCAAGACCTTGCGCAGCCCCAAGATCTGCGGGCTATGCGGGTCATCGACGGTCTCGCACTTGGCATGATGACGCCGATGGACGCCGACCCACTCCTTGGTCACCATCCCGGTCGTGAGCCAGAGCCAGAAGCGAAAGAAGTGCGAGACCGCCGGATGCAGATCGAGCGCCCGATGCGCTTGTGCACGGTGCAGATAGACCGTCACGGCGACGATGGTGATATGGGTCATGCCGAGCGTGATGAGCACGGCGGACAGGATGTCGACGTCGAGCAATCCGTAGAGCGTCATGGATGTCCTGAAGGAGTGGTGGTGGCGTGCCGATCCGGGCGTGGCCGGCGGCGATCTCTCCCTTTGCCGTTGTCCGACTAGGGTTTTATTGCGACCCTCTTTGCAGCATCAGGTTCCCGACCGGGTCCAGATCGGCACGCCAGCCGGGGGCGAGCCAGGTGGTGGCCAATGCGTCTGCGATGATCGCCGGTCCAAGCAGCCCGTGCCCTTGTCCGAGGTCCTCGCGTGTCCAGTAGGCGACCGGCGTCGGACATCCGTAGGCAGCGGAGCTTCCCGTCGGACCCCCTCGGCCGGCCGCGCCGATCGGCGGCAGCGCAAGATTCGGGATCGGGCCGCGCACGCGCACCCGCAGATTGACCAGCTCGACCGGCAGATCGAGGCGGTGGCCATAGCGATCCCGGTGCTGCCCGTGAAAGGCGGCGATGGTCCCCGCGACGCCATCCCAAGGCAGATTGAGCGTATGTGACTGGCCACGATAACGCAGATCGAGCGAGCGCTCGACACGCAGACCTGCGCGTGCCACACCTTCCTGCTCCAGCTCAACGATCCCGGACTCGGCGAGCGCGCCGAGCGCCGATTCGATCTCGGCATCGCCGGCCTGGTCGAGCGGTCCGAGGCGCGTCCTGGTCAGGGTTCGCCCGGCCGGGGTTATCAGCATCCCGAGTGCCGAGAGGACGCCGGCATGCACCGGCACCAGGGCGCGTGTCATGCCCAACGCCTCGGCCAAGGCGCAGACGTGCAAACCGCCGGCACCGCCGAACGAGGTCAGAATGAAATCGCGCGGATCCTGCCCGCGCTGCACCGAGATCACCCGCAGGGCGCGCGCCATATGCTCGTCGGCCAGACGGATCACGCCCAGTGCCGTCTCCTCGATCGAGAGGCCCATCGGGTGCGCGAGTCGTGCGAGTGCGGCACGGGCGGCGTCCGTGTTCAAGCGCATGCGACCGCCGAGGAATCCGCTCGGGTCGAGCCTTCCGAGCACCAGGTTGGCGTCGGTCACGGTCGCCTCGCGTCCGCCGCGGTCATAACAGGCCGGTCCCGGATCGGCCCCGGCGGACTCGGGTCCGACCAGGAGCATGCCGCCTGCATCGAGTCGCGCGATCGATCCGCCGCCCGCCCCGATGGTGTGCATGTCGACCATCGGCAGCGCGACGGGGAAGCCGGCGATCCGCCCGTCGGTGGTGAGGCTCGGCTCGCCGTCGACCACGGCGACGTCGGTGGATGTCCCGCCCATGTCGAAGGTCAGCAGCCGCGGGCAACCTGCGTGCTCCGCAGCGAATGCCGCCCCGGCGAGTCCACCGGCGGGCCCCGAGAGCAGCAGGCGTGCGGTGTGTTGTGCAGCTTGACTCGCCGTGACCGCCTCGCCGCTGCTCTGCATGATCGAGACCCGCGCACCCGAGAGGCCGTCGGCAAGGCGCCCGATGTAGCGGGCGACGATGGGTCCGATCCGCGCGTTGATCCAGGTGGCGATCCCGCGCTCGTACTCGCCGACGAGCGGCAGGACCTCGGAGGAGCGCGCGACGAACAGGCCCTCGGGCATCGCCTCCTCCACGGCCCGCTCGTCACTATCGTCCAAATACGAAAAGAGCAGATTGATCGCGACCGACTCCGGGGCGAGCCGCGCGACCGTCGCCTCGAGCGCGTCCAGGTCGGCCGCGGTCAACGGCTCCACCCGGTTGCCGTCGGCGCCGAGGCGACCGCCGGTCTCGACACAGAACTCGGGTGGAACCGGCGGGAGTCGTGCCGGTGGCTGGAGGTCGTAGAGATCCGGTCGCGCCTGGCGACCGATGCTCAAGAGATCGCCGAGTCCGCGATTGGCAACGTACAGTGTGCGAACGCCCTTGCCTTCGAGCACTGCATTGGTCGCCACGGTGCTCCCGTGGATGACGTGCAACCCGGCCGGATCCAGACCAAGATCGGCGATCCCACGCAGGATCGCCTGCTCGGGTGCCGCCGGTGTGGAGAGGACCTTATGCGTCCGGACCGCGCCGTCGCGCCAGAGCACCAGGTCGGTGAAGGTCCCGCCGGTATCGATACCCACGATAATCATATCTGATGAGCGTCGCGTTCGAGCGTCGTTTGGGTCGCAAAGGCCGAGGGCGCCCGGTCGGATCTAGTCGCCTGTTCGGGCGCGGGGACCACCCGAAGGATCCTCGGCCTCGAGCGGTGGCGGTGCAAGCGAGCGCACCCGCAGATGCAGCGCGGCCTTGGCAAGCAGGTGCGCACTGACCGGGGCCGTGATGAAGAGGAAAAGGGTCACCAGGATCTCGTGCAGGCTGAGCCCCTCGCCGCGGGTGCTGAAATAGAGCACCGAGGCGATCAGCAGCGCACCCACGCCGAGTGTGGTGGCCTTGGTCGGGCCATGCAGTCGTGTGTAGAAATCGCCCAGACGGGCAAGGCCCAACGACCCGATGAAGGTGAAGAGCGCACCGACGACGATCAGGACCGACAACATCATCTCAAGCATTCAATCGCGTCCTCGGCGTGATGGAAAGAGGCTTTACCGGATCATACCCACGCGGCCCCATCAGAGCATGGAGTCGACGCGATTGAAGTAAAAAACAAAAGGAATTAAACATCATGAAAGCGCGTCAACTCCAACGCGCACGGGATGCCCACGGCGCTCGCCAAACCCTCGAACATGACAAAAGCCCACCAAAAGACGCGCTTTCATCACTCGATGATATCGCCGCGTAAGAGATATTTGCACAGTGCCACGGTGCCCACGAAGCCCATCATGGCGATCAGGAGTGCGGCCTCGAAGTACAGCGAGCTGCTCAGATGGATCCCGAGCAGGACCAGCAGGGCGATCGTATTGATGTAGAGGGTGTCGAGCGCCAGGATGCGGTCCGGTTTGTCCGGCCCCCGGAGCAGTCGCCAGAGGCTCAGGAGCAGCGCCCCGGAGACCAGTGTGAAGGCGATGGAGACGGCGATGCTCAGCATGGTTCGAAGACCTCTTTGATCGGTGCCTCGTAGCGATGCTTGATCTCGGCGATCAGTGCGTCGGGGTCGTTGACATTCAGCCCGTGCACGACCAGATGGCTGCGATCCGGGCTGAGCCAGGCCGAGACGGTGCCCGGCGTCAGCGAGACCGTGTTGGCAAGCAGGCTGATCCCGAGATCCGTGCGCAGGGCGAGCGGCACGCGCACGAAGGCCGGTTTGACGTGTTTGGGTCCGCCTAGGATCAGGGCGGCGACCGCGAGGTTCGCAACCAGGATGTCGTACATGACGACCGCCAAAAATCGCATCAAGGTCAGCGGCTTGTGGATTCGGACCCGCTCCGGCCAGAAGCGCAGGGTGAAGACCGGGATCGCCCATCCCAGGATCAGGCCCAAGAGGATCTGACCGGGCGACAGGCTGTTGACCAGCAGGAGCCAGATCAGAGCCAAAACCGGCGTGAGGATGGGGTGTGGCAGCAGCCTGAGCTTCATCGCTTGTGCACTCCGCTCATGGACTTGGGGGGTCGCCCAGCACGGCCCGGATATAGACGCTCGGCTCCAAGAGCTGCTCGGCGGTCGCACGGGTGTAATCGGACAAGGGGCCGGCCCAGACGACCAGCGTGACGCAGAGCAGCAGCAGGCCGATGATCGGCAGGAGACGGCCCCAATTCGGACCGACGGCGTGTCGACCCGCGGCGCCGGTGCGCTCGATCAGGCCTTCGGCGCGGTAGAACAGGAGGCTGCCGCTGCGCGCCAGCGCGATGACGCCCAAGAGCCCGGCACTCAGGATGACGCCAAACACCCAGGGCATGCTCGGCAGGTCCGCCGCGGCGTTCAGTACCATGTACTTGCCGAGAAAACCCGAGAGCGGCGGCAGCCCGGAGACCAGGATGGCGGTGACGAAGAAAAAGCCGCCGATCAGGTTGGCATTGGCGATCACCGGCCCGGGATCCAGACGATCGGCAAGCGTGCCGCGCCCCATGGCGATCATGTCCGCCAGGAGAAAGAAGGCCGCTGCGGCAAAGGTGCTGTGCGCCAGATAATAGAGACCTGCACCGATGCTGGCCTCGGTGCCCAGAGCGAAGGCCGTCAGCAGAAGCCCCACGGAGACCACGACCAGATAGGCGATCTGCCTGCGCAGCTCATGCGCGGCCAGCATGCCCAGGGTGCCGATCGTCATGGTGGCGAGGGCGAGCGGCAACAGCCAGGGGCCGATCAGATCCGCCACCGGGCCGGCCTCGGCGCCGAAGATCAGGGTATAGACCCGCAGGATGCTGTAGGCGCCGACCTTGGTCATGATCGCGAAGAGCGCGGCCACCGGCGCCGACGTCGATGAATAGGCCGCGGGCAGCCAGAGATAGAGCGGGATCAGTGCCGCCTTCAGCGCGAAGACCACGAACAACAGCAGCCCGGCCGCGCGCACCACGCCGAGGTTCTCCGGCGGAGTCGCCGCCGCCTTCACCGCCAGATCCGCCATGTTGAGCGTCCCGAGGATGGCGTAGAGTGTACCGACCGCGAACAGAAAGAGCGTGGACCCCGCCAGATTCAGGGCGACGAAGTGCAGCCCGGCGCGCACCCGATTCGCCCCGCCGCGATGCAGCAGCAGCCCGTAGGAGGCGAGCAGCAGGATCTCGAAGAAGACGAAGAGGTTGAACAGATCGCCGGTCAGAAAGGCCCCGCTCAGACCGAACAACTGCAGCTGGAAGAGCGGATGGAAGTGCCGGCTTCCGGCGTCCGTGCCGCGCACGGCATAGAGCATCGCGAAGAAGGCAACCAGGCTCGTGACGAGCAGCATCCAGACGCTCAGACGATCCGCGACCATGACGATCCCGTAGGGTGCCGGCCAGTTGCCGAGCGCATACACCAGGATCTCGCCCCCGGCCACGCGCTGAACCAGCAGCGACACCAGCAGGATCTGGATCACGAGTGCGACGAGATTCAGGCTGCGTCGCACGCGCAAGGGGATGACGCGCCGAACCAGCAGCAACAGGGTAGCCGCCAAGAGCGGGAAGAGGATCGGGGCGATGATCAGATGGCTCATCCGCGCTCTCCCCCACGCCCCGCGCCATGCTCGTCAGGGGCGACGTCGCCGTCGAGTCGGCCATCCACCTGATCCGTTCCCAGTTCGGCACGCGCCTTGAGTGACAGCATGATGATGAAGGCGGTCATGCCGAAGCTGATGACGATGGCGGTCAGCACCAGCGCTTGAGGCAGCGGGTCCGCATAGCCTGCGGCCTGATCCGAGATCACGGGGGGCAACCCGACGGTCAGGCGCCCGGTGACGAAGAGGAAGAGATTCACGGCGTACGAGAGCAGGGTTAGTCCGATGACCACGGGAAAGGTGCGCGCCCGCAGTGCGAGGTAGACCCCGCTCGCGGTTAAGACACCGATGATCAGGGCGATCAGGGCTTCCATCGACAACAGCGACTCAAGCATGGTTCGCCCCGGACGGTTCCGGCTCGCCCGGATGGCTGGCATGGTGCATCAGACCGAGATGGACCAGGATCAGGAGCGTCGCCCCGACCACCACCAGATAGACCCCGAGATCGAAGGCGATCGCCGAGGCCAGTTCGAAGTCCCCGACCACCGGCCAGTGCACATGGGTAAAGGCCGATGTGAGGAAGGGATAGCCGAAGACCAGGCTCGCCAGTCCGGTGAGCAAGCCGATCAGCAGGCCGGCGCCGATGACCGGATGCAGATTGGATGTCATGCGGTTGTGTGTCCATTCCACGCCGTTCGCCAGGTACTGCATGATCAAGGCGATCGCGGTGACGAGTCCGGCGATGAAACCGCCGCCCGGCAGGTTATGTCCGCGCAGGAAGATGAACGCCGAGACCAGCAGGGCGAGCGGCAGCAGCAGACGCGTCAAGGCAGCCATGATGGTCGGATGCATATCCCAGTTCCAGGGCCGCCCGCGTGCGTCGCAGGCCGGTCCGGGCAGACGCAGATCCCTGAGCATGGCGTAGATGCCCAATCCCGCCAGCGCCAGAACCGAGATCTCGCCCAGGGTGTCGAAGCCCCGAAAGTCCACCAGGATGACGTTCACGACGTTGCCGCCTCCGCCTCCCGGCACGCTGTTCTCCAGAAAGTAGTCCGCGATGCTCTCGTAAGGCCGGGTGAGGACCGACCAGGTCAGTGCCGCCGCGCCGCCGCCGGCCAAGCCGGCCACACCGATATCGCGGATCCGTCGCGGCCAGCTCGACTCGGCAGGGCTGTACTGCGGCAGAAAATACAGTGCCAGCAGCAGCAGGACGATGGTCACCACCTCCACCGAGAGCTGAGTCAAGGCGAGGTCCGGTGCCGAGAACTTCACGAAGATGAGCGAGATCAGCAGTCCCAGCGCACCCATCACGATCAGTGCGGTCAGGCGGCGTCGGTGCAGGATGACCGTCCAGAGGGCGACGGTGATCAGCGCGATCGTGACGAGCAGGCTCACCGCATCGGCCGGTAAGAGTGCGCGATCGCCGGTCAGCGGTGCGCCGCCGCCGAGGAAACCGATCGTCCCCAAGGTCAGCGCGCAGAGGATGAAGACGAGCAGCATGCGCTGCAACGAGCCGCTATCCAGCGTGCGGGTGACGGCCCCGGCCAGCGCGAGGAGTCCCTTCAGGATCCAATCGAAGACGGCCTTGGCATCGAGGAGCCCTTCGAGCCTGGTCGCGAGCTTGAACAGCGGCCGCCGTCCGGCATAGATGAGGATGCCTCCGACCAAGGCGATCACACTCATGATCAGTGCGGCGTTGACGCCGTGCCAGATGGCCAGATCGTAGTCCGGCGGTGCGCTTTGCAGCACCCCCGTCGCCGCCACGGTGAGCAGCGGCGCTACGGTAAAGGCCGGCAGGATCCCGACCAGCAGACAGATTGCGACCAGGATCTCCACCGGTACCTTCATCCAGCGCGGCGGCTCGTGCGGGGTCTTGGGCAGATCCACCGGGTCGCCGTTGAAGAAGACGTCGTGGATGAAGCGCAGCGAATAGGCCACGGCAAAGATCCCCGCGACGACGACGGCGCCGGGCAGGAGCCACTCCCAGGAATGGTTCGCCGAGAAGGTGACCGTCTCGCCGAAGAACATCTCCTTGGAGAGGAACCCGTTGAAGAGCGGAACACCGGCCATGGCCGCTGCGGCCACCATCGCCAGTGTCCCCGTGTAAGGCATGTAGCGCCACAGACCGTTGATGCGGCGCATGTCGCGTGTCCCGCATTCGTGGTCGATGATGCCCGCGGCCATGAAGAGCGAGGCCTTGAAGGTCGCGTGGTTGATGATGTGGAAGACCCCGGCCACCGCGGCGAGCGGTGTCCCGATGCCGAACAGCAGCGTGATCAGGCCCAGATGACTGATGGTCGAATAGGCGAGCAGACCCTTCAGGTCATGCTTGAAGAGGGCGAAATAGGCGCCGATCAACAGGGTCGAAAGCCCCGCGCCCATGACCAGGACCGACCATTCGGTGGTGCCGGAAAGTGCCGGGAACAGACGTGCAAGCAGGAACACGCCCGCTTTGACCAGGGTTGCGGAGTGCAGATAGGCCGACACGGGTGTGGGTGCCGCCATCGCGTGCGGCAGCCAAAAGTGGAACGGGAACTGCGCGGATTTGGTAAAGGCGCCGAGCAGGATCAACACCAGCATCGGCGTGTAGAGCGGGTCGGATCGGATCAGGTCGCCGTTGGCGAGGACGACGGACAGATCGTAGCTGCCGACCATCTCGCCGAGCAGCACGAAGCCGCCGAGCATGGCGAGTCCGCCCAGCCCCGTCACGGCAAGCGCCATGCGCGCCCCCGTTCGGGCATCCTCGCGATGCTGCCAGTAGCTGATGAGCAGGAAGGACGACAGACTGGTGAGCTCCCAGAACATCAGCAGCAGGATCAGGTTCTCGGACAGGACGATCCCGAGCATCGAGCCCATGAAGAGCAGCAGATAGCCGTAGAAGCGGCCCATGCAGTCGCGTTCGGCCAGGTAGTAGCGCGCGTAGAGGATGATCAGCAGACCGATGCCCAGGATCATCAGGGCGAACAGCAGGCCCAAACCGTCGAGCCGAAACGCGAGATCGAGTCCCAGCGCGGGTATCCAGGGGATGCGTTGCACCAGGGTCTCGCCCAGAAACGGCGCGGTCACGCTCGGTGCCAGCACGATCAGGGCGGCCAGGGCCACGCCGCCGGCCACCCAGGCCGATTGCAGTCGGCCGAAGCGCGACACCCAGGCGGCCAAGCCGGCCCCGATGAAGGGTATGAGAACAACAAAGAGAAGATTCATGCGCGCGACTGCCTGAACGGGAGGACGGTGACTCGCTCGGGACAAGGATAACACCGTCCGTTCGCAGGCGTCCCGCGTCGGCATTCGTGCCTAAGTCGTCCTCGGACAGCGCCTGCTCGGCCGACTCGCGCTCGGTGATGTCTTCGACGGTGCCGGCGGCACGCAGTGCCCGGTCGTTGCGGTCGAATCGGAGAACCCACCATTGGCGCAGCCGCCTCAGCCTGCCACGCCGCGCACCGGGGTCGCTCCCGTGTACCCGAGCGTAGACCTTTTTCACGGGTCGACGTCGCTCGAGCGCGATCCAGTGGCGATTTTCGTGCTCGGCAAGGAGCGCACCGCGGCATTGGGGCTTTCCAATTTCCTCCCGAGCGCCGATGATTCACCGCATGGACGTCTTCCCTCTCCCTATAGCACGTATCGGCATCATCGGCGGCGGACAGCTCGGCCGTATGATGGCCAAGGCCGCGAAACGGATCGGCTGCACCTGCGTCGTGCTGGACCCGACACCGGGCTCGCCGGCCGGCCAAGTCGCCGGGCATCAGATCGTGGGTGCCTATCACGACCCCGCCAAGCTGCGCGAGCTGGCCGAGTCCTGCGATGTCGTGACCTTCGATATCGAAGACATCGATGCCGAGACACTGATCCAGCTCGGACGCGAGGGGCACAATATTCAGCCGCCCCCGGCCGTGCTGGCCTTGATTCAGGACAAGCTCGCGCAAAAGCGGGCGTTGAGCGCGGCCGGCATCCCGACCGCGCCCTTCGAGCCGATGCCCGAGCCCTCGGCCGAGGCCTTCGCTGCATTCGGCTATCCACTCGTGCAGAAGGCCTGTCGCGGCGGCTACGACGGCCGCGGTGTCTCCATCCTGGACGGCCCCGAGGATTTCGACGACCATCTGCCGCTGCCCTCCCTGGTGGAGCGCTTCATCCCTGCGGCCAAAGAGCTGGCCGTGCTGGTGGCGCGCGGTCTCGACGGGGACCACCGCTGCTATCCCGCGGTCGAGATGCGTTTTCGACCGGGCGAGAACGTGCTCGAGATGCTGCTGGCCCCGGCGCAGATCCCGGCCGAGACCGCCGCCGCGGCGGAGCAGCTCGCGGTGCGCACCGTGGATGCGCTGGGCGGGGTGGGCATCTTCGGGGTCGAGATGTTTCTGACCGAGGCGGGCGATCTGCTGGTGAACGAGGTCGCGCCGCGCACCCACAACTCGGGTCATCACACCATCGAAGCGAACATGACCGACCAGTTCGAGCAGCATCTGCGCGCCGTCGTGGGTCTGCCGCTGGGGTCGACCGAGCAGCTCTGCCCTGCCGCCATGATCAACCTGCTGGGCGCGCCCGGCCATCGGGGACGCCCCGTCATCAAGGGCATGGCCGAGGCCCTGGCGATTCCGGGCGTCTGTCTGCACCTTTACGGCAAGGCGGCGACCTCGCCCTTTCGCAAGATGGGCCACGTCACGGTCCTGGACCGGGACATCGAGCAGGCCCGCATCAAAGCCGAGCGGGTCCGTCGTCTGATCGAGATCTCGGGAGAGGATCACCCATGACCGCATCCACGCCATCCACGTCGTCGGCGGCTTGCCCGGCCCGCGTCGGCATCATCATGGGCAGCGATTCCGACCTGCCGGTGATGCAGGATGCCGCCGCCGTGCTCGGCGAGCTCGGCATCCACTACGAAATGACCATCGTCTCTGCGCACCGCACGCCCAAGCGGCTCTACGACTACGCCGAGAGCGCGGTCGAACGCGGCTTGCGCGTGATCATCGCCGGTGCGGGCGGCGCGGCGCACCTGCCCGGTATGGCCGCCGCCATCACGCCACTGCCGGTCATCGGCGTGCCGGTGAAGACCTCCAGCCTCTCGGGACAGGACTCGCTGCTCTCCATCGTGCAGATGCCCGCCGGCGTGCCGGTGGCGACGGTCGCCATCAACGGCGCGAAGAACGCAGGGATCCTCGCTGCCCAGATTCTGGGCGCCTCCGATGCGGAGATACGCGAACGGATCGTACGCTTCAAGCAGGATCTCGAGGCCACGGTGATGACGAAGGTCGCGGCGATGGAGCAGCCGACGTGAACCCGCTCGACGATTTCGATCCGGACCCATTTTGAACCGCGTCGGCACCGGCGCGGTTTAAACGAGACGACGTCAAGCCGACCCGAAGACCTCGCATATCCCGCGGAGGACGCGGTTCAGCAACCAACCTCGTGCGTCGTCGGAATCAACTCCGCGACACCGTCGCGTCGGTTCGCCGCAGCAACCAAATCGCCGGGATGGACTCGCCGGTGGCGTTATCCACCACGCCGGCGAGCGCACCTGGACCGAGATGGGGAATCAAGTCGCCGCGCGAGAGCGCAGCTGCGAGTCGTTGACGCATCGTGGTGACCTATTGCGGCCGAGGAAGGACATGAGTTGGTAGGCAAAAACAACGCCACCAATCAAATCCCACGATCAGGGGCCGGTCCGGGCCGTGCGGTGCCTTAAATGTCCCCGATCCTCCGCCCCCTCGTCCCCTTCCCGACAATCCAATCCCTTTCGCCTTTCACCTGAAATCTTCCGAACCGCGTGACTCCAAGTCCGAGACGGCACTCTAAAGATCCGCACCGGACTCGAGCCTCGCGCCAAACCCCGGAGGCGGTTCAGCTCGGATCCGTACGCTTGCGACGCCGCTCCTGATGGAATCCCGGCTCCCGAGACTTGCGCTCGTAAGAGGGCTGGTCGGGTCGAGCGCCGCCCGGGTTCTCTCCCTCGCTGCGCCGCGTCCCGCCTGCCGCCCCATCCGCGAGCGAGATCCGCAGCGCCTGACCGCGAACATACACCCGCTTGAGATGGTTGAAGATCTCGCGGGGCATGCCCTCGGGCAGATCGACCAGCGAGTGATCGTCCCGGATGTCGATCCGGCCGATATAGCGGCCTTCCAGCCCGGATTCGTTGGCGATGGCACCGACGATCTCGCGCGGGGTGGCGCCGTGTTGGTGGCCGACCTCGATCCGATAGCTGGTGAGCCCCTCGGATCCGCGTGCTTGCGGGCGCGGGCGGTTGCGACTGTCCTCGCGCCCGGGCGCTGCACCACGATCGCCGTCGCGGGGGGGGCGCGGACGTCCCTCGTCGCGACTTGCGCTCCGCGGGCCGCGTTCCGAGCGCTCGGGCCGCGTCGCCGCGGGGCGCGGCAGATCCGGTTGGACATCGAGCGGACGCTCGCGTTGGGTCAAATAGGCCAGCGCCGCGGCGATGTCCATCATCTCCAGCTCCTGCTCCGTCGCAAGCCGTGCGACCAGACGATAGAAGAAGTCGAGGTCCTGCTCGGTCAGGGTCTTGCGCAGCTCGGCGGTGAAGCGGTCGATGCGTGACTCGCTGAGCTGAGAGGCCGAGGGCGGCTCCATTGCCGGAACGCTGCGTCGGATGGTGCGCTCGATCGCGCGCAGCAGCCCGCGCTCGCGCGGCTCCACCAGCAGGATGGCCCGACCGGCCCGACCGGCCCGACCGGTCCGCCCGATGCGATGGACATAGGCGGAGGGATCCGTGGGGATGTCGTAGTTCACGACATGGCTGAGCCGTTCCACGTCGAGCCCGCGTGCAGCGACGTCGGTCGCGACCAGGATGTCCAGATGGCCCTGCTTGAGACGCTCGACTGTGCGTTCGCGCATCTCCTGGCTCATGTCGCCGTTCAGGGGCTCGGCCGCGAAGCCGTGGGCCTTGAGCTTGTCGGTCAGCTCGACCGTGGCGTTCTTGGTCCGCACGAAGATCAGCATGCCGTCGAACGGCTCGAGCTCCAGGATGCGGGTGAGCACGTCGAGCTTATGGAAGCGGGTGACCACGCAGTGGTGCTGGTCGATGGTGTCTACGGTTTCCGAGTCCGCCGTGACGCGAATCTCGACCGGATCGGACAGTCGGGTCTGGGCGACCCGGCGAATCCCTGCAGGCATGGTCGCGGAGAAGAGCGCGACCTGGCGTCCGGGCGGCGTCTGCTCGAAGATCCAGTCGATGTCTTCGGCGAAGCCCATGTTGAGCATCTCGTCGGCCTCGTCCAGGACGAGCGTCTTGAGCACGTCGAGCGCCAGTGTGCCGCGCTTGAGATGATCCATCACGCGTCCCGGCGTGCCGACGATCACCTGCGGGTTGCGTCTGAGCTGACTGAGCTGCAGGCCGTAGGCTTGACCGCCGTAGATCGGCAGCACCAGAAAGCCTTTCAGATGCTGCGCGTAACCTTGGAAGGCTTCGGCGACTTGGAGCGCAAGCTCGCGGGTCGGCGTGAGCACCAGAATCTGGGGTCCGCGCTGCGTGGGATCGACACGGCTGAGCAAGGGAAGGGCGAAGGCGGCTGTCTTGCCGGTGCCGGTTTGGGCCTGGCCGAGCAGGTCGCGCCCGGCGAGCAGATGCGGGATGCACTGGAGTTGAACGGGTGTCGGGGTCTCGTAACCGAGATCCTCGACGGCTTGTGCAACGGCGGGGGCTAGGCCGAGCTGGCCGAAGCCGATACTCGTGTCGGGGGTGTCCATCGTGGGGCCTCGAAAGAATGGCGCGTCCGGCGGGAAGTCCGGCGGACCATCCAGGGGGATTCGCAAAGAAACAATGCATTATCTGCGTGGGTCGCGGCTGGAGCAAATTTGATTCGCGGCTCGGGTGCGATTCCTCATCGTTGCACTGCGGATAACTCGATACCATGTCCACCTTTTAGTCTGGACAGAATCCGGACGCCGCCGATTCTTTTCCGAGGAAACCCGATGTCCACTACACCTAACCGACCCGGCATGGCCGTCCCGAGCACGCGTCTGAGTCGCCTTTGGCACCTCGGACGGGCCACCGGGGATCTCGCCGCCGGGATCGGCGTGAAGGGTCTGATCGAACTCGCCCGGACCCGTCGCAGCGCCGAGCCGTCGCGGATCAGGCTCTCGCCCGAGCATACCCGCCGCTTTACCGATCGGCTCGCGCGCATGCGCGGCGCCGTCATGAAGATGGGGCAATTGATGTCCATGGACGGCTCGGACATCTTCACGCCCGAGGCCGCCGAGATCATGAGTGCCTTGCGCGAGCGTGCCGAGCCGATGCCGATGAGCCAGCTCGCCGGGGTCTTGGAGCGCGAATACGGACAGGGCTGGAACGAGAAGTTCAAGCGGTTCGAGTTCACGCCCGTGGCCTCTGCCTCGATCGGGCAGGTGCACCGGGCCGAGACGCGCGACGGACGTCGTATCGCGCTCAAGATTCAGTTTCCCGGCGTGCGCGAGAGCATCGATAGCGACATCGACAACCTCGCCTTCTTGGCCCGGACACTCGGCATGGCCCCGGCGGGCGTTGATCTGACGCCTTATTTGGAGGGCGCGCGCCGGCAGCTCCATCAGGAGGCGGACTACGGCGCGGAGGCGGATTCGCTCGAGGCATATGGGGCCGGTGTCGGTGCTGATCCCGACTTCTTCGTCCCGCGCGTGCATCGCGACCTCTCCACATCGCGCGTGCTGGCGATGGATTTCGCCGAGGGTGTTCCGGTCGATCGTTTGGCCGACAGCGGCTACAGCCGCGAGGAGCGCGACCGCGCCGCAACGGCGTTGACGCGTCTGTCCATGCGCGAGCTCTTCGAGTTCGGTCTCGTCCAATCCGACCCGAACTTCGGCAATTATCTCTACGACGCCAACAGCGGGCGGATCGTGCTGCTCGATTTCGGCGCCGCGCTGCCGGTGGGGTCGGATCTCGTCGAGCGCTATCGACAGCTCGCTCACGCTGCATTCGCCGATAACCGTGCCGCAATGCGCGCGGCCTCGATCGACCTAGGCTATGTCGGTGCGAACGACCCGGCCGAGCAGGTGAACGCCCTGATCGATCTCCTGCGCATGTCCAGCGAGCCGCTGCGTAGCCCGGGCCATTACGACTTCGGCGTCTCCGACCTTTTCGAGCGTGTCTATGCGCGCGGTCGCGAGATGTTCTACTCAGGCGCCTTCAGCACCGTGCCGGCACCGGAAACCATGTTTCTACATCGTAAGTTCATGGGCGCTTTCATGTTGTGCCGGCGTCTGCGCGCGCGGGTGGATCTCGGGGGGATGCTGAGGCACTATCTCTGAGGTGAGGCGCCTGGCGCCTGGCGCCTGCCTCCTGCCTCCTGCTGGTGGCCGGTGGCTGATGGCTGGCGGCTCATCGCGCCAAACGAGCGAGCCGGCGCTGATACCGCCGCATGACCAGAAGATGCGCAACCGCCTGTGTCGAGAGATAGATCGACCAGGGCAGGGCGGGTGCGTAGTCGTGGATGGCGGCCATGGTGTAGCGATCGTCCAGCAGGGTTTGGAACTCGAAGCGGGCACGGCCCTGTCCGTCCGCTCGACTCAGTAGACCGCCGACGATGGCGTAGACCTGGCGTTGCGGGCTGCTTTCTTCGGCGAGCCATTGCAGTGTCAGCAGGTGCAGGCGCGGGAAGCGGGTGTAGACACTGCATCTCCCCGTCGCGTCGATGTCGGTGCAGACCATGGGCCAGCAGCAGGCGCCGAGCCAGCGGAAATAGTTGCCGGCGACCCAGGCGGCATCCTGACCGGGCGGCAGTATTACCCGCTGAATGGAGCGCACCAGCCGCGCGCGGCGCATCAGCTCGCGGCTCTGACCCTCGATCGGCTGGCGCGGGCTCGGCAGCAGGTGTCGGCCGGTCCGGTCGAGTGCGGTGCGCAGCGCCTCGCTGAACGGGATCGCTGACGGGTCGATCGCGCGCTGCACCGGGTTGTCGCGAATCACCGTGTCTTGATGCAGGCTTTCCAGTGCCGGACCGACGACGGCCGAGGGCGCACTGCTGAAGAACCGAGCGGTGGCCGAGGCCAGCCAGAGCGGCATCCAAGGCAAGGTCAGGATGCGTCTGCGCAGGCCGAGCACCTCGGCCGTTCGGCGCAGCATCTCTTCGTAGCTCAAGCACTCGGGTCCGCCGATGTCGTAGGCGCCCCGACAGGTCTCCGGTTGTCCCAGGCAGTGGCGAACCGCCCGCACAAGGTCCACGAGCGCGATGGGTCGCGTCATCGAGCGGGCGCTCGGCGGAAGCAAGAGCAGCGGTAGGCGCCGGACGAGATCCACCAGCAGCCGTGGGGCCGAGCCGCCGGGGCCGACCACGAGTCCGGCACGCAGCGCCGTGACCGGTGTCCCGCGCGAGGCCAGCACCAGCTCGACCTCGCGCCGACTCCAAAGCAGCGGCGAGATTCTGAAGCTGTCCGGGATCAGCCCGCCGACGACGATGATCTGTTTGACCCCGTTCGCCGCAGCGGCCTGTGCGAAGTTATCGGCCAGGATGAGATCCATGTCGCGCGGATTGGCCTGCGTCAGGCGCGACGAGGGCGCGAGCGAATGCACCAGATAGACGGCGTAATCGCAGTCCGCGAGCCCTGCGACCAGGTCCGGTGCCGAGAAGAGATCGCAATGACGCCAGGTGATGCGCTGATCCGGGTCGGGTGTTTGCTCCCGGGCGGGCGATCGTGTCAGTGCCCGAACGGAAAAGGCGTCCGTTAGGGCGCGGCAGACCGCGGTGCCGATAAAGCCGCTGGCACCGGCGACGGCGACCCGCGGCCGCCCTGGTGGATTGGATGGCATGGCGTCCTGTCTCTCGGGGGATGTCTCGACCCAACGCCATAGGATATACCGTCCGAGGACCGATCAGGCTGCACGTGCAACCCTTTTGGAAGTTGCCTTCTTGGAATTTGGTAAAGTCGCGACATGGAGCTCAACAGCTTTGTCCTTTCGGCGATCGCGCTGCTCACCGTGGCGGCACTCGCCGTTGCGCTCTTCAAGCACTTGGGTCTGGGCTCGATTCTCGGGCTTCTGGTGGCGGGCATCGTGGTCGGGCCGCACTCGCCCGGCCCATCGGTGACCGCGCATGTCGAGGACGTGCGCAATTTCACCGAGCTGGGCGTGGTCATGCTGCTCTTCCTGATCGGTCTGGAGATGAAGCCTCGGCGGCTGTGGTCGCTCCGACGCGAGGTCTTCGGGATGGGCTCGGTGCAGATCCTGGTCTCCGGCCTTCTGGTGGCGAGCTACATCTCGCTGTACGACTATTCGTGGCAGGCGGCGCTCTTGATGGGGCTGACCTTGGCGCTCTCGTCCACGGCGCTGGTCATGCAGCTGCTGCACGAGCGCGGCGATCTCGCCACCCGCCACGGAACAGCCGCCTTCGCCGTCCTCTTGATGCAGGACCTGGCCGTGGTGCCGCTGCTCGCGATCGTGCCGATCCTCTCGGATGTCGGCACCCTGTCCTCGGACGTCCCCTTCTGGCGGCAGATCCTCGTTGTCCTCGGCATGGTGGCCTTGGTCTTCGGCTTCGGGCGTTACCTGGTGCCCTTCGCGCTCAAGCATCTGCTGCGTCAGCACAACCGCGAGGCCTTTACCCTGGTGGTGCTGCTGGCGGTCTTTCTCGCAGCCGGGGCAATGCACGAGGCGGGTCTCTCGATGGCGCTCGGCGGCTTCATGATGGGGATGCTGCTCTCGACCTCGCGCTTCAGCTTTCAGATCCAAGCACAGATCGAGCCCTTCAAAGGGCTGCTGATGAGCCTCTTTTTCGTCGCCGTCGGCATGTCGATCGATCTGGAGGCGATCGCGGCTCAGCCGCTGCTGCTGGCCCAGCATGTCGCCCTGATCCTCGCCATCAAGCTGGTCGTACTCCTGTTGATCGGCATGGCCTTCGGACTGGCGCGTGGCACGGCGACGCGCGTCGCCTTCATGCTGGCTCAGAGCGGGGAGTTCGGTTTTGTCCTTTTCGGCTCGGCCAAGGCGCTCGGAGTCATCGACGATGCCACATTCGTCATCGCGGTGAGCGTCATCTCGGTCAGCATGCTGCTGACGCCCTTATTGGTGCGGCTCGGCGACGTCTTTGCGCGGCGCCTCCAACGGCGGCTCCGATGAGCTTCGAGTACCCGGCGGTCCCCGCGGGTCAGGCGGGGCGGGTCGTAATTGCGGGTTACGGGCGCGTCGGTCATACGGTCGCGACCCTCTTGGAGGCCAACAACATCGCCTTCATTGCCTTCGATACCAACCCCGTCCACGTCGAGCGTGGCGAGCGGGACGGTCGCGCGGTCTATTTCGGGGATATCGGCGATGTGGAGCTCTTGGAGGCCGTCCAAATCGACAAGGCGGCACTGGTGATCCTGACTATCGATCACGGACCGACCGCCTTGCGGGCCGTCTCGCATATCCGCACGGCCTATCCGAAGGTGCCCGTGATCGCCCGCGCGCGGGACCTGGAGGCCTGCGGCAGTCTCATTCGCGCCGGCGCGACGCTGGCTTACCCGGAGGCGATCGAGAGCAGCCTGCGCCTGGGGGCGGAGGCGCTGCAGATGCTCGGCATCTCCACGAATGAGGTCGACTCACTGCTCCGAGGCGTGCGCAGCGAGGGCTATGCGCGTGTGCTCGAGTAACCAGACGTTGGCTTGGCCTCATGCGCGGCCGATGCTCGCGCTCAACCGCCGGCCGCCAGCGCCCAGCTCTCGCCACCATCCCCGGTTGCTCGATCCGCCCAAACTCAGTAGGCTTCCAGGTCGCCCAGAACACGAAGACGAGGACTCGATTCCGATGGATATCACCGCCGAGTGCGCGCGTTTCAATATGATTCAACAGCAGATTCGCCCCTGGGACGTCCTGGACGACCGGGTCCTCGAGGCGATGGCGGAGATTCGACGCGAGGCGTTCGTTCCCGACGCCTATCAGGGTCTCGCCTATGCCGATATCGAGATCCCGATCGGCGAGGGCGCCTGCATGCTGGCGCCGAAGGTCGTGGGGCGCATGCTTCAAGCGCTGGACGTGCAGGCCGGCGAGCGGGTGCTGGAGATCGGTGCGGGGACGGGTTATGTAAGCGCCTGTCTCGATCGCTTGGGGGGGCGTGTCATCGGGGTCGAGATCGATGCCGCTTTGGCGGACGAGTCGCGTGCGCGTTTGGCCGGCTTGGGGCTCGAGTCGATCGAGATCCGCACGGGCGACGCGCTGAGCGAGCCCGTCGAGGGTGGGCCGTTCGACGTCATCGCAGTCACCGGATCGATGCCCACCGAGGCCGCCTTGCCGCTGCTTCAGGGGCAATTGGCTAAAGGCGGGCGTCTGTTCTGTATCCTTGGTGTGGAGCCCGTGATGGAGGCCCTGCTCCTAACCCGTGTCGGCGAGCGTGATTTTCGCCGAGAGGGACTGTTCGAGACCTCGACGCTTGCGTTGAAGAATGCCGCCGAGGCGAACGAGTTCGAATTCTGAACCGCGCTGAACCGCGTTCGGTGTGTGATGCGGGGCTTGCGTTTGGGCTTGGTGTTGTCCGAGTCAACGGGCGTTGCAGCGGACGCGGTTCAGGAGAATGTCAAGAAACGATCGGATGATTCATGGCGTGTTTCCCGGGCCGGCCGGTGCCTTCCGAGTCCGGCAGGTCGAGCCTCGGAAACCTATGCCGGTGCGGGCCTGGCTGAATACGGGGGCTGGTGATGCGTCGAATGGGGCCTGGAGAGGTTGCGCAATTGTTGGCGGCGGACGGCGAGCCGCCGATCTTGCTCGATGTCCGCGAGCCGTGGGAGTTTCGGATCTGTCGGATCGAGGGATCCCTATCCATTCCGATGGGACAGATCCCGGGGGCATTGGCACGCTTGGATCCGAATCGCGAGATCGTCGTGATCTGCCATCACGGCATTCGCAGCTATCAGGTCGCGCGGTTCCTCGAACAGCAGGGCTTCACGCGTACGGCCAATCTCGACGGCGGCGTTGCGGCATGGGCGCGTGATCTGGATCCCGCGATGCCGGTCTACTGATCTGCAGCCCGTCCTTGCCCACGGGCGGCTCGGGCGCGGCGCTGCTTTTTCCTTGATTCACGTCGGGAAACTGACGCACACTCCCCTGTGCCACGGGCGATTTCTGCCACGTGCGATCCAATAACAATCTCGCGAGGACACGCCATGAGTACCCATCAAGCGCAGATGCCGCTCTGTCAGAGGGCCTTTTCCCAGCTTCTGATCATCGATGCCCAGGAGCGTCTGGCGCATGCAATGCCGGCCGAAGAGCTGGATCTGGTCGTCGCGAACATCAATCGGCTGGTTTCCGCCGCCAAGATCCTCGGTATTCCGGTCATCGCGACCCAGCACAATTCCAAAGGGCTCGGACCGGTCATGGCGAGCATCCGCGACAACATGCCCGAGGGTGCCGAGCCGACCGAGAAGACAGCGTTCTCCTGCTGCACCGCGCCCGGATTCGAGCGCAACATCTCCGCCCATCCGGACCGGCGTCAGCTGATCGTCGTCGGCATGGAGGCACACATCTGTATCGTCCAGACCGTCTCCGGGCTCCAGCGCTGGGGATATCAGGTTTTTGTTCCGGCCGATGCCATCATCTCGCGGAAGTCGGTGTTCAAACAGAACGTCTTGGATCGCATGCGCCATGCCGGGACCCAAGTCGTCTGCACCGAGTCGGTCGGCTTCGAATGGCTCGGGGACTCGACCGACGCCCAATTCCGAGAGCTGTTGTCACTGTTCAAAGCAGCGGATTGAATCGCCGGGGCGGCCGATCACGGATCGTTCCCTCGCATCTTCGGCAAGCGGGCTTCGATCAGCGTCATGAGCCGATCGAGTGCACCGCGATTCGCCTCGACGATGCGACGGCCGTTCTCGCCGATGCGCGCCCGCTCGGTGGCGTCGCTCAGCCAAGAGATCATGAGTCGCGCCAGCGCTTCGGTGTCGGCGACCTCCATCGCGCCTTCTTCGGTGCACAGCAGCTCCGTCATGGCTGCAAAGTTGAAGTGGTGCGGGCCGATGGCGACGGGGACGCCCGAGGCCGCGGCCTCCAAGAGGTTGTGACCGCCCGTGGGCACCAGGCTGCCGCCCATAAAGGCCGCGTCGGCAGCGGCGAGAAAGACCGGAAGCTCTCCCATGGTGTCGCCGAGAAAGACCGCCGTGCTTGGTGTGCAGGGCTCCGGGCGGCTGCGACGGGCCAGCGTCAACCCCTGCCGTGTCACCAGCTCGGCGACGCGATCGAAGCGTTCCGGATGGCGCGGAACCAGCACCAGCAGGGCCTCGGGCAAGACTGTTCGAATGCGTTGGTGAGCCGCGAGGATCGGCCCGTCTTCCCCCTCATGGGTGCTGGCTGCGACCCACACCGGGCGCTGCACACCCCAGGTGCGACGCATGGCTTCGGCTTGATCGAGCAGGCTCGCGGGTTGGCGCAGGTCGAACTTGATGCTGCCCGTCACCTGGACCCGCTCGGGATCGGTCCCCAGTGCGATGAAGCGCCGGGCATCCGGCTCCGCTTGGGCAGCGATTAGGTCGAAGCCTTGCAACGTCTCGCGTGTGAGGCGCGCGAGCCGCCGATAGCCCTGCGCGGAGCGTTCCGAGAGCCGCGCGTTCGCCAGGATCACCGGGATGCCGCGTCTTGCGCAGGCCGCCAGGGTGTTGGGCCAGATTTCGGTCTCCATGACGATCAGCAGCGCCGGGGTCGTTCGGTCCAGAAAGCGGTCGAGGATTCCGGGAAGATCGTAGGGAGTGTAGCGGTGCGCCACGCCGTCGCCGAAGCGCTCGCGCAGCCGCTCGGCGCCGGTCGGTGTGGTGGTCGTGACCAGGATGGACAGCGGCGGGTCATGTTCCATCAGGCGCCGAATCAAAGGCTCCGCGGCCTGGACCTCGCCGACCGAGACGGCATGGATCCAGACCTGCGTTGCCGGTCCTGCCGGGCCGAGCGCGAGTCGCTCGCGCACCCGCCGCCGATAGGCAGGTGACTTGAGGCTGCGCCAATACAGGCGCAGGAGCGCGAACGGCAGCAGCAGGCGCAGCAGGAACGTGTAGAGGCGTCGGGTCATCGGCGAGGGGTCGTCTCGGTGTGCGCTACGGGTCGGCGCGTCTGCACGGGCTCAGGTCTGCGGCGCGGCAGCCCGGATCGTGCCTTGGAGTGTGCTCAGGATGCGCGTGGTCGAGCGCCCGGGCACCAGATCCAGGACGCGCACCTCACCGCCGTTGGCATGCACGCAGTCCGCCCCGGCGATCTCCTCCGGCCGGTAGTCCCCGCCCTTCACCAGCAGGTCCGGTTTGACCCGGCAGATGAGTGCCTCGGGCGTGTCCTCGGAGAAGGCGCAGACCCAGTCGACCGAGGCGAGACCGGCGAGCACGGCCATGCGTTGCTCGATGCCGTTGATCGGTCTCTCCGGGCCTTTGAGTCGGCTCACCGAGGCATCGTCGTTGACCGCCACGATCAAGCGATCGCCGAGCCGTTTGGCCTGCTGCAGATAGGCGACATGGCCCTCGTGCAGGAGGTCGAAGCAGCCGTTGGTCATGACGATTCGCTCGCCGGCAGCGCGCGCGGCCTCGACCGCGTCGACCAATGCCTCCTGGTCCAGCACCGTATGCCATTCGCTGCCCTGATAAGCGCGCTCCAACTCGCGCGCGGCGACCGTCGCGGTGCCCAGTTTACCGACCGCAAGACCGGCCGCGCAGTTGGCCAGCGCGCAGGCCTCGTCGAGTGCGACGCCCGCGCCCAGCGCGGCGGCCAAGGTCGCGATCACGGTGTCGCCGGCACCGGTCACGTCGAAGACCTCGCGGGCCCGTGTGGGCAGGTGCAGTGCTTCGCTGTCCGGGCGCAGCAGCAGCATGCCGCGCTCGCCGAGCGTGATCAGCATCGCCTCCAGGTCGAGCTCGGCACGCAGCCGCTGGCCCCGCTCGATCAGGGCAACATCGTCGGCGCAGACACCGACGATCGCTTCCAGCTCGGCCCGGTTCGGGGTCAGGAGTGTGGCACCACGGTAGCGCGTGAAATCCAGTCCCTTGGGGTCCACGAGCACGGGTTTGCCGTCCGCCAGCGCCAGCGCGATGAGACGCTGCGGGTCGGCCAGCGTCCCTTTGGCGTAGTCCGAAAGCACCAGCAGATCGCAAGCATCGAGCGCATTGCAGACCAGCGCCGGAAGCGGGTCGTCGGCGAGCGGCGTCAAGGGCGCTTCGAAGTCCAAGCGGATCAGCTGTTGATGCTGGCTCAAGACCCGCAGCTTGGTGACGGTAGGCACATCCGCGCGTCTGTGCACTCGGGTACGGATACCGTGCGCATCGAGTCGTGCGGCCAGCACATCGGCCGCTTCGTCGTTGCCCGTCACGCCCGTCAGGGTGACATGGCAGCCCAGCGCGGCCAGGTTCAGCGCGACGTTCGCCGCACCGCCCGGGCGGTCGTCCACCCGCGCGACGTGCACCACCGGCACCGGGGCCTCGGGCGAGATCCGACGCGTCGCGCCGCTCCAATAGCGGTCGAGCATCAGGTCGCCCGCCACCAGGATACGGGCGCGGGAAAAATCCGGGAAAGGATGAGTCGAGGTCGAGGGCAAGATGGGCTCCAGGCGAGAGGATGCGACGAGTCTAAACCGCGCTCAGTGCAGTACGCGATGTTTTTGGATGGGATCGGCCCCGGCGGATTTCAGAGCCGCTGGAGCCGGCGCGGTTTAAAGTATTAAAAAATATAAAATTGTAAACGGCGTCCCCGCTAAGGGTCGTGGATTCACCAAACTTCGAACTCACTCGAAAGTGAGCATCTCGCTCTGGACGCGGTTTAGCCGGAAGGCACTGAAGTTTCGAGGCGAGGAGCGAGAAGCGAGTAGGCGGCGAGGTCCGGGGTCTTCCCTTCGAGACTCAAACCACTCACCACTCACCACTCACCACTCACTCCTCGCCACTCCTTTTGGGTTTATGCTTTCACGAGATCAACCGGATTGCGTTGGAGGGTCATCATCATGGGACACGCTGCACTTAAACAAGAGGTCGACACCCTGCGGGAGTACATGAAGGAGCTGAGCTACCAGGCGATGCGCACCGAGATGTCGCTGGCCCGTCTGTCCGAGGAGATGCTCGAATTCAAGGACGAGATGCGCGAGTTCAAGGACGAGATGCTTACGTTCAAGGAAGAGAGCCAGCGCGAGCGTCGGAGCATGAACAAGCAATGGGGCGATCTCGCCAATCGCCTCGGCACGCTGGTCGAGGATATCGTAGCGCCCAATCTTCCGCGGGTGGCGGCCGAGCTCTTCTCCTGTCCCGTGGCGGATCTGTTCGGGGTCCGCGTCGTGCGCCGCTTCGGGGGCGAGACGCGCGAGTACGATGCGCTGCTGGTCTGCCCGGAGGTGGTCTTGGTCAACGAGACCAAGTCACGCCTGACGGATGCGCATGTCGAGGGCATTCTCGAACGGCTCGCCGAGATCCCCCGTGTCTTCCCCGAGTATGCCGATCGTCGCGCCGTCGGAGTCCTGGCGAGCCTCTATCCGGACGCGAGCGTCGTACGTCGTGCGACGCGCCGCGGCGTTTTGGTGATGGGCATGGGCGACGAGACGATGCACGTCTTGAACCCGGAGGCGCTCCAAGCCGGCGGTTGAGCGCGCTCCGTTACGCGCCTTGTCTCGATCAACGACCGCTCGCCCGCTCGAAAACGATGCGTCCATCCAGCACCGTCGCCATGACGCGCCCGTGCATCTGCGTGTGGAGAAAGGGGCTGTTCTCGCCGTGGCTCAGGAGTGTCTCCGGGGTCGGTATCCAGCAGTCGTTCGGATCGAAGATGCAGACATCCGCCGCCGCCCCGGGCGAGAGATGTCCAAGGTCGAGACCCAAGATCTCGGCAGGACCAAGGGTGAGTCGGGCGATGACGCCCGGCAGATCGAGCACGCCTTCGGTGACCAGTCGCAGCGCGAGCGGCAGCAGGGTCTCGAGCCCCGAGATGCCGGGCGCGGTCTCGGGGAAGGGCAGCAGCTTGGCATCGGCATCGTGCGGCTGATGGTCCGAGCAGATGGCGCCGATCTCGCCGGCCGCGAGCGCATGACGCAGGGCATCGCGGTCCGCCCGGGTGCGCAGGGGCGGTACCAGGTGACAATTGGCGTCGAAGCCGTCCAGGTCCTCTTCGGTCAGGAAGAGTTGGTGGATGGCGACGTCGCCGCTCGCCTGAACGCCGCGGCCGCGCGCGGCCGCCAGCATCACGGTCGCCCGTGCGGTCGAGAGACCGCGGAAATGGATGCGTGCGCCGGTCTGGCCGGCCAATGCGAGATCGCGGGCAACGGCGACCGTCTCGGCGGCCTCCGGGATGCCGGGAAGCCCCAGCCGGGCGCTCACGCGGCCTTCGTGTGCACAGCCGCCGCTGGTCAGGTCCGGGTCTTGCGGATGCAGGAAGAGCGTCAGTCCGAAGGTGGCGGCGTACTCCATCGCACGTCGCTGCACCTGGGCGCTGCGGATCGGCCGATCCGCCTGGCTCAACACCCGACAGCCGGCGAGCTTGAGCGCAGCCATCTCGGTGATCTGTTTGCCGTCGAGGTCTCGGGTCATGGCGCCGGCCGGCACGACGCGCGCGAAGCCGAGCCGCTGTGCGGTCTGCCGAATCAATTGTGCGACGGCCGGTGTATCGATGACGGGCGAGGTGTCGGGTGGGCAACAGAGCGTCGTAATCCCGGACGCTGCTGCCGCTCGAGTCTCGCTCGCGATCGTCGCTTTCTGCTCGAGACCGGGCTCGCGCAGCCGGGCGCTGAGGTCCACGAAACCGGGGCACACGATCAGCCCCCGCGCATCGAGAACGCGCTCCGGTTGAAACCCGGTTGGCGCCTCGCCGATCGCGAGCACGCGCCCGTCGGCAAGATGCAGGTCGATCTCCCGGTCGATCCGGTTGGCCGGGTCGATCAGTCGACCGCCGCGAATGCTGATGTGCTCGACCTCAGCCATTGGGCTCACCATCCGTCTTCACGTCCGCCTGCATGGCGATGTTCTGGGTGCCGATACACATGGACATGACGGCCATGCGGATCGCGATTCCGTTGGTGACCTGCTCGAGGATCACCGAGCGGGGCCCGTCGGCGACCTGTGACTCGATCTCGACCCCGCGATTGATCGGCCCGGGATGCATCACGATGGCCTCGGGATGAGCCACGCCGAGGCGCTCTTCGGTGAGGCCATAGAGCTGGAAGTACTCGTGCTCGCTCGGCAGGAGCGCATTGGTCATGCGCTCGCGTTGCAGGCGCAACATGATGACGACGTCGACATCGCGGATCCCCTCGCGCAGATCGTGAAAAACCCGCACGCCGAGCGCCTCTTCGGCGAATGCCGGAATCAGGGTGCGCGGGCCGATGACCCTTACCTCGGCCGCACCCAGCGTGTTGAGTGCGAGGATCTGGGAGCGCGCGACCCGCGAGTGCAGGATATCGCCGACGATGGCCACGCGAAGGTTCGCGAAGTCCCCCTTGTGGCGGCGGATGGTGAACATGTCCAACATCCCCTGGGTGGGATGCGAATAGCGCCCGTCCCCGGCATTGATGACGCTCACGTACGGTGCTGCATGGGCGGCGATGAAATGAGCCGCGCCGCTCGAAGGGTGGCGCACGACGAACATGTCGACCTGCATCGACTCGAGGTTGCGCAAGGTGTCGAGCAAGGTCTCGCCCTTGGCGGTCGCCGAGGTGGAGATGTTGAGGTTGAGCACGTCCGCGGAGAGTCGTTTGGCGGCCAGCTCGAAGGTCGTTCGGGTGCGAGTGCTGGTCTCGAAGAAGAGATTCGCGATGACCTTGCCGCGGCACAGCGGGACCTTCTTGACCGCCTGCTGTGTCACCCCGAGAAAGCCTTCGGCGCGGTCCAGGATCTCGGACAAGAGCGCTCGACTCAGCCCTTCGATCGTCAAAAAGTGCTTGAGGTTGCCCTGGCCGTCGAGCTGCTGATGGCCTGTCTTCATCGGCGGGCCTCGCCCTTGGCGCTCTTGGTCGGGCGCGCGACCGATGCCCGATCGGTCTTGGACGCCGTCGTTTTTGCGCTTTGACCGCGCAGCAGGACGAGCGGGTGCGGTCCGCTGAGCTTGATCTGCTCGCCCGGCTCGAGCTTGGCATGCAGGCCGACGACGTTCGGCTCGATCGGCAGCTCGCGCCCGTCGCGCTCGGAAAGGGTGACCAAGATGACCGAGGCCGGCCGGCCGTAGTCGAACAGGACATTCAGGGCGGCGCGGATGGTGCGACCGCTCTGCAGGACATCGTCCACCAGAATCAGGTGACGGTCGTCGATCCCGACCGGCAGATACGAGGGGCGCACCTGCGGATGCATCCCGATGCGAGTGAAGTCATCGCGGTAAAAGGAGATGTCCAGATGGCCGAGCGGTTCGGCCAGCTCCAGCATCTCGTGTAGCTGATCCGCAACCCAGACCCCTCCGGTATGGATGCCGATCATCAGCGGGGCTTCGATGGCGCGCTCGGCGATAAGAGAGCCCAGCTCGTCGGCCATTCGGCCGATGATGCCGTCGATCTCGGCGCTGTCTTTCCAGATCTCGGAATTGATCACTGAGGAATGCTCGGGGTTGGGTGCTTGATGGTCGGGATGCGTGTGTGGTGAGTGGCCGGTGGGGCGGAGTGATGCTTCAGAAACAGGTCAACACGGTGTTCAAGGCGTAGGATGGGTAGAGCGCCAGCGAAACCCATCCTCCAAACCGCCGGGTTGCCGGGTTTCGGTCTGATGCCTTTGGCGCGGGGTGGATGGGTTTCGCTTCGCTCTACCCATCCTACGTGTTTCCACTCTACCCGGCGCCATGCTCGCACAGCCAGGTTTCCAGGATCAGGGCGGCGGCAACCGCATCGACGGCATCTCGATCCGCGGATCGTCCGCGCGATGCCTCCGCGAGCTGCCGTCGTGCTTCGATCGAGGTCAGGCGCTCGTCGATGAGATGCACCGCGAGGCGAAAGCGTCCTTCGAGCTGGCGCCCGAACCGATGGATCTGCGCGGACCACTCGACCTCCTTGTCGTCCATCGTAAAGGGCAGCCCCACAACGAATGCCTCGGGTTGCCACTCGCGCACCAAGGCGGCGATACCGTCCCAATCCGGCTTGTCGTTGCGGCTGCGAAGCGTCACGAGAGGCGTGGCCGAGCCTGTGATGGTCTGGCCGACCGCGATACCGATCTTGCGCGGACCGAAGTCGAAGCCCAGTAGGGTGGTCATGCGGTGCTCGAACGTGCTCGATCCGATGGATGCCCGTGCGGACGCGCTCTACGCGTGCCCGGCTTCGCCGCTGAGTAGGTTTAGATCGACCCCCAGCAGTTGCGCCGCGGCGAGCCAGCGGGCACTCGGATCCATCCGAAAGATGATCTCGTCACTGGCCGGACCGCTCAACCAGGCGTTGGCACTCATCTCCTGCTCCAACTGACCGCTGCCCCAGCCGGCGTAACCCAGGGCGACCAGGGTCTGCTCCGGACCTTCGCCCGAGGCGATGGCTTCCAGCACGTCGCGCGAGGTGGTGACGCTGATATCCGATGTGATGCTCAGGGTCGAGTCGAAGGTCGGCCCGGAGGTGTGCAGCACGAAACCCCGATCGGTCTGGACGGGTCCACCCTGGTAGACCGGGATCTGCTCCACGTTTGGGCGCAACGCAACGATCTCGAGCTGGTCCAATAGCTCGCCGAGCCTGACGTCGAGCGGGCGGTTGATGACGATACCCATGGCGCCCTGATCGGTGTGCTCGCAGACATAGGTCACCGTTCGCGAGAAATTCGGATCCTGAAGACCCGGCATCGCGATCAGGAAGTGGTTGGTAAGCGAGGTGCTGAAGGACATGGCGTTAGTATCCCGGTCGGGGAGATCTCAAGCAAGTCCGAGGATGGTCTTGCGGCAACCGGATGTCCGGGGTAGGGTTGCGCAACAAACCGTGTTTATGGGCTCGAGGGTCCGCAACGGACGTCGGCGTTCTCCTGTGAGTTTGCACGCATCGACCGGTGCGTCGATGGTGGGGGTAAGCCCCGAGGAGTTTTGGATCATGGCACTGGCCAGAGAAGATATCGCGTTCATCAAGGAGCACCTCGGCGAGTGGCTCGTCGAGGTCTCGCTCGGCAAGCCGCCCGCAGTGTATGAGATCGAGCTGCGCGAACGCATGGTGCGGGTCGAGGAGGAGCTTAAGCATCAGCGCGAGCTGATGCGCCAAGGGTTCGAGCAGGTCGAGAAGCGATTCGAGCAAGTCGAGAAGCGCTTCGAGCAAATCGACAAGCGCTTTGAACAAGTCGAGAGACGTTTCGAGCAGATCGACAAACGTTTCGAGCAGGTCGACCGCCGATTCGACGAGCTGATCAAACGCAACGATCGCCATTTTCTGTGGTTGATTGGCTTTATCACCACCATCGCTGCGTTGATCATCGCCGCCGGCAAGCTGCTTTAAAGCTGCAGGCGCACGAGGCACCGAGCTCAATTCGCCCCGCCGATCGATTGAAATGGGGTATTTTCTGCTTCCCTAACGTTGAAATTCGGGCATGCATCGGCTAGGCTCCGTCGCATGTGTGCAGCGTTGCGCATTTACTACATCCGTGTCCTTGACGCGACTGTTTGCGGCCGGGGTTGCTGTCGCAGCCGAATGGTCGTTTAGCGGATCGTTGGTTTGGATGCGAGGCTCGCCTGGTCTTCAGATTGGTCGAGTACAGAGTCCGTTAGGCTCGGGGCGGTCCGGGCCAAATCGCGATCGGCGATTTTCCGGGCGGTTTCGGGGATTCGCTTGAGTCCAGTTCATAGAGACACCGCCGTTTTTTGATGCCTTGGTGCGGGTATCTCGATAGTGTCACGTGCTCGTCAACATTACAGGGAGTCATTGCTCATGCGAATTCGTTTGGCCCTTCCTTTGACCGGACTGCTGCTTGCGCCGTCATTTTTCTTATCCGGGGCGGTGTTTGCTGCCGACTGCGTCCCGGGTGTCGCTTCAGCGGGAACCTGTACGGTTCCTGCCAATGTGTTTAAAGTCAGCTTCGAGGCATGGGGCGGAGGTGGCCGGGGTGGAGCCCGCAGCGTGGGATCCGGCGGCGGCGGTGGTGCCGGTTCATTCTGCGGCAACCTCGAAGTCCCGGTCCAGCCGGGCGACGACCTCGCGATTACAATCGGCGCCGGCGGAAACTCGGCATCGGGTAACGGTGGCGCATCAAGCGTCGTTTCCGGTGCCGAAACGCTGGTCAGTGCAGCGGGCGGCACTGGTGTGGGTAGTTCCGCGACCGGTGGTAATGGCGGCGCGGCGTGCACGATTACCGGTGCAATCGGTTATGCCGGAGGTCGTGGAGGTAATGGCGCGACAGTCGGCGGCGGCGGCGGAGGTGGTGGTGGTGCCGGCTCCGGCAGCAACGGCAGCAACGGCGGCAATGGTACAGTGACAGCGGCCGGGGTCGGGGGGGAAGGCGGTACCGGGGCAACTCCGGGTGGTGCAGGAGGGCAGGGTGCCGGCAGAATAGTCGACGAAGCGGTTGCCGGCTCGGCCCCTGGCGGTGGTGGCGGCGGTCGATCCACGGTGAATAATTCGCGAGCAGATGGCGCCGCCGGCCGGGTCACCTTGGCCTTCACGGTTTCCGATCCCGATCGGGAACTCTCCGGCATCACCGTCGACGGCGGCTCAGACCCGGTCAATGTACCTGCCGATGGCACAACTTCGGCGACGATCGCGGTCACGGTTCTGGATGAGGACGAAAATCCGCTCTCTGGATCCGTAGTTCTGTCCGCGGACAGCGCGACGACCGTGATTACCCCGGTGGAACTCCCGACAACAATCCGGTCCTCAGCGCCCTCCGTCGGTGCCTCCGGTACGGCTCCCTTGATCAACGGCGTTGCGACCTTCACCGTTACCAACACGGTTGTCGAGAGTGTAACCTACAGCGCGAAAGCCTACACCGACCCGGATCAGCCCACGCCGGCGAACGGGTTCGCACCGGCCGCCATTGTCACCATCGGTGACGGTGTGATTGTGACCTTCGAGGATCTGCCTCCCCCTGTCGCCATCCCGACCATGAGCGCCTACGGCCTCTTGGCGATGACCGGTCTACTCGGCCTGCTTGCGGGTTGGCATCAGCGCCGTCGGCGCGGCTGATCCTCTCCGTCGCTGGAAACGCCGCCGGTTCCGCAAGGAGCCGGCGGCTTTTTGGGGTCTGGTCTCGGTCGGTGCTCCCGATACCCGGCGCGTTCGGCCATTTCCGGAGAATCTTGTCATCGACGCAGTGTGGGTCGGACTTAAGTCCGACTCGGCGGTATCGCCCTCCTGCGGCGTCCTTGTCGGGCTCAAGCCCGACCCACGGTGGGTCTAAAGAATTTCACGGAAAACACCTGAAGCCCTTCGTCGGGGTGAAGGCCTGTCTATAGACTCTCCGATCGATGCGATGCGCGAAGGTGTCTCGTCGCGCTGCCCCTGCTCACTGCTCCCAACCCAACCCCCCGCCGCGCAAAAACTGCCAGGTTCGCACGATATCGAGCACGTCCGTCTCCGCGGCGATGTCGGGCGGGAAGGGGGAGTAGGGCGCTGCAAGCTCCACGATCCGCACGGCCGCCTCGTCGAGCAGGTCGTAACCCGACGAGCGCACGACTCGAATCTGCTCCACGCTGCCGTCCGAGCGCACGGCGACATGCAGGATCAGGCTGCCGAACATGCGTTGATCTCGGGCTGCTTGCGGATAATTGAGGTTGCCGATGCGCTCCACCTTGCGCGCCCAGGCGCCCAGATAGCTCGCATACCGAAACTCCCGCGTGCTCGCACTCACCGACTTGCGCCGGACGCGGCTTGCATAGGCGGCGGTCTTGGCCTGGAGGTTGGCCGTGAGTCGATCGATTTCCTCGCCGCGGCTGGCGAGGATCGTAGCCGCGTCGACCGCTGTTTCCCGGGCGGGGATCTCCCGCGCGGCCAGCGGGTCGGGAGGAGGGAGTGGCTCGGGTTGGATCTCGGGTGCGGGTTCGGGCGGAGGCTCCACGCGTGCGAGCGTCTCGAGGTCCAGCGCGGGCGGCTCAGTGATCTCCGTCGGGTCCGGAGAAATCGTCTCGACATCGATCGGCTCGAGTGGCGCATCGACGGCGTCTGCATCGAGCCTGCTCGGTGGCGGCTCCGTGACGGCCGGGTCTCGATCGGCCGATGTGTCGGTCTCCGGCTCCGGCTCGACAGTCGACTCTTCGACCGACTCGATCCGCGTCTCTGGGATGGGTGTCGGAGGCTCGGTCGCCTCGATGTCTTCCGAGACGATCGCGTTCGGGTCGTCGTAGACGGCATTTCCGCTGGACGACGCGCCAGAACGATCGATCCGCGAGAGGGCTGCGTCCGGAGATGCCGAACCCCGACCGGCGTCCCGCAAGATCAAGATCTCCAGCGCCGATTCCGCGACGCCGCTCGCCTCGGTTCGGGGTGGCTCGAAGGAGACGAGGGTGATCGCACTGACATGCAGCAGTGTGGCGGCCAACAGGGCTATCGTGAGGGTCAAGCCCGAGGAGTCGTGACGGGGCGTCGCGAGGAGCGTGCGTTGCATCAGCGGATCGGGCGAGCGGGTGGGCATGAATGTGGATCGATTTCCAGAAAATGCCGCCGTCGTAGGTTGTGCTGACGCTAGGAAGCAAAACGTCCGCCGACGGTTGGTTGTGCTTCGCGCGGCTCTACCCGTCCGGCCCTGAAATGTCGGAGCTGTAGAGGCGGCTTAAGTCGCCCCGACACGTCGGTGAGTCCTTGGGAGCGGCTCACAAACAACCGAAATTCGTAGGATGGGTAGAGCGAAGCGAAACCCATCCAGTCCGCGCCAAGGGCATCGGACCGAAACCCGAGAACACAGCGGTTTGGAGGATGGGTTTCGCTGACGCTCTATTCATCCTCCGCATTCATCAAGGTTTGGAGGATGGGTTTCGCTGACGCTCTACCCATCCTACGCACTCATCAAGGCGCGATCCGAGCACCTGTGTCGACCAATTCGATCCGATCGGCCATTGCTGCGTTCATGTGCAGTGTGCCTTCGGCATCGACGAGCAGGACATAGCGGATGTCCATCGCGCGCGCCACCGTCTCCCAATCGGTCGGTCCGGCGACGAACATGGCCGTGGCCGCCGCCGCCGCGGTGGTCGCATCCCGATGCAGAACGGTCACCGAGCGGGTGCCGCGCGCGGGCGAGCCGGTTCGCGGATCGATGATTGCGTGGTAGATCTCGCCCTTGAACACGAAGTTCCGGTCGTAGTCGGCCTTGGTGACGAGGCTTTCGTCGCCCCCCATCGGCACGATGGCGAGCACCCCTGAACCGCTGGGTCGACGAATCGTGATCCGCCAGGGCTGGCCGCTGCGATCGCCGATCACGCGGACCTCGCCGCCGGCCTTGATCAGTGCGCTCTTGATCCCGAGCTCACGTAGGTGCTCGATGGCAAGATCCATGGCATGGCTCTTGGCGATGCTGTCGAAATCCAGCTTGATGGCCGGGTTGTGGCCGTGCAGCTCGAGCCCCTCGATATCGATCTGGCTCATCCCGGGCGCTGCCGCGACCAAACGTTCGATGTGCTGTGCGGGGGGCGGCGGGCGGCTGCGTACCGCGTCGGCATGAAATCCCCAGAGATCCATCAAATAGCCGATGGCGGGGTTGAAAAGTCCGCCGCTTTGCTCTTCGAAGTCCTTGCTCAGGCGAACCAACGGCATGGTCGACGGGGGGGCCACGAAAGGCTCCTCGGTCAGCAGCATCTGATTGACCCGTCCCATCGGACCGGGTTGCCAGGAATGCCATGCGTCCTGCAGGAAGGCGAAGTCCTGCTGGACCAGGGATGCCGCCTGTTGGGCCTGTTGCCGGTCGACGCCGACGAGGCTCAGATCGACCAGGCCTCCGAAGGCGTCGAATCGGATGGTGGTGACCGGGGTCTCTTGTCCGCAGGCGGCGAGTCCGAAGAGGGTCGCCGCGACCGCACACAATAGGGGCACGCGCCGAGGCCGGTCGGGGCGGGAGGATGAATACAGCACGGACACCTCCGGGAATGGGTTGCCGGTCGCGGTCGCTCGCGAGGCCGAGCGGTTTGGGTGACCGGTGGGCAAGGTCTCAGGTGCGACGCATGACTCGGGCCTGAATCGCGTCCATCAGATCACCCGCGATGTCGGTCCCGTAGGCGGCATCGATCTCGCGGATACAGGTCGGGCTGGTGACGTTGACCTCGGTCAGGAAGTCCCCGATCACGTCCAGGCCGGCGAAGAGGATCTCGCGTGCGCGCAGCTCCGGACCCACCTGTGCGGCGATCCAGCGATCCCGCTCGGTCAAGGGTCGAGCCTCGGCGGAGGCTCCGGCCGCGAGGTTGCCGCGCGTCTCGCCCGGCGCGGGGATGCGCGCGAGACAATAGGGCGCGGGCTCGCCGTCCACCATCAGGATCCGCTTGTCGCCGTCGCGGATCTCCGGAATGAAGCGTTGGGCCATGCAGTAGCGTCGGCCGTGCAGTGTCAGCGACTCGATGATGACGCTGAGGTTCGGGTCGTCCGTGCGCACGCGAAACACCGAGGCCCCGCCCATGCCGTCGAGCGGCTTGAGGATGATGTCGCCGTGCTCGCGATGGAAGTCCCGAATCGGCGCGGCGCGGCGCGTGATCAGGGTGGGCGGTGTACACTGAGGAAAGGCCGCAGTGAAGACCTTTTCATTGGCGTCGCGCAAACTGCGCGGGTGATTGACGACCAAACAGCCGGCCGCGTGGGCCTGCTCGAGGAGATAGGTCGTGAAGATATACTCGATGTCGAACGGCGGGTCCTTGCGCATCAACACCGCGCCCAGCGCATCGAGCGGGCGCTCGATCTCGGCCCCGAGACGATACCAACCCGCGGGGTCGTCCGTGACCTCGAGCGAGCGCATCCGCGCCAGGGTGCGTCCGTCGCGCAACGACAGATCCGCAACCTCCATGTACCACAGCGGCCAGCCGCGCCTCTGCGCAGCCAACAGCATGGCGAAGGTACTGTCCTTCTTGATGTTGATGGATCCGATCGGATCCATCACGACGCCGAGATCGATAGACATGCACGCGAGTGTACTTCAGTGGTCGGGGGCTTGTCAGGGATGATGACGAGGGTTCCGGCTCCGTCGGACTCGCGTGCATCGGATCTGTTGCTTGATCCCTTGCCCGATGCGTCGCCCGCCGCGCGCGTTGCGCAAGACGATGCCTGCATTCTGTTGGCGGACGACAGCCCGGTAGCGCGCCGTTTTGCCGCCAAGCTCCTGCGCGCTCGGGGTTACCGCGTCGAGGTTGCGCGCGACGGTTTCGATGCGCTCGGCATGGTGTTCGCGGTGAACCCCGACCTTCTGCTGCTCGATAGCGGGATGCCGCGGCTGGACGGCTTTCAAGTCTGCGCTCTCGTGAAGCGCGCCCCCGGGTTTGCCGCTCTGCCGGTGGTCATCCTCTCGGATTGCGGTGGGCTTTACGCCCGCGTTCGGGCTCGACTGGCCGGGTCGCGGTCTTGCCTCGCGAAGCCGTTCACGGCCGACGAGCTGTTGAATACCGTAGCCGGGGCACTGCACGATGGCTGACCCGCGCGCCGCCGTCGATCTCGACGCCGAGACGTCTCGTGCGACGACGAACCTGCAGACACTTGCCGAGGTGATGCTGCGGGTGCGCCCGATGTTTCACCGCAGTTTGGTCGACTGGTATCGAGACGCAACGGATCCGCACGGCTTGACGCAGCTCGAGGAGCTGTTTCGACAATTGAACGCCGGCCTGGGGAGCGGCGTTCTGGCAGACCTCTTCGGCCTGGCCGAGATCTTCGCGGCGGCGCTGCGTGACGGGCGGCTGGACTGCGATGCGGGTATGCGCTCCTTGATGGGGCAGCTCGATCGGGTCTTGAAGCCATTTGCGCAGCAGCCGCCCCTGTGGCCGGAGGTCGAGGCCCGAGCGCTGATCGAGCGGCTGTTGGATCTCCTGGGGGGCTTGGAGCCGGAAGACCGCCGGCTGGTCGATCTGGTCGCCGTCTATCGCGCGTCCGAGGCGATTCGCGCGGCGCAAAGCCCGCATCGCGATCGACCTGCGCAATCCTCTGAGGATGACACGGATCGCATCGACGGGCGGCTTGTCGAGCTCGTCGCCCTCGAGGAGCTGCTCGAGCGGATCGACCGCGGCGATTTCCTGGATCCGGCGGCGCTGGATGCCGCCTACGCGGCGCTCCACGAGGTCGTCGGTGTGCTGGATCCGAGCGATTCCCGTCGGCTTGCACCACGTCTGGCCGCGATCGCAGACCAGGTGAAGGCGCTGGTGTCGGCAGAGGCGACCGAGCAGTCGATGCGTCTGGAGGCTCTGGCCGCCGACCTGCTCGCCTTGGAATCGATCCTGCAAGCGTGTGTCGATGAAGGTGTCGCCTCCGAAGCGTCTTCGCTCGGTTCCGGAATGGAGCCGGCCGAGCTGACACTCGCCGCCTTGCGCGAGCTGGATGGGGAGCTTCTCGGGGTGAGCGAGCTGTTGTTCGGACGGGGCATCGAAGACCTGTCGACGCGCTCGGATGCGGTCGTGCCAATGCTCGCCCGCATCGCAGGTGTCCTGCGCCTGCTCGGGTTGGCCGACGCTGGCGATCTTGCGGCGGCCTGTGAAGACCGGGTGCGTCGAGACGACAGGGTCCGCGATGCGCGCTCGGTCGCTGTCGTTCTCGATCCGTTGGCTGAGGCGCTGGCGTGTTTGCGGCGAGAGATCGGCGCTGGCGTGGCCGCAGGGCTTGCGGTTCCGTCTCCGACGGGGTGCGTCGAGCAGGCGTTGATTGCGCTCGCACGGGCAATCGAGCAGACCTCCGCTCCGAGCAGTCCACCCGAAGCGCCGAGCGGCATGTCTTCGGATGTGCCGAGTCTCAACCGCGCCGCGCCCCCCGCGCAGGAGAGGATCGCTCCGGAGCTCATGGAGCTCTTTGTCGAGGTGATCGACGAGGACATGCCCTCCGATCGGGAGCGGCTGGCCGGTTGGACGCTCGACGCGCCGGACACCTCGTCCGTGAACGGACTCAAGCGCACCTCCTCCTCCGCCGAGGTCGACAGCCTGTCGGCATTGGTCCCTTTGGATGGTTTGACGCGATCGGGCGCTGCCCCGCAGATCCCCATCGAGGATCTGCTCGATACCTTCGAGGCCGCGCCGGAGACACCGAGCGAATGGGCGCTGCCCGATGTCGACGACTCACACGACATCGATTCAGGCGACTTGCTCGCGCGCTCGGAGCAGGCTCTCGGCGAGGAGCTTGAGCAGGCCTTCTCCGCGCTCCTCGACCCGGCGACGGAGCCTTCGGAGGATCCGGCAGCCGATCCTGCGCTCATCCCGTCGGCGCCGCCGACACCGGAGGCGAATCCGATCTCGGCGTCGGCCTCTTTGCTGGAGCAGATTGTCGAGATCGCACGCTGTCGCTCCGAGCTGGACATCACCCATGCGCAACTGGTCTCCGGCTTGGACGCACTCGACCTTGGCTTGGCGCGTCTGCGCGACCTTGTCGATCGCCTCGCGAACGAGCCACACCCGGGCACCGTGCCGAGCGGCGAAGGCGTGGACGATCGGGGCAAGTCAGTCGATCAGCGTGAATTTTGCGGTCGCGTGGGCGAGATCCTCGATGACCTGGAGAGCGTCAGACGCGGGTTGATCGCCGATCGACAGGCCTCCGACAAGCCGCGGGCGCGACAAACCAAACTCCTGGGAGCCGTCTTGGATGCCTTGGTCAAGCTGAATCTGGAGTCACCGGATTAAACCGCGCCCGGCGCGGTATGCGTCGTTTGTTGGATGAGCTTGGTCGCGTCGGCTCCGATCATTGTCGGAGCCGGCGCGGTTTAAATGATTAAAAAATTCACCTAAACCGCGTCTCAGCGGGATCGAGGATATCTCTGAAGCCAAACGCACACTGAAAACGACGCATGTCGCTCTGGACGCGGTTTAGTCGCCCAGATCCCCCCAGAGTGCTTGGATGACGGCGATTGCGGCCAGCGGTGCGGTTTCGGTCCGCAGGATCCGCGGCCCCAGGCGCACCCCCTCGAACCCCCGATCCCGAGCGCTCGCGCGTTCGCGCGGGCTCAGCCCGCCTTCCGGGCCGATCAGCAGGGTGATGTTCGCCGCCGGAGCAGGCAAAGCGGTCAAGGGCCGAGCCGCCCCCGGGTCGAGCAGCAGTCCGCCGCCTACATGGTCGATCAACCAGTCCGCATAGGATGCCGCAGTGGCGAGATGCGGCAGGCGTCGCCGCCCCGACTGCTCGCAGGCCCCGACGAGGATGCCGCGCCAGTGATCGAGACGCCGCTCGAGTCTCGGGCCGCTCAGGCGGACCTGACTCCGCTCGGTGAACAGAGGCGTCATGCGGTTCACACCGAGCTCGACGGACTTCTGCAGCGCGTAATCCATCCGCTCGCCTTTGGAGACGCCGAGCGCGAGGTGGATATCCAGCGGCGCGATCGGCTCCGGCGCCCCGGGCGTGCCGACCCGGACACGCGTCGCGCCGCGGTCGGCGCGAGTCAGGTGCGCCGGGTAGTCGGATCCGTCGCCGTTGAACAACACCAAAGGCGCATCGGGCGGCAGGCGCAGAACTTGGGTGAGGTGACGGGCTTGAGCCGACGGCAACTCCAGGGCTGCGCCGGGCTCCAAGGGCAGGTCGACGTAGATTCGCGGGATTCGCATCGACGAGCCGTCAATCCGCTCCGGAACCGGAGTCCGCTTGGCTGCGCCCCTGGGCGCCCCGGGCACCGACGACGAGCAGCGCCCAACCCACAAGGAGGAGCACGCCGCCGATCGGGGTGATGATCCCGATCGCACGCTGATCCGTCAGCACGAGTACAAAAAGGCTGCCGCTGAACAGCAGGATGCCGACCAGAAAGGCCCCCGCGGCCCGGTGCACGAGCCCATCATCGGGGCGCTGCAGCAGCCACAGCCCACAGGCCAGGATCGCAAGCGCGTGCAGGCCCAAGTAGTCCGTCGCGGTGGCCCAGTTCGCCAGTCGTTCCGGACTCACGAGGTCACGCAGACCGTGCGCCCCGAAGGCCCCCAAGGCGACCGCGACGAACCCGCAGGCCGCGCCGGTCGTCAACCAAAAGCGTGGTCGATTCATCTTCCAAATTCTCTGCCGTGATCGAAGTCATTGACACGGCCTAATAAGATAAATTTATGAAAGCAGGCCAAAATTCTGTTTTGACCGCGAAGGGGGCAGTCTCTAACCTCGAACCAGCTCATCGATCGGCCGGGACGACGTCAAAGAATACTACCCCGATCACGGATGTGAAGGGCGAGGAAAGCGCGACGGGACCCAAGCATCGACCGACTGAATCGCGATCCGTCGGCATCCGGGTTTCGGGTCGGACCGACACCGGATGAACGACACGTTTGTAGACGAGGAGAGCTGGACATGCTTCGTCAACTCGGTCTATCACAATAAGACCAAGACCTGGACCTGCTGCTAGCGGGCCGAAGTTGACACGAGCACACTGTTCAAACAACGAAGCCAACCGGGCCTTGTGCCCCGAGTCGGCTCGCCATTGACCGGACGCCGCGAGGCGTCCGGTTTTTTTGTGTGCGCCGTAGCCGTTCCCGAGTGTGGATCGGACTTCAGTCCGACACCGCCCTTGTTCGCGTTCATGCGTAGTGGCACAGTAGACCTGCCCTCCAGCGATGCCCTTTACAACGCCCTTGACCACCGCACCCAACGATCGCGCGCGCACGGGTGACCGTCAGAGGCGTTTGAGCGGCTGTAAGAGCCCAGGGCGCAGCGTTGGATGCGACCCAACGCATCGAACGGGATTGCCGGTCTGCATCCCGAGACATCGTCATCCATATTTTCGTGTCGGTGCCCTTCATCGAAATACCGGTGTCCACCGCCGATGCGGTCGACCGAGTCCTCATGAACGACACCAAAAAGCACCCACATCAAGATCTTGCTGCCATGCTTGCCGACCGACTCGGCGCGACCGCAGCCCTCGTCGAGGCCGTCCGGGGCGACGCCGAGCTGCTTGCCGCCACGGTCGATGCCGCGGCGCGCACCGCCGAGTCCATCCGCAACGGCGGCACACTCTTCATCTGCGGCAACGGCGGTAGTGCCGGCGAGGCCACCCACCTCAGCGGCGAGCTGATCGGTCCTTTCCTCAACAAGACACGCCGTCCCATCCCGGCCGTTGCACTGGGGTTCGATACCAGCGCCCTGACCGCGGTGGCCAATGATTTCTCCTTCGCCGAGATCTTCTCGCGCCCGCTCACCGCCTTGGCCCGGCCCGGCGACGTGCTCTGGGCGCTGTCCACCAGCGGGCGGTCGCCCAACATCGTCAGGGTGCTCGAAGCTGCCGCCGAGGCTCGCGTGCTCAGCGTGCTCCTGACGGGCGCACGACATGCCGACCTCATCGCGCCGGCGGATCTCCTGCTTTCGGTCCCGTCGCGCGAGACGCCGAGGATTCAGGAGCTTCATCTGGTTCTCGGGCATTTTCTATGTGAGGCCGTCGAGGCGTTGGCCTGTTGAGTGCGCACCGGGCGCCGAGTCGCCGCAGGGTCACGAGTCGTGCCTGTCGTTCCTGCCGTTGACAAGATACCGAACAAGCGGGCTCATCTTGCCGGCAACGAGGTTGTCGGATCAAAGCGGACTCAAGTATCTGAATACGCGAATTTTGCCGGTCACGGGTCGAGCTGTCCGCACAGACCATTCGAGTCAGTCGTGCTCTTGCCGTCTCCGCGGCGTGAAACGCTGGTCCGATGACTCGATCGGCTTGGTGCAGCTTATCTCGGATGCAGTCAAGCGCGGAGAGTGCGCACGCGGAGTCGGGTTGGTCGATGAGTTCGAGAAGCGCTGAAAAGGTCACTTTTACCCATCGCAGCACAGCGTTGTCGTCGGCCAGATCTTGCTTGGAAGTGCGATTGTGTCTCAGCCGTCCCTGGAGGAACCGGTCGATCTCTCGGGCCGGATCATTCTCGAGTGCGCAAGGATCTCTCGCCTAAACTTAACCAGATAGACTCCCGGGTAGTTTTGGCAACCGCCTGGATGGGCTCAGCGCAGCCAGGCGGAGTTGAGGCTGCCGTCACAAGACCGATCTATCACGGCGTCGGCCGCTGACGATAAGATGGACAGTGCGGCGGGTGCGAGGCATCCTAGTTTCTGGGCTGGTTCGACCGTGCATGGGAACATACATGTTGTCGATGGATGCCTTTTTCGGAGGCGAATCCAGACTCCGAAATCTCTCCAATATGGAATCTAGAGGGTAAGAAAATGACGACGAAGACATCTGTTCGGTGGATGCTCATGGTCCTCGTCTTGACAGGAGGTTTGATCGCCGCCGGCATTGCGGCGGAATCCGGGGAAGATTTGAATGCGTCCCCGCTTCTTTTTAAAGACTTTTCGGGTTCTGACGTCGTAGAGACACAAGACGGCGCTGTCGGCCGCTACATCGTGTTGTTTCGAGATTCGGCGTTTAGTGTTTCCGCTCTATCGGCGGGTAACCTGGAGAGCGAGGTTGCGAGCCTAAGCCGGTCCCTCGCTCAGCGATATGGCGCCAAGGTCCAGGCGCAGTGGAGCAACGCGCTCACCGGCATGGCGGTGGAGATGACCGCTAAAGCGGCTGCGGCCCTCGCCAAGGATCCCCGTGTGCTGCTGGTCGAGGAAGATGTCCCGATGTCCATCGACGGTGTCCAAAGTCCCGCAACCTGGGGCTTGGACCGGGTCGACCAGCGTGATCTTCCGCTGAACAACAGCTATTTCTACGCGAACGGCGGCGATGTCGTCACGGCCTACATCATCGATACCGGTATCCGAATCACGCACGCTGAGTTTGGCGGCAGGGCCACCTGGGGCGCCAATTTTGTCGACAGCATCGACACCGATTGTCAAAGTCACGGTACCCACGTCGCCGGCACGGTAGGCGGTAACACCTACGGTATCGCCAAGAATGTGGCGTTGGTTGCCGTAAAGGTCCTTGACTGCAACGGTTCCGGGCTAACGTCGGGTGTCATTTCCGGAGTCGACTGGGTTATCGCGAACAAGCAACTCCCTGCGGTTGCAAACATGAGCCTGGGCGGATCATATTCGGCGTCGCTGAATCTAGCTGTTAAGCGGGCGATCGATTCGGGCATTACGGTTGTCGCCGCAGCTGGAAACGACAACGAAAATGCCTGCAGCGGCTCTCCTGCATCTACTCCGGAAGCACTTACGGTTGGTGCGACCACACCCACCGATGGGCGCGCTTCTTTTTCGAACTGGGGCACCTGTCTGGATCTCTTCGCGCCTGGTGAAGGGATCACCTCGGCTTCGATATCGAGCGATACGGCAACCAGCGTGAAGAACGGGACTTCAATGGCAGCTCCTCATGTTGCCGGCGCCGCGGCCCTCTACCTCCATACGGATCCCGGGGCGTCCCCGGCTGAAGTGGCCAGCGCATTGAACACCAACGCGACCGCTGGCAAGGTTGCGAACCCGGCCACCGGCTCCCCCAATCGGCTGCTCTTCACCGGATCCGACAACTCCGTTGGCCTCACCGTCGGAAAAGCAGGATTGGGTATGGTCAGGAGCTCACCTGCCGGTATCGATTGCGGTGCGACCTGCAGCGCTAGGTTTGCGCGGAATACCCGCGTTGTTCTAACTGCCCAACCTGCCTCCGGTTACACCTTCTCCGGTTGGTCTGGAAACTGCTCCGGAACCGCGACGACTTGCACTCTCTCGATGAACGCCGAGAAGTCGGTGACCGCAACATTCGTCGATCCGCACGGAGCTAGTGAAGTATTTCCCGCGGGTGGCGTGTGGCCTGTCGGCTTCACGACTCCCTCGAGCTCACGGGCGGTGTGGAACATCGTGACCTCGCCGGTCACTGAAGGTCGATACAGTTTGCGATCCGGGACCATTCGCGACAACCAGGCCAGTTCGATCGAAGTTACGGACACCTTTGCCGCGGGAACTGTGTCGTTTGACTGGACGGTCTCCAGCGAGATCTACTTCGATGGAATCGTCTTTTCCGTCGATGGCCGATCCATCGCCAGCCTATCAGGATGTAGCACATGGTCCCCGAGCTGTTGGCGGTCTTACAGCTATCGGCTTCCCGCGGGACGGCATACCCTGAGGTGGTCTTATCAGAAGGATTTCAGCGCCACACACGGGCTCGATGCGGGCTGGCTGGACAATCTGGTGATGCCTGCGAGGGCAGGGGATGCGAACATCAATGCCGCTGTGTTGCCCTACGCTCGCGCCGTGGCGATCGGGCAGACCGCCACGGCGTTTGCCAGTGTCGTCAACGGCGGAAACACAACTGCAAGGGGTTGCAGGTTGGCCTTGCCGAGCGGTATCCCCGCGACCTTCAGCTACCAGACGACGAATGCGGGCAATGTCCTAGTCGGCGCCCCGAATACTCCGGTTGATATTGCTCCCAGGGCGACGCAGGGCTTTGTGTTCGCGATCACGCCGACAGCGGCTATGGCGGCGAGGGAGATCGCGCTCGTGTTCGACTGTGACAATACCGCTCCGGCGCCGAGCAGGGCCGGTCTCAATACCTTCATCCTCTCTGCAGCAGCGGTTGCACCGCCCGACCTTCTCGCCATTGGCGTAACGCAGAGCGGGGACGGCGTGGTCTGGCTGCCGAGTCGCACCGGCACCGGACTATTCGCGGTGGCTGCGGTCAACATCGGCAGCGGTGGGATGGTGACGGTCAGCCCCGATGATGGTGGGCGCCGCTTGCCTGTTGGGCTTCAGGTCTGCGAAACGAATCCGAGTGGTGCCTGGTTGAGTTGCGGTACTAGTCTTACCCGAATGGTCGCTGCCAATCAAACGGTCTATTACACGGTACTGGCCACCGGCAGGGGGCAGCCCATCGCGTTTGATCCGGCCAACAATCGGCTCTTTCTGCGATTCCGGGCAGGGGGAACGACTGTGGGGGCGTCCAATGTCGCGGTAACTGCGCGCTAACGTCCGAGCGCGCGCGATGCTCCGCCGAACCCGGTTGTTTTTACCGGTCGGCGGTCGCATCGCTCGATACATAGCGGGCTACCGTTTCCAGGGGCTGGCCAGTCATGAGCCGACCCACAAGCTTGTGTGAGGATTGCGGATGAAGATTGACTGGACGCCGGCTTCGCCTCGAAATTTCGCCTGTCCGGTCTGCCTTTCGGACGGTGCAAAGCGGTCGGTGCTTGCGGTCGCGTCGCCGTTCAATGCCGGAGATCTCTTGCGACTCCACGCCTGCGATGTGTGTGGAACGCTCAGCTTTCCGGGTTTAAAGCCGCCGGCCTACGAGGACGGCGCGGTGGCGGAGGATGCCGATGCCAACGCGCCCCTCTCGCAGGGCGCCATCAAGTTCTATGTCGAGCAGGGTGCGGCGCCCGACACTATGGTCGAGCCCCTGTTTTGGTTCGATCACGCAGGCATCAAGCGTTATGCGGAGGTCGGCTGCGGCTTCGGGTTCGGTTTGGACTTCGCTCGTGAGGCACTCGGCTGGGAGGTCCGCGGCTTCGATCCATCGCCGCTTGCGCGCGCCGGCCGACGTCTCCTGGATCTTCCGGTGACCTTAGACTATCTCGGTCCGGAGACCTTGCGCGGCGAGGCGCCGGTCGACGTACTGTTGGCCTCCGAGGTCATCGAGCATGTCGTGGATCCACACCGATTTCTGGACGACATCACCCCGCCCTTGGCCCCGGACGGCTGGCTGGTGATCAGCACCCCTAATGCCGCTGGTGTCCATCGGGATGCGTCTCCCGGCGCGCTGCTGCCGATTTTGACCCCCGGTTATCATCTGGTGCTCTTCAGCGAGACGGCGCTGCGCCGGCTGCTCGAGATACATGGATTTACGCAGGTCGAGATCCGAGCGTCTGAGACGAATCTCACGGCGCTTGCTTGCCGTCGTTCCCGGTCGTGCGACCTCTCTCGGACACTCGACCGGGCGCTCTACCGGGACTATCTAAAGCGCCGACTCGGCGCCCTGGATTGGGACGAGCCGCTCGCACACGGCTTTTCCGGGCGATTGATCAAGGAGCATGTCAACGCGGGCAACATCGAGCCCGCGCGGGCGGAACTCCGCCGTTTGGCCGACTGCTACCGGCGTCTTTACGACATCGATCTCGATCGTCCCGAGTCGGTCCTGGCCGAACCGACCGCAATCGAGAGTTTCGCCCACTTCGCCGCCGCGATCCCGGCGAATCTCTGTGGTTTGGCCTATCGAAGCGCCTTCATCGCGCTGCATCATGCGACGGATCCCGCACATGCGCTGGCGTATTTCGAGCTCGGCGAACGCGCCGGGTCCGCCCTGCGCAATGCCCTGCAGTCGATCGGCTCGGACGACGGCGAGACCGAGCACCTCGTCGATCTGTGCCGACTAGGCGCGCTTGAGTCTGCGATCCGCATAGCCCCGTCCGAGGCGTCCGGGCGTTTGAAGGCGGTCCGCGAGGCATTTGTCGGAGCCAACGGCGCTGACGTGTGCGCATCGCATCGCTTCGAGGGCGGGCTCGAACGCTGTTTCGTCGACCTCGTTTTCGCTGGATCTTACGCAGCGGCGAATGCCTTGGCGGATGCGCGTGGCACGACCGGGGGCAACGCACCGGAGGTTTTCGGCCGGGAGTCAGGCGAGGCGCTGGACTCGGCAGCGCTCGACCTCGCCCGCTCCTGTCACGCCCGCGGCCTACTGGCCCTGAACGATCGAAACGATGCGGCGGCAGCGCTGCCTTGGTTCCGCGCCGCCGGCGAGCACCTTCGCGCCGCACCCCTCTCCGACAGCGCGCTCGGCGCGCTTGCCGGAGCCATCGAAATGGCCCGCCTGTCGGCGCGAGCGGTGGTTGAACCCGCGGACGCCGCACTGGAATGTGCGGAGCGCCTGGCTGTGGACGCATCACCCGCACCGCAGCTCTTCGGCCTCTGCTGCGAGGTCTTCCAGCGCCTGATCCACGGCGCGTTCTACGCCGAAGCCGCGAGGCTCGAGCCCGTCATCACGCGCCACCTGCGCCACGCACCCGAGATGCTGTCGGCAGAGCTAGCCTTCGTGCTCGGGATTTTCGCCCTGAATCATGCCCTGTCCCCGGCCGACGCCTTGGGGTGGTTTGCGCAAGCGGCGCAGTTGACCCCTCCCGAGCACCCGCTGAACGAACTCGCCCTGTCCCATGCACGCCGCGCCGAGGCGGCAGTCGGCATGGGCGCAGAGTCGCGTACATCCAAGTAACTCGAGCCACGCAGTAAGAAAGGATCCCTTATGGGTTTGCGCGAATTCCGTCAAGCGCTCGGCAGGCGCCGACTCGGCAACTTCATCGAGCATCGAGCCTGTTGGATGCGAGTGCGGCTGGCCCGGGATCCGAGTTGGGTCGTGCAGCGTTGGGACGGCGAGCGAGGACTGCGCGAGTCCAAGCGGATCGCCGTCTTCGTGCATTACGACGACAAGGGTCTGGTACACCCCTACATCCTCTTCCATTTGGAGCAGTTGCGAAAGGCCGGCTACAGCATCTTGTTCGTGACCAACAGCCCTCTGCTCTTGCCAGCGGCCATCGATGTCTTGAAGGCGCGCTGCGGCTTGATCCTGCTGCGGCGTAATCGGGGATATGATTTCGGGGCCTACAAGGACGCGTTGCGGGAGATCCCGGACCTCGCCGCACTCGACAGTCTGATCCTCGCCAACGACAGCGTCTACGGACCCTTTCATGACTTGGGCGACCTACTGGGTCGAGCCGACCCGAATCAGGCCGATATCTGGGGAATTACGGATAATTTTGAGCATCATTACCATCTCCAGAGTTATTTTCTGCTGCTCCATCCACCTGCTTTGGCGGCGACCGAGTTTCAGCGGTTCTGGAAGGATGTCTGTTACGCACAGACAAAAGAGTTGGTCGTGCATCATCACGAGATCGGGTTCTCGCGGCGTATGTTGTCCGCCGGACTGCAATTGGAAGCGCTGTACCCCTATCGCATGGTGGCGATGGATCTGCTTGAGGATCTGGAATGCCGCTCGCTGGAAAACCCCGACTGGGCCGCCCGTCTTCCGCAACGGGACTATCTCAAATGGTTTCACAAGACATTGATGGCCGGTATTCCTTTGAATCCAAGCCACTTCTTCTGGGAGCCCCTGTTGCGCCGGCATGGCTACCCCTTCCTGAAGCGCGAGCTGCTCACGCGCAATCCCTGCGGCGTGCCGATGACCCAATATTGGGAGTCCGTTGTTCGCCAGGTCAGCGGATACGATACCCGCTTGATCTCCCGACACCTACAGCATGTCCTGCATAACCGCTGCGTCTGACGGCCGGATAGCTTGCGGATTTGAGCGCGCCGCGCTTGTGATCGACACGAGGTCGACGACTCTCTACCTGATCACATCTCCAAGAGCGACGACGCCTCGGCATGCCCGCACCCAACAGAATGCGGCATTCTTGACTTGAAAAGATCTCGCGGAACAGCTGCCCTCGTGCCGCCGCGATACAAAATACGGAAGCAGCCCGATGATTAGATTCATTTTGACGTTTTTCCTAATCGTCATTGTCCTTTTGGTCGCCGAACTGTCGTCGCCGGTGCAAGAGGCTTTCGTTTTGCCGTTTACGTCTGCGATAAGCCACGTTAGTGCGTGGATCATGCAGGCCTTTGACGATCAAGTTCGCGCCCAGGGCAAGCTGATCTGGGACCAAGCATCCGGGTTCGCAGTCTCGATCGAAGCCGGTTGCAACGGCGTCGAAGCGGGAATCGTGCTCGTCGCCGCTATGTTGGCTTTCCCCGCTTCGTGGCGACAGAGGGCAATTGGTATCGCGCTTGGACTACTGACGGTTCAGGCGCTGAATTTAATAAGAATAATTAGCCTATTTTATCTAGGACAATGGAATCAGACTTTTTTTGAATGGGCGCATCTCTACTTGTGGCAGGCATTGATCATGCTCGATGTACTTTTGGTGTTTTTGGTCTGGTTGCGTTGGATATCGGGGCAGCACCATGGAGATCGCTCGCATGGCTTGGCGTGATCTCAGCTTACTCACTCGCTTTACGGTTTACACATTGCTATGGCTTCCGGTCTGCTTTGCAGCCTGGTACTTCCTCTCGATCTTATCGATTCTGCCGCTGTCCTCGCTTATGGACGTCATCATGACCAACGTCTATCCGCAGCTGATCGGAGGTGTTCGATCCAATGGTAATGAGTTATTAGTCCAAACCTTCATGGCTATACCGAACCCTCAGGTGCCGGGCGGACCCGATGTCGCTGCTGTCTTTAAAGTAAACCCGCTGCCGTATGGGTATGGTATTCCAATGTACACTGCATTGGTGCTCGCGTCGCCGATTCATGTCAGAGAGAAGGCTTGGCGATGGGCTGTCGGCCTGTGGATACTCGGTCTGGTACAGACATTCGGTGTGGCGACAAACATCATCAAAATCCTGGCCTTCCAGATGGGAGAGGGTGCCCGTGAGCGTCTTGGTTTCTCGCCGTTGGCCTACGAAGGCGTCGCGATCGCGTATCAGATCGGATACCTGATCCTGCCGGCAGTCTCTCCGATCCTTATTTGGGTCTGGCAGTTCCGGGGGTTCGTTTCGACTTTAACAGAGTCACCTTCATCTCGTTCAAAAGCGCCATGGTTGCGCAAGGGAGCCTAATACGCATCTCGGTTTCCAATGATTTCCTTGCTGCCCGAGATACTCAGTCGCTCCGCAGCTTAGGGTTTCGCCGTTTCGATGGAAGTGTACTGATCCTGAGTCCGGAATCAGCCGCAATTGATAGTCGGGAGTTCAGGTCGTGAAAGAGTCGCTCATGTCCGGCATGGTAGGGGTTTCGTCCAAGTGGTGGTTTCTGTTCTGCGTCTTGAGCGTCTGCGGATTCATGGCCGTTGCATGGATCGCGGGGGTCCTGAGCTCCCTTCCGGAGGGACGAAGCGGTCACGTCGTGGAGTGGCAGGCTGCCGATCTTCGTCACGCCCCCGGTTCCGGTTCCAGCATTCCGGGAGCTTATCGGCTGGTGCTTGATACGCAGGGTCGAGCTTTGCTGCCACTGCCTCTAGCGGACCTGTCGGCTGACGCCTACAGGTTTCTCACGATCGAGGCGGAGAGCGTGAGGAGTTTGACGCACGCCGTTCTATTGTGGTCCGTCAGATCCAGGCATGACCCACTATTCATTCAGCAAAGTCCGCCAATTGGCCCGCTGCAGCAGGCGTCACTCCCGATCTATGGCTGGTCCGGGATTTGGCTTGATCTGAGTAGCCTGCCCGAATGGTCGGGTGACCTGGCCCGCGTGGGTATTGCTCTGCAAGGGCCCCCCGGCGCGGAAATATCGATTCATCAGGTGCGCCTTGCGCCTGATACAATGGCTAACCGACTTGCATGGTTCTTCGCAGGTTGGGCTCGATATGACCCGTTGGCGCAGTGGTCGATCAACGTATTCAAGGGAAATGGCATCGACCCGCCCATCAAATTTCGTATGCCCTTCGTTGTCACGTTTCTCGCTGTTGGACTCTTGTTGTATGGGCTCCTGCTGGTCTCGCGGCGTTTCCGACCGCCGTTTGATTGGCGTGTCGCCGGGGGATTACTGTTAATTGCCTGGTTCGCGCTGGATGCGCCATGGCAGTGGCAGCTATGGCGACAGGCTATGGACGCTGAAAAAGCGTTTGCGGGAAAAACACAAGGCGAAAAGGCTCTGAGTGGTCCAGACGCTTCGATCTATCAGTTGACCCAAGGGGTTTACCCTCTTCTTGGGCCGCCGCCTGCGCGAGTCTTCATTGCGACCTCGCAGGAGTATCTCGGCCTTCGTGCGGCGTATCGTTTGTACCCGCATAATCCTTACTGGGCCCGCGGTCGCGTAAACGAGCTCCCATCGGCGAATCAGTTGAAGCCGGGAGATTTCGTGCTGACGCTTCGCTCGACGGTCGTCAAATATGAACCGGAGTCAGGCGAGCTAAAGTGGCCGGATGATCAGCGGATCTCTGCGGAGCCTTTGTACGCGGATCCCACCGGTCAGTTGTATCGGGTGCACTAATGGATCTCCTTCGTATTTCTTTTGCCTTGGGATTGCCATGGCTGCTCGGTACGTTCGTCGTGCATCGGATTGTCCCAGCCGCGATGGCGGGACGCCGAGTCTTGGTCTTGGGATACGGTTTTCTCGTCGGCGTCATGCTCTTGACTCTGCTCATGCGTGGTCTCGATGCGGCCGGTTTCGGGCTCCATCTGATCTTCTTGGTGCCCGTCGTATTATTGCTGATCGCCATTGGCGTGCTGCTGGAGTATCGGTACCCGCGGTCTTTCGGCGGTGTATGGCTGAGCCGGGATTACCGTGATCTCCCCCTCTGGCAAAAACTCCTGATCGCCGTACTGCTGACGATCCTCGCGATCCGACTTGGCGGTCTTTGGCTGGAGGTGTATTGGCGTCCCTTATTTCCCTGGGATGCGTATATGCACTGGGCAACCAAATCTCGGGTTTGGACCGATGCGCAGGCGATCGTCCCTTTCGTCGACTATGACGAATGGCTGGCGCTTCAGGGTCGAGGTGTCTTCACCGACAATCACCCCGGCTATCCCATTACGACCCCTTTGCTGCAGACATGGATGAACTTGATACTGGGCCGATGGGATGATGCCGTGATGAACCTGCCTTGGGTGCTGGTAGCCGCTGCCGGGGGCATGGCCTTTTTCGGTCAAGCCAGAATGGCGGGAATCGGTCCGCTTGCGGCGCTCGTATTCTGTTATTTCCTGCTCAGCCTGCCGATCCTCAACGTACAGGTTGCACTGGCGGGGTACGCGGATGTCTTCATGGGCATCTTCTACTTGGCGGCGCTTATGGCGTTTTATCATTGGAGCAACACGCGCTTGTTCTGGCAAGGTCTGCTTGCGCTCCTCCTCGCTGCGGGGTGTTTTCTGATCAAGAACGAGGCATTGTACTGGATCCTTGCTTTGCTGCCTGGCTTTGCCGCCGTGTTTTTGCCCCCGCGCCGGCTGATCCTTTTGGTTGGTTTCGGGATATTACTCAGTGCTGGGGTTTTGTTGTTTTTCCCGCGCGACCTTGAAGTCGCCGGTCACACCCTGGCCGGGCTGGGGCTCCAATTCCATTCTGACGCAGTCCTCCCGCTTCTGCAGAGTCTGTTTTGGTTTTCCAACTGGCACTTGTTGTTTTGGATGGTTGGCTTCATGCTCCTGGCGAGGGTCATAATCGGCTTCCTTTCCGGCACGCGTTGGCCGCGACCGCTTTTGGCTCTATGTCTTATCCTGGGTTCGGCATTCGTCCTGTTTCTTGTGCTTTTCCTGTTCACCGGATACGCCCTCACCGTTGTCGGTCAGACATCGGTCAGTCGCATTTCCTTGCAGCTCGCACCTTCTTTTGTTTTTCTCGCGATGTTGCTCTATCAGGATCTCGCGAAGATTCCCCCCGTCGCCCTTCCTGCGCAAAAGCGCAGAACCGGCTTAGAATAGAGTCCATTCAGGCGTCTTAGTGATAATCAGTGCAGATAACCAGACGTCACGTCATCCCGAGTGCGGATTTTTTAAGCTGAAGCCATCGCATAATCTGACGTGAAACTCCTTATTCAGATTCCTTGTTTCAACGAGGCTGGCACTCTATCCGTCACGTTGGCCGCATTGCCGCGCCACTTGGACGGGTTCGGTGAGGTCGAATGGCTGGTGATCGACGACGGCAGTATCGACGACACTGCCGAAATCGCTCGTCGGCTAGGCGTCGATCATGTTGTCCGTCACACCGCCAATAAGGGCCTCGCGCGTGCCTTCATGACTGGACTCGATGCCTGCGTGCGGCTCGGTGCCGATGTCATTGTCAACACCGACGCGGATAACCAATACGATGCAAGGGATATTCCCGCGTTGGTCGCGCCGATTTTGGCACATGAGGCTGATATCGTGATCGGGGCACGTCCGATCGAGACGATCGCGCATTTTTCGCCGGTCAAGAAAGTGCTTCAGAAAATGGGTAGCTGGGTGGTGCAGTTGGCGAGTAAAACCGATATTCCAGATGCCCCGAGCGGCTTTCGCGCGATGAGCCGCGCGGCCGCGCAGCAACTGGTTGTCTTCAACGACTATACCTATACACTGGAGACCATCATCCAGGCCGGTCAGAAAAACATGGCCATCCGCTCGGTGCCCGTGCGGGTGAACAAAGATTTACGCCCGTCGCGACTGGTTAAAAGCATTCCCTCCTACATCAAGCGCAGCATCGTCACCATCGTCCGCATCTTTGTCATCTATCGTCCATTCAGGTTTTTTGCCACGATCGGGGTAGTCTTGTTTACGGTGGGCTTCCTGATTGGCCTTCGGTTTCTGTGGTGGTGGTGGGTTGGAAGCGGCGAAGGGCACGTCCAGTCGTTGATCCTTGCGGCTGCGTTGCTGGGAATGGGCTTTCAGACCCTGTTGGTCGCTTTTCTGGCCGACCTATTGGCGGCAAACCGAAAGTTGCTGGAAGAGCTTCGGTATCTGGCGCGCAGCGAGCGGTCGGAGGGTTTCCCGACTCGGGGCGGGGAGCGCTAATCATCGTCCTGTCTCCCTTTTCGGCGCTTCTGCCCTTTCGCGCATGCCCATGACGGTCTCCCCCGCAGCAAGTCTCACGAGTGGGCGTCGCTTAGCGCGCAATATGCTCTGGAATCTAACTGGCCAGGGTCTCCCCTTGCTGGCGGCCCTCGTGGCGATTCCGCTGTTGATTTCGGGTGCCGGGTTGGAGCGCTTCGGGATCTTGGCCTTGTCGTGGGTTTTGATCGGCTATGCAAGCCTGTTCGACTTCGGTCTAGGGCGCGCCCTGACACAGTTGGTCGCGCGACGGTTGGGCCAGGACCAGGTTCAAGAGATTCCAGTCCTGGTGTGGACGGCTTTGGCGCTCATGGCCGGTTTCGGGATCATCGGGTGCTTGATGTTGCTGCTCTTCGCGCCTTGGCTGGTGACCGAAGTACTTGAGATTCCCTCGATCTTACAGGATGAAGCGCTCCGCGCATTTCAGGTCGTTGCATTCGGTATTCCGGTGGTGACCTTGGCCACGGGCTTGCGAGGGGTTCTAGAGGCATACCAACGTTTTTCCGTCGTCGCGGTTGTGAATGGTCTGTTGGGTGCAGCCACCTTTCTCGGGCCTCTGACTGTCATGCTGATCACCGATCGTCTTGATGCCCTGGTTGGTGCGATCCTGCTGGCCCGTGCTATCGCAACGATCGCTTACGGGTTTTTATGCTTGCGCGGCAGCATTGGTCTTCGTGCTCCTCACGTGGACATTCAGGCCGTTCGACCGCTATTTGGTTTCGGAGCCTGGATGACGGTAACGAATGTGGTTGGTCCGATCGTGGATTATCTCGATCGTTTTATCGTCGCGGGACTGCTGTCGATTGCGGTGGTTGCGTTCTACTCAACGCCGTGGGATGTGGTGACCCGTCTATTGGTGATCCCGGCAGCGATAAGCGGAGTTCTTTTTCCGGCGTTCGCGGCGACGTTTTTAACCGACCGTACAAGATCCACGCATTTGTTCGCGACGGGCGTGCGATATGCGTTTCTGGTGTTGGCGCCTGTCGTACTCATTGTCGTTTCATTCGCTCACGAAGGGCTCGATTGGTGGTTGGGTCCTCGGTTTGCGACGGAAAGCGAGCGGGTGCTTCAGTGGCTGGCGGTCGGGGTGCTGATGAACAGCCTCGCCCGTATGCCGTACGCCTTGATTCAAGCAGCAGGACGGCCGGACCTGACCGCGAAGCTCCATTTGTTGGAGGTGGTCCCGTATCTGGCGTGCGTTTGGTGGTTGGTCGGAACCTTCGGGGTCACTGGCGCTGCCGTTGCCTGGACCTTGCGGGTCGCCGTCGATACGGTCTTGCTCTTTTTGATTGCACGCCGACTCCTATCCGGAGTCGGGCTCCCCTTCGGCCTGTCGTGGTGGATTGGGGGGGGCATGATGTTGGTCATGGTCGGTGTTGCTTTTGTCTCTGATCCAATCGTCAAGAGCGCGATCTGCGCTGTATCACTGATGCTGTTCGGGGCGGCGTCATGGCGCTGGCTCATTGAGCCGGATGAGGTTCGGCGGGTCCGCTCGTATTTCAAAGGTATGCCTAGTCATGCCAAATAAACCGTGCAACTTCGATGCACAGAGGAATCGCCCATGATACGTACGCGCCCACAGCTGCATTGTGAACTCTGCGGGTGTCCGGGAAAGCCGCTTTATACCGGTCTCGCGGATCGATTGTTCGGCGCCTCCGGCGAATGGAACCTGAGCGAATGCTCGAATCCCGCTTGTGGTCTGATGTGGCTGAACCCGATGCCGTCCGAGGAAGATATCGGGCTGGCGTACCTTAATTACTATACCCATGACCCAAGGCGGACGCCCCTTTTCGAGCGCATGTTGGCGTGGTTCCTCTATACCTCGCTCGGATTGCTCGCGGAGCGCCGCCGAGCGGACTTGATGTATTTAGACAGGATCTCGCCAGGTCGATTGTTGGAAGTTGGCTTCGGTGACGGGCGGCGCCTTGAACGCCTTTCGGCGATGGGTTGGACGGTCGAGGGCCAGGAGGTGGATCCGGTAGCGATTCGGCAAGCGCGTGATCGCGGACTCACCACTCATCAAGGGGCACTGGAGACTATCGGGCTGCCCGGTGATTGCTACGACGCGGTCATCGCCAATCATGTCATTGAGCACATTCATGATCCTGTCGGGTTATTGGCGGAATGCCGTCGTCTGCTCAAGCCCGGTGGTCGTTTGATTTTGGTTACTCCGAATAGCAACAGCTACGGTCATGCCCTGTTTCGGGAAAGCTGGCTGCCTCTTGATCCGCCGCGTCACTTACATTTGTTTTCAACGGCAACCATGATCGCGCTCTTGAGGCGGGCGGGGTTTCGAGACCCCCTGATTTGGACGACAATGGCACGCGCCGGCACGGTGTTCCGCGGCAGTCATGACCTAAAGCTTCGGCAGGCACACTCGGTCACTGCGTTTCCGAGAGTCGGCACGGCGCTCTTGGAGCTGAAATCGCTGCTGATGGCTCGTATCGAGCAGTTTCGACGGAGCGACGCCGGAGAAGAATTGGTGGCTTGTGCCGTGAAGTTGCACCCCGGAGCGATATCTCAAGCGTGATCAATATTTCTAGGCATGGATGGATGATGCGTCGACACGTTCATGTGCTTCTCTCTACATTCAACGGCGCCGAGTATCTTCGCGAACAACTCGATAGCTTATTGAGTCAAGATTATCCTCATTTTTCCGTGCATGTGCGAGACGATGGGTCAACAGATCAAACTGCCGATATCATTCGAGAGTACGCAAAAAAGGCACCCATTGGCTTTCATGTCTCATTTGGGCAAAACCTCGGATTCAATGAAAGTTTTCGAAAGTTGTTGGAGCTAGAGGCATCCGAGGACGATTTTTTTGCGTTTTGTGATCAAGACGATGTGTGGGCTAACGATAAAATTAGCCGTGCCGTTGAAATGCTTTCGAAAAGCAAGCACCCTGAAACCGCGCTCTATTTCGGCAGGCTATGTTATGTGGATCGGAATCTTAAGAAAATAGCACTTTCGGACATTCCTCGCTATCTGGATTTCAACAACGCGGTTGTGGAAAATGTCGTGCCCGGCTGTACGATCGTAATGGGGGGGGGTGTTAGAAATTACCTTCTTCGGGCTCCGGCATCCGCCATGTCTTCGCACGACTGGTGGGCTTATCTGTGCGCCAGCGCATTCGGCGTCGTGATCTATGATTCAAGTACTAGGATTCGATATCGCCGTCACGGTACGAACACATCGCCTTGGCAGCATTCGCCAACTAGCGTGGTCGTTACCCGAGCGCAAGAGTTCCTGAATCGTTGGCGAAGTCGAAAGATTGGATTTAAGTCGTTGCAGCAGGCCGTGCGTTTCATCCGGATTTATCGGGAAGAGTTATCGGACGATCAGGCATCTATTGTTGGCGAGCTGATTGATCTGCGGCCCCCTAGCAGTACCGTCGTTTCTCGATTCCGCTATGCGCGGAAGCCCAAAGTTCACAGAAACAAGCGATTTGACGATCTTGTTATGCGTGCGATGATCGTGCTCGGGCAGCAGTAGCGTTGGCGAGTGAGCTGTTGTTCGGTAGTGTTCCTCGGCTAGAGGTGGTGACTCATCTCATGACAAGCCGTCGATCGGTGCGAAGATGCGGCCGGATAGTATTCCGTGACCCTGCGCTAAGTAGCTTTGATGAGATATGATGTTGGGCAATGGGCGCATGTTCGCTTGCAGACATCATTTCCGTGCGCCCTTTCGATTATATCTTTGCAGAAGCGGAAAGCAGGCAATCTGAACATAAAGAAATGCCGTCAGGACGCCGTTTTGGCAATGGATTTTATGCTTTAAGGTTGTGGTTATTCGCTTTGCCAGGCGATAATCTGACAATTTTGCAAAGTCTTGTAGCGATGTCGTTGGGATCATGGGTTTGCATCGCGGTTCTTGGTAATTCGAATGTTTCAGGAGTTCTTGTGATTGACTGATCGAGCAGTCGAGCAATCTATTAAGCTTTAAGGCGATGCGGTACCACGTTGTCGGCTTGAGTAGCCATCGAATTCCACCGGCCCCCACTTGGTTAGTGCTGTGCTGGCGATAAGCGACCAGGCTTTGCGGGATGAATTCGGTAATGCCGAAGAAGGCTGTGAAAAGTCCAAGCCACCAGTCATGCATGTAGGTGTCGGGGGGTAGCGGAGTCGCCTTTTCAAGTAATGCCTTGTTGCCGAGTAGCGTGCACCCAACGATGTGATTTTGAAAGATGACGGTTGTCGGTGCGGGTGTGGCGGGATTGCGTATGCCTTGATATGACATGAATGATGAGCAGATGACATCAAGTTTTTCGGATACGACCGTAAGGTCCGAGTGAATGAGAATAGGTGTATCCTCGGAGTATTGCGTTTCGAGTTGAAGTAGTCTTTTGAATTGCCGCTCGAGCTTGTTTGGATTCCACACGTCGTCCTGATCGCTGAAGGCAAAATAAGATCCGCTCAGCGCTAGCGCCTGTTTCATGAGTTGGCCGAAGTTTTGAGCTGCACCTAAAGTTCCGAGAGCATCATCGATGAGCAGGATGCGAGAGTCGTGCTCGGCGAAATGTTTCAGCAGGGCAACGGTGCCGTCGGTCGAGCCGTCATCTCTTACTAATAAAAACCAATGTGCAAGGGTTTGTGCTTTGATGCTTGCTATCTGCGCGCCGAGATATTTCGCCCCATTGTAGGTCGCCATCAAAATAAAGATTGGCAAATTCTTATCGGATGTATTCTTATGCATTAGAAGAACGACTGAGTACGATGCTTCGCAACGCATTCAGAAGTGGAGAAGTAACGTTGCGTGGAGTGATGCGATCGGAGTTGCAGGGTATCCGCGATGCCTGCCTGCTCGGGATGCCGAGGGCGGCGAATTCGGATATTTTACGGGCTAAGTCTTCGTGTGAAGCCTGTGGAAGAAGCGTGACGCCCGGATAGTCGATCAGCAATTCTCGCGCGGCGGGGGAATCCATCGTGATCAAGGTGCCGCCGGCGGCTAAGACTTGAAACGCTTTATTCGGGATAACCCGCGATGCCTTTTCGCTGGTGCCGAAGACCCCGAGGCAGACATCCGCCTGATGGATCCAATGGACGAGTTCGTTGTACGGTACCCATTCATACCATTCGATATTACGGGATTGCAAGTCGTCGATCAGGCGACGGATTCGAGACGATTCCTGCCCTTTGCCGATCAACACCCAACGAATCGGTTGTCCCTCGGTCAGTTTTGCGGCGCGTACTACGGTATCGATGCCATGCAACGGGATGAACTGGCCGTAAAACAACACAGTGAATGGACGCGCCAGGTCGCGCGGCACGCGACCGTTGGCCGGGGGATGGAAATACTCTGTCTCGGCTCCCACGAAAACGTGCTTGACCTTCTCCGGTCGGACCTTGAAGGTGTCGATGAAATAGTGCCGATGGGCATTGGTGTCCAATAGGACGATATCGGCAGCTCGACAGGCGAGCCATTCCCAGGCGTAGAGGAATGCCGCCAGAGGGTGCCGCCGCCCGACAAGTTTTCGGTCATTGACCGCGGTATCGTAGAGCGACAAAAAGGCATCCCACGCCAAGGGGGCGCGTCTTAGCTTGGCGAACGGCCAGATCAGGAGAACGTCGAGATGGCCGAAATAGCCGACGATGACCGCGTCATGGGGCGGTAAGCGCAGGTAGCGCCAAATCAAGCCGGGATAATGACTCAGCCAACGCAGCAGCAATCGAAGCTTGATGCGAAGGCTTACGATCTGGGTCTTGTCCTCGATGCCGGCCCATACCTGTTCGTGACATTCGAGAATGTCGACGCCGTTTTCGCGCAAACCCTGCAACAGGATACGCACGCGCGGCTTGCCGAGGTCGTATGTCCCCCAGAACACGATACGAAAGGGTTTCTTGGTGGCCGCCGGGTCGGTCATGTTCTAGGGGCTGTTTGTCCACGGAGTCATGCTTGGACCGGCGCAGCTTCCCGCACCGGAATGGCTCGCGCAGGCCGCACGGGCCGCTCCGTGCGGCAATAGAGGTCGGCCGAGGTGTTTCCGTTGCGTCGCTCCGGCGCTCTGCGCCCTGCTTCATGGGTGACCGACAGCATTGACCTCCGTCTCACTGGACGTATTCGGGGAGTCGAGATACGAGCTGGATCCGACCAACGACCCGAACGCCTCGATCTCTACCAAGCGACTGTAGCCGGCCAAGGCGCCGCTGATCAGCACGCGAATGCGTTCGGTGGTGACCGGGGTGAAGCTCAGGCGACGCCAGACCTTGTTGTTGCCGGTGACCGCGGCGCCGGGAATCGCGACCCAAGCCGAGCCGTTCCAATACTGTACCGTAAAGGCGGTGACGCCGTACTTGCCGAACGCGAGGCTCTCCGTCGGCTCGATCGGGGAGGCGTAGTTGTCCTGCAGCGTGAGGACATTGATCTCGTCGATGCTCGCGGGTCCGGCGAAATCGATCTGCGCCCAGTCTGGATAGCCGTTGGAGGTGGCGTCGTTCCAGCCGCCGCCGCTGCCCCAGTTGAGGCCGCGCCGATCGCCGTCGTTGAGAGCCGCGGCCGGGAAGGCCGTGCTGTAGGTCGAGGATGCGCTGGCGACGCCGTTGTTGGCGCGTGCCGCGAGGTTGACACGCGGGTTGGTCGGCGGGTCCGGCGGCGGGTCGATCGGATCCGGCGGATTTTGCTCGACCAGGGTCCCGAAGGCTTCGATCTCGACCAAGCGACTGTAGCCGGCCAAGGCGCCGCTGACCAGCACGCGAATGCGCTCGGTCGTGACCGGTGTGAAGCTCAGGCGACGCCAGACCTTGTTGTTGCCGGTGATCGCGGCGCCGGGAATCGCGACCCAGGCCGAGCCGTTCCAATACTGCACCGTAAAGGCGGTGACGCCGTACTTGCCGAACGCGAGGCTCTCCGTCGGCTCGATCGGGGAGGCGTAGTTGTCCTGCAGCGTGAGGACATTGATCTCGTCGATGAGTGCGGGTCCGGCAAAGGCGATCTGCGCCCAGTCTGGATAGCCGTTGGAGGTGGCATCGTTCCAGCCGCCGCCGCTGCCCCAGCTCACACCGCGGCGATCGCCGTCGTTTAATGCCGTGACGGGGTAGGCCGCGCTGTAGGTCGAGGATGCGCTGGCGATCCCGCCGTTGGCGGGTACCGCGAGGTTGACGCGCGGATTGGTCGGCGGGTCGATCGGGTCGTTCGGCGGATCATCCGGCGGATCGGACGCGACCAAGGTCCCGAAGGCTTCGATCTCGACCAAGCGGGCATAGCCTGCCAATGCGCCGTCGACCTGCACGCGGATGCGCTCGGTCGTAACCGGCGTGAAGCTCAGGCGACGCCAGACCTTGTTGTTGCCGGTGACCGCGGCGCCGGGAATCGTCGCCCAAGCGGAGCCGTTCCAATACTGCACCGTGAACGCGGTGACGCCGTACGTGCTGAATGCGAGGCCCTCGGTCGGCTCGACCGGCGCAGTGTAATTATCCTGCAATGTCAGGACACCGACCTCGTCGATGCTCGCGGGTCCGGCGAAGGCGATCTGCACCCAATCGGGATAGGTGTTGCGCGTGGCATCGTTCCAGCCGCCGCCGTTGCCCCAGCTCACACCGCGGCGATCGCCGTCGTTTACTGCCGCGACGGGGTAGGCCGAGCTGTAGGTCGAGGATGCGCTGGCGACGCCGCCGTTGGCGCTGGCCGCGAGGTTACTGGATTCGGCGTTGCGGAATGCGGCGCTGACGATCTTGTCGGCGTTCATTGCGATCGTGCAAGTCGCGACAACACCGGTGCATGCGCCATCCCATCCGCTGAAGATGCTGTCGCCGTCGGACTGAGCCGTCAGCACGACGGTCGTCCCGTTTTCGAATGCGTGGGTGCAGTCCTGGCCGCAGTCGATCCCTCCTGGATTGCTGGCGACGTTCCCGCTGCCGCTTCCGGTCGTGCTGACGGTGAGCTGACGATCGCTCGCCGGGGCCGTGTAGCCGACCGAGAGCGTCACGCCCGCGAACGGCGAGAAGCCATAGAGGCCGATGTACCAGGTACCCGGGGTGGTCGGTGTCGGGAAATTGTCGCAGACCTCGTTGTTTCCGATGTTCCAGGGTCTACAGTCGTAAGCCGACAACGTCGGCAAGGTTCCGTAGCGAACATAGAGATCGACGTCCCCGGTGCCTCCGGTCGTGCTGATGGTCAGGCCCGTGGCGCCGCTCGGAACCTGCACCCCGTAGTATTGCCATGCGGCTTGCGCGCCCGCCAGATTAGGCTGTGTTGCGCCGTTGTCCAGAGTCGGCGGAGGTGTGGTGAATGTGGCGGTAACCAGTTTCGACGTGTCCATGGACAGGATGCACGACGCCGCGCCCGTGCAGTCGCCGCTCCAGCCGTCGAAGCTGTCGCCGTCCGCGGGGTCGGCATCGAGAATGACGGTCGTGCCGGGCGCATTGTCATAACGCTCGGAGCAATCGCTGCCGCAATCGATGCCGGCCGGGTGACTGACGACCACACCTGTTCCCGATCCGAGCTTGGTGACCGAGAGTGCGATGGTGCCGTCGTTGCGCGCGAACAGGAGGCGGTTGGGCGAGTCGGCGATGGCGTTCGTCACCACCCCCGGAGTCGCGTTCGCGGTGATGCCGGCGGCAACCGTTGCGGGTGATGCCGTCGGGTCGTCATCGAGATAGAGTGCGGCGGCGCCGGCGACATGGGGTGCCGCCATCGAGGTGCCGTTCCAAGTTCCGATCGAGGTGTCGGAGACGTTGGTCGAGGAGGTGATTGCCGAGCCCGGCGCGAAGAGATCCAAACAAGCGCCGTAGTTGGAGAAGCTCGAGCGCCCGTCCGCGTTGGTGGTGGCGCCGACCGTGATGGCCTCGGGCGCGGACGCCGGCGAATAACCGCAGGCATCGGCGTTGTCGTTGCCCGCGGCGACCACCATCATGATACCGGCCGTTGTGGCTTGTTTGATGGCGAGATTCAGCGCGCTCGAGTAAGAGCCGCCGAGGCTCATGTTGGCGACGGCGGGTGCCTCGTCTTGATCGATCACCCACTCAATGCCCGAGATGACGCCGGAGGTCATGCCGGACCCATTGCAGTCGAGCACCTTCACGGCAACCAGATTCACGGCCTTCGCGATCCCGTAGGTCACCCCGCCGACGGTGCCGGCGACATGCGTACCGTGACCGTGGCAATCCAGATCGGCGCCGTCTCCGGTCGTGTTGGTACCCCAGGTCGCGCGTCCGGTAAACTCCTGATGCGTCGTTCGGATACCCGTGTCGATAATGTATGCGGTGACGTTGCTTGCATCGACATCGTAGTTGTAGCGGTTGTCGAGCGGCAGGCCGCGTTGATCGACGCGGTCCAAGCCCCAGGTCACCGGGCTTTGTTGCGTCCCCGCGTAGACGTAACCGTCCTCCTCGATGAAGAGGATCCGAGGATCCCGGGCGAGCGCCTCGGCGGCATCGGCGTTCATCCGCACGGCCATGCCCTGGAGTGCCCGGCTCCATTGCGCCTCGATCCTCGCGCCTTGCCGGCTTGCGAGCGATTGATTCAGACCTTCTACGGCGGTTCGCAGCCCACTGACCGACGCGCGCGCCCCGGACGCGAAGGCCCCTTCTTTATAGACGACGATGTAGCGATCGGCCACCGGCTCCGCCACCGAGCGTACCAGCGTTTGGCCCGGGTCAACGCTTGCCGATCCTGGCATCCGAGGGGCCGAGTGGCTGGCGCCTGCCGCAGTCATGGACAGCATTGCCATCAGGATTATCGCTCGGGTAGGTCTCCCCATGCGGCCTGCACGAGGAGAAAGGCGTTCCTTGCGTCTGTGCGCCGGCATCGACAGCATGAGTGATCCTGTTGTTTCCATCTGCGTCACCATCTGAATGGATTGTGCGTCCGTTCGACGAACGTCCGAAGCCGAGGCCGTTCCCGTCTTGCCGGGCGACGACCACGCGTTGCGCGAAGCGATGCCCCGTGCGCGATTGCGCCGAAGCCGGTGAGGAATCGCCGTCGCGTGCCCGCCCGGACTGCACAGCCTGTTGCGCGCTCCCCGTCGTCATCCGGTCGTTCAACACAACTATATAGAATGAATCGACCTCTGGACTTGCCGGAGATCACACTTGAAAAATCTTGCCATCCGCGTGATCATCCCGCGCGGGTAGCTTGCTCGGACCCGTCGGCGATGTGCGCAAACATCCCGAATCGACCGGAGTCTTTCAAACGGAAATGACCGAGACCACAACCAAGTCGCCGGCAAGAGAGATGCCCGGCGATACGGCGCAGGCGCTGCGGCGCGGCATCGAACTGTTTCGGGTCGGTCGGATCGAGGACGCCGAGCGGCTGATGCGCCGAGTCGTAAAGCGCGTCCCTGATGCGCCCGATGCGCTGCATATCTTGGGCATCGCAGCCGCGCGGGCCGGTCGGCTCGACGAGGCCGAGCGTCTGCTGCGCCGCTGCGTCGCCGTCGCGCCCTCCTACGTCGACGCCCACAACAATCTCGGCAACGTCCGTATGGCGCGGGGCGCCTTGGACGCGGCACGCGACAGCTACGCGCAGGCCGCTCGGCTTGCGCCCGACTATGTCCTCCCGCAGTACAACCTCGGCAACGTGTTGCGCGCGCTCGGGCGGCTCGACGAGGCCGAGGCGGCCTATCGGCGCGCGATCGCGCTGGCGCCGTCCTATGTCGATGCGCGCGTGAATCTCGGGAACCTGCTCCTGGAAGCCGGCGCGGAGGATGAGGCGCAGGCCATCGCCCTGGACATCCTCGCGCAGCACCCGGATCGCATCGAGGTCCGGCTGAACCTCGGCAACATCGATCGACGGCGCGGGCGCCTTCCGCAGGCGCGGGCCCACTACGACACCTTGCTGCGCGCCCGACCGGGGCATCCGCGCGTGCTGCTCTCGATGGTCCTTCTGGCGCTCGACGAGCACGATCTACCGGAGGCCGAGCGCCTCTTCGCCTTGGTCGGGGAGTCGAGCGGCGCGCCCGCGCATGAACGCCTTACGGCCCTCGCACTGCTGTGCGCCGCCCGCAACGACCGCGCGGGTGCGCTCGAGGCCGCGCTGCAGGCCTACCGGGCCGGGGCCGGCCCGGAGCAGGCGGTGATCCTTGGCGGGCTGCTTGCGGAGATCGGCGAGCCCGCCCCGGCGATCGACCTGCTCGAGCAGGCCCGCGCACGTCACGGGGATCGCGCGCCGCGCATCCCGGTCATGCTGTTCGACCTGCGGCGCGCCGTCTGCGACTGGCGTGACTGGGAGCGCAGCCTGCCCGAGGTGCTCGATCGCATCCGCGCAAGCGACCTGGCGCTGATCGAGCCCTTCTCCGCCCAGTCGCTGCCCGGCTTGAGCGCCGCGGATCTGAGTCGGGTCGCGCGGCTGCACGGACGGCGCCTGCGTTCATGGGCCGAGCGCGGACCGCTCGCGGGCGCGCGCCCGCGGGACTCCGCATCCGGCAGGCGCCTGCGCATCGGCTATCTATCGGCCGATTTCCGCGAGCATCCCACCGCCTATTTGTCCGTCGCCGTATTCGAGCTGCACGACCGCGCGCGCGTCGAGGTCTTCGGCTATGCGATCGGTCCAAACCCGGAGAGCCCGATGCGGCAACGCATGCGCGCCGCGTTCGACCACTTCGTCGAGTTGAGCGATCTCGGCCACGAGGCGGCCGCGCGGCGCATCGCCGCCGACGGGATCGACATCCTGGTCGATCTGGGCGGCTATACGACCCACGCCCGGCCCGAAATCCTGGCGCTGCGCCCGGCACCCGTGCAGGTCGGCTGGGTCGGCTTTCCGGGTTCCCTGGGCGGATGGTGCCTGGATGCGCTGATCGCCGATTCGGTGGTCGCACCCCCGCGGGCGGCGCCGGACTATCCCGAGACCCTGATCAGGCTTCCGCACTGCTATCTGCCGGTGGATCCGCGTCGGGAGATCGCCCCGGTGCCGAGCCGCGCGGAGCTGGGTCTCCCGGAGGAGGCGTGTGTCTTCGGCTCCTTCAATCAGCCGCATAAGCTGACCCCCGAGCTCTTCGCGCGCTGGTGCGCGCTGCTCGCCGCCGTTCCCGGGTCGGTCCTCTGGATCTACGCCAAAGAGGCCCGCACGCGCGAGAACCTGCGGCGCGAGGCCGGCGCGCGCGGGATCGACGCGCACCGGCTGCACTTTGCCGGGTCCCGCCCGCAGCCGGAGCATCTGGCGCGGCTCGCCTGCGCGGACCTGATTCTCGATACCCTGCCCTACAACGGTCACACCACCACCTCGGACGCACTCTGGGTCGGCGTTCCCGTGCTCACCTGCGCGGGCGAGACCTGGCCCTCGCGCGTGGCGGCGAGTCTGCTGACGGCCGCGGGCGTACCCGAACTGGTTGTCGAGGACCTCGACGCCTATCTCGAGCGGGCCATCGCGCTCGGGAGCGATCCGGCTGCGTTGGCCGGCCTACGTACTCGGCTGGCGGCAACGCGCGCGAGCGCGCCCTTTTTCGATACACCGGGGCTCGTGCGGGCGCTCGAAGGTCTGTACGCCGAGATGCCGCCCGGGCGCCCGGCGGCGGACGGCTCGGGATGACGGGCCGATGACGGCAGCCGTACCGCCGCGGATCGTGACCAAAGATGCTGCTGTTGCGCCACTGCAACGATGGGGTGCAGTCCCGCGGTGTTGCAGTATCCGGGCGGGGGCAGGGGTCGGAATCAGGTCCCTCGCATTTTCGGTCGGTTGCTTGACAGGGCTCGGTTGTGGTGTAAACTTCACGTCGTGGCGATTGAGTCCGAGAGATGCTGGACAGGAGGTCGGTAGCTCGGTCCCACGCGGTAGACTCAGGTCGGGGTTCATTCGCACAGATCCACTGAAAGTGTGCCGTCGAAGCCGGGGGGGATTGCAGCTCTGGCGGGGGATGCGTAAGATCACGCTCAGTGCGTTCAAGCCAGTTCATTGATATCGGAGAATCATGATGTTTGCAAAGAAAAAACTTTCACTTGCCGTGGCGATCGCCGCCGGTTTCGCGGGCATGCAGGCCGCTCAGGCGGACAGCGTCTTCTTCCCCTATGTGGTCGGAAGTGAGACGGTTTCCACCATCATCAGCGTCGTCAACACGGCCAACGGCCTGCTTGGCCTAGATGCCGCCGGCAACAACAAGGCCGGCACCAACAACATCCACTACGCGCTGATCTACAAGCAGAGCGAAGGCGGTGTGGTCGATAACTTGGACGTCTGCCAAGAGACCAACTACGACCTGCCCACCAGTTACAACGACATCCAGACCAGCGACATCACCGGCTACTTCGCCGACAACGCGCTGGCGCCATTCACCCCGAACGATCAGGGCGTGCTCTTCAACGACCCCAGCCTCAACAACAACTGGGTCGCCTCCGGCCGCGATTTCGCGCTGGCACGTCCTCTGATGGAGCCAGGCGAAGGCTTCCGTGGCTACATGCTGGTCGACAACGCGGCCCCTACCTCCTCCGGTAATGTTTCGACAGTTAGCGGCGAAGCGCTGCTGCTCGAATACGCGAACGGTTCCGCTTGGGGCTATCAGGGCTTCACGCAGCTCGGCGAAAACTCCGATACTATCGTCGCCCAAAACAGTGAATTTGACTATTTCTACGCACGCACCCAAAGCCCGGTGCCGGTGAGTCTGCCGCCAGTCGACGAGTTCAACGTCGCCTTCCTGGTGACCCCCGTGAATTTCCCCACGGAAATCGCGTCGGTCTACGGCGCTGTTGGCGAGAACCAGTCGCAATACTGGAACCTGTCCGCAGCCATCAAGTTCACATCGACAGGCCGGAACAATACCTTCGCGCTCTTCGATCGTGACGAGAACCCGATCTCCGGTGCTCAGGAGCAGGTCGTGACCTGCGTGGGTCGTGTCCCGGCCAGCTCCTTGGTCGGCACTGCGTCTGCTTCGCAACTGGTAGACGGTGGCTGGGGCGACCTGGCAAGCCGCCGTACCAACCTCATGCTCGCTGATGGCACCGTCCAGAAGCCGGGGCTCCAGCCGCAGTACACCGATGTGTCCCCGAAGGTCAAAGGTGGTGCGGTTGTCTTCAAGCATCAGGTCAACCTCGGCTCGACCTTCAACGGCGTGCCGATCAACGGGATCTACAACGACGGTTCCTTGTTGATGCCTGCTGCAGTCGGTCAGTAATCCTTAATCGGATGCCTGAACCCGATTGGTCCCGGCTTGGACTCTAAGTCCTGCCGGGTCAGACAAAGCCGCCTCCGGGCGGCTTTGTCGTCTCGCGAATTACGCGCCGCGTGGTCGCTGTCACTGTTAATCCTGAAGCTGCCCAAGAGAGATCGCATGACAATACGGATATCCGCTCCGACTCGAGGTGCTCGGGTTCGAGCCGGGGTCGCGCTGTTCACCGCAGGCGTCCTGCTGCTGCCGTTCGCCCTTGCCGCAGAAACGTCTTCGAGCCCGACCCCCGCCGTCGCACTCACCCCCTATACCCTGAACTGGGACACGAACTGGCAGCAGCGTCTCGACGCCGCCGGACAGTCCTGGCTCGGCTACTACGACCAGGCGCGGATGCTGCGTCTGCGTCGACCCGACGGCGAGGTGGCCACCATGCTGCCCGCCACCGAGCGCTCGCAGGCGCCCTCCGGCCTGGCCATGACCGGCCTGGACGCAGGCGCTGCCGTGCTTTGGCGCGACAAGTTTCCGGTCAAGGGCCTGTATCTGGGCCGGCTGAACGAAGCCGGTGAATCCGCCGCCGCCCCGCTCAAGATCGGCGAGGAGACCGAACCTCTGGCGCGCTTCGAGCTTGCGCGGTTCGGCTCGCGCCTGCATGCACTTTGGTACGGCGAGAAGAATAGCGCCCCCGATGAGGCGCAGTACAACCTCTACTATCGCGCGTACGATCTGGAATCCAGCGCGCTCACGCCGATCGAGACCCTGATGCCCGGCATCTATCCGGTGTGGACGTCGAACCCGCAGGGCGGCCTGATGGCCTTCAGCTGGCTCTACAACGAGTCGCCGCGACGCATCGCCGCGCGGTTCCGCCCGGCCGGCGCCGAGGCCTTCGGCGAGACGGTGACGGTTGCCGAGGTCGGCGAGATCACGCCCATCTTCGAGGCCTTCCGCAGCGGCGAGCGCTGGTTCGCGGTCTGGGTCTCGGAGCGCGAAGGCGCCTGGCAGCTCGAGGGCGCCCGCTCCGACGACGCGGGCAAGACCTGGACGGCCTTCACCTTCGAGGACCTGCGCGACTTCGACATCGGCGCGATCTCGATCGCCGCCAACGACGCCGGCACTATCCTGATCGCCGTCGACGGTCAGCCGGGCCGCGGCGTGAATCGCCCCAAGAGCGACGTGCGTCTGATCCGCTCGATCGACCGCGGCGAGACCTGGTCCACGGCCAGCTCGCCGCGCCCCGCCGAACTCGCCGCCGGATATGTCGCGCGCAATCCGATCGTCGCCTTCGGGCCGCAGGATGGCCAGGTCCTGATGGTGTGGGAGGAATGGCGCGAGATCCGCGCGCGCCCCTATGCCAACCTGTCGCTCGACGGTGGAGAGACCTGGGCGCAGCAGAACGTCCCCTTGCCGTTCGAGCGGAACACCAACCTGGGTTTGCGCGCCAACCCCGGTGCACTCGGTGTCCGGGACGGGCGCTTTCACCTGATTATGCTCGAGTCGCCCAACGATGCCGTACAGAGCGCACGCCTGGTCGAGGCCAGCTTCGCGCCCGAGGAGCTGGCCGAGTTTGCGCGGCTCGCCGTCGAAAATGCCCCGCCGTCGTCCGACGAAGGGCTGCGCGCGCGCGTCATGGCCTATTGGAAGGCCATGATGGAGGAGGATTACACTGCATCCTATAAGCTGTTCGATCCCTTCTTCCGCGATCGTAACGAGCAGATGTCCTACCTGCGCCAGCTCGGACGGATCAAATACGGCGAAGCGGCGATCGACGCGGTCAAGATCGACGGCTGGCGTGCCGAGGTCAAGACCCGTGTGACGGCGACCATTCCGCCCTTCACGGCGAAAACCGGCGAGGTCGTCTCGCGTCCGCCTCGCGATGTGGAGCTTACGGAGGTCTGGCTCTGGATGGGGGACGACTGGTACCGCGAGTACTATAGCGAGGCGAACGACATCAAATATGTCCGCTACTGATCGCGGAGCGCCGACCATGTGCTCGGTTTGCCGTGCGCGATGCCGTCCGCGTCGGTGCGGCATCGGGGGCGCGCGTGCTGCCGGAGTGCGCCCGGCGCGGACCGGCGGGCGCGTACGGTAACGCGGCTACACCGAGGAGTGACGATGCAGGAGGAGGCGCTCGGGATGGACGGGGTCTATGAGGTCCGCGACGTGGGTGAAGACCGCGTCGAGGATCTCTGCCGGTTGTTCAAGACCGTCTTTGAAGCCGAGATCACACCGGCGGCCTGGCGCTGGAAGTACCAGGACGCCGCCTTGCTCGGGCATGTCAATGTGGTGCTGGCCGAGGGCGAGCAGATCCTCGGGCATGCGGGCGCCCTGATCCTGCCCGGCGTGCTGGACGGCGCGCCCGTGCCGATCGCGCAGGTGTGCGACGTCATGCTCTCGCCCGATGCCCGCGGAGGCGCCGGTCCGCGCGGCGCCTACGCGGTTTTTATGAACGGCCTGATCGGCGTCCTTCAGGCGCGCATCCCGGAGGGCATGTTCTACGGGTTTCCGGGCGAGCGGCCGTTTCGCCTCGGCGAACGGCTCGGCTTCTATCGCGGTACCGGGCGGATCCACGACTACATGCGCCCGGCCGCGCCGAAAGGACGCGGGTTCTGGGGAGCCTCCCCGCTCGGCTGGAACGATTCACGTCTCGACGCCCTCTGGTCGCGTCATGGGCGGCGTCCCGGGTGCCGGTTGGTGCGCGACCGCCGGTATCTGTCATGGCGCTATGAGCGTCACCCCGGCCGGAGCTATCAACTCCTGGGGATCCGGCGCGGCCTATCCCTGGCGGGATGGGTCGTTCTGAACCGCCGCGACGACGAGATCCTGATCGTGGATCGGCTGATCGATGAAGCCGCAATCGATCGGGTCCTCGCCGTTGTCGCCGGCTGGGCCGATACGCAAGGCGCTCGGCAGATCGTGTGGTGGCAGGGGGATCTCTCGGATCAGGCGCCGGCGGGCGCAACGGCCCGCGATACAGGCATGATCGGCGTCGTCATGCCGTCCAGCGCGGCGCGCTTCGCGCACGTCTCTCCATCCTGGCAGCCCGGCGATACCGATGTGCGTTGAGCAACAGACGGCGCAAAAACAAGGTGTACGGATGGGTGACCGGCATCAGACGTAGGGGCAAAGCGCGGCGTGCCCAACTGCGTCCACTGATGCCGGCGCGGGTTGGGCACGCTGTGCTTTGCCCAATCGACATGTTCATGTTGTTTTTGAAACGGTGCTAGGGCACAAGCGCACTCACGCCGACCCTTGTCGCGCTCCGATCCCGCCCCGAGCCATGCCATGCAGCTGACCGAGATCCACTACATCCCCTATTCCGTCTCGCCCTTGTTCCCGGGGCCCTGGATCGTCTTCGCACCGCATCCGGACGACGAAACCTACGGGATGGGCGGAACCATCGCCGCCGCTCGCGCCGCCGGGATCCAGGTGCATGTCGTGGTGGTCACAGACGGGGCACTCGGCGGCGAGCCGGGGGATGACCTGATCGAGACCCGCGAGCGGGAGGTGCGCGCGGCTGTCGCGGTGCTCGGCGGTACATCCTTGACCTTCTGGCGCGCCCCGGATCGCGGATTGGTACCCGATGCGAACCGCATCGCAGCCGCAGAGGCCCTCCTGCTGGGACAGGCCGGGGGCACGGTCTTTTTTCCGTCTCCCGTCGAACCCCATCCCGATCATCGCGCCACCTCGGTGCTGGTCTGGGAGGCGTTGCGCCGGTGCGGCTTCCCGGTCATGCCCGTGGCCTACGAGATCTCAGTACAGGGGCCCTGCAATCGGCTGATCGATGTCACGCCCTGGATCGAGGTCAAGCGTTGCGCGATGGCGGAATATCAATCGCAGGAGTCGGAGCGTCCCTACGCGCGTCGGATCCTCGCGCTCAACACCACGCGCTCCTGGTCGTTGCCCGACACGGTGGAGTTTGCCGAGGGCTTCAATGCCTTTCCGCTCGAGGATGCGCCCTTGGATGCGGTCCTGACGCGGCTTCGGCAACGTGATGCCGAGGGTGTCCGGATCGACACCGGCAGTGTGCCGAGCCCGGACGACGAGGACACGGAAATCGAGTCCCCGGAGCTGGAGCTGGCGCGGATCAAGGCGAGCCGCTCCTGGCGCTTGACCGAGCCTTTGCGTGCCCTGGCCCGCCGGCTGCGCGGCGAGACCAGGCCGCGGCCTACGCGCCCGACCGAGGCGGCGTCGCGCCCTATCCTCCTGATTGTGCTCGCGACGAATCATGTGGGCGGGGTGGAAACGCAAAGCCGGATCCGTTTTCAGGGCTTGGCTTCGCACTTTCGTCTCGTCGTACTGACGCACGAGGCTCTGCGGCCGCACTTCGCGGACCTATTGGCCCCAGAGACATCGAATCAGGCCATCGAGCTCGTGACCTTCGAGTCTTTCGGTCTCGTGAATCCATTCGATTACCGACCGGAGAACTTCCTGGCCTATGCGCGGGCGATCGCAATCGCGGCACGCGAGACCGGTGCGTCGCTCCTCTACGGGGTGATGCACAATTCCACGCTCTACATGACGATCGCGTACTGGCGCCACTATCGCACACTGCGCGGCAGACGCTTGATCGGAAGCCTGCACGGTTCGCTGCTCGGTTATTTCAAGCAGCGCGGACACGGCGCGAGCCTCACCGAGCGCGCCCTGATCCGGCTTGCATTGAAGACCTGCGACGTCGTGATCACGCCATCCGTCGGCGTCGGGCGCGAGCTGATCGAGCGATTCGGCGCCCGTCGGGCGCGGATCGCCAGCATCCACAACGGCGCCGACCTGGAACATATCTGCAGCCTCGGCGATCGTCCGCTGGCGTTCGAGAAGACACGGCCTTGGATCCTGACTTGCTGCCGGCTGGCCGATCAAAAGGACTTCAGGACGCTGATCGCCGCCTTCTCCCGAGTCGACATCGAGCCTTTGCCGCTCCTGGTCGTTGTGGGAGAGGGACCGATGCGCGGGCAGATCACGGCCTGGGCGGATGAGTACGGTGTCGGCGGGCGCCTTTACTTGGCGGGCTTTCAGGAAAATCCCTTCAATTGGATCCGGCACGCCGATCTCTTCGTGCTGTCGTCGCATTACGAGGGATTCGGCAACGTGCTCGTCGAGGCGATGGCCCTGGGCGTCCCTGTGGCGGCGAGTGATTGCCCTTGGGGGCCGGGTGAGATCATCGAGCCCGGAGAGAGCGGCGCACTCTTTCCGATCGGCGACGACGCGGCGCTGGCGCAGATTCTGAATCACTGGTTGGCCAAGCCATCCGAACGCGCACGATTGGCCGAGGGAGCCCGGAAACGCGCGTCGGTGTTCTCGGCCGAACGGATGATCGAAAACTACAGGGCGCTGTTTCAGCGCCTGTCTTGATGCTCCCCGGGCATGCCGATCGCTTCAACGCGCCCGCCGTTGGTCTCGGCGGAGATGTCGATCGTCTGGTTGCGCTTTCCCCAGAAACGAGGATCGAGCACGAAATCCGGCTTGACGAATTCGATCAGCTCCTCGATCCGGTCTCGATCGATATCGAAACACATGAAGCGATCGTAATCTCGAAAATGTGCCTTCGCGCGCTGCGTATGGCTCGCCCACTGGTCGCGCCAATACGGCTCCACCGCTTCAGGGGGCAGATTCAGTGCGGTGCAGATGCGCGATGCGAACAGGTAATGATTGAACCGGCTGCGAATCCAGTCGTCTTCGTTTCTGGTCTGTAGAATAAAGTAGGCATTCGGATATTCGGCGTGCAGCGCCTCGAAATACCGATTGCCTTCGATATAGTGCGTGTCGCTCAAGTATGTGAGATCGCTGTAGACGTCGGCATCGTCGAATCCAGCCAAGAGCGCCTTGCCCTCCAGGCTGTTCTTTTCCATGTTCACGGCCAGATTCCATCCGTCGAGATTGTGGTGGTAGCTCTTGTAGCCGCTGCTCGCGAAGAGCTCGTGCAGTGATGTGGTTCCGGTCTTGTTGAAGCCGATGAAGAAGACTTTCGGTTTGGCGTGTTCCATGACGATCTTCGGCAAATCTCGACGTTGGATGCTAAACCGCGCCCGGCGCGGTTCAGCCGTTTCCCCGGCACCGTAGGGTGGACACGCGATAGGCGCAGTCCGCCGGCGCCGGCGCGGGGTGCGGTGGACTTCGCTATCGCTCGTCCAACCTACGGGAAGGCGGTTCGAAGCGTCTCTTTGCAGCTTCGTACAAACGTCTATCCCACCGCGTTGCATGCATCAGCAGCTCGATCGTTTCCTCATCGAGATCCGCTGCCTTCGGGCGTTCGGTATTGCAGTTTTCGCGCCCAACCGCAAACCCCGTGTCCTTTCGACAAACAGTCCGGTGCAATCGGGCGAGCCCTGTGTGGATGGTGTCGACAAACAAGACGTCCGCGAAGTCTTCTTCGAGGTGCTGTAAGGCGATCTCGAGGTGCTCCGGCCCGCAGGTGCCGAAAGGAATGGGATGCAGGCCGCTGATCATCCGTACCATTTCGTTATCACTTTGCAGGAAGAAGCCGCCTGTCAGGAATCCCCGAATATCCAGTCGGTTCTTCACGATCAGATCGTTTGCGGGGCCGGTAACGACATCGCGATAGAAATAGTAGAGCGAGAGGACTCGATCCACGGGTTCACGCATCAGCGTGACGTATTTCGAATGCTGAGGAAGCGCCTCATGCAGGCCATAATGGAAATGACCGTAGCCGAGACGGACCTTCACCTTTTCTTCGTCACTCCATGCCCGGAACTCGCTTTCGAGTATCCCGGGTGATTCGCCGTAGAGCAGAACCAGCTCTTCGGGCTCGAGCCAATCTTGAAGCAGTACACGAACGGATGTACCGGCGGTCTTTGGTATGTGTATAAACAGGAGTGTGTCTGTCACGGATCGAGTCCTCTGCTGGTGTCGATCAAGACGCGGCCTCGGACCGCTGATCCCGTGCCTGTTGTCGAGGGCTGCTTGTCAAATATTCCGCAATACGGCGCCCGACAACGGCGGGAGCGAGTTGGGCGCGCGCGGACATCCACGCCGCCCTGCCGATCGTCTCGTAGAGCTTGCGGTCGGCGCTGATTCGTCTCATTGCCGCCGCCGCTGCCTTCAGATCAGGCTCTGCCCAGACGGCATCCTTGTCGTAGGGTCCCTGGTTCACTCCGATCTTGACCAGTCGATAGGGGATCAGCAGGCTATTGGCGTCGGTCATGAAGTCCGTGTTGCCGGAATAATTCGTGGCGATCACCGGTTTGCCGAGCCACATCGCCTCCGCGGGCGGAAGCCCGAAACCCTCTGCACGATGAAGGGAGACCAGTACATCGCAACTCTGAAAGAGTCCGTTGGTCTCGCGGCGCGTCAGTACGCGATCGACAATCGTGATATTGGGTCGGTCGGCGATGCTCTTCAGGAGCGTTTCACGGGCTTCTTCATCGGCGTTGTTGACCTTCACGACAAGGTGGACATAGCGATCGAGCGGATCGAACGCACTTTTGAACGCATCAATGGCGCCCTGCGGATTCTTGCGCGCGACGATGCTGTGGACATCGAAGAGTGTCAGGTATATGAAGCGATCCTTCGGGAGATCGAAGAATTCGCGCCCCGGGAGATCGTGTGCGTCGACCGATACGGGGTTCGGGACGACTCGAACGGGCTTCTCGGTCAGGCGTTGGATGCCGCCGCGAACGTGCTCGGAAGCGACCCAAATCTCGTCGACCAAGTCGAAGGCGGGCGTCCAGCGTCGAGGAAACTCGGAGAGCTCCCAGGCCCAATAACCGATGGCGTAGCGTTCGTTGGGTAATTGGCTTGCCACGTCGTCCTTGACCGTCGGGAGCCAATCGGCATTGACGATGTAGAGCGATGTCGGGTAGCGGCCTTTGCCGGTTAAGCGGTGTGCGTATCGACGATCGCCGCAGCGCGACGGATTGCCGCGACGATAGTCGATCGCGTCGACGCAGAGTCCCGCCGAATCAAGCGAGGCCAGTATGCCCCGCGCCGCCTCGCCTAATCCCATCTCGGCCGTAACATAAGCAATACAATTGATTCCGTCGGCGGGGCCATCGGCGGTGTGATTTTGATTCGCCTGCTTGTCATCCAAATCGTAGGCGATTCCGCAATCCCCGGAGGTTTTGACGAATTGTCGATGGTGGTAGCGATCTCCATGCTTCAGGGAATCTCCCCAGATGCTCCACATGCGTTTATCGTCATCCGGACTCGGCTTATCTCCGCGGTGCACGCTCTCGTGATGGATCAAGCTGGTGTCGGCGACGACCAGGTTACGCAGACCGAGAGCACCGGCACGCAGGCAGAAATCCACATCGTTGTGCGTGATTGCAAAGGCCTCGTCGAAACCGCCGAGCGTGCCGAAGGCCGAGGTGCTCACCAGAATGCAGGCACCCGTGACCGCCGTGACCTCTCGCGTGACCCGATCGAGACGCTGATAGAGGGATGTCGCCGGCGGGAGCCGATGAAACCAGTGGCGCACCCCTCCGCCGTGGTCGACCAGGAACACGCCGTCATGCTGGATCTCTCCGGACGGATAGTACATGAGTGCGCCGACACAACCGACGCCGGGTCGGCCCGCATGGGAGACAAGCCAACCGAGCCATTCCGGATCCGTGACTTCGATATCGTCGTTCAGAAAGAGCAGATAATCGCCGCGCGCCTCGCGGGCTCCTCGATTGTTGAGGCGTGCCCAGTTGAAGGGCTCGTTGCACTCGATGATTTTCAGACCGCGCTCCCGCAGCCATTGGATACCCTCCGGGAAGGCTCCGCGCCCGTTGTCGAGGATGATCAACTCATAGTCGGGATAGGTGGTGCGGCCGGTGATGCTCTCGATACAGGGAACGAGGTACTTGGGGTTGCCGGTCGTCGGGATGACGATCGAGACCTTCGGTGCTGGCCCGGGCAACGACCACCGAATGCGGCGATGCTTGGTCTCGGGATCCTCGATCACCCTGGCCTCGGGATCCAGGTCCAGGATCCACGAAGCCGCCATCGCGCCGGCTTGAGGTGCTTCCGTTCCCTCGTTGGCGGGTTTTGACCACAGGACACGCGGAACATGTCGAACCTCGGCAGGTGCGCGTGTTGCGGTGAGTGCTTGTCGGTAGCGCCACGCCGGATCGTTGTACAGACGAACCGCTTGCTCGTCGAGCCGCGCTGCGGGGATCAGCAGGCAGCCGGCGATGTAATCGCGCTGGAGCAGAAGGGTCGGTGACCAAGCGGGTTTGAGATTCGGCTCGATATGCAGATAACCCGCGTCGATCAGGTCGTGATCGCAGTAGACCAGATCCGGTGCGTCCCCCAGCGACTCCCGCACGAGGTAATAGATTGCGGTTTGACTGAGTCGTTCGCCTGCATCGAGCATCAGGATGTGATCCGCCGAGTTTCGCAGATCCGCCACGGCGGTATCCGGGCTAAAGACGCTGATGGAGAAGGGCGCAGCGGAGTTGAGCTCCGACCATGCGGGTACCATCCACGCCAGCGCCTCGGCGTTTCCGCTGCCCTGCTGTCCGGGCAGTAGGATGACACGCGCCGGCGGAACGACCTGGGATGCAAGATCGCCGAGAAGCTGCTCCGGAAAGCCAAGTCGGCACGATATGAGTGCCGTGACCCGAGCGGGGCTCTCCCGGTCGGAAAACCTCCTGGCCATAGCGCGAGCGTCGGAAGGGCTCGGCTGTTGTCGGAAATAGGCAAAATGCCAACGCATCCCGCGGTCTTCCACCACCAGATTGATGCGACGATTGAGCGAAGCGCCTGAAACCGATTGGAATGCAATCTCGACGACATGATCGCCGGGCTTGAGCCCCGAGATGTCGAGCGTAATGTTGAACCCGCTTTTCAAGGTATCCGCCAGATCCGGATGTGCAGCCTGAACATCGGCTCGGTCCTGTGTTCGCTTGATGGCCATCCACTCTTGTCCATCGATCAAGACCGATGCCTCGGTGATGCCGCCCCGGCCGATCATCCAGCCATGCAACGGCAGGATCTCGCTCCCGTAGACGGTATCTCCCTTCATGGAGTCCAGCCCGAGACGGACATCGTCGAGTGTGGGGTCCGCCGGACACGGTCTCCGACCTTCGGCTCTTCCGTGCAGGACGAAGTGGATGAGCGGGTTGAGTCCGGATGCGATGAGATCCGAGTTCTGCTCGAGATACCAGGATGTCCTGAAGCGGGGGTGCGGGTCGCGGCCTTCCCGATGACCCTGGGTCAGAAAATGGACGAACGGGTTGATCCCGCTGGCCGCGACATCTGGATTGTGCTCGAGATACCAATCTGAATTGAATAGCGGATGTGGGTCGAGACCCGCTGCGGCGCCGTGGTCGAGATAGTGAAGAATCGGATCCGTTTCCGATGTCTTGACCTCGGGGCATTGTCCCGAGTACCACGAGTAATCGAAGAGCGGATGGGGGTTCAGTCCTTCTCGATAGCCGACCGAGAGCCAGTGCTGCCATGGGTCATACCCGTCGATCAGGATCTCGGGGTAGCTGTGGGTGTACCAAGCCTCGTCGAACAAACCTGAGTTCCGAATCCGTTTGATCCGGGCTTGCTGCACCCGCGCAGCCCTCCCCTTGAAGCGCACTGCGCGCCACACACGCTTGGCGAGCCGAATCAGATCCTGCGCTGCTTCGGGATGACGTCTTCCGATCGCCAGAACTCGATTTGAAACCGGCCAGAGTGGATTTTTATTGATTCCGATGATTCTGGATTCGAACTTCGCTTTGATTGCAAGACAGGACTTATGCTGTCCCTGAATAGCCGCTAGTCTTGTTTCAAGGCGCGCGTTTACGAGTCGTTGATGTTTGGTTGACTCGAGGCGCTGAAGTCGTTCGTCGTTGAAAGCGGCCAGCTCGGCTTGCAACTGCTCGATGGTCTTACCGCGAGCGTTCAAGTCCGATTGTAGATTGCGAATGGCATGATCTCGCTCGGCCAGATGTCCACGGAGACCGCGGTCTTGTTCGGCCAAGTGTTCACGGAATACGCGATCTTGCTCGACCAATTGTCGGCGCAGATCGGCAATCTGGTCGGCGTCGGCCAGATGCTGATTGGCTCGATGGGTGATTGCGATGATTTGGCTGCTGGACCAACGCAGGCGCCACTTCGCGAACAGTGCCGATAAGCCTTCGGCGACCTTTGGATCTTCCGCTCTTACGCCGAAACCGCCGGATGTCGAAATTCGGTAGATTGCAGTGATCCGGTCGAGATGAACGAAATCCGAGAGAGCATTGAGTTGGAGCCAGAAATCCCAATCCTCGTAGACGTCGAGTGTCTCGTCGAATCGCAACGACTCGGCAACGAGCTCTCGTGCGAAGAGGACCGCATGCATGGGTAGATAGTTCTGGGTCAGCAGCCGTGTCGGATCGAATGGCTCATTGAAGACATGAACGGTCTCCCAATCCTCGGACTGGGTTTGTCGTCGGCATGCGACACCCGCATAAGCGACCCGGCTGCTATTGTTTTCTTCCAAGACGCCGACGAGAGAGGCGACATGGTCGGGCAAAAACCAATCGTCGTCGTCCAGAAAGGCGATGTAGCATCCTGTTGCAGCCATCATCCCGACGTTTGCGGCCGCACCTCGGCCGAGGTGGCCTCCGGTCGATGCGATATGTAAGGGGAAACGGCCGCACCGGGGCTCGGACTGCAGGCGACCCCGGCCTTCGACATCGACCAGGATCACCTCGATGTGTCGGTAGGTCTGAGCAGCGATCGAATCGAGTGCCTCGGATAACTCGGGGCGATTCATGCTGCGGATGACGATGGAGACCAGGGGGCCGACGGGTGGTTGTTCGGTCCAGTTCTTCATGCGCTCCAACATTCCGGCAATCGGCCGAAATAGCTCTTTTGCTTTGACGATCGTCATTCCTTCAGCTGCCTCGATTGCTCGGGGATGTCGACGTGCATGTGCGTTGCTCAAGTCGGACGTGTGTTCGCTCGGTGTTCGAACAGTCGGCAGCGAGCCCAAGCAGGCCATGGCCGCCTGCTTGACGTGGAAAACGGAGGTGATATCGATCAGGTGATTCGGCTCTGTTGATGCCGGAGGATCGTAGAAAATCAGCCCGCAGGTTGCAGGGATGCGGCGGATCGCCTCGCGCGCGACCAGGCCGAGCGTCGCGCGAATCTGATCCCGGTCGAGCGGAGATGGAGCGTATAGGAGTGTCGACCCGGTATCTTCCACGAGTCGCATCAGTCGCAAGACCAAGTGTTCGCCGTATTGGATGTCGGACGGCGACTCGTGCCAGAATATCGGCTCCAGACAGCCGAGCATGCCGGCCGCTTCATGACATTCGGATTCGAGTCTTCGGCTGGATGCACGGCTCATCGGCGGCTCAACCGCTGATCGACGGCCATCCGTGATTACGAGCACATGGACTTCATTCCCTGCTTCGGCGTGAAGGCGACAGGCTCCGCCGCAACCGAAGACAGCGTCGCCGGGTTCCGCGGAGAGCACCAAAACCGGGCCTGAGCCGAAGCTGCCGACTGCTGAATCCTGAATCGAGGGAAGAAGCGAAATCGTATTCATATCAATGGGTGGCATTTTATCGAAGAATCCGCAGAGGCGAATGCGGAAGATTGCGTTTGCGGCGGATTTCTGCTCATTATTTTAATCAGGATGGCATCCGCGGTAAGGTCTTAGCGAAAGTCTTCGGAAATGCTGCTGGTTGGATTCCCGCGCCCTAGGCGCGAAGGATGCGTCGAGTGAAGGGGCGGTCGAAGGCAGCAACCGTTGGCGCATCACATCCTTCCGTGCCGATCCGGAGTTCCGTGCGGGGCATTGCTGGTCATGTCGAGTCGGGTCCGGTCACCAATGCGCATCGGGCGGGTACGCATGAGGTCCGGAGTTCCCGCGTGATCGTATGTCTATTCCGATGAGGGAGGATATCCGGCGCGTGCCTTGAAATGCGGCGGGCGGGTTCTGCTGTGCTGCTCGGCGAGAGCCCAGATCCACCGACTCGGGTGCCGCGATAATACTTGAGAATGGATCCGGGGTGCTAATCGCCAAGGGCGACGCGAGGTCGAGTCCGAATCCTTGTCCGTGGCCGCAAGCGTGGAAGGCGCTCCGCCGAGCAACGGCTCTCCAAGCCGTGCGGCAAGCCCGTCCTCGGTCCGACATCGGCCCACACCGCCGATTCCATTGTTTCGTGACTCGGAAGGGCCTGGTGTTGTAACATCCGGTCTCTTGCCGACAGACATCGGAATCGCCTCCGCGTGCAAAGTCGCCGCAGAGTTCGTTTGACCGAGGCATGAGGTCGGTATAGTCGTGCTCAAGTGCCGACACGGCACCCCTGCCAGCTTGTCTCGACCATGCCGATAAGTTGATGCAACATGATGGCACGGCCTCCGACCGCTCACGTCGCTTCAATCATTCCTACGGATCCGGGACATCCCTCGCCACTGAGTCCGCGCTCAACTTTAGTCGGAAACATGTGGTTTGGGGAAGGAGCGGCGCCACTCGGAAGGTCCGCGGCGACTCGGATCCCGATCAACTCCGACCCTGAGTCGTCACCGGTTTTTCTCATTTCGTCGACATGAAAACCCCTCGTCCGCTTCTCGCGAGCCTATTTGCCCACCCAAGAGCGATCGTAGGTCGCGGCCTGCGTGCCGTCTATCACCGACTACCGCTGACGTCGGGCGGGCGGGCATATCTCAAATCGATCTCTTACCGGATCTTGTCCCCCTTGATCAAGAACACCGCCAGCTATCGGCACTGGCAGGGGGAGCAAGAGGTCCAGGCCGACCTTGGAGACGGCGTCGGCGTCGACCGGAAAGAGCCGATCGCTACGATTTCTCCGCCGCCGCTGTTCTCCGTGCCCGAGTCGGGCATCCCGGGGGCGGCTGCCGGTCTGGTGATGCCGGTCGCCGAGGATCCGGAGGTCAGCATCCTGATTCCGGTTCACAATCAGGCCGGCTTCACGTTTTGCTGCCTACAATCGATCGCCGCTGTGTCGCCGCGCGCCTCGTTCGAGATCATCGTGATCGACGACGCATCGACCGACGAGACACCCGAGCTGCTGCGGGCCGTGAGCGGAATCCGTTACCTGCGCAACGACCCCAACCTGGGATTTCTGTTGAGCTGCAACCGGGGTGCTGCCCTGGCGCGCGGTCGATATCTGCTGTTGCTGAACAACGATACGCAGGTTCAGGCGGGATGGCTCGATGCGCTTCTCGAGGTATTCAAGGAAGAGCCGGACACGGGTATCGTCGGCTCCAAGCTGATTTACCCGAGCGGCCATCTTCAGGAGGCGGGCGCTGCGCTCAAGCGCGACGGGCGTGTCGAGCTGATCGGATTGAATCAGGATCCGGAGGAGCCGATCTTCAACCGGCGTCGACGAGTCGATCACTGTTCGGGTGCCAGTATCCTGATCGAGAAATCGCTGTTCGAGCGTCTCGGGGGGTTCGACGAGGCCTATGCGCCGGCCTACTACGAGGATTGTGATCTTTCGCTGCGTGTGCGCTCCCTCGGCTACGATGTGATCTACGAGCCGAAATCGGTCGTCGTACACCATTTGAGTGTCTCGACGAATGCCCGGCCGGCCGAGAAGATGACGCGAATCGCCGCAAACAGCGCGATCTTCCTCGACCGCTGGCAGGCCACGCTCGACGAGCTCGATGCCGTCCGGCTTATTGCATTTTTTCTACCTCAGTTTCACCCGATCCCGGAGAACGATCGTTGGTGGGGCAAGGGCTTTACCGAGTGGACCAACGTCACCCGGGCAAGGCCCAACTTTCCAGGGCACCAACAGCCTCACCTTCCCGCCGATCTCGGCTTCTACGATCTGAGGCTCGCGGAGACGCGTCAGGCCCAAGCGGATCTGGCGCGCGACTACGGTATTCACGGATTCTGTTACTACTATTATTGGTTCGGCGGCAAACGTTTGTTGAACCGACCGCTCGACGAGGTCCTTGCATCCGGTCAGCCGGATTTTCCGTTCTGCATCTGCTGGGCGAACGAGAGCTGGAGCCGGCGATGGGACGGGCGTGAGGCGGATATCTTGATGGCGCAGCACCATTCGGAGGCGGATGATTTGGCGTTCATTCGCCATCTGCAGCCGATGCTGCGGGATCGCCGGTACATCCGGATCCACGGGCGTCCACTGATCCTCGTGTACAGGATCGGGCTGTTTCCCGACGCCGCACGCACCGCCGAGGTTTGGCGCGAGTATTGTGCGACATCAGGGATCGGCGACATTTTTATTGCGTGCGTTCAGAGTTTTGGCTTAACAGCCGATCCGCGGGATTTCGGGTTCGATGCGGTTGTCGAGTTTCCGCCGCATGACCTCTCTGTCCCTCTCGACCCGCAGCCGCCGATGGATAATCCGGATTTCACCGGTCGCGTCTACGATTATCGGGCCACGGCCGAGTGCTTCATGCACAGGCCGCTGCCCGAGCATCGGTTTTTTCGCACGGCGATGCCGAGTTGGGACAATACCGCACGACGGCAGGACGCCGGTACGATCTTTTCCGGCTCCACCCCGCGGCTCTACCAGCAATGGCTGTCCACGCTGATCCAGCAGACGAGGGAATTGAATCCGCCGGGAGAGCGGTTTGTCTTCATCAACGCGTGGAACGAATGGGCGGAAGGAAACCACCTGGAGCCGGATCTGCGTTACGGACATGACTATCTGGAAGCGACGCGTGCGGCGCTCGGAGGGCTAATGCCGCTCCGATCTGCGGGAGTGCTTGAAAACGCCGTGCCGTCCGTCGCGACACGATCGACCCCTTCGGGCCGAGTCGGAGCATGTTGATCCGCGTGCGCGACATGCTTGTACACGCCGACGGAGTGATTCCGGCGATCAAGCGGATCGTGACGGCTGGTCGGATACGAGTGGGCGCGCGGCTCCGCGATGCGCTCCGTCGCCATCGGAGCCGACGATCCGTCGGTGATCCGCTCTCGCCGTTGGCTCCGAGCCCCGAGCGAACGAAATCCGGCGCGCGTCGCCTTGTCTCGCGATCCACGGCGGATCCGGGCGCTTTGTTGATCGGCCATCCCTATGCGGTACTCGGGCGCGCCGAGGATATCCGAACGGCGGCATCCGCCTTTGATGAAGCTGCTATTCCGTTTGCACTGCGCAATCTCTATGGTGAGTACGGCCGGGAGTTGGCCGGAATGCACAAGGAATTCGACCTGATGCACCGCGAGGATTCGGCCGCCTCGCGCTATCGTGCAAATCTTCTCGTCCTGAATGCAGACGAGATGGAGATGGCGTGGGAGCATCAGCGTACGACGCTTGAGGGCGGCGCGTACAACATCGGATATTGGGCGTGGGAGCTGAGTCAACTTCCGGATGCATGGCTGCCGGCACTGACCGGACTGGACGAGATTTGGGCGCCCTCGCGTTTTATCCAGCAGGCGATTGCCGACAAGGCGGACTGCCCGGTCATCTGGATGCCGCTCGCGGTCGAGCATCGACAGACCGAGACGGCGGGTCGAGACGTCCTCGGACTTCCTGATGATCGATTCCTCTTTCTTTTCTTCTTTGATTTTCGCTCCTTCGTCAGTAGAAAGAACCCTATGGCTGTCGTTCGGGCGTTCGAGCAGGCTTTTCCCCGCTCGGATGAATCGGTCGGTCTTGTCATCAAGACAAACGGCATGTCGGAGTGCTCGGATGCATACGAGGCATTCAAGAGCGGAGACGTCATGAACGATCCACGCATCCTTTGGATCGATCGGGTGATGGACGACCGCGAGATCAGATCGCTGGTGAGCGGATGCGATTGTTTCGTCTCGCTGCATCGATCGGAAGGTTTCGGGCGGGGTCTCGCCGAGGCCATGTTGATGAGTAAACCGGTGATCGCAACCGGATACTCGGGCAATCTCGATTTCACGAATGAAGAGAACTGCTGTCTGGTCGATTACGTGCTGGTTCCGGTCGAGGAGGGCGAGTATCCATTCGGAGCGGGGCAGCTCTGGGCCGACGCCGATGTCGACATGGCTGCGGGTTTTATGCGTGCCTTGGTCGAGGATCCCGCGTTGGCTCGGGAGAAAGGTGAAGCCGGAGCACGATACATCCGTCGACACCACAGTTTCGCTGCGGTCGGTGCGCGCTACCGTCGACGGCTCGAACAACTCGGCTTGGTCGATCGGTTGAATGGATGATGCTCGGGTCCGCACGATCGGGGATGCCGATGTGGCAGATCATGGCTGCCCGCGCTTCAAGCATGGCTATTTCCGATAAAACGAGCGGACGTCCCGGGGCGGTTGTCAAGGGCGGGCTGGGCTTGCTTACAAATGCGGCCACGTCGCTGGTCGCAGCCGCAGGGTGGGCAGGTGCAGCGCAGTCCACCAGAGCCGGCGCGGGGTTCGATGGACTTCGCTATCGCTTGTCTACCCTTCGGCCTGGATTATGAAGAACGCCGGCGGGCTGATGGAACGGGCAAATGCCGCCGTTCGTCGGGTGCGCGATATCTACCATCTGTTGCCGCTCGGAGCGACCCGGCGGGCCCGTATCAAAGCGCTCGTCAACGTCTTTTGGCTGCCGTTGTCGAAGCTGTTCGGTTCCGGAGACCCTCCATGGTCGCAGCTGGTGCCTGAATGGCGTGCGGATTGGTCTTCCCTATTTCCGCCGGTCGAAACAGCAGGGCGCCGTATTCTGGTCATTGACTGGAAGGCGCCGACGCCGGATCGCGATTCGGGCTCGTTTCGGATGCGGATGATCTTGGATTTGATGTCCGAACGGGGCTGGATCATCGATTTCATCGGCGATCGTCCCGCCGAGGCGCTTTCCTACGAGACCTCGCTCGAGGAGGTAGGAATTCGGGTGATCGTCGGCCAAGGGGAGGCGTTGAGGTATCTGACTCGCCATGGCGCAGCCTATCAAACGGTTTGGATTTCGCGCCCCGAGACCGCTGAGCGCTATTTGCCGATGGTGCGCTCCCTGGCGGTCCAGGCGCGGGTGATCTACGACACGGTCGACCTCCACTGGATTCGGTTGCGGCGAGGTATTCCATTCAGCGATCAGCCCGAGACGGTCCGCGAAGACGCAGAACGGTATCGTGCAATCGAGTTGTGCAACGCGAGATGCTCGGACCTGACGATCGCTATCAGCGAGGATGAAAAACAAGCGATCCTGAACGAGGTGCCGGGTCTTGCTGTTGCCGTTCTGCCCAACATCCATCCGGTTTTCGCTGATGTCGAAGCGGTCGGGGCACGATCCGATCTTTTCTTTATCGGCAGCTTTCATCATCCTCCGAACGTCGATGCCGTGTTCTATTTCGTGCGGGAGGTTTTTCCTCTGATCCTCGAGCGTATCCCCGATGTGCGTTTTCATATTGCGGGCAGCGATATGCCGTATGCGGTGCGTGCGCTCAAGTCGAGAAACGTCGATCCCCTCGGATACGTTCGAGACGTGACACCCTGGTTCCAGCGAGCGCGAGTCTTCGTTGCGCCGTTGAGGCACGGCGCAGGAATGAAGGGGAAGGTCGGTCAAAGCCTCGCCTTTGGCTTGCCGGTCGTCACCACGAGCGTCGGCGCGGAGGGTATGGGGTTGGTTCATGAGGTGGACGCGCTCATCGCGGAGGACGCCGGGGACTTTGCCGAAGCGGTTATTCGTCTCTACTCGGACGACAAGCTCTGGCAGCAGATCTCTCGCGGCGGGCAAGCGTTGATGAATCGACACTTCTCGAAGGAGGCCGTCGGACGCGCCTTGACGTCTTTGCTGTGCGCAAGCGGTTAAAGAGAGGGCATTGGACGTGACAGGGCATGAAGCGAGTCAATCGGCACCTCTGATCAGTGCGATCGTTCGTGCATCGGGCTGCGTGGAGGCCGTGCGTCCGTCTTTGGAGTCGCTCCGTGCACAGAGCCTCGATGCCGATCGATTCGAGGTCTTGGTCGTCGATGACGGTTGCTCGGATCGAGCGTGGGCAGGAATCGAGGCGACCTCTGCCGTATTGCACTTCGGATGCGTGCGTCGGAAGACCGACGAGCGTCCTGGCTGGCGAAATCGAGGGCTGTCGTTGGCGCGGTCGCCGATTGTGTTGTTTATCGCGGACGACGAGGTCCTGGACCCGGCGTGTTTGGAGGAGCACCATCTCGCCCATGCGGAGCACCCGCAGCCGCAGGCTGCCGTCCTCGGTTATACTGGCCTAAGCGACGAGGCGGAACGCTCGCCGCTCATGCGCTATCTTGCGGAGGCTGACCGGCGGCACCTTTGCTGCGACGAGGCACTCGAGTCTTACGCCATCGGTTGGCCCGGGTTTTGTCTCCGGCTGCCATCCTTTAAACGGCTCTACCTTCGTGATCACGAGGGACTCAAACCTGATTTTCCGCTCGGTACCGAGCCGCGTGAGCTTGTTGATCGACTGAGCCGAGCGGGCCTGCACATCGTGCGTCGCACGGGTGCAAAAAGCGTCGTGATCCGGTCGCGTGGTCTCGACGAGGTCTGCGCCGATTGCTATTCGCTGGGAGAGGTCGATCGGCTGTTGGCTCGGCACTATCCGCCGGAGCCCGGCACTCCGGGGTGTTTTGATCTCGATGAGGTCGTAGCGGAATGGATGGCGATCGAGCCGATATTCCCGAAGGTAGTGAAATCAGCTCGCGAGCTTGACCGATTTGCTCGGGAGCGATGTCGAGCCGAACTCCTTGTGGATGATCTGGCGATGCGTCTCCTTCATCGTGCCTATGCTGCCGCTTTACGTGCAAACCGTATTCGGGGCTTGCTCGACGCGATGTCCGAGCCGGAACTTGGTTTGATTCCTGCGATCTCGCCGAGTTAATGAAAGCTACGCATGTCGCTCTGGACGCGGTTTAAGTCAAACGAGCGTTGAGCCTTCCGGTTTCTGGAAACAATCCATGATATCTAGCACCACCAAAGCCCAGTCGCCTCTTATTCAACAGCTTCGCCGTGGACTCGAGCCCGAGCAGTTCAAGAATGCGTGGCTCGATATCGTGGCGGGCTGGCATCGTCGCGAGCTCTGGGCAACACTCGGACTTCACGATGTTCGTCAGCGCTACCGGCGCTCGACGCTGGGGCCTTTCTGGATCACCATCTCCATGGGCGTCATGGTGTTTGCTTTGGGGCTTCTATACGGTCAGATCTTCGGCCAGGATCTGCATGAGTATCTGCCCTTCCTAGCCGCAGGTTTTGTGATCTGGGGCCTCGTCTCCGCGATGATCCTAGGCGGCTGCACGACCTTTATCTCGGCGGAGGGCATGATTCGACAGCTCAATGCGCCGGTTTCCATCTATGCCTACCGTGAAGTGTGGTCGGCCGTCATCGCGTTTGCTCACAATATCTGGATCTTCGTGGCCGTGGCCTGGTGGTATGACGCGAGTTTGAGCTGGAACATGCTCTGGGTTGTCCCTGCAGTCCTGATTCTTTTGATCAACGGGTTCTGGATGGCGCTCTTTTTCGGTCTCTTGAGTGCGCGCTTCCGCGATGTTCCTCTTATCGTCGGTAGTGTGGTTCAGGTGCTTTTCTTCCTGACGCCGGTGATTTGGCGACCGGAGATGTTGCCGGACCGAGCCTTGTTCCTGCAGCTCAATCCCTTTTACCACATGGTCGAGATTCTGCGTGCTCCGATGCTGGGTCACGTGCCTGCATTCGAGAATTGGGCGGCAGTCGTTCTCATTGCAGTTTTCGGCTGGGTCATTACGCTCTTTTTCTATTCCGCCTACCGTTGGCGGATTGCCTACTGGGTCTGAGGATAGGGACGATGGCATCGATCACTCTGGAGAAGGTCTCTGTCTCCTTCCCGGTTTACAGCTCGGCGACGCGATCGATCAAGAATCGCTTGATCCAGAGCGCGACGGGCGGACAGATTCGCTCGGAGTCCGGCTCGGATCGGATTTCGGTTGTGCAGGCGCTCCAGGATATCAACCTGAAGCTCGAGAGCGGGGATCGCATCGGGTTGGTCGGTCACAACGGCGCCGGCAAAACGACGCTCCTGCGCGTTCTCGGCGGCATCTACGAGCCGAACGAAGGACGCGTATCCATCAAGGGTTCGACTGTACCCTTGTTCGATATCAGTCTCGGGATGGATCCCGAGAGTACCGGCTATGAGAATATCCTGCTCCGCGGACTCTATCTGGGGCTGAGCCGATCCCAAATGCGGGCACGGTTGGACGAGATTGCCGACTTTACGGAGCTGGGAGACTTCCTCAACCTCCCGATTCGAACCTACTCGGCCGGGATGCGGATGCGTCTGGCGTTCGCGGTGTCGACCTCGGTCGCCCCGGATATCTTGTTGATCGACGAAGGTATCGGGGCCGGCGATGCGGCCTTCTTGGAAAAGGCAAGCCAGCGTTTGAAGCTGTTTACCGAGCAGGTCTCGATCATCGTGCTCTCGTCTCATTCGGAGGCATTGATCTCAAAGATGTGCACCAAGGCGGTGCTGATGGAGCACGGCCGTGTGATCGGTGCAGGAACGACCGAGGATGTGCTGGAGCAGTACAAGGAATCGCGCGACGGCTCGCCGAAGGCTGCTCCGCTGGAGGTCTCGATCTCGCCTGCGTCCGTGCCGCAGCAGGCCGTTGTGCCGTCGCCGTGCGACCCGGGCTCAGGCGCCTCCGCAAAGGATCGAGCCGACTGGGCCGACCGAACTGCGCATCTTCTCCGCGAGGGTCGCTGGCAGGATGTGGATCTGGATCGTCTCGTGACCGAGGTGGAGTCGCTCGCGCATACGCAGTCGCAAAACTGATTGCTTAGACCGCCCCAGCTCCGAGAGTTGTCGGAGCTGGGGCGGCGAAGTCAATCCAACAAGCGACGAAGCCTGCGCCAGGCGTGTTTTAAGCCTGACGCGCCGCAGAGAAAAACAGCAGCGCGCCGAGCATGTAGCAGCCTGCGACGAGTGCAACTCCGGTCGTGGGCGGCAGCCACGGACCCGGGCCGAGCAGCAGCACGAGTGTGCCGCAGACGATCACGGTGGCGCCCCCGAGTGCGCGGACCGACTGGGATGTCGAATTGGCCGTGTCGTGGCTGCCGTTGCGGCCGTGGTCTCGGAGTGATCCGGCCTCGGCAGCCCGTAGACGCTTGTCGTAGGTGCTGAGGATCCGGTAGGCCATTAAGGGGATCTCGGGTGTCTGGTCGGCGACCGAGATGAAGTTCTTTTTGGTCCGGTCGAGCAGACCCACGACGCCGATCTGATCCTTCATCCAGCGTTCCATGTAAGGCTTGGCGGTCGTCCAGAGATCCAGCTCGGGGTAGAGCTGTCGGCCGAGGCCCTCGATGTTCAGGAGTGTCTTCTCGAGCAGCACCAACTGCGGCTGGATCTCCATGTCGAAGCGTCGGGCGGTCTGAAACAGGCGCACCAGGAAGTGTCCGAAGGAGATCTCGGCCAGAGGCTTCTCGAAGATGGGCTCGCTGACGGTGCGGATGGCGGACTCGAATTCATCCACGCGTGTCCCGGACGGGACCCAGCCGGATTCCACGTGCAGCTCGGCGACGCGCCGATAGTCGCGCTCGAAGAAGGCGAGCAGGTTCTCGGCGAGATAGCGTTGATCCTCGGTCGTGAGTGTGCCGACGATCCCGAAGTCGATCGAGATATAGCGCCCGGACGGCTCGACGAAGATGTTGCCCGGGTGCATGTCCGCGTGGAAGAAGTTGTCTCGGAAGACCTGGGTGAAGAAGATCTCGACCCCGCGCTCCCCGAGCTGCTTCATGCTCACGCCTTGGGCCTTGAGCCGCGCGACATCGCTGACCGGGGTCCCGTAGATGCGCTCCATGACCATGACGCCGGGGCGGGTCCAGTCCCAGTAGACCTCCGGGATGTAGAGCATCTCGCTGTGGATCCAGTTGCGACGCAGCAGGGAGGCGTTGGCGGCCTCGCGTTGCAGATCCAGCTCGTCGTAGATGGTCTTTTCGTACTCGCGGACCACATCGACCGGGCGCAGCCGACGCCCGTCTTTCCAGTAGCGCTCGGCGAGATGGGCGACGGTGTACATCAGCCCGAGATCACCGCGGATGGTCCGCTCGATGCCTGGGCGCAGCACCTTGACCACGACCTCGGTGCCGTTCTTCAAGCGTCCGGTGTGGACCTGCGCGATGGAGGCGGAGGCGAGCGGGATGGGGTTGAACTCATCGAGGACATCGTCGACCGAGCAGCCCCAGGCCTTCTCGATGATGGCGCGGGCCTCCGCGCCGTCGAAGGGCGGCACCCGATCCTGGAGCTTGGCCAGCTCGACGGCCAGGTCGTCCGGGAGCAGATCGCGTCGGGTCGAGAGGATCTGACCGAATTTGACGAAGATCGGACCCAAATCCTCCAGCGCGAGCCGCACGCGCACGGGGTAGGAGGTCGGCAGGTCGCGCCGAAACCAGTGCCAGGGCGAGATGTACATGACCCAGCGCAGCGGCCGAAAGAGATGGGTCGCGAGGATGACCTCGTCGAGTCCGTGGCGCAGAAGGATCCAGTTGATGCGGAAGAGCCGCAGGGCCTCGCGGGGTCCGATCATGACGGGGTGCCGGACCCCGCATGCGGTCGAGCGAGGCGCTCGAGGCGTTCGATACGCGCCTCGGCGCGCTCGACATCGTCGCGCAGGATGTCGACCTGCGCGAGGAATGCCTCGACCTCGTAGCGGGTCGGGGTCAGGCGGGCCTCTTCCTGAAGGTATTCCTGAAGATCCTCGGTCAGGGACTCGGATGTCTTGCGTGCCCACTGCGCCGCTGCACGCGCTTGGTTGCCGACCTGGTGGGCGAAGGGGTCGCCGATCACGCGGGCGAGCTGCTCCTCCCAATCCACGTCGAGGCCGGCGATGGCACGGTTGAAGGCTTGGGCCAGGGACGTATCGCCGAGGATCTCGACCTCGCCCTGGATGATCTGCGTCTCTTTGCGCTCGGCCATGCCCATGCGGGCGAGCGCGAGCGGGGTGCCGCGGATCAGGCAATCGGGCTCGGCGTCGTAACCGCCGAAGAGCTGGAGGCGCTGCTCACTCGGGATGATGGTCACGCGCGTGCCGAACCCTTTGAGCTCGATGCCGATGATCCGTCCTTCCAGTGCAGCGAATGCGGCCGAGCCCTCGGGGTCCAGCGCGATGAAGCGGTTCAGGGCCTGCTCGACGACGGCCAGCACCGCGTCCGGGATCTGGATGCCTTCGGTCACAGTTTGTAACCTCGGTGGATGGCGACGATACCGCCGCTGTGGTTGAAGTAGTCGCAGCGCTCGAACCCGGCCGCCTCCATCATCGCGCGCAGCGTCTCTTGGTCCGGGTGCATGCGGATGGATTCGGCGAGATAGCGATAGCTCTCGGGGTCGTTCACGACCAGGCGCCCGAGCGTGGGCAGGACCGAGAAGGAGTAGAGGTCGTAGGCCTTGCTCAAGGGGCGGCTGACCGGGTGCGAGAACTCCAGGATCAGCGCCCGTCCGCCCGGACGCAGCACACGCTGCATCTCCAGGAGTGCGGCCTGCTTGTCGGTGACGTTGCGAAGACCGAAACCGATGGTGACGCAGTCGAAATAATCCGAGGGGAACGGCAGCTTTTCGGCATTGATCAGGGCGTAATGCAGGTTGCCGACGCGTCCGCGGTCGAGCATGCGCTCGCGCCCTTCGGTCAGCATGGAGGCATTGATGTCGGACATGACCACCAGCCCCTGCGCGCCGACGATTCCGGAGAAGCGCTCGGCGAGATCGCCCGTCCCGGAGGCGAGATCCAGCACCCGCTGACCACGGCGCACCCCCGAGAGCTCGATGGTGTGACGCTTCCAGAGCCGATGGATGCCCAAGGACATGAGGTCGTTCATGAGGTCGTATCGGGAGGCGACCGAATCGAACACGGCGCGAACGCGCGATGCCTTCTCCTCGACCGGAACCTGCTGATAACCGAAATGTGTCGTCTTGTCGTCGGACATGCTGTGTCTCTGCTGAACCGCGCGTGATTGGATCTGCACCGCTTCGGGGTTTGCTTGGCCTTGACGCGAACAAGGGCCGTCGGCGGCGCGGTTCAGATCGATGATGTTTTCAAAGGCCGAGGCCTTGATGCGCCGATGGCCGTGTGATCCGGGTCGGTCGACGCGAGCTTCAGGCGTGCGTCGTGCCGAGCGGCCGACAGTTTACAACATCGGGTCCACGACAGCGGCGTCGGGGATCAGGACGCGCGGACCTTTCGCTTCTGTCCGGCCTTTTCGAGCTCGTCGAGATATTCCTTCCACAGGCGTTCCTGCTCGACCCCGAGGCGGTACAGGTGCTCCCAGGAGTAGATTCCCGTGTTGTGCTCGTCGTCGAAGTGCAGACAGATGGCGTAGTTGCCGACGGGCTCGATCTTGTCGATCCCGACGTCCTCCTTGCCGAGCTGCAGGACGCGCTGCCCGGGGCCGTGGCCCTGGACCTCGGCGGAGGGGGAGTAGACGCGCAGGTACTCGCACGGCAGGTTGAAGTGCGAGCCGTCGTCGAAGGTGATCTCGAGGATCCGCGATTGTTGATGCAGGTTGAGCTCGGTCGGTGTGGGCATGCTGTTCTCCTTGGCCCGCGAATCTAACGCGGACGTTTTGAAGGGGGGTTGATTGGACCAAAAAGACCTTGTTCTACACCGCGTCAGCTCCGGCGACGCGAGGCCGAGATGCGTTCGACAATAGACAACACCGGCGCATGGGGGGTGGACGCGGTTTAGAGGATGTAGCGCGACAGGTCCTCGTCGGCCGCGAGCCCGGCCAGATTCCGATCGACATAGGCGGCGTTGATGGTCACGGTCACGCGATCCAAGTCCGATGCGTTGTAGGAGACGTCCTCGAGCAGCCGTTCCAGAACGGTGTGCAGGCGACGTGCCCCGATGTTTTCGGTCCGCTCGTTGACCTGCCAGGCGATCTCGGCGAGTCGACGAATGCCGTCCTCGGTGAACTCCAGGGCGACGCCCTCGGTGGCCATCAGGGCACGGTACTGATCCGTCAAGGAGGCGTCCGGCTCGGTCAGAATCCGCACGAAGTCCTCCGTGGTCAGTGCCTTGAGCTCGACACGGATCGGCAGGCGGCCCTGCAGCTCAGGGATCAGATCGGACGGCTTGGAGAGATGGAAGGCACCGGAGGCGATGAAGAGGATGTGATCGGTGCGCACCGAGCCGTGCTTGGTCGACACGGTGCTGCCCTCCACCAGCGGCAAGAGATCGCGTTGAACGCCCTCGCGCGAGACATCGGCGCCCGCCATGCCTTCGCCGCGCTTGGTGACCTTGTCGAGCTCGTCGAGAAAGACGATGCCGTTTTGCTCGACGTTCTCGATGGCGCGCAGCTTCAGCTCCTCGTCGTTCACTCGCTTGGCGGCTTCTTCGTCTTTGAGCAGCTGTCGAGCGTCGCGGATGCGCAGCTTGCGACGCTTCATGCGCCCTTGGCCGAGGTTCTGGAAGAGCCCCTGAAGCTGATTGGTCATCTCCTCCATGCCGGGCGGGGCCATGATCTCGACCCCCATCGGCGAGGCGGAGACCTGGATCTCGATCTCGCGCTCGTCGAGTTCGCCGGCGCGCAGTCGATGGCGAAATTTTTCGCGGGTCGCCGAGCCGGTGGTCGAGCGACTTTCTTCCTCGAAGCTCGAGGGTGGCGGGAGGAGTGCGTCGAGGATGCGCTCCTCCGCGGCGGCCTCGGCCTGCCCCGCGAGCTTCGCCATCTCCTGCTCGCGCGCGAGCTTGATCCCGATGTCGGCCAGGTCGCGAATGATGGACTCGACATCGCGCCCGACATAGCCGACCTCGGTGAATTTGGTCGCCTCCACCTTTAGAAAAGGCGCGTTGGCCAAGCGCGCCAAGCGCCGCGCGATCTCTGTCTTGCCCACGCCGGTCGGGCCGATCATCAGGATGTTCTTCGGCGTGATCTCCGAGCGCATCGGCTCCGGGATCTGGGAGCGACGCCACCGGTTGCGCAAGGCGATGGCGACGGCGCGCTTCGCCTCGTCCTGACCGACGATGTGCTTGTCGAGCTCCGAAACGATGCGTTGTGGGGTGATTTCCGACATCTGGGTCTGTCCGTCGAGAGGGTCGCCCGGGTCGAGCGACCGGTTGGATGGAGGTATTGACCTCACGAGGCTGCGACGCGAATCGCCGCCGGAGCGCGGGAGGTGTCGGCGGCGCAGGCCGAAGTCCGTCCGTGCGGTGATCGACACCGGTGTCCGGCCAGAGGCTCGGCCAAAGCGCGACAGTCAGGCTTCACCGGTCCGTGTCGAGCTCTTCAAGCACCAGATTGCGATTGGTATAGATGCAAATGTCCGCGGCGATGTTCAAGCCCTTCTCGACGATCTCGCGGGCACCGAGCTCGGTGTTCTCGAGCAGCGCGCGGGCCGCAGCCTGAGCGAAGGACCCGCCGGACCCGATGGCCATGAGGTCGTTCTCGGGCTCCACCACGTCGCCGGTTCCGGAGATGATGAGCGAGGTCTGCGCGTCGGCGATGCAGAGCAATGCCTCGAGCCGACGCAGCATGCGATCGGTCCGCCAGTCCTTCGCCAGCTCGACGGCGGATCGGGTCAGGTGACCCTGGTGCTTCTCGAGCTTGCCCTCGAAGCGCTCGAAGAGCGTGAAGGCGTCCGCCGTGGCGCCGGCGAACCCGGCGATCACCTGCCCTTTGAAGAGGCGGCGCACCTTGCGCGCGTTCCCCTTCATGACCGTCTGCCCGAGCGAGACCTGCCCGTCGCCGCCGATCACGACCTTGCCGCCGCGCCGAACCGAGAGAATCGTCGTACCGCGAAAACTTTCCATCATGATGCTTCGCTGCTGTTCCGATCTCGCTATTCTACGGCATCGGCGAGCGAAGCGATGCGCTTTGAGGCGGCGTCGTCTTGCTTCGTCACTCCGGCCACCCAAAACATCAGCCGCTCATGACACCCCCTCTGCGGCGTCACGCGTGCCCCGTGGCGCTCTGCGCCACGGGGCACGATGGCCGGAGTTACGCGCAAGGTCGGCGGCGTTGCGGCCTCCCGGGCCGGCCGGCGGCCCCACGCTTGCCCCCTGCCGCCGGGCTTACTGGCCAAGGCTCGGTGTTGGCTTGTCACGATTTCGCATTTCCGGCATCCTCTTTAAGGAAATTCTCGATCTTTCTTCATTTCATTTGCGACGGATCTATCATGCGAGTGTTGATCGTGACGCATGCCGCTTGTTTTCAGGCCGATCGAATTGTGTCGGGAAATGCGGTTCGAGCGCACTATTTCGGTAAAGGGCTTGTCCAAAACGGTATTGACGTTACCTTCGCGTATCCCGCGGATTTGGCTTCGGACGAAGAGCTGAATGAAGCAGGCACCGGTTCGAGCGATGTTCGATTCTTCGGGAGTCGCTCCGAGCTCCACGAGCTGATCGGCGAGGTCCAGCCGCAAGCGATCCTGGTCGGCTATTGGGAGTTTTTGGAGCATTTCCCCGATGATTACGAGATTCCGCTGATCGCCGATCTCATTGCCCCACGTATCCTCGAGGCGCTTTTTCAGGATCATCAGGACGTCAACCTGCACGCGAGCAAGATGCTGGCCTTGTATCGCAAAGCCAGCCGCTTTATCTGCGGTACCCAGCGGCAGCGCCAGTTTCTGATTCCCTGGCTCATTCTTGCCGGATTCGATTGCCGCTTCGGTGCGCCCATCGACATCATTCCGATCTCGACGGAACCTCTGTTGCCGCGCCGTCGCGCGAATCCGACGGATCCTTGGGTCATCGTGACGGGCGGCGTGTCTTGGCCATGGCGCATGGGTCAGCGCTATACGGATGCAATACGCGCGACCCTCGCCGCGGGCAAGGCAATGAAGGGGCGCTTGCTTCTGCTTTCGGGCGGCTATGTTCACGAAAGCGCGGCCGGCTCCGAGAGCGCGGCGTCGGCAGACGAAGATACGCAAGACGACGCGATGATTCAACAGGTTGGTCTTTTGCCGTACGGGGACATGGAGCGCTTGTTCAGCGAGCAGTGCGATATCGGTATCGAACTCTCCGACTACAATATCGAACGGGATTTCAGCGCATCCTTCCGCTCCATCGAGTTTCTACGGTGCGGGCTGCCCGTGATATGCAACCACACGCTCGAGTTGGCCCGGCAGGTGACCGACTATGATGCCGGCTGGGTCGTTGAAGGCCCCGACGATCTGCCCGCGCTGCTCGAAGCGATCTCCGGCGATCCACTCGATTACAAACGGAAGTCCGTCAATGCCATCCGATTGGTCGAAGAGCGCTACCACTACCTCAAAACGATCGTCCCCTTGGTGGAATATCTTCGCAACCCGTCGACCCCTGACAAGACCGATGATTGGTTCTTTCGTGGGTCCGAGAAACTGCTGTTGGATCTGCATCAACAGGTGAGCGAGCTGGATCGTCAACTGCGTCACAGGAGCATAAGCTGGCGGCTCCTTCAATCCTTCAGAAAGCTCACCCGGAAGCTGGTTAGCTTGAAGAGCTTGCTCCTTCGTGCCGGGGCAAGCGTCTATCGGCGAGGATGGAAGCGTCCTGTGCAGCGCGAGGAGTTCGCCTTGGAGTCGGGGAGGTATACCCCACGGGCGGAGGGTTCTCCGCACGATAAATGGTTTGATCGTAAAGGTCGATATGTCGCGATCTTGAGCCGAGAGGATGTCTTTCCGACAAATCACGGCGCAGCGGTGAAAATCGAGCGAACAGCTTGGGCGCTGTCATACTTCGTCGGCGGGGTATTTCTGATTACGGGTGACTGGGGCCGCTATTACGAATTCAAGAATGGAAGCGCAACAGAGAAGTACTTTCCACTTCCGATTAGACTCTCCGGTATCTCGGGGATGTTGCTACGAAAAAAGCTGTTGCAAACGGGCGTTCCGATTAAAGAGGCATCAGTCTTCCATGCCTTGTTCGACTGGGGTTATTTTATTCGTCTGATATATCTCGCCTTACGATATCGCATCGTCTTGTATCAGGCAGAATTTCCGGCCTACGCGCAGGCCTGCATCTGGGCGAATCGCCTTCTTCCCGGAAAGACCTTGTTGGTCGAGCACAACGTCGAGTGCGATCGGATCAAGGCCCAATATCCGGAGCTATCGCAGCAGGCTTACGAGTGGCTGCGAGATCAGGAGGTGAGGCTGTGCAATCAGGTGGATAAGGTCGTTGCGGTATCGGCGCCGGATCGTGATTTGCTCATCGGTCACGGGGTGGATCCGGACAAAGTGCATGTGATCCCGCACGGAGTCGATCTGGGTGCGTTCGATAAGAATTACGATTTCAACTTGCGCGATGCCTACGGGGTGCCGGCGGATACGCGTATTATCCTTTACCACGGAATCTACAGTTACAAGCCAAATCTCGAATCGATCCTGATTCTCGCTAAAGAGATCCTGCCGCGATTGAGGGCCCGAGGGTGGAAGGCAAAGGTTTTTGCCGTCGGACCCGAGGCACCCCTTGAGGAGATTGATCCCGATGTCGTCTTTACCGGATCGGTCGAGCAGCTCGCGCCTTATCTCAAGAGCGGGGACTTGGCCGTGGTCCCGCTACAGCAGGGCGGTGGAACGCGAATGAAGATCTTGGAGTATTTCGCGGCCTCGATACCGGTCGTGACTACCTCGAAAGGGGTCGAGGGGATCCCGGGCGAGAACGGTTCGCAAGTCCTCATCGAGGATACCTTCGATGGCATGGCGAATGCGATCATTCGATTGTTCGAGCACCCAGAAGAAGGGAAGGCAATGGCCGAGCGGGCGAAGGAGGTCGTCAATCGTTCGGATTGGAAAATCATTGCCGAACAGTACATGGCGATGGTTGCGTAAAGAGGCCGATGGTCCGGATCCTGGTGGGTCATTCGATTGCGTATTCGAGGTGTTGATCGAAGGTTCGCGCAACCGCCACAATCATTGCCAATCCAATCCGGGAAGACGGACGTTGGCAGCCTTTCGAGCCTGATCGCATTGGTGCCGATCTGCTGGAGAGCTCGCGATTCGATTTTTCCCGTTATCAGTCCATGTTGGAAAAGAATGGCTCGCCGGACTGATACCTTCCGGGCTATCCCGCGGCTGCCCGTTCAGGCGAGCTTAGGGATGAGGATCAGCGCCCAGACGACGACGGCAAATACGATACTCGAGAAGACCGCAGCGGAGGCAATGTCCTTGGCGCGGGCCGAGAGCTCGTTGCGCTCCATTCCGACCCGATCGACATTGGCCTCGATCGCCGAATTCAGCAGCTCGACGATGGGGACGATGAGCAGGCTGCCGACGAGCATGGCGCGCTCCACCGCGGAGTCGCCGAGCCACACCCCGAGCGGGATGAGCGGAATCAGCAGGAAGACCTCCTGGCGGAAGGCTTCCTCGAGCTCGAAACACGCCTTGAACCCCTTCATCGAGTAGCCGAAGGCGTAAACGACACGCCGCCAGCCCTTGGATTTTCCTTTGGTCATGTGGATCCTTGCTGCTGTCCTTGAGGTTGCCAAGCGAGATCGAGCTGACGCGCGGCGCGCACGTCGTCGAGTCGGCGCACCGGCATGGTATGTGGAGCGGTCTTCACCAACTCGGGATTGGTTTGTGCCTCCTCTCTGATGGCGATCATGGCGGCGACGAAGCCGTCGAGATCCTCCTTGCTCTCGCTCTCGGTCGGCTCGATCAGCAGACACTCGGGAACCAGCAGCGGGAAGTAGGTGGTCGGGGCGTGATAACCGTAGTCGAGCAGGCGCTTGGCGAAATCCATCGCATTGACGTCCAGCTCCTTCGCCTCGCGCTTGAGCGTGATGATGAACTCGTGACTGGCGCGACGTTGCGGGTAGGCGGCATCAAAGCCGGCGGCCTTCAGCCGTGCCATCAGATAGTTGGCGTTCAGGGTCGCGAACTCGGAGACGCGGCGCATCCCTTCGCGTCCCAGAAGCCGCGCGTAGATATAGGCGCGCAGCAGGATCCCCATGTTGCCGCCGAAGGCGGTGAGGCGCCCGATGCTCTCGGGGCGCTCGTGCTCGGCCAGCCAGCGGTACTCCTCCCCGTCGAATGCGACCAGCGGGACGGGCAGGTAGGACTCCAGGCGCGCCGAGACACCCACCGGTCCTGCACCCGGACCGCCCCCGCCGTGGGGCGTAGAGAAGGTCTTGTGCAGGTTCATGTGGATGACGTCGAAGCCCATGTCGCCCGGGCGAACCTTGCCGAGGATGGCGTTGAGATTGGCCCCGTCGTAGTAGAGCAGCCCGCCGGCGGCATGCACGCGCGCGGCGATCGCCTGGATGTTGCGGTCGAACACGCCGACCGTGCTCGGGTTGGTCAGCATGATGCCGGCGGTCCGAGGTCCGACGGCCTGCTCGAGCGCGGCGAGGTCGACGTCGCCGTCGGGTCCGGTCGGGATCTCGCGGACCTTGAATCCGCACATGACCGCGGAGGCCGGGTTGGTGCCGTGTGCCGCGTCGGGGACCAGGATCTCGGTGCGGGCCAAGTCGCCGCGGGCCAGGTGATAGGCGCGGATCATGGCCACGCCGGCAAGCTCGCCTTGTGCGCCGGCAGCAGGGGCCAAGGAGACCGCGTGCATCCCGGTGACCTCTTTGAGCATCTCTTGGAGCTCGTAGAGGCAGGCCATGAAGCCCTGGCTGTGGGACTCGGGTGCCAGCGGATGCCGCGCCAGGAATCCGGGCAGCATCGCCAAGGTGTTGCAGGCCCGCGGGTTGTACTTCATGGTACAGGAGCCCAGCGGATAGAAATGGGTGTCTATCGAGAAGTTCTTCTGCGACAGCCGGGTGTAGTGGCGTACCGCCTGAAGCTCCGAGACCTCCGGCAGGGCGGGTCGGCTCCGACGACGCAGCGCGGCTGGAATGTCGGTGACCTCGGGCATAGCGAGCGGTGCCTGCGCGGCGGCGCGGCGTCCGGGTCTGGAGCGGTCATGAATCAGCATGGCAGTCGGCTTTGGTGAGTGAATCGAGTCGGAACCGCAAAGGCGCGAGCTTGGCGCGAGAACAGCGCCATCGGACAACAGACCCCGGGCCGGGCGCTTCCTTTGCGCCCTTCGCGGCTTTGCGGTTCAAGAAGATGCGCTTTAGAGCGCAGCCAAGGCCGCGTCGTAATCGGGCTCTTGGGTGATTTCGGGCACGAGCTGGGTGTAGACCACGGTGTTGTCGGCATCCAGGACCACGACGGCGCGGGCGGTGATGCCGGCGAGCGGGCCGTCCTCGATGAGCACGCCGTAGTCCTTCGCAAAGCTACGCGAGCGCATCATGGAGAGCGCAACGACGTTCTCGATGCCTTCCGCCCCGCAGAAGCGGCCCATCGCGAAGGGCAGGTCGGCAGAGATCACCAAGGCGACGGCGTCGGATTTACCGGCCATCGCCGTGTTGAAATGCTTGGTCGAGGTCGCGCAGACCGGCGTGTCCAGGCTGGGGACGATGTTGAGCAGCTTCTTCTTGCCGGCGAAATCGGCCAATGATTTGTCCCCGAGATCCTTGTCGACCAGCTTGAAGTCGGGCGCGGTACTGCCGACGGCGGGCAGGTCGCCGGCGAGATTGACGGGGTTGCCTTGCAGTGCTGTTTGAGCCATGAGTGTGTCCCGATCGTTGGTGGTTGGACGTTGCATCCGCGTCGGTCGGGCGGACGTGCGAGGCCCGGCGTTCGGCGGCTGGCGTGGCGGCGCCTGTTGGGCCTTGCTCTCCCGGGCCCAACCGACAGGGTTGACGCAAGCGCCGCTAGATTTCCGGCGCAACCGGGGAGGGTGCCTGCGTTCGGGTGGCGATGATACGCCCGAGCTTGCTTGCGTAGGACTGCATCTCTTCCCCCGTTCTCATCTCGGTCGCGCAGACCAGGACCGCTGGATCGAGCTCGGGATAGTCCAGGCTGAGGTCGCATCCGCCCAAGATGCTGTGCGCAGCGAGGGAGCGGAGGACGTCCGCCGCGGGCGCCGGCAGATGCAAAGCCTGCTCATGAAAGACCGGGCGGTCGAACAGGGGTTCCACGCCCGGCAACGCGCACAGCAGTTGCGTCACGCGTGCGGTATTGGCATGACAGGCCGCTGCGACACGCTCCAATCCCTCGGCACCCAGGAGGGTCATGTGGATCGTCGCGGCGGTGACCAGCAGCCCCTGATTGGTACAGATGTTCGAGGTCGCCTTGTTGCGCCGGATGTGCTGCTCGCGGGCCTGCAGGGTGAGGGTGAAGCCCGGCTTGCCGTCGAGATCGAGCGTGCGCCCGACGATGCGCCCCGGCAGTTGGCGCACGAACTCCTGACGACAGCAGAGGAACCCGGCATAGGGTCCACCGGAGGCGAGCGGCATGCCCAAGGGTTGGGCCTCGCCGCAGGCAATATCGGCACCCGTTTTGCCCCAGTCGCCGGGCGGAGAGAGCAGGGCGAGCGCGACCGGGTTGACGACCCCGATCACAAGGGCGTCGCGGTCATGGGCCCAGTCGGTGAGCGCGTCGACGTCTTCGAGCACGCCGAAAAAGTTGGGCTGATTGACGACGAGTGCGGCATAGGGACCTTGCTCCGCCAGCGCATCCAGGGCCTCGATGGCGGTGTGTCCGCCACGCGGGTCGAAAGGCACCTCCACCAGCTCGATGCCCTGGGTGGAGACAATGCTGCGCAGCGTGCGCCGATAGGCCGGGTGCAGGGAGCGCGGGACGAGAACCTTTTCGGACTTGACCTTGCGGTTTGCGCGCACCGCCATCAAGACCGCCTCGGCGAGGCCCGAGGCGCCGTCGTAGAGCGAGGCGTTGGAGACGTCTAGTCCGGTCAAGGCGACCATCATGGACTGGAACTCGTAGAGCAGCTGCAGGGTCCCCTGGCTGGCCTCGGCCTGATAGGGTGTGTAGGCGCTGTAGAACTCGCCGCGGGTCGCGATCTGCCAGACGGCGGCCGGGATGTGATGATCGTAGGCACCGGCGCCGATGAAGCAGAGCGGCTGGCCGTCGGCGCGCGCGCGCGACTGCATCAGTCGGCCGATGTCCATCTCGGCCATGCCGGCGGGGATGGCGGCCAGCTCCCCGATCTGAAGCTCGGCCGGGATTTCGTCGAACAGATCATCGATGGAGGCGACGCCGACGGTGTCGAGCATCGCGACGATGTCGTCCGGGGTGTGGGGTACGAAGGGCATAGCTCAGGGTCCCGGCTGAACCGCGTCAGGTGCGGTATGCGTTGTTCGAGTATTGAAGCGGCCATGCACCCATTTACAAACCTCGCAGCGGACGCGGTTCAGGATATTGAAATTTCTTAAAACCTAAACCGCGTCACCTGCGGGCGTTCGTGGCGCCTTCCGGGCTCGACCACATGAGTGCATCGCATGTCCTACCGGACGCGGTTTATCTAGGTCTCGTCTTCGACGACCTGTTGATAGGCGGCCGCGTCCAGGAGTCCCGCGAGTGCTGTCATGTCGTTCGGCGCGAGGCGGAAGATCCAGCCTTCGTCGTAGGGGCTGTTGTTGATCGCCTCCGGGCTGTCGTTCAGAAGCGCGTTGGACTCGATGACCTCGCCTGCGAGCGGCGAATAGATGTCGGAGGCGGCCTTGACCGACTCGACCACCGCGCAGGCCTCGTCTGCGTCGACTTCGCGCCCTTGATCCGGGATTTCGACAAAGACGATATCGCCGAGCGCCTCCTGGGCGTGATCGGTAATGCCGACGGTGACGGTGCCGTCGCCGTTGTCTCTGATCCACTCGTGGCTTTTGGTGTATTTCAGGTCAGCAGGGGCGTCGCTCATGGTTCTCTCCGATCAATCGACGGGTTGTCTGTGCGCTCTTCGCGCCTTGGCGGATCTAGGTTCAAATGTCCGGGTCCCGACCACAGTGGTCAGAGGTCGATGCAGATCCGGCCGTGTCGCACGAACGGCGGTTTAACGATACGTGCGCTCACGGGTTTACCGCGGATGTCGACTGCGCAGTCCGCGGATGTGCCGGGCTCGACCCGCGCGAACGCGATCGAGCGCTCCAGGGTCGGCGAGAACCCGCCCGAGGTGACCTCTCCGACCACCCGACCGTCCGCGAGGACGCTCTGGTGCGGGCGCAGGACGCCGCGGCCGGTCAAGAGGAGACCGACGAAGTCGCGTCGGTCAGGATGATCACGTCGAGCGCTCAGGGCCTCGCGGCCGATGAAGTCGCGCTCCTCCGGCTGCCAGGCGATGGTCCAGCCCAAGCCGGCGTCGAGCGGGCCGACCGTCTCGTCCATGTCCTGGCCGTAGAGGTTCATGCCGGCCTCCAGGCGCAGCGTATCCCGAGCGCCGAGGCCGCAGGGGCGAACATCCGCCGCGAGCAGCTCGCGCCAGAGTGCCGCGGCATCCGCGCTCGGCAGCATGATCTCGAAGCCGTCCTCTCCGGTATAGCCGGTGCGCCCGACGAACCAGTGCGCGTCTTCGGCGGCGAAGAAGGGTCCGACCCGCATCGCCGAGGCACGCAGCCCGTCGGGCAACAGCGGCTCGACGCGGGCACGCGCATCCGGCCCCTGCACCGCGATCATGGCGAGATCGTCGCGACTTCGGATGTCGACCTGCCGGCCCTCGGCCTGCGCCTGCATCCAGGCGATGTCCTTCTCGGCCGTGCCTGCGTTGACCACCGCGCGGTAGCGCTCGGGTCCGCGGAAATAGAGGATGAGGTCGTCGACCACGCCGCCCTGCGGATCGAGCATGCAGGCGTAGAGGGCCTTGCCCGGTGCGGTCAGCTTGGCCGCATCGTTGGCGAGCAGATGTCGCAGGAAGGGCAGGGCATCCGGCCCCTCGATGTCGACCGGGCGCATGTGGGAGACGTCGAACATCCCGGCGGCGCGGCGCACCGCGTGATGCTCTTCGATCTGCGAGCCGTAGTGCAGCGGCATGTCCCAGCCGCCGAACGGCACGATCCGCGCGCCGAGACGCTCATGCTCCGAAAACAGGGGGGTGCGCAATCCCATCCGACTCTCCGTTCGCCTGGTGGCTCGCCCGGCGGGCTGGCCTGTTGAGTCGGCACCGCTCGCGAGGCGTCGACTTGGGTTCCAAAGGGCGAAGGAAGCGGGTGATGCGCGAAGGTTGTGTGCGGGTCTGCCGTTCGGTACGGGACGGCGAGCCGGAAATCGATCGCGCTCGACAATGGCGTCAACCCGGTGCGGGGACGACGGAGCAGGCGCGCGTCGCTTTCCGGACTCATGCAGGCACAAGCCTTCGGGATCCACCCGGATCCTCGACACCGCCCCTCTGTCCCAGACCTGAGAGTTTGCAGGCGACCGAACGCGTCGGCCGCTGCTGCCCCTTCGGTGGGTCCGGGCTGTCGGTGCAGTCCGGACCGCTCTCCAGAGTCGGTCGTTATTCCCGCGGTCCTTTTGCCTGAGCGATTCCGGGCAGTGTTGCGCCTTCGGCGCCGGCCGAGGCCGGACTCTCCCGCGGGACTTGACTCGAAACGGGACTATAAGCGCGGTGCGATCGGATTTCCAGCCATGGCGCTTGCGGACTTAAACCGCGCCCGGTGCGGTAGGCTTCGGTTCGGTGGATTGGCTTGGCCGCGCCGGCTCCGACAACCCTCGGAGCTGGCGCGGTTTAAGATGATTTCCGGGAAAGGAATGGGCTGTGAAGATGCGAATTGATTCGCACGTACGGATTAGGCTTGCCTGTTGGTCCTGTCCGGGTCCTTAGGGGCGACCTCAATCGCCCCGGCCATGACGCCGCGACCTACGGACAAGCGCTCTTGTCGCCCGGGACCTTGCCGGTCAGCTGCAGGAAGGTGTCGAACGGACCCATGACACCCATGGCCTCCATCTTGGGCCCTTTGAACTTAAGCTTGCCGGTCGTCATTGCGCCCATCGCGCCGCAGCCTAGGCGGCCTTCGCCCATGCAGACCCAGTCCTCGTCGGTTGCATTCATCAGGTAGTCGACCTTCGGGTCGAGCGTCGTGGTCTTCACCGCGCCGCCGTAGGTGCACATGGCCTTGCCGTCCTTGTCGCTGATCTGCAGCTCCACGCGGCTGCCCTCTCCGCACTTGGTGCGGTAGAGCTGGATGACCTTGTATCCACGACCGGCGTTGTTTGCCGCCCAATTATCGCCGGCTAGACCGGCGGTGAGGGCGCCGGCCCCGTTCCATGCCTCGCAGGCGGACGCCGCCCAATCGGCGTCCATAAAGGTTACGGCCTGAGCGCCGGCGGAGACGGTCAGGGCGAGAGCCGGGAGAGCGAGCGCGATACGGCGAATCATGATGGTGTCCTCGTTTGGTTGTTATACGCGGGCATCGATGGTGCCCGCTGTTGATGTTGTTGTTCGAGCGTTTGGATGCTAGTCGGCGCGGGGCCTGTGATGCAACTGCGGGGCGGCGAGCTGATCGGGTCGTTCCCGGGCGAGCCCGCGCCGAGGCCGGATTCAGCCCTTGTCGCGAGGCTCGTCGCTGCGGCGGCGAAAGCTCATGCCGCCGCAGTCCGCGCAGGGCGGGATGCGTCCGGCCTTGACGAAATGGGTCTCGGCCCCGCAGCGGTCGCACACCAGGGTGCCGGGGCCCGTGACCTCGCCGGCCTGATAGAGGCTCATCTGGCGGGCAACCTCGGCCCATTGGGCCAGTTGCAGGCTGGTCTGGTCGGCGACCTTGGAAAAGGCGTCCATCATGCGCTGCTCGATCAGCTGCAGGTCGAAGCGCCACCAATCGCGGATGTCTTGGCCGGTCTCGGCGAGATAGTTGGCCGCATCCTCGATATCGCGTTTGATGTAGTCCGAGACCTTGTCGGCCTCTTCGCGGGTCAGCTCGCCGAGCTCGACCATGTTGTCGCGGGCCTTCTCGAGGATCTCGCGGAATTTGGGTACCGTCTCTTCCTGGGTCTTTTCGATGGTCTCGTGGGTTTGCTTGAGCATCCGCTCGTAGGCATCCACCAGTTTGTCGGTCGTCGTGCCTTTGTCTTCTTTGTTCATCATCCTCTCCGGTGGGTAGAGCGCGGGACAGCGATTAGCGCTGCGTCAACGCCTGACGAGTGTCACGCAAAGGCGCCGAAACGCCGATTCCTGAAGTGTGCAGCATGGCCGCGATTTCGCAAGGACCGGGTGCATCGGCCGGTCTTGTCTCGCCGTCCGCCCGATATGCCCCCGATGTGCCCCCAATGTGACCTAGGTCGCCGCGGATCCGTCCGCTGCGGTATCCTAATGCGCATTGCCGTCACCCCCTTGCCGGAAGACCGAACATCCATGCAGATCGACTACGACCCGCAGGCCGTCGAGGCCGCGGCCCAGCGCTATTGGGAAGACCACCAGTCCTTCAAGGCCGTCGAGGACCGCTCGCGGGAGAAGTTCTACTGCCTCTCGATGTTCCCCTATCCCTCGGGGCGGCTGCACATGGGGCACGTGCGCAACTACACCATCGGCGACGTGATCGCGCGCCATCAGCGCATGCTCGGCAAGAACGTGCTCCAGCCGATGGGGTGGGATGCCTTCGGTCTGCCGGCCGAGAACGCGGCCATCCAGAAGGGCATCCCGCCCTCGGAATGGACCAAGTCGAATATCGACTACATGCGCGTCCAGCTCAAGCAGCTCGGCTTCGGCTATGACTGGGAGCGCGAGCTTGCGACCTGCGATCCGGACTACTACCGCTGGGAGCAATGGCTCTTTACGCGTTTGATGCAGAAGGGTCTGGTCTATCGCTCGCAGGCGACGGTGAATTGGGACCCGATCGACCAGACTGTGCTCGCCAACGAGCAGGTGATCGACGG
>NZ_DIUM01000021.1:132825-135605 GCF_002423035.1 Thiocapsa sp. UBA6158
GCACCATGCAGCGCAACTGGATCGGGCGCTCCGAAGGTGTCGAGATGCGCTTCGGGATCGCGGGATCGGACGAGACGCTGGAGATCTACACGACCCGTCCGGACACGCTCATGGGCGTGACCTATGTCGCCGTCGCTGCCGAGCATCCGCTCGCGCGACGTGCCGCCGAGGATCAGCCTGCACTCGCGGCCTTTATCGATGAGTGCCGCAAGGGCGGGACCTCCGAGGCCGAGATCGAGACGATGGAGAAGAAGGGCCATCCGCTCGGCCTGAACGCCCTGCATCCGGTGACCGGCGAGGCGGTGCCGATCTTCGCCGCGAATTTCGTGCTCATGGGTTACGGCACGGGTGCGGTGATGGCGGTCCCGGCGCACGACGAGCGTGACTTCCATTTCGCCCACAAGTACGGAATCCCGATCCGGCCGGTGATCGTGCCCGAGGATTGGAAAGAGCTCGCGCTCGAGCTCAGGTTTGCTGCCGGAACGCCTGCGGAAAACCGTCCGGTCGTCGCGGTGTCCGGAGACGCGTCCCGAGTCCCCCTGGACTGGTCGCACTGGGACGAACGATTCGAGCAAAAAGGCGTCCTGATCAACTCCGGCCCTTTCTCGGCCTTGAGCAGTGCCGAGGCGTTCGAATCCATCGCAGGCTGGCTGACAGAGCACGAAAAGGGCCGCAAGCGCGTGAACTTCAGGCTGCGCGACTGGGGCGTCTCGCGCCAACGCTACTGGGGTTGTCCCATCCCGGTGGTGAACGGCCCCGACGGCGATCTGCGCCCCGAGACCGACCTGCCGGTGCGCCTGCCCGAGAATGTCGTGGTCGACGGCTCCGGCTCGCCGCTGAAGAAGATGCCGTCCTTCTCGGATCTCCCCGGCGGGGAGATCCGCGAGACCGACACCTTCGATACCTTCTTCGAATCGAGCTGGTACTACGCCCGCTATTGCTCGGCGGATTGCGATACGGCCATGCTCGACGAGCGTGCACGCTATTGGCTCCCGGTCGATCAGTATGTCGGCGGGATCGAGCACGCCATCCTGCACCTCCTTTATGCGCGCTTCTTCCACAAGCTGATGCGCGACGAGGGGCTGCTCGACTGCGACGAGCCCTTCGCCCGCTTGTTGACGCAAGGGATGGTGGTCGCCGAGACCTGGTATCGCGAGGACGCGGACGGGCGCAAGCAGTGGATCAATCCGGCGGAGGTGCAGACCGAGCGCGACGAGAAGGGCCGGCTGGTGCGCGCCTGGCTCGCGGCCGATGGTCTGCCGGTGACCTTCGGCGGCATCGAGAAAATGTCGAAATCCAAGAACAACGGCGTCGACCCGCAGGCCCTGATCGACAGCTACGGCGCCGATACCGCGCGCCTGTTCATGATGTTCGCCGCGCCGCCTGACCTGCAGCTGGAATGGTCGGACGCCGGCGTGGAAGGCGCGCACCGCTTCCTCAAGCGGCTGTGGAAGGCCGTGTTTGAACACGTCGAGGCGGGCGGCGGCAAAGCGGCCGGGGAACTGTCGGCCCCGCTCAAGGAATTCCGCCGCATGCTGCACCAGACCATCGCCAAGGTCACCGATGATTACGGCCGCCGCAAGCAGTTCAACACCGCGGTCGCCGCGGTGATGGAACTGATGAACGCGCTTGGGAGACTCCCGGAAGAAGCCGGCACTCCGGCCCTGCGCCAGGAAGCGCTGGAAACGGCAACCCTGCTGCTCTCGCCCATCGTGCCCCACATCTGCGAGGCCCTGTGGGCCGAACTTCGGCCGGGCACGAAGCTGCTGGATCAGGCCTGGCCCAAGGCCGACGAATCCGCGCTCGCCGTCGACGAAATCGAACTGGTGGTGCAGATCAACGGCAAGCTCAGGGGCAGCATCCGCGTGCCGGCCGGCGCCGACAAGGCGGCGATCGAGGCTGCCGCCCTGGCCTCGGAAGCGGCGCAGAAACAACTCGACGGCGCGACGCCGAAAAAAATCATCGTCGTGCCCGGGCGTTTGGTTAACATAGTGACATGAAGCGCCGCGTTTTCCTCGCCCTGATTCCCGCGCTGCCGCTCGCCGGCTGCGGCTTCCATCTGCGCGGCTCGAATGCGATTCCCTATCGCAGCATCCATGTCGACGCGCCCAGGGACAGCGGCGCTGCCCGGCAACTGGCCAGCGTCCTGCGCAGCCGCGGCATTTCCCTGCCGGAAAACGCCAGGGACGCCGATGCCGTGCTGAAGCTTTTCGAGGAGAAGAAGACTCGCAGCATCCTGTCGCTTTCCGGCGGCGGGCGCGTGCGCGAATACCGGCTCAACTACAGCCTGAGCTACAGCCTGGCCGGCAAGGACGGCAGCGAGATCTTCCCTGCCGCCACCATTGCCTCGAGCCGCGACTTCACCTACGACGACAACCAGTACCTCGCCAAGACCGCCGAGGAAAGCTTCCTCTATCGCGACCTGCAGGACGACGCGGTGCAGCAGATCCTTCGTCGCCTGGCCAAGTGATGGAACTGCGCCCGGAAGATCTCGGTGCGCATCTCGCACGGGGACTCTCCCCGCTTTACCTCATCTGGGGCGAAGAGCCGCTGGCCATGCTCGAAGCCGAGGACGCCATCCGCGCCGCCGCGCTCAAGGCCGGACACGAGCGCACGGTGTTCACCGTGCAAGGCAAGTTCGACTGGAGCGTGATCTTCGGCCACGCCGACAACTTTTCCCTGTTCGCGCAGAAGAAGCTGGTGGAGATCCGCATTCCCAGCGGCAAGCCCGGCATCGACGGCAGCGCCGCACTTTCCCGCTATGCCGGCAGCCTGCCCGC
>NZ_DIUM01000052.1 GCF_002423035.1 Thiocapsa sp. UBA6158
TGGACCAACCGATGATCAAGGCCCATGGCCCTGCTGCTCGCCGAGCTGGCGCAGGCGGAAGGCTTCGACACACGCCTGGTCCGCAACGGTCGCGATGCCGCCGAAGCGCTGACCCGCGGGGACGCCGACGTCCTGCTGACGGATCTACGTCTGCCGCCGCCGGATGGTCTGGAGCTGCTGCGTCTCGCCCGTCGACTCTACCCGGAGCTTCCGGTGGTCATGATCACCGGACATGCGAGCCTGCAGGTCGCCGTCGATGCCTTCCGCAGCGGGCTTCATGATCTCATCACCAAACCCTTTGAGAATGCCCAAGTTACGGCCCTGCTGCGACGTTTGGGGCATCTCTTGGCACATCGCCGCCGGCTGGAAACGCTCACCGCGCGGCTTTCGAATCTGGAGGGTCAGGACCGGGAACCGGTCGCCGCAAGCGCGGCCGCGCGGCAAGCGCTGTCCTTGATCGAGACGGTGGCGCCGCTCGATGTACCCGTCCTGCTCACCGGCGAGACCGGAACGGGCAAGACCTCGGGCGCACGCCTGATCCACCGGATGGGACCCCGACGATCCGGCCCTTTTTTCGCGCTGAGCTGCGCCGCGGTTACCCACAATCTGATCGAAAGCGAGCTGTTCGGATACGAGCGCGGCGCCTTTACAGGTGCTGCGACCCGCAAGCTCGGACTCTTGGAGCTCGCGGACGGCGGGACCCTGCTTCTCGACGAGATCAACAGCGCCAGCCCCGAGGTCCAAGTCCGCCTGCTTCAGTTCATCCAGGACCGCACCCTGATGCGCGTTGGCGGAGTTTCCACCCTGCGGGTCGATGTGCGGTTGGTGTTCGCCACCAACGAAGATCTGCTGGCCCTTGTACACGCCGGGGGATTCCGCAAGGATCTCTATTTCAGGATCAACGTCTTTCCGATCCCCTTACCCCCGTTGCGCGAGCGGCCCGAGGATATCGTGCCCTTGGCCGAGCAGTTACTGATGCGCTTCGCCCGGGAGCTGGAATGTCCGGCCAGGGGGTTCAGCTCGGCGGCACTGGAGCAGCTCCTCACCTATCCCTGGCCCGGCAATGTCCGCGAGCTGGAAAACCTGGTTCAGCGCGCCGTGATCCTCTGCCGAGGCGACCTGATCGAGCCCGGCCATCTTCCGCTGGAGCGCGTCGTCGCGCCGTTCCAGACATCCCCGCATGCACCCTTCCCGCCGGATGCAAATCTGCAGGAGGTCGAACGACTCTGGATCGCGCAGACCCTCGAGCGTTGCCAAGGCAACAAGAGCGAGGCGGCACGGCGCCTGGGGATCGACGTGTCGACGCTCCATCGCAAGCTGCGGGCCGGCATTCAGCAGGTGTCGAGCGATCGTGGTTTTGGAGCGACCTGATCGAAGGCAACGCGCCGCGATGTCCGAGTGGACGTCGGATTGATTCGGCGAGCGCCGGCAAACCGCCGATCCCGAGTCTATTCTCGATCGCCAATCGGAGCGGCTGCGACCTCCCCCAAAAATGTATCAAGCGCGGTCAGTTCATGGGCCAATCGAGGCGCTGCGTCGAGCAGGCCACCGCGAAGCGAGGCCAGGCGCTCGGGATCGAATTCCACGGCATAGGCATGACGAAAAAAATGTCGAAAAGCCAGTAGCTCGCGCAGCGCAGCAACCGATTCGCGCGACAATACGGCGGGGCGGATTCCCTCGATGTCCAAGCCCATGGCGTGCAAGAGGGACTGATGCCATTCCGCCCCAGACGGAAGGTCACCATCGATTGCACGCGCAGTGCGCTGCATGATGCTCTCGATGGCGCTGTAAGCATGGTGCAGGGCGACAGCCGCCTGCGCACAATGCGCCGCGTCGGTCGCCGCGTCGAGCTTGATCGCTTGCAGCTCCGACAGACGCGCCTCAAACGCTGCGCGGTCGAATCGGATTTCGGCCCGCAGACGCTGCAGTGCAGCGTTCATAGCGGCTCACCCTCGGCAGCGATCCGCTCACGCAAGCTGGCCGGGGCATCTTCGAGTCGCACCAAATCAACCGGGCCTTCGAACACGGCCATCAGGTCCGCGAGTGCCTTGAAGTAGACTTGTCTGCTGAGGCCGGAAACAGCGAGGTCGACATCGCTTTCCGGGCCGCAGGTTCCATTCGCCAAAGATCCGAACAGGATGACCGTTGCGGCGCCGTAATCCCGACGTAGCGAATCCACCGCGACAGGAAGACGTGTACGCAAGCGGTGCGCACGCCCCGCGCCCTCTGCTGCGGCCTTGATGGCACGCTGGCGAAGGTGCCGGGCAGTATCGGCGGAAGTCACGCAGGTCGTCATGGCTCGATTCTAGACCCCGATCGTCCGTTTTCATATCGAGTGTTCGTCCTCGGCCGCCGGGGCGAATCCGCCGAGACGGCGCAACGCGACCCTGTGCGAAATGTCGAACGCATGGCGCGCGCCTGAAGACGCCGGTTTCGATCACCTTGTCGAGCGACAGGCTCTCGAAGTGTCGATCTTGTACAGATTGCCGTCGCCCGGATTGGACACATCACCATAGGCACCGTCCGGGGTGAAGGCGGACCCGTGCGCTCGGCGACATCAATGACGGTGCTCAAATTCATGTTGAGGGACGCGCCAATCTTGGCGTCCCTCTCGCCATCTTAGGTTGCGGGCTTGGCTGCTTCGATGGTTGCCGACACGACATAATCCGCTATAGGCGTCCCGGGCGCCCAATCACGAATGAATGACTTGCTCTCGTCCTTGGGCGCAACGCGCACCTGCTTAAAGCCGGTTGCAAGCAGCATCGTCTCAATTTCGGAAACCAAAGAGGCGCCAGCCATGCAGCCCGTATAAAGCGCCATATCCCGCCGGATGTTCTCGGGTAACTCGGCAAAGGCGACAATATCCGAAACAGCCAGCCGTCCACCCGGTTTCAACACACGATAGGCATCGGCAAATACACGGGGCTTGTCGGGCGATAGATTGATGACACAATTTGAAATAATCACGTCCACCGTGTCATCCGCTACCGGTAAGCTCTCGATTTCGCCGAGGCGGAATTCAACGTTCCGGTAGCCGCTCTTTTCCGCGTTATCCCGTGCCTTAGAAACCATTTCAGGCGTCATGTCGACGCCGATCACATGGCCGGAATCGCCTACCTGGCGCACGGCGAGAAAGGCGTCGAACCCTCCGCCGCTGCCAAGATCAAGCACCGTTTCGCCGGGCTTCAGGTTTGCGATAGCCTGTGGGTTGCCGCACCCCAACCCCATGTTCGCGCCCGCAGGCACGGAACCGACCTCCTCAGCGGTGTACCCGAGTCTCAGTGATACGGTCGCGGCGTTGGCAGTCGGCGCATCGCAGCACCCCTGGCCGGAGTCACAACCCGCATCACCTGCCGCCACGCGGCCATATTGTTGGCGCACGGCCAGACGCACGCTGTCGTTTGACTGCACGTTCCGAAGGTCGCCTCCATTTCCCGAGGTCGCGACGCTCGCTTCTTCCGCCGGTTGGCTCATCGTGCCGCAGCAGACAGCAGGCGGAGTGCTTGCTCGAACCGGCGCCGTTCCGCAACCGCAACCTTCTTCGCCGATCGCCTTCGCTTCGGCATCTTTCACGCAACAAGCGACGACACCCTCCGGTACCGGCCCGCCGCAACATCCTCTTCCAATCTGCCCCACGTTCTCATCTTTTTTCGGTTTCTTCAGCGCGTTCATACTGTCTCCTGTCGTTTGAGGTGATGACGCGAATCCGCGCCCTGCCCTAAAGACGGGAATGCAGCGAAAAAGACGCAAATATTCGATCAGTCGCAGCCGCACTTACGGTTTTTGTCGCGCGGCTCATACCCGGTGATACCACCGCGTCCGGTTTCGATATCACAGCAGACAAGCAAACGCCGGCGTAGCTTCTCGCGCCCTCGTTGTACCCGGGATTTTGCTCCGGAGAGAGAAATGTTCAAGCGTTCGGCCACCTCCCTTTGTGGTAACCCCTCGATCTCAGACAGCACGAGCGCTGACCGATAGGCCTCAGGCATCTCTGCGATGAGTGGCTGAAGGCATGTAGCCAATTCGGCAACGTAATCCCGTTGCGATTCAGGAGCGGCGACGTTGTCCGGCAATTCTCCCCAAGGTCGCAGCGAGCGGTAATGGTCAGCGATAGCATTCGCGGCGATGCGATACAGCCAGGCGGCAATGCTTCCACGAGATTGAAGCGATTGTAGATTTTCACTGGCTTTCAGGAATACGTCCTGAAGAATGTCGTCTACGGCGTCGGTGTCGCGTACCCGTTTTGCGATGTAGCCGCGCAACCGGGAGCGGTGTTCTGACCAGAGGTCGCTAATGAGTGTCGCCATGATCGAGCAACCTAACGAATAAGCGAGGGTTTAGGCTGTTTTCCAACGCCGGTACGAGCAGATCGCGGGCCGCATGCGGCCTGTCGCCAATTTTGCGGCCGCGCTTCGATGCGGGTCGCGCCCTGGCATTCAGCCTCGGAACCCGGAACTCCTTCATCGTTCTGCCCTTCGCGTTGGCCTTGCCGGCGGGTTGGGAGAGCACCGCGGTGGTGATCGTCGGTCAGTCCCTGGTGGAGCTGTTCGGCATGGTGCTCTGTTTGTGGTTGCTGCCGCACGACCTGTTCCCTGAGCCGGCCGCCAGCCGCATCGGATAAGCGAGGCGGATGATCGGCCAGTTCCAGCTCAGACCGAGATCTCCTACCCCGTCACCATGGCGAATCGCCTCCCTATGGCGTTATGCCATGACTCACGACCCCAGCCACGCATCCAAGTTGCTGATTTAATAAATCTTCATTATCGGCGCAAGGTTTGCTTGGCCATCTCCGCTGCCTGATCCGTCTCGATCCCTACGGGCGACCGGGTCAGGCGCCGGGCGTCGCAAGATCCGACGATGACCCGTCACCAAACCAAGAAGACACACCAACAGGAGGATTCCAATGCGATCAATCGCATCTCTGCCACGCGGGCTTACGCTCGCGACCGCGCTGCTTGCCGCCCAATCCGCACTGGCGCTAGAGGTCCCCGGGCCGCTGGTCGACACGGCTTGGGTCGAAGAGAATCAAAACGAGATCGTGATCCTGGATGCTCGCAAGGATATCCAGAGCTTCATTCGCAAGTCGAGCGCCGGTGAAGTCGGCGGCGTCCAGGCGTGCGGAGCGAGCGGCAGCGGTGGCGGCGTATCCGGACACATCCCGGGCGCTGCGCTCGTGGATTGGAAGGACTATGCGGTCAAAGAGAAGGTCGGCGGTATCGAGCTGCTGGACATGATTCCGTCGAAGGCCGACTTCGAAAAGCTGATGCAGCAGAGCGGCGTCAATCAGGACAGCGCCGTCGTGATCGCGCACAGCGGCGCCGACATCAACGAGGTCGCCTTCGCCACCCGGCTCTACTGGACCCTGAAATATTACGGGCACGACAACCTCGCGCTCCTGGATGGCGGGGTGACCAAGTGGGCAGCCGAGAAGCGCAAGATCGAATACGGACGGACCAAGCCCAGCCAAGGCGATTGGCAAGCCACCGCCGAGCGGCGCGAGCTGCTGGCCACCCTCGATGATGTCAACGGGATCATCCAGGACGGCGGCGCCCAGATCGTCGACGTGCGTACCGCCGATTTCTACCTGGGCCTCACCAGTAAACCCGAAAAGGTCGCTCAGAAGGGGCACATCCCGGGCGCGAAGAATTTCCCCTATCAGGTGCTCGTGAAGAGTGGCGACAAGGGCACGACCTTCTACAGCGCCGAAGATCTGCGCCGAGTTGCCACCGAGCTGGGGATCGACCCGACACAACCCGTCACGACCCACTGCAACACCGGCCATCTCGCCAGCTCGGGCTGGTTCGTGATGCACGAGCTCCTCGGCAACCCCGACGCACGCCTGTATGTCGGCTCCATGAACGAGTGGGCGGCCGATCCGTCCCGCAAGGCCAGCACCAAGGCCGAATAAGCGGCACCGCTCCGTCCTCGCCGCGCCTACGCCGAGCGCGTAGGTGCGCCACCCGACTCGACAATCAGAGGAATACGCGATCATGTCAGATGCACTTGCGACCACGCTCGCGGGGCCGGCCCCGGAGGAAGAGGGACTGGCCAAACGCCTGCTCAGGCGCCAATGGCCCTTCTGGCTCGGCGGGCTGTTCGTAGGCCTCGCCGAGATCGTCTTCTACTTTCACACCGACATGTTTATCGTCGTCACCACCGGCATGGCGCAGATGTTCGCCGTGGGTGAAGAGAAATTGTTCGGAATCGACTGGGTCGCACGGGTCTACGAGCCCGGGGTCCACTGGACGATTGTTGCGGCACTGCTCGGGGCAAGACTCGTCGCCGGCATGGAGGGCGAGTCTCGCAGCTGGGTCAAATACAACTGGAAGATGCTCGTCCTGGCCTTCATCGGCGGTCTGCTCTTCTCCTTCGGGACCCGACTCGCGGCCGGCTGCACCACTCATCATTTCATCGGCGGCATCCCGGCGATGAGCATCGCCTCCTGGGTGGTCTTGCTTTCGGGGATTCCCTTTGCCTTCATCGCCTTTCTGATCGCCATGAAGGCCGGCCTCGGTGGCTACTTCAAGCATCAGGAGACCAAGGCCACGGCGATCGCACACCAGCACGACACGCTCAATCCGCAACCCGCCTACGAGTCATCCTACAACCCCTGGGCCAGTCCGCTGCGCTGGGCGCTCAATGCCTTCCTCATCCTCTTCCTCGCCCTGCCCATTTACTTCGGGATCACGGGATGGATCTCGGGCTCAGTCAACCAGATCGGCTGGAGCGAGGTGATGTGGATGATGATCCCGGGCCTGCTGTTGGGGATCGGCATCGCCAAGACCGGTTTCGGGACGGAATGCTCGGTGATGGCGCCGGAGGCGACCTTCACCAAGGAAGCCTTCTACCGCAAGGGCGGCGTCCCCCAGTGCACCTATTACATGTTCAGAGGCATGTTGCCGCTCCAAGGCTTCATGGTCGCCATTGTCGTGTTCAACCTCTTCATCATGGCCTGGTGGCTGACCGGCAACGGGACCGTGCCCAATGCCTCCGGCGCTGCGGGACTCTACTGGGGCCACATCCTGGGCGGCCCCCTGTTGGCGATGGGTGCGGTCTTCATGATCGGATGCGAGGTCAGAACCTATGCACGCCTGGGATTGGGCTACTCCACCGCGCTCGTCGCCCTGCCGGGTTTCTATCTCGGTTATCTGCCCTACACGTTCTTTCAGGAGGAGATCGATGCCGTGGTTTTCGGCGAGGGCCTGACGAGTTTCATCACGATTCCCGAATGGGCCGCTTACACGATCGGCGGTACCGAGGTTCAATGGGCATTCCTGTACAGCCTGGCGATGATCGGTCTGCTCGTCATGTCGTTCCAGGCCGCTCGTGTGTTCCTGCGGGTCAAGCTCAGCGAGACCCTCAGCAAGAATACCGATGAGCTGGTCTACCGTACGCGTCCGGAGGCTGCAGCTGCGTAAGTCGCCGTCATAGTCGTCATCGATGCCTGTCAAGGAGGACGGGCCCGTACCTCGAACGCTTCTTCCTTAGCACGCGCCCCGGACTCGCACCGTCCCGCCTCGGCGTCGGGGAACGCATGCCGGACTCGACCCTTCGCATGCGCCACCCAACGTGAACCTCCGAGCCCTCACACGTTCAACGACGACGGGGATCAGCGAATCATCCCGATTTTGGGCTTGCTATCATTTCAAGACTTCTTGTACAGTTGAAACATGCAACGCGACACCGCCACATCCGTCTTTGAAGCTCTCGCCTCCGGCATCCGGCTGGACGTGTATCGGCTGCTCGTGAAAAAGGGCATGGAGGGCATGGTCGCCGGCGAGATCGCCGCGACGCTGGAGATCCCGCCAACAAACTTGTCGTTTCATCTCAAGGCACTGACACAGGCCGGACTGCTAAAGGTCGAGCAAGAGGGACGTTATCAACGCTACCGCGCAAACATCCCCTTGATGCTCGATTTGATCGCCTACCTGACAGACGAGTGTTGCGCAGATCAACCCGAGCAGTGCGCGGACCTGCGCGCTGCTTCGGCGTGCTCGCAGACGGTCTTGCCGCCCATATCCCCCAAACGAACGCATCCCTGAGCCATGAACATCCTCTTTCTCTGTACGGGCAACTCCTGTCGCTCGATCCTCGCCGAAGCTGTCTTCAACCACCTCGCCCCTAGTGGCTGGCGTGCGATGAGCGCCGGCAGCCAACCGACCGGTCAGGTACATCCGCGCTCGCTCGCGCTCTTGAAGCGGGAAGGCATTCCGACGGAAGGTCTGCACAGCAAGTCCTGGGACAATCTTCCGGTCACACCCGACATCGTGATCACCGTCTGTTCCGGGGCTGCGGGTGAAACCTGTCCTGCGTACCTCGGCCCTGTGCTGCGCGCACATTGGGGGGTCGAGGACCCGGCGCATGCAACCGGTACCGACGAGGAGGTCAACGCGGCCTTCATGAACGCCTACAGCATCCTCAGGAGTCGAATCGAAACCTTTCTTGAACTGCCCTTGATCGCGATCGAGAAGGATCCGGATCGAGCCCGGCTGAAGGCGGAGCTGGAGCGGATCGCCGGTTGAGCCGCGATACCCGTGAACGGCATCGTTTGCGGATCCCCCGTGTACGATTTCAAACAACCTAAACCGCGCGAGATCCAACAATCCCGGGGTCTGCCGGGACCGGTCCCATCCGAAAACATCACATACCGCGCTGGGCGCGGTTTAGAGGCACACCATGACACACATCCAAGTCTTCGACCCCGCCCTCTGCTGCAGCACCGGCGTCTGCGGCGTCGATGTCGATCAGGCACTCGTCAGCTTCTCGGCCGATGTCGAATGGGCCAAACAGAACGGCGCGCGAATCGAGCGCTTCAACCTCGCGCAGGAACCGCTGGCCTTCGCGGAGAACGCGGCAGTGCGGGGCTTCCTGGAACGCTCCGGTGAAGAGGCACTGCCTCTGATCTTGGTGGACGGAGAGGTCGCCATGGCCGGGCGTTATCCCAAACGCGCCGAGATCGCACGCTGGGCCGGCATCCTCGCCGTGGCCGACCCGATTCCCGTCATCCCTTGTTGCACCGGCAGCTCTTGCTGCTGAACCACGGAGAACACCGAATGCGCTTTCTCGATGCACCCCCACGCTTTCTTTTTTTCACCGGCAAGGGGGGTGTAGGCAAGACCTCGATCGCTTGCGCGACCGCCGTGGAGCTTGCAGGAGCCGGCAGACAGGTGCTGCTCGTCAGCACCGATCCGGCCTCGAACGTCGGGCAGGTCTTCGGCGTTTCGATCGGCAGTCGGATCACGCCTATCGGCGCCGTCCCCGGCCTCTCCGCACTGGAGATCGACCCCCAGGCCGCCGCCCAAGTCTATCGCGACCGCATCGTCGGCCCGGTCCGCAACCTGTTGCCCGAGTCTGTCGTGAAAGGCATCGAGGAGCAGCTCTCGGGGGCCTGCACGACGGAGATCGCGGCCTTCGACGAGTTCACGGCGCTCTTGCTCGACTCGGCCTTGACCGCCCGCTTCGACCACATCGTTTTCGATACCGCACCGACCGGCCATACGATCCGGCTACTTCAACTGCCCGGTGCCTGGAGTGGGTTTCTCGAAGCCGGCAAGGGCGACGCCTCCTGCCTCGGCCCCTTGGCTGGACTGGACAAGCAACGCGCGCAGTACAGCGCCGCCGTGGCCGCGTTGTCCGATCCGGAGCGGACCCGCTTGGTCTTGGTCGCCCGCGCCCAGCAGGCGACGTTGCGTGAGGTCGCTCGAACGCACGAAGAGCTCGCGGCAATCGGTCTGAGGCAGCAGTACCTCGTCGTCAACGGCGTGCTTGCGGACACCGCAGCCGCGACCGCCGGCGAGCCCGGGACCGGAGCCGACGTGCTCGCGGCCGCCATCGGTCGTCGCGAGCAAGAGGCGCTGGCGACGATTCCGGACGTGCTCAAGACCCTGCCGATGGACCGTATCGCGCTGAAACCCTTCAATCTGGTTGGTCTCGACGCCTTGCGCGGCTTGTTGACCGACACCGCACCGATTGACGCCCCGGAGGAGAGCGAGGCGCAGCCGCTGGAGGCCCCCGATCTGGCAAGCCTCGTCGAGGAGATTGCCGCGGATGGCCACGGACTCGTCATGCTGATGGGTAAAGGCGGCGTCGGCAAAACCACGCTGGCTGCAGCCATTGCCGTCGAGCTGGCGGACCGGGGCCTCCCCGTGCATCTCACGACATCGGACCCCGCGGCACACCTGGCCGAGACCCTGGCCGAAAGCCTGGAGGGCCGGGGCGCCAATCTCGAGATCAGCCGCATCGACCCTCGGGTCGAGACCGAACGCTATCGGGCGCATGTGCTGAGCACCAAAGGCGCGCAGCTCGACGACGCAGGCCGGGCTCTCCTGGAGGAGGATCTGCGCTCGCCCTGTACCGAGGAGATCGCGGTGTTTCAAGCCTTCTCGCGGATCATCCGCGAGGCAGGCAAGAAATTCGTCATCATGGATACCGCACCGACCGGTCACACGCTGCTGTTGCTCGACGCCACCGGCGCCTACCACCGCGAGACGACCCGACAGCTCGGCAACAAAGGCATGCAGCTGCGCACGCCCATGATGCAGCTGCAGGATCCCAAGCAGACCAAGGTGCTCCTGGTCACCTTGGCGGAGACCACTCCCGTCCTCGAAGCGGCCGGCCTGCAGGCGGATCTCGAGCGTGCCGGCATCCAACCCTGGGCCTGGGTCGTCAATCAGAGCCTCGCGGCCGCTCAGACCCGATCCGCCCTGCTGCGCCGCCGCGCGGCGAACGAGCGCGAGCAGATCGATGCGGTGGCCGAGCGGCACTCGCGGCGCTATGCGGTCGTCGCGCTTCAGGAGGCCGAGCCGATCGGTGCCGAGCGACTGCGACGCCTGACGAACACATCCGAGGATCGGGCGTCCGATGAGGACCGGATCGGGCCTGCGCGGTCCAGCGCGGTCTAAAAGATGTCGCGGGCGAGGCGCTCACCACCCGCGTCGGTGAACCGCGCCGCGATGCGGTCGATACATGGGCGAGACATCGGCACGGACGCCGGCGACGGATCAGCACCTGCCTGCCTGATGGTCGCGTGGTCCATGCATGAGATGGAGCTCCGCGGCTATCTCCGTCATCGTCTCGACGAGCCACAGGACGCGGATGACGTTCTGCACGAGTCGTTCATCAAGATCCTGCGCAGAGGTCGACGTTTTTGTGTTGTTGTCGACCAGCGCGCGTGGCTCTTTCAAGTCATTCGCAACGCCCTCGCCGATCGTCTAAGAGCTAGACACGAGCACCTCGCCTTGCCCGAAGCGTTTCCCGCACCCACGGAAGCCCTGCTTGCACCGGTCGACGCGCTCGCTCAATGCCTTCCACGCGCGCTGGCGGAGTTATCCGAAGCCGACCGAATCGCACTGACCTTCTGCGACATCGAGGGCGAGTCTCGGCAACGGCTCGCAGACCGACTCGGGATCTCGCTGCCCGGCGCCAAATCGCGCCTCAAGCGTGCACGTGCACGCTTGAGGCAACATCTGATCGAAGCCTGCCATGTCCGTTTCGATGACGAGGGACGAGTCTGCTGCTTCGTCTCCGGAGATACCGTGGTTCCCGACCGGCGCGGCCTCGTCGCCGAGCCTGCTCGGCAACCCGCGAACGACCATCGACGACTGCATCCTTTTGCGACTTCGTTCGTCTCCGTAAGCGTCAACGTCGACAGCGAACCTATAGACGATCGAAATTCCGAATCGGGAGAACACCAATGATCGAGCCGAAAGACTATTACGAGCATGGACTGGCCCTGCACGGACATAAGTGTCCGGCGATGCCGATGGGATTGCGGGTCGGCGCCGTGGCACTCAATGCCTTGGGCGTAGAACGGGCCGCCGACGGCCAACTCCTCGCCCTGGTCGAGCTCGGTGAGGATCACTGCGCCACCTGTTTTGCCGACGGCGTGCAGATGATCACGGGCTGCACCTTCGGCAAGGGCAACATCAAGAAGCTGCATTACGGGAAATGGGGCTTGACCCTGGTCGAGGTCGCCACCGGGCGCGCGGTTCGGGTCACGCCGAACGCCGAGGCCATGCTGGCCAACAAGCAGACCGCCTTCTTCAAGGACTATCGGGAGAAGGGCATACCGGCCTCCAAGGTGCCGCCGGAGGTCGTCCAACCGCTCGTGGATCGGGTCATGAACGCCCCCGCCGAGCAGCTCCTCTCGGTCGGACCGGTCTTTGATCACCCCGTCGAGCCGCATCGCCACTCGTTCGATGGACTGGTCTGCGAGGGCTGCGGCGAGATGGTGGTCGAGGGTTATGCGCGGCTCGCGGGCGATCAACGCGTCTGCATCCCGTGCCATGAGCGGATCACCGGAATTCGTGAACCGCGCGCCGCCGTCGCGGGCAGTTGACGCACAACACTGGTCTCGGGCATCCACGTCCGGCTTGAGCTACGACGTAAGGTCGCCCGAGACCAGACCGATTCGAGTGAACCCGCTCGAACCCCTGCCTGCATTCGGCTCGCCGAGCCGAGGATCCAATTGTGACAGTCCTTCTGATTGCGGCGCTCGTGACCTTTGTCTTGACCACGGTGTTCAGCATGGCCGGGTTGGGCGCGGCGCTGATCCTGATCCCGGTCTTTCTGGCCTTCGGCATCGAGCTGCACACGGCGATGGCCGTCGCCCTGCTGCTCAACGCCGTGGGCATGTCGGTCGCCTCGACGACCTTCGTGCGCAAGGGGCTGGTGGAGTGGCGCCTGGTGGTGCCGATGGTGGTGTTGGCGGTCGGCCTCTCGCCGGTCGGCGTGTGGGCCGCGCATGGGCTGGACCGTGATCTGCTGCTCTGGCTGTTCGTGGGCTTTCTGATCTTCGCCGCCCTGATGATGCTGCTCTACCAACCCAAACTGCGAACCGCGCGGGCCTCGACAGCGGCAACACTGGCGCTGGGTCTGCCCGTGGGAGGCGTGGCCGGGTTCATCGGTGGTCTGCTCGGTGTCGGCGGCGGCAACATCATCGTTCCCGCCCTGGTCACGGCGGGCCTGGAACCGAAGCGCGCCTCGGCCAGCGCCTCCTTCGTCGTGATCTTCGCCTCGCTCAGCGGCTTTCTGGCCCATGTCCAGGTCGCAAGGATCGACCCTACCCTGCTCGCGGTGACCGCGGTCGCGACCATTGCGGGGGCCGCGCTCGGCGCCTGGTTGGCGACCGAGCGTTTGAGCCCCGGCCAATTGAAGCGCGCGATCGCCGTGGTCCTGCTGCTCGTCGCGGCCAAGACGATGTGGGACCTGGTCTGACTGATCCGGGCGAGACATCGATCCATGCCTCATGATCATCATCACGCGCATGCGCCTGTTGCCGATGGCGGCAAGGCACTGATCCTGGCGACACTCTTGACGCTGGCCTTTGCCGGCGTCGAGGCGACTGTCGGTCTATGGGCCGTGTCGCTCGCCTTGGTGGCGGACGCGGGACACATGCTCAATGATGCGGCCGCCCTGGGTCTGGCCGCGGCCGCGGCCTGGCTCGCCCGACGCACGGCGTCCTCTCGGCACAGCTATGGGTTGGGACGCGCCGAGTTTCTGGCCGCATTGATCAACAGTGCCGCACTCTTACTGCTGGTCGCCTGGCTGGTCGTCTCGGCCATCGAGCGATTGCAGACCCCGCATGCGGTACATGGTCTTGCCGTCTCCGTGACCGCCGCGCTGGGGCTTGCGCTGAACCTATTCGTCGCCTGGATGCTGGCTCGGGGCGCGAAAACGCTGAATACACGCGCAGCGCTGCTGCACGTGCTCGGTGATTTGCTCGGCTCGGTTGCTGCGTTGCTGTCGGGGCTGGTGATTGCCTTGACCGCCTGGACGCCGATCGATCCGCTGCTGTCGCTGTTGATCGGCGCACTGATCCTGGTCTCCAGCCTGCGCCTGTTGCGCGAGGCGGTGCACGGGCTGATGGAGGGCGTTCCCTACGGCACCGATTTACCGGAGGTCGGTCGCGCCTTGGCGTCCGTGCCCGGCGTTGCCTCGGTACACGATCTACACATCTGGGCGGTGAAGTCCGATCTGCCCGTGCTGACGGCCCATCTGATCGTGCGCGATCTCGCCGATTGGGAAGGCGTCCTCGAGCGGAGCCACGCGATGATCCGCGAGCGCTTCGGGATCACGCACGTCACATTGCAACCCGAGCCGATTGAAAGACGGGTCCACTGGACCCCGGGCTCGATTCGAACGAAGGAGCCGACATGACGTTGACATTCACATCTCGGACCCTCTGGATCCTGATTGCCTTGATCTGCGCTGCGCTGACGACAGCGAGCCTCGTGCTCACGCCTCTGCTAGACCTTGATCCGTGCCATCTCTGTATCGTTCAGCGGTTGCTGTTCATGATCATGGCCCTATTGGCCGCCCTCGCAGCGGCGCTGCAGCAACCCGGCCGACCACTGTTTGCCGCCCGTCTTGTCGGGCTGACCCTGTTGCCGATCGCAGCAGTCGGAAGCGGTATCGCTGCTTATCAGAGTTGGCTGCAATGGCAGCCGGCGGACAGTATCTCGTGCATCGGCGGCCCGCCGGGTCCGATCGAGCGTCTGGTCGAATGGCTCGGGCAGCAGGTCCCCTCGCTCTTCATGGCCCGCGGTTTTTGCGAGGACCGGGAGCTGGTCATCCTCGGTCTCTCGCTGGCGAACTGGGCCTTCCTCTTTTTCCTTGGCATCTTGGTCGCGGGGGTTTGGGCCCTGCGGCACGCGCGGCGCGAGCCGAACCCCCGCGGGCTGCATCGGAGGGATCACTCATGATCAAGAATCCGCATGCGACGCGCGCCTTCGTCGCCTTTCTGGTGACCTGGTCGTTCGTCATCCTCACCGTCACGGGCATCGTGCTCTATGTCGTCCCCCACGGACGGGTCGGCAACTGGACCTTCTGGACACTCGGAGGACTGGGCAAGGACGGCTGGGCCGATGTGCACATCCTGTTCGGGGCCGTGTTTATCGTGACCGGCGCGCTTCACCTTTACTTCAATTGGAAGCCCTTCAAGAAATACCTGGCCGAGCGGGTTCGCGGGCACCTCGCAGTGAAACGCGAGCTGGTGACCTCGCTCATCGCGACGCTTCTGCTCACCCTCGGGGCGCTATTCGCCGTCCCGCCGGTGAGCTGGCTGTTCGACCTCAATGACTGGGCGAAGTCGGCCTGGAGCCGCGCGCCGGGGCACGAGCCTCCCTACGCGCGCGCCGAAGCAACCCCGCTTCCCGTGCTGGCCCGGCGTCTCGATTTCGATCTCGACGTCGCCCTGACGGCCTTGCGCGAGGCCGGAATTCGCATCAAGGATACCCAAGCACATGGCCAGACGAGCATGAGCCTGGAGACCATCGCGCGCGCCAATGCGACGACACCCGCCGCGCTCTTCGCCATGATTCCCGAGCCTCCGCGCATACCGATCGGATCCGAAGACCCGACCGCGATCGAGGATCGTTTGACCGGCACCGGGTTCGGCGGCAAGACCCTCGCCGCCTTCGCCGAGACCAACGGGCTCAACGCACAGACAGGCCAGGCGCGCCTGCTCGCAAGTGGCATCGAGGCCGAGCCCGACGAGACCCTGAAGGCGATCGCCGAGCGTTATTCGACCCGGCCGATCGAGATCGCCAAGGTCTTGCTGGCGCCGGCATATCGCCTCCCCTCCGCACCCTGACACCAACATTCAACCGAGGTCCGTCCCCATGAACGACATCCCCTTCGCCGACTATCTGCGCGGCTTCGACTACGACGAGCGCATCGCGATGAAGATTCAGCTGCCCGAGCTGCTGAAGCTCTATGCAGACGGCCAGGTGCAGCTGATCGACATCCGCTTCCACGAGGAATACGCCGCCTGGCGGGTCGGCATCGGCCAGCACATCCCGCTCAACGAGCTGCCGGACCGGCTCGACGAGCTGGATCCGGACAAGACCATCGTCACCATGTGCCCGCACTATGACCGCGCCGAGATCGCCCGGCTGTTCCTGACCCTCAAGGGCTACCGGGCGCGCTATCTCACGGACGGCATGCTCGGCATCGCCGACCAACTGCGCGGCGATCGGGCGCGCGACTACATGGCGCGCGTCGCCACCGACACCAACCCTGACTGATTCAAGAGACAAACCCATGACCAACCCACTCGAAGAGCTCGCGGCCGGCATCGACCCGGCGCAAATGGGCAAGGCCAAGATTTCCATCGACGCCTTCATCGCCGCCTACAACCTGGGCGAGGCCGAGCTGATCGATATCCGCGTCGCGGAAGAAACCGCGGTCTGGCAGGTCAACATCGGCATGCGTATTCCCGCCCCCGAGCTGCCGATGCGGCTCGACGAGCTGCCCAAGGATAAGTTGCTGGTGGTCGCCTGTCCGCACACGGACCGCTCCAACATGGCACGCAGCTATCTCGCCGCTCAGGGCTACAACGTCAAGTATCTGCAGGGCGGTCTGCTCAGCCTGATGGATCGGCTCAAGGGCGTCGGGGCGCAAGATATCTGTCTTGAGCGTTAAACCGCGCCAAGCGCGATATGCGATGTTTTTGGATCGGATCGGCACCGGCAGACTTGACGGCCGCTGGAGCCAACGCGGTTTAAATGATTAAAAAATATATCTTTTAGATCGCTTCCCCGCTAAGGGCTGTGGATGCACCGAATGTCGAGCTCACTCGAAAATGAGCATCTCGCTCTGAACGCGCTTCAACATGGGACGAGCACATTGAGATCCCCGATCAGCACGTCGAGGCCACTTGAGCAGACAACGCCGGAAACCTCGAGGCTCGCGCGCACGCTTGCCGGTATTGCCTTGCTCGTGCTCGCCGCCGGCTCCGGTGCGGGTGTCGCAGCAGCCGAACCTTCCGGTCAGGCGAAAAAACCGCCGCCCGCGGTCAGCGTCGAGACCATCGCCCCGCGGCAGTTCGTCGAGCGGCTCGCCCTCACCGGCAGCATCGAGCCGACGATCGTCGCCGAGCTGTCATCCCCGGCGGAAGGTCCGGTCTATGACTGCAGGGTCCGCGAAGGTGACCGGGTCACGGCCGGAGACACCCTGCTCGGGATCGGCCGCGAGACCTCGGTGACGGCAAACGTGGCCGCCGCCGAGGAAGAGCTACAGCGCAAGCAGCGCGATTTCGATCGCTTCAGCTCGCTGGCCACGCGCAACGTGCTGGCGGCCGACGAGCTCGACCGCGCCCGTGCCGAGCTGGAACGCGCCCGCGCCGGCTTGACCCAGGCGCAGCAGGCCGCTTCGGACTATGTGCTCAAAGCGCCTTGGCCCGGGATCGTCGCGCGCGTGCATGTCGCCGACGGCAAGTATGTCGCCCCGCGCACGCCGCTGGTGGATCTCTTCGATCCGAGCAGCCTGGTGCTGCGCTTCCAGGTCCCGGAGCGGCATGTCTTCGCCATCGAGCAGGGCGATGCGATCGAGGCGCGCTTCGACGCCTTCCCCGATCGACCCTTTACGCTCGCGATCACACGCGCCTTCCCGGAGATCGACAGACGTCTGCGTACCCGCACCTTCGAGGCCGCGCTGCCGCTGGATCAGGTCGATTTCGCGCCCGGCCAGTTCGCGCGTATCGCGGTCGCGCTCCAAACCGTGCCGCAGGCCATCACCATCCCGGTCGAGGCGATGGCGACCGGCACCGACGGCCAACCCGTCGTCTTCGTCGTCGCGGCCGACGGCACCGCACGGGCGGTGCCGATCACCCCCGGGACCGAGCAGGACGGCCGCATGCTCGTCGCGGACGGACTCGCGCCCGGCGATCGTCTTATCGTCAACGGCATCGAAAAGGTCCGCGCCGGCGAGCCGGTCCGTGTTGCCGATGCACCGCCCGCGTCTGCGGCGACGCCCACCGAAGCCTCCCCGCCCGCATCTCCGCCCGAGTCATCGCCGGCATCCTCGAAGGCCCCTGCCGAGGCCGCTCGGCCATGATTCGGACCGCCATCGCCCGACCGATCTCCACCCTCGTCCTGGTCTTGGGACTGGCCCTGTTCGGCGTCTTGAATCTGGCCCGCTTGCCGGTCGATTTCCTGCCCGACATCACCTATCCCTTGATCAAGGTCTCCATCGCCTGGCCCGGAGCAACACCCGAGGATATCGACCGCAACCTCGCCGACCCCATCGAGCGCCAGTTGGCCGCGGTCGATGGGCTGGATTACCTCTCCTCGAGTGCCCTGGAAGGGCTCTACCAGCTCGATGTGAACTTTCGCTACGGAGTGGACGTCGACACCGCCTACCAGGATGCCCTCGCCGCCTTCGCCCGCGCCCAGCGCGACCTCCCGGAGGATATCGAGCCGGCCATCATCATCAAGGCCGATCCCTCGCAGCTTCCGGTGGTGCAGGTCGCCTTCGAGTCCGAGCGCATGGACCTGACTCAACTGCGCACCTGGATCGACAACTGGCTGACCGATCGCCTGCTGGCCGCCAACGGCGTGGCCGGCGTGGATGTGGCCGGCGGACTGGAGCGCGAGATTCGCGTCCTGATCGACCATGTCGCGCTGGAGAAGTACGGCCTGAGTCTCCCGCTGATCGAGCGGCGCCTGAACGAGGAGAATATCACCCGGCTCGGCGGTCGGGTCACCGGTACCCATCAGGAGACCATCGTTCGAACGCTGGGCGAATACACGGATCTGGAGACCATCCGCGACATCCTGATCGCACGAACCCCGGAGGGACGTCTGCATCTGCGCGATATCGCTCGGGTCGAGGACAGCCACGAAGAGGCACGCCTCATCACCCGGCTCGACGGACGCCCGGCGGTCAAGGTCAACATCATCAAGCAGGCCGATGCCAACACGGTCGAGACGGTGCGCGCGGTCACCGCCCGACTGGCCGAGCTTGAGCCGGCCTTCCCGGCCGGCATGCAGTTCGCGCTGCTGGAGAATCAGGCCGACTATATCGAGAGTTCGATCTCCGGGGTGCGCAACACCGTCGTCGAGGCAGCGGTTTTGGTCATCCTGACCGTGCTCGTCTTCCTCGGCAACCCGCGCCAGGTCTTCATCATCGCTGTGGTCATCCCGATCACGCTGGCGATCAACTTTTTCGTGATGCGCCTCGCGGGTTTCTCGCTCAACATCTTCTCGCTCGGCGGGATGGTGATCGCCATCGGCATCATGCTCGACGCCAGTACCATCGTTCTGGAGAACATCACGCGATTGCGCCGCGAGTATCCAGACGAGCCGATGGCCGCGATCGCAATGCGTGGCACCCAGGAGGTCGGTGGCCCCATTACCGCCGCGATCCTGGCCTTCTTCGCACTCTTCCTGCCCTTCCTGCTGGTGCCGGGCATGATCACCCTGCTGTTTCGCGAGCTGGTGCTGATCATCCTGAGCATCATCGGCATCAGCCTGCTCAACGCCTTGTTCCTGGTGCCCATGCTCGCCGCCCTGCTGATTCGGTCCAAGGCGACGGGCAAGCCGAACCTCAGCGAGCGTTTCAACGATTGGATGCGCCATCACTACGGGCGCAGTCTCGGCTGGGTGTTGCGTCATCGCCTGCCGATCATCGGGCTGTTCATCGCCTTTCTGGTCGGCGGCGTCGTCGCGTTCCAGAACGCCGGCGGCGAGTTCCTCCCGGCCGTGGATGACGGACGCGTCATGGTGAAGGTGCGCATGCCGGCCGGGGCTGCGCTGGAGCGGCTCGACCGCATCAACCACGCCATCGAGGCCCTGGTGCGGGACGACCCGCGCGTTGCCTCGGTCTTCGCCATGACCGGCGGTGCTGTACGCGGGCTCTACACCAACGCGATCGGCAACGAGGGCCAAGTCGACATCGAGCTGGTCCCCGCCGAGGACCGCGACATCGACACCAACCAATACATCGCCGAGCTGCGCCCCAAGATCGCCAAGTTGCTCGCCCCGGGCGCGAGCCTGATGGTGATGCAGAAGAAGCTGCGCGGCATCCGTCAGGTCGGCGAGTCCGAGATCGAGGTCGAGATCAACGGGGCGGACATCGACACCCTCTTCCGCACCGCGCAACAGGCTGCGGCACGCCTCGGCGAGCGCTCCGAGCTGACCAACGTCTATCTGTCGCTGGACTATTCCAAGCCCGAGTGGCAGGTCGAGGTCGATCGGGTCAAGGCCAGCGAGCTGGGTCTCACGGTCGCCGGCATCGCCGATACCCTGCGCGGCTATATCGGCGGGCATGTCCCGACACGCTTTCGCGACGGCAACGATCTGTTCGATCTGCGCGTGATCGTGCCCGAGCGCGAGCTGGCCTCCCGCAGCGATGTCGAGAACCTGGTGCTCGCCATCCCCGAGGGCGGCTATGTCCGTCTGCGCGACGTCGCCGAGGTCACCCGCGCCGCCGGGCCCGTGGAGGTGATCCGCAAGAACCAGGTCAAACAGGTGATCGTGCGCGCCGACACCGCCGGGGTGGATCTGGCGGCCGCTCAGACGGCGACCCGCGCCGCCCTTGCCGAGGTCACCTGGCCCACCGGCTATGCCTGGCGCATGGGAGGCAAGGGCGAGCAGATGGCGGAGATGCAAACGGTCGTGCGGGAGGTCCTTGCGCTCGCCTTTTTCTTCTCCTTTCTGGTGCTGGCCGTGCAGTTCAACAGCCTGCGCCTGCCGCTCGTGGTCTTCCTGGCCGCGCCCTTCTGTCTCGCGGGGATCGGCTTTGGTCTCTTGCTCTCGGGACAGCCGTTCGGCGCCACCGTCATCATCGGGGTCATGGTCGTGCTGGCGACCAATGTCAACGACGGGGTGCTGCTGATCGAGACCGCCCAGCGTCTGCGTGAACAAGGCATGGAACGCCTCGCCGCCACGCGCCGCGCCGCGGAGCTGCGGCTTCGTCCGCGTCTGATGATCACGGTACCGGTGTCGCTCGGCTTCCTCCCGCTGGCCCTCGCCTTGGAGCCCGGCGGCGGGCTGCTGGCCGCGATCCTGGTCGCGCTCTATCTGGTGCCGGTGCTCTATACCTTGATCAGCGCACGGTGCGAAGTCGGCGGCCAGGATTTAGCGCCAACGATCCAGTTATCGACGGCTCGTAAAAATTCATCGTGAACCTAAGCGGGATCATGGCGCGCGATTGGAAAGATGGTGGATCCTGCCACACTCGATAGCGGGGAGTGCAACCGCCCCAAGTCAACGACCACCGAAACGGCTTTTCTCACGCCAGGAAAAAACCATGTCGCATAACGAGAACAGGCGGATGAGCCGCCGGGACTTCATTGGTGCCACCGCAGCCGTGTCGGCCGCCGGTTTGGCCGCTGGAATCCCGGCCGCGAGCGCAGGCGAGTCCGCCCGCGGCTTAGCTCTGTCGCGCGGCGCCAAGGACGGTCCCATCACACTGTATTACGAGTTCCGCGTCGCACCGCCGGCGAACATGCAAGTGCTCGCCGAGATCGAGGCGGAGGCGGGGCGACTCGCCGCCGAGCGGCACTTCCTGAGCCTCAGTCTCAAGCAGATGGTGGGCGAGTCCACCATGGTGCGCAACTTTCCCGAGTCCTACAAAGGCCTGCTCGGAACCGCATACGCGGATGGGGTCAGCGCCCAAACCCTTCCGTTCTTCTATAGCCTCTTCATTCGGTTCGACCGGATGGGCGGATTACAGAGCTCCGGCGCTATCGCATGGTTCCGAGAAACCATCGAGCCCTTGCTCTTCGTCTATCGTCCGGATGTCGGCAAAACCGATATCCCGTTTGACTACTTCACGGGCCTGTTCCTGACGGTCGCCGCCGGCGACCAGGACGGCGTCTACCAGAACCGTGGCGATATCGTCGATTTTCTGCGCCGACAGCAGGATGAGCCCGGCAAAGCATATACGACCGTGAACAATCACGTCTCGATCTATGATCGGGATTTGATCGAATTCGAGGGCAAGGTCCTACCCCTACTCACGGTCGCCCAGAACACCTATCAACCCGAAAATGACCCTGACGGCGAAGGGGAGTCGGGAACAAAGGATGACAGCAATTACAAGCGCGCCGTGACCACGGAGATCCTGCGCAATGCGTACCCGAACGGTGACCTGCGCTCTTATATGATGCATGGTGTCTGGGAATCCATCTGGGATCACGAGAACTCACACCTGGATCCCCGCTTCAAGCTGGCCTCTACCCCGGTCGGTGCCCATGTCGTTGCCGGCCCCATCGAGCCTTTCTACCAGACCCGCGTTCTGTTCAATCTTTGAGCGAGATCTTCTGCGGTCAGGCCAGTCCTGACCGCATCGCATCGTATCTGCATGCGTATGTTCCCGGGCGGTAACATCGGACCGTCCCATCAGTGCCCGGACCGTCCTGCCGGGTTGCGTAACGGTAACCCCTCGCAAGCGCGACCCACGACCCCTTTGTCCCCATCACTGGTCGCCTCACCATGCGGCGCCGAAGATCGGCGGCTTGGTCCCGCGCGACCGCGACCTCCCCCGCCTTCTGGCACGCAGTTTGAGAGGCTGCTGCTTTTCCACCGCACATTCGGAACGCAATGAAACTGGCTCGCCTGATCGATACCACCCGCTGCATGGGATGCCGCTCTTGCGTGGCCGCCTGTGCGGTCGAGAACTTCTTGACGCCCGAGGCGCCTTGGAACGTCATGATCGAGACCGAGGTCGGAACCTATCCGAATGTGTTTCGGACCTTCACGACAATGAACTGCATGCACTGCGAGGAGCCGCCGTGTCAGGTTGCTTGTGACGGGGTGGGCGCCTTCGCGATCACCAAGAACGATTTCGGTGTCGTGCTCGTTGACTATGACAAGTGCATCGGTTGCGGCTATTGCGCGGCGATCTGTCCTTACGGCGTTCCGCAATTGAATCAAGAGGTCGCCAACCTGATCCCGGGCAAAGGGCCGACGCCGCCCGAGGCGATCCCCGATGCCGAGCGTCACTGGACCCACCGCAAGCGGCCCAAGGTGGTCGAGAAATGCACCTTTTGCTGGCACAAGCTGGAGAAGGCGATCGCCGCCGGCAAGGCCGATCGCATCGGCATCGACTTCGAGTATACGCCGAGCTGCGACCTGGTCTGCCCAGTGGATGCGCGGCTGTTCGGCGACCTGGACAATCCCGAGTCGGCCGTAGCCAAAGCGATCGGCCAGGGTAAGGCGACGCAGTTGAAGCGTGAGTACGGCACCGCGCCGCAGGTCTTCTACGTGCTGGAAGGGGGTGAGCGATGAGGCCGAGCCGCTGGATCATCGGGTGGCTGGCCGCGGCAGTGCTCGGCATCGCACCGGCAATGGCCGAGGATCCGCCGAGTACGGACGACGAGCCCTGGTACGGCAAGTCGCCGCTGGGCGCCGGTTTGCTGTCGGACCTGATCCAAGAGGGCGACATCTCGCTGGGCGAGGACTACACGATGGAGGTCGGCGGACGCTTCCACCGCGTGCATGCAAAGCTGATGGCGATTGCTTGCGAAGGCTGCCACGCCAATGTGAAGTTCCCTGCGGACCTGCAATACCTGCGGAGCGAGGAATTCCCGATCGCAGCCTATCCGGGCGCCGTCGATCGCGGCATCTGCCTCGGTTGCCACCGCGGCAGCGGCGCACTGGCAACGCCGTTCTATGTGATGCCGGGGCAATAAACATGGCTCATCTCGGCACAATCCGGACACCCTTTCGTGCTTGGATGCGGTTGGCCGGGTCAGTCGCGGGCGTTGCCGCCATCAGCGTGACGGGCGTCACGGCAAGCGCACAGGCACCCGACTCGACGACGCGCGGTGCCATGCCGGCGGACCCGGCGACCGTCGCGATGGTCCGGCAATGGAACGGTGAGTGCGTCGCGTGCCACACCGAACAAGCGCTGCTGTTCCCGCCGAAGGCCGGCATGGACCTCGATCGACTCGCCGACGCGCTGATGGACCCGTTCGCATTCAATCAATCACAACATGGAGGAATGGCCTGCAAGACCTTCCATGGCAAGGGTTTTCAGGACTATCCGCACGACAAACAAGCGGGTGATGCGATCCTCGGTTGCTCGGAGTGTCACGCAAAGGAAGCCTTTCGAATCCAGTCCCAACTCGATCGGAGCGTCCATGCGCGTAACCTGAGCGACCGGTTCTCATGCACCAGCTGTCATGACCCGCACGTCGATCGCGTTGCCCGAGACCTCGCCGATGCCCGCCAAGTGGTCGCACAAGACAACGGCAAGTGCCTGGAATGCCACAACTCCGACGAACGCTTCGCGGAGCTCGGCGTAAGCTTGCCCGAGGCCAGGACGCGGCCGGACATCGACACGATCCACGAATGGCTGCCCAACACGCAGCGCCACTGGCAGGCGGTACGCTGCATCGAATGCCACACACCCGCGTCCACGCACAGCACGATTGCGGTCAATCACCAGATCCTCGACGCCGAGCAGGCCGAGCGCAACTGCACGGTCTGCCATTCCCGAGACTCGTCTCTCAATCTGCGACTCTATCGCTGGCAGACCGAACGAGAGGCCAGCGAGCTGGGCTTTCTCAACAGCGCGATCCTCGGCGACAGCTATGTGATCGGGGCCACGCGCAACGTCTATCTCGACCAACTGGCGTACTGGCTGGTCGGGCTGCTGCTGGCCGCACTGGCCCTGCACGGCGGCCTGCGCATCATCGGTGCCCTTGTGCGTAAGAGGAAAGGCTCATGAGCGACCGCGTCTTGATCCTGCCGTTGTGGATTCGGCTCTGGCATTGGAGCAACGCCGTGCTGATGATCGTGCTGACGATCACCGGCATCAGCCTGCACTTCGCCGATCCCGAGTCGACCTGGCTGGTACCGTTCGAGATCTCGGCCCGCGTGCACATCGTCGCCGGGCTCGCGCTCGCGATCCTCTATGGCTTCTTCGTCATCGCCAACGCTTGGAGCGGCAACTGGTGGCAGTACGTACCGAAGCCGCAGGGTTGGCGCGACCGGGTAGGCAAGCAGATGCGCTTCTACTTTCGGGGCATCTTTCACGGTGAGCCGCATCCCTACCCGCCGACGCCACAGGCCAACTTCAATTCCCTACAGCAGCTCGTGTATTGGATTGTCATGTATCTGTTCATGCCGATCCTGGTCGTCACTGGCCTCATCTTCACCTGGCCCGACCTTGCCCCACGCCGGGTCTTCGGCATGGACGGGCTGGTTTCGGTGGCCGTAATCCACTACCTTGCCGGCCTCGTGATCGTGCTGTTCATGCTCTCCCATATCTACCTCGCGACGACCGGAGAGCGCGTCGGCAGTCTCGTGCGGATGATGATCACCGGCTGGCATGAGCACGAGAAGCGCTGAGCGGCCGCGACCGCGATTAGCGCCGATCAACCCGGTTCGATTGGTCGCCGCCGCGATCGGCGTAACGCCGCATCCGCGTGCGGAGGCACTCATCCCTATCGCCGCCGCGCCGGTGGAAAAAGGGGTCACCTGCCTGGCAGGAGCCCGTAAACCTGGAGGGATTCAGCGTGGCGGACTATCTGAGCTGCGGTCCGGTTAAGACGGACCCGGTCCAATGCCTGAAGCAAGTTGCGCTGGAGCCCGGCCGGTATCTTGATCGAACCTTGTCTCAAGGACTCTCGGGCGGCGAGCGCCGTCGCATCGAGCTGGCGGCCGTGCTGAGCCTGAATTCGCGGCTGGCCATCCTGGACGAACCCAATGCCGGCATCGATTCGGCATTGCTGCCATACATCGAAAAGGCGATCCCGGCCCTGCGCGAGCGCGGTGCGGCAGTCCTCCTGGCCTGTTCAGCACACCCGATGCCGCCCGCCATGCCATGACCGCCCGGATCAGGATCCTGCCCAGCGCTCAGTTGACCGATGACGAAGCCCACTATCACGGCACATCCGGCATGATCGAGGTGATCCCCCGGGGGCCAAGGTCCACGTCGGGCGGAGGGCCTGCTATGTGAGTGATTTTTCGCTGGTTCACGGACGGGTCGGAAAACTTGCCGTCGACTATTGGGTAACCGTCGCGGACGAGGGTGTCGCAGAGCTCACCAGCAAGGTGTTCGGACACTCGAACGATGAAATCCGTATCCGCGAAAACGTGAGTCTCGACGGCGCGCGTGCGCGTGGTCTCGTCAAGACGCGGGTGGCGGTCGAGGATGAGGCCAGTGCCGCGCGGAAGCTCGTTCCTAACTCCGCCCAGAGGGGCACGTGGCGCGGAGCGCCAGGAGGCGCCCTGAACCTCGATGGGACCTCCGAGGCGGGAACGGGGTTTCGCATCCGGGTGCTTGACGAGCTGGTCGTCGACGATGAAGACACCTGGCTTGCGCAGACACTGGTGTCGAGCCTGGAATCGCGACCGCCGCCCAACCACGCTTACAATGGAACGAGACTGGATAGTCAGCGACAACGACGACACGCCGCATAACAGGACAACACCATGCCCGAGCACTTCAACGACCAAGGCTTTCTGCCCTTGAAGATTGCCGTCCTCACGGTCTCCGATAGCCGTAGCGAAGACCAAGATACCTCGGGCCGACTGCTGGTCGAACGCGCCGAGGCCGCTGGACACCAGGTCGTCGCCAAGCAGATCGTGCCGGACGACATCTATCGGATGCGCGCCGTCTTCTCGACCTGGATCGCCGACCCCGAGATCCAGGTCGTCCTGAGCACCGGAGGCACCGGCGTCACCGGCCGGGACAGCACGCCGGAGGCCGTCGCCCCGTTGCTCGACAAGCCGCTCGAGGGCTTCGGGGAGCTGTTCCGGAGCTTCTCGCTCGAAGAGATCGGCACCTCCACATTGCAGTCGCGTGCGCTCGGGGGGCTCGCCAACGGGACCTTCATCTTCTGTCTGCCGGGCTCGAGCGGGGCCTGTCGAACCGCCTGGGATCGCATCCTGCTGGCCCAGTTGGACAGTCGCACCCGGCCGTGCAACTTCGCGCAGCTCATCCCGCGCTTGCTGGAGCGTTGACAATGACGATTGATCCTTGCGGCTGTGATGCACCCGGGCGCGCGTCGTTGACCAAGGAGCAGGCGCTCGAGCGGCTGATTGAGCGCGTCGAGCCCATCGGCGAGACCGAGACCGTCTCGATTGCCGAGGGACTCGGACGCGTCCTGGCCGAGCCGGTCAAGAGCACGATCGACGTGCCCGCCTGGGACAACAGCGCAATGGACGGCTATGCGATCCGGCATGCGGATCTGGACCCCTGCGGGGGGCGACTGCGCGTGGCTCAGCGGATCCCGGCCGGCTCAGCCGGGAGCGCACTCGAACCCGGCACCGCGGCGCGGATCTTCACGGGTGCGCCGGTCCCGGAAGGCTGCGACACCGTTGTCGTCCAGGAGATCTGCGAGACCGAGGAGGACTGGGTCCAAGTCCCGCTCGACTGCAAAACCGGCGCGAACATCCGCCGCAGCGGCGAGGACATCCGGGCCGGTGCCGAGGTCATCGCCGCGGGCACCCGTCTCGCCCCGCAGCACCTTGGGCTCGCGGCCTCGATCGGCGCCGCGCGGGTCCGTGTCTATCGACGTCTGCGCGTCGCCGTCTTCTCCAGCGGCGACGAGTTGGTGATGCCGGGTGAGTCGCTGGGACCCGGACAGATCTACAACTCCAACCGTTTCATGCTCTTCGGGTTGCTGGAGCGACTCGGCTGCGAGGTGGTGGATCTGGGCATCGTGGAGGACACCCCCGCAGCCACCGAGCAGGCGTTGATGCAGGGTGCGGCACAGGCGGACCTCATCGTCGGCAGCGGAGGCGTCTCGGTCGGCGAGGAGGACCACATCAAGGCCGCGCTGGAGCGCGTCGGTACACTCGAGTTGTGGAGTGTTGGGATCCGCCCCGGCAAGCCGCTGGCCTTCGGGCGCATCGGTACGACGCCCTTCATCGGCAATCCGGGTAACCCGGTCTCGCTGTTCGTGACCTTTTGTCTCTTCGGCATCCCGGTGATCGGACGGCAGCAGGGTATCGCCGGGGCTCTGCGTCCCCCGAGTCTTCGGATCCGTGCGGGTTTCGACTGGCCACGCCCCGACAAACGTCGTGAGTTTCATCGGGCGCGCGTTCAAACCGGAGGGGACGGCACGCCGGAGCTGGCCGTTTTCCCGAGCCGCTCGTCCGCCGTGCTCTCCTCCGTCGCCTGGGCGGATGGCCTGGTGGAGATTCCGGAGAATCAGGTCATCCGCAAAGGCGACCTCGTGGACTTCATCCCATTCTACGGCCTCTTCGGCTGAACCGCGTTCGGCGGGACATGGATAGGGCGGAGGTCGGATCGTTCTCCCCCGGATCTAGTAACCCGGGGACGCGGTTCAGGTGAATAGGGTTTTGTTAGGCGGGTCATTCCTGATGGCGGTGTGAACTTGTAACTGCAGATGTTTGGGCCGAAAGAGAGTATGGCCGGATCGTCGGCGGCTTAGAGTAGGGGACGGATGTATGATCGATATCCTGTATTTCGCTCGGCTCAGAGAGAGTCTTGGACTGGCGCGGGAGCAATTGGATCTCTCGCAAAACATCGACTCCATCGCGGATCTCCTCGCGCACCTGCGTAGCCGCGGCGAACCCTGGTCAACGACGTTGGGCGAAGGCGAATCCGTCCTGGCGGCGGTGAATCAAGAGATTGCCCGGCTGGACACGACGATCAAAGACGGCGACGAGATCGCACTCTTCCCGCCGGTGACCGGCGGATAGGGCAGGCACACGATCGATTTGTCATAGTCGGCGAGCGCGGCGGGCGTGCTTTGTACGCCAACGGGGTTCGCATATAACTCCGGCCAAGTCGGCATGTGGCGCGGAGCGCCAGGAGAAGCGTGACACCGCCGGAACGGTGTCACGAGGCTGCGGCACGGGTTCCCCCGGTCGTTTGGCTCGCCACGGAAGTCGCCGCGTTCCAGCGTCAAGTCCGGAGTGTGGCGTCGGAGACTTTGAACCCGGCGTGGTAATCATTGTAACAAGTCATCCGCGAGCTGTTCCATGCCGGAGCGGTACATGCCACTGGCGGCCTTCCCGGCCTCATTCTCCCGTTTCACGGGGATCGGCTATGGTCTCTTGCTCTCGGCAAAGCCGTTCGACTTCCCCGAGGTGGGCGCTTCGACCGCCACGGTCCCTTCGGCCGCAGCCTCCTTATTAGCTTGGAGACGGTCAACGCGGCGCTGCTCGGCGTGGACGCCCACGACTGGACCCGCCTGGCCGATGGCCTGGTCGCAACGCGTCTGCTGGAGACAGAGGATGCCGCACGGATCCACCACCTCTGGCGGTAAGGCCGGCTGATCGCCAACACCGACATGCACCCGGGGAATCTCATATTGCGAGACCTGGCCGAACGGGTGTAGCCGCGAGCGCCTTTCCACGCTCTACCCGGATTGCGGTGTACGCTGCGCCGAGCAACCCTACACGGAAGCTCGAAGTGCAGTCACAACGCGATCATCATTTGTTCGGATAGACATGAGCGTCATTGGGGACGACCTTGTAGGAATAGCCGAGGTCCCTCCATGCGGTAATACCGCCCGGCGCACGGTAGACGTTCGTGTAGCCGAGCTGCTTCGCCCAAACGGCGGCGTTGTGGGAACGCCCGCATTTGGTGAATCCGCAGTAAATCACAATCTTCTTATCCAGATCGGGACCCAATACCGCGCGAAAATCATCCTGCGACGGTGCACCGTCGGTCACGTCCTCTTCCCACTTGCCGACGTGATTGGACTGAAAACCGAAGTTCACGGCACCCTCGACATACGCCATCTCGAACTCCCATTTCGGATGCGCATCGAGAAGCACGAAGTCCTCGTCCGCATCCAACATCAGCTTGACCTCTTCCATCGTCACAAGCTGGTATCCGCCTTTAACCGTTTCGTTGGCGACCTTCAGCGCGACGGCTTCGACGTCCGTCTCGTTCAGGATACTGGTCATGGCGTAGGCGTTGGGAAGGGCCAAGGCAAGGCAGCCTAGAAGGCCAGCTAACAGTGCGCGATTCATGGTATCTCCTGGTGGTTTGCTTTGATTGACGGGCAGGAGAAGCTAGCATTCGGGCTCGGCAAAAAACATGATCATGATTAGGCGGGGTTTTTCGATTCGGCCGATGATCAAGTGCACATCCCGAGCAGCGACATGGACACGTCGTCGCCAACCTGACGGAACCGCCTCTTGACATCGCTTGGTCCGGGCAATGAAATCACGCGCCGGAGCGCATTGGCCTCGGACGGAAGACTTGCCGAAGGTCGAGGGTCACGACTGTCGACGCGAACCCGCGCGCCGAGCACGGGCTCCCGGATCGATCCCAGCCTGGATCCCGGATCGAATCGCGCTCCCTGCACCGTTACTGCCGGCGTGTGACGCCGTAGCGCTTCATCTTCTGCCAGAGTGTCTTGCGGCTGATGCCGAGCCGCGCGGCCGTTGCGGTCATGCTGAAACCCTGCTCGGCCAGCGCGGCCTCGATGGCCGCGCGCTCGCTGGCTTGCGCCTGTGCCTTCAGACCCGTCTCCATCGGTGCATTCCGTACGTCATCCAGGGCGAGCCGTTCACCTCGCCCCAGGATGCAGGCACGTTCAAGCGAGTGGTGAAGCTCGCGTACATTCCCCGGCCAGTTGTGCTGGAGAAGGCGTTCGCGGTCCTCGGGCGTCAACACCCGCAGCTCCTGCGGCACGCGTCGACCGTAATCGGCGACGAACCGCTCGGCGAGCCAGAGGATGTCTTCGGGACGCTCGCGTAAGGGCGGGATCCGGATCTCGAGGACGCGGACGCGATAATAGAGATCCTCGCGAAAACGTCCCTCGCGCACGAGCGCCGCCAGATCCTGGTGTGTCGCGCAGACCAGACGCGCCGGGACCTCGACCGGCTCGCTTCCGCCGACACGCGTCAGCTGATGACCCTGGACCACGCGCAGCAGCCGCGACTGAAGTGCGAGCGGCATGTCGCCGATCTCGTCGAGGAAGAGGATGCCGCTGCCCGCCTGCTCGAAGACACCGGCACGGCGGCGGTCGGCACCCGTGAAGGCACCCTTCTCGTGGCCGAAGAGCTCGGCCTCGATCAGGGTCTCGGGCAGGGCCGCGCAGTTGACCGCAACGAAGGGGGCATACGGACATTGAAGACGATGCAGGTGACGTGCAACCACCTCTTTGCCGACGCCGGATTCCCCGCCGATCAGTAGCGGGGTTTGGGCATGGCGTGCCATCCTCGCAAGCTCGCCGGCGAGGTATCGCATCGACGCGGAGATCCCGAGCGGTTCCTCGCCCTGCGTGTCTTGTCCGGCACCCGCCACGCCGGCGAGCGCCCGGAGCTTCTCGATCAAGGCCGTCGGATCAAGCGGCTTGGTGAGATAGTCCGCGGCACCGAGTTTGAGCAGGCGCACGGCATCCTCGATGGTCCCGTAGCCGGTGATGAAGAGACTGGGCGGGATGCGGACACGCTCGTCGAGGAGCCGAGCGAAAAGGTCCGCTCCGGAGAGATCGGGCAGATTGACATCGATGACGGCAAGGTCGGCCCCGCCCGCCGCCAAGGCGCGCATGCCGGCGCCGCCGGTGCGATGCCAGATGACGGCGAAGCCTTCCAGCTCGAGGCGCTGCATCAGGGCCTCGCCCATGATGGGATCATCTTCGATCAGGCAGACACGGATCATGCCGGGGACTCCGCTGTCAGCGGCAAGGCGACCAGAAACCGCGTGAGCTCGCCCTGCGTTTCGGCCCGAATGGTGCCGCCGAGCTGCGAGACGATCTGATAGCAGACCCAGAGGCCGAGACCCCGCGTGTGCGGACGGCTCGCCGGATAGGGCTCGAACAGATGCAGCAGCTGCTCTGGCGGGATGACTCGACCGCTGTTCTCGATCCGCATCATAAGGAGGTTATCCTGCGTCGTGATCCGAACCCCGACATGTCCGCCGCCTTGTGCGGCCTGAACGGCATTCAACACCAGGTTCAATAGGAGCTGTCGGACCGGTGCCGCAGGGAGGCGGATCGCGGAGTCGCAGGCGTTCTCCCAATTCAGCACAATCCGGGCCTTGACGATGTTGGGCTGAGCCAAGGTCTTGACATCCTCCAGGTCTTCTCGCGTCAGGGTCCGCAGATCCGCCCGCGCCTCGACCAACAGCGCGGACACCGAGGCCTGAATCTGACGCAACGCGCGCTCCAACAGGTCCAAGAGACGTTCGGTCTGCGCTTCGACCGGATGGGCACGCCGATAGGTATCGATGGCCATCAGCATACCACCGAGCGGGTTATTGACCTCGTGGGCGACCCCGGCGGCGACCTGCCCGACCGCGGCCAGACGCTCGGCCTGGATCATCTGCTGCTCCAGGGATTCCTTCTCGGCGAGCGCCGAGAGCATCGCCGCGAACTGCTGCCCGAGGCGCCCGATCTCGCTGTCGCCGTCGGGCAGGGTGCACTGCATCCGGCGCGGATCCTCCCGCCCGACACGCCCCATGCAATCGGCCAACTGCACCAGCGGCCCGACCATGCGTCGCCCCCAGAGCCAACCGACCGGCAACATCACGGCCAGGACCCCGCCTGTCACCAGGACGCCGCCGAGGAGGATCTCGCGAAACCGGGGCAGATAAGGTGCGTCGGAGAGCAGGGCGATGAGCTCGCCGACCTGGGAGCCGTCACTGTAAAGCGGCAGGCGCAACAAGCGGCGGACATCCTCGCGATCGACCGCCGACACGCGTCCGGGCTTCTCGTCGATCACCTGCGGCTGTGCTTGCGGGAGCCACGGCAAGGCGTTCTCGATCGGCTGATCCAGGCGGAAGCGGCGCGGGCGGTTGCTCGCAAAGATCCGGCCCGCCTGGTCGAGCAGGATCCAGACCGCGTCGCCACCGCCATCCGGACCGCGCAAAAGCGAGTAGGCTAACCAGACATCGTCGTTGCGCAACGCCTGGATCTGCACGCCGGCCATTGCGTACCCGAGGGTCAAGGCGTTGCGGCCTTGATCCTCGCGCAGATTCGTCAGGGTCTGCAGACCCAGCGCAACGGCCATCGAGAACGCAGTCACCACGGCCGCAATACTCAGACTCAGCGGCAGACGCAGCCGATAGCTCGACAGCGAAAGGATCACGCGCCGTTTCCTCCAGTCAATCGCCCGGCCATCCGTGCGATGTCGTCATAGAGATCGGGCGTCTCGAGACCGAAGCTGTCGAGATTGAGCTCGTTCAGGAGCGTACGACCGGCTGCATCCTGGACCTGGCTCAAAAGAACGCGCCGAATGGCTTGCCGATCGGGATCGGACAGCGCCGGACCGGCAACGATCGGTGGGAAACCGAATTCCGGCGAGCGCTCCAGCACGCGCGTCCGTGCGGTCAACTCGGGATGACCGCGCGCCAGCGTCTCCCAGACATAGCTATCGACGGCCGCGCCGTCGACCAAGCCTTCGGCCACTGCCTCGACGCTGCGCGGATGTCCCCAGGTGAAGAAGGTTCGCCGAAAGAAACGATCCGGATCCTTGCCGTCGCTGGTGAGTCGAAAGCGCGGATAGAGATACCCCGAATTGGAATCCGGATCGGCCCATGCGAAGAGTCGGCCCTCGAGGTCGTGCAGGCGCTGGATCTCGGAATCGGAGCCGACAATGAAATAGGACTGATAGAGCGGGCGGCCCCGAAAGCGCGGCACCGCAATCAGCTCCAGACGAGACCGGTTCCGGACATAGGGATAGCCGCAGATCCAGGCCAGGTCGATGCGCCCTTGGAGCAAGAGATCCAAGATCTCGCGATAGCGCGAGCGCTGGACGAAGACCACAGGTCGACTCAACGCGCCCTCGATCCAATCCGCCCAGGCATTCAGGAAACCGATCCGATCGTCGAGCACAACGGGCGTCAGGCCAAAGCGCAACGGCTGGCTCGACGCGCGTACGGGATCCGCTCGGCCGCCGGCAAGGCCGATGCCGGCCGCCAGCAGACCGGAGAGAAAGGTGCGGCGTGAGCAGGGAGAGGACGTCGGACGTTTCGCGACGGGCGCCATGCGGGTCGCAGGCGATTTAATCGCCGGAGTCCAACGCCGACGGGTTGAGGACATCCATGGTTTCATCGCCCATACCCATCACGAGCACGCCTTTTGATGTGGCATAGGTGACGATGCTCTGGTCCGGGTAAAGACTGGCCAGCACGCCGATCAAACGCCGATCCTCGAACTCCGGAAAGACATCCGGAAACTCCGACAAGACCCGCAACAGCTCATCGACGTTTGCACTGATCAGACGACTCTTCGTCTGGTTGATCAGGACGAACCCCGGACAGACGAGGAGCGCGTCGTACTCCCGACTATCGCCGTTGAAACGACGGCGCAGACGGACACCGAACAGATCGGGCTGCGGACAGCCCAGAAGATCTCGCGCAACCCGCCGGAGGTTCGGCGCGACGATATCCTCGACCAGGGTCCCGAGACGATTCGCCAGCTCGCCCCATTGCCGATTCATCGACTTGCGGTCGCGCTCCGCCTCTTCCCGGTAACGCAAGGACTCGTTCTTGAAGTCCAGCATCTCGTCTTTGAAGTCCTTCATTTCGTCCTTGAAGGCGCTCATCTCGTCCTTGAAGGAACCCATTTCATCCTTGAAGACGCGCATCTCGTCCTTGAAGGCACCCATCTCGTCCTTGAAGACGCGCATCTCGTCCTTGAAGGCGCCCATCTCGTCCTTGAAGACACGCATCTCGTCCTTGAAGACACGCATCTCGTCTTTGAAAGCGAGCATCTCCTGCTGCAAACGAACCTGGCCGTTGTAGGCCTTATTGAACTCGACACCGACGCTTCGGGTGAAGGCTTCGAGCGCATCCTCCAATCGATCGACGCGATGTTCCAACACGGCGGACATGATGCAGACCCTCGATCGGTCGCTCTGATTTCGACACACTCAGTATGGCGCAGTCGGTGCGTACACACCAACTCGTGCGGCGCCGTCGCTTCCCGTCCCGGCCATGCATCGCGCTCGCCGCTGCGTTTACTTTCGGTAACACCGGCGGAAACGCGTTACGGCCATCCCATCCATTTGTTTTGCTGCGTTTTTTTGGTGCCAACACAGGGAGTCGCGTTACCTTTAGGTAACCCAAACACCGCCCCCGCAGGGACGGTGCTGATCCAGAAACTCTAGTTTTTATGAATTAAATCATTGGCCTGTAAAACTCAGCACGTCGCTCTGGTATGTCGGATGCACTCCAAAGCCCACTGGACCCCGAATCGCCAACCCTCGACCCCATTGAGCACCATTGAAAGGTACGACAAGAATCAACGTGCATCGTCCCGCCCCCCAGCCTGCGCGAGCGCTCGGTCCGACCAACCGTCTCGCCATCCACGCAGACGCTTGCATCCCCGCGCGGTTCCCGGAGATGTCTTGCCGACGCTGCGCGGATGCCTGTCCAACCGGCGCACTGGTCGCGACATCGGAGGGACCCGAGTTGGTCTCCGGCTGCGTGGACTGCGGGCGTTGTGCGTTGGCTTGTCCGACCGAGGCGCTGTCCGTACCCGGATTCGACATCACGCCAACGACGAGCGGCATGATCTCGATCGATTGCTGGCGCGTGCCGCCGAGGCACTCGCCGAGCGGTGCAATGCGTGTCCCCTGTCTCGGCGGACTCTCCACCGCCGTGCTCGCCGAGCTGACGGCCGAGGCCGAGGGACGCCCGGTCGCGCTGCTCGATCGCGGCTTCTGTGCCCGGTGTCAGGCCGGGGGAAGCAAGCATCCGGACGCCCACCCCGCCGAGACCGTCATCGACGCGATCCAACGGCTGCTCGAGGACTGCGGTGTCGCCCCGACCACTTGGCCACGCCTGGTCGCGCTGCCGCTGCCCGCCACCCGCATGGTCAAGGGCATGGGCGAGCCGCTGCTGGAATCTCGGGTCAGCCGACGCGCGCTCTTCACCGGACAAGCGCTTCGGACCAGCCAACCGGCGTCGGGGCCCCGCGCCGCCCCACCGGCCCAAACAACGGGACTCGGCCGTCAACGCCTGCTCGCCGCCCTGCAACGCCTCTCGGCAGCCGAGCAACCCTTGCCCGCACGGCTCTTCCCGAGCCTGACGGCAGGCAGCGACTGCGCCGACCATGGGATCTGCGCCAGCGCCTGCCCCACCGGCGCACTGACAGGCTACGCCGATGACACGGCGCGCGGTCTGCACTTCGATGCCGCCGCCTGCATCGCCTGCGATCTCTGCACCCGACTCTGTCCCGAGCAGGCACTGACGCTCGATGGTTCAGGCGAGACGGCGACCGAGCGGACACCACAACGCCTGACCCGACATGCGATCCGGACTTGCCCGGAGTGCGGTGCCGAGCACAGCAACCCCGAACCCGTCTGCCCGGCATGCCGACGCGATCGAGATTTCGCCCGCAGTGCCTTTTTAGCTTTCGGCCGCCAGCCCCCGGCCTCCAGCCCCCAGCCCGACGCGGGGGAAGCCGGAAGCTGAAAGCCGAGAGCTTACCGCTGGAGGCTGGAGGCAGGAGGCATGCGGCTGGAAGCCGACAAACCCATCCAACAACAACACCAGAGGAGATCACCGATGGACATCCTGAGCACGGGACTCTCGCGCCGCCGCTTCCTTCAGGCCAGCGGCACGGCCGGCGCCTTGGGGGCGGTCGGAGTGGGCGGGGGCGCCCTGACGACGCTGCGCGAGGCCGAGGCACAATCGGCCACGGCGCCGTCCGAGACCAAGATCACCAAGAACATCTGTCATCAGTGTCCGGCGCGCTGCGGCATCGATGTCTACACCACCGACGGGCGCGTCCATGCCATCTACGGCACCGCCGATCACCCCATCTCCAACGGCAAGCTCTGTCCGAAGGGACCGCTCGGCACCTACATCCTCTACGATCCCGATCGTTTCAAGGGGCCGATGAAGCGCACCAATCCCAACAAGGGTCGCAACGAGGATCCCGGCTTCGTGCCGATCTCCTGGGAAGAAGCCCTGGATACCGTTGCCGAGCGCTTGAACGGGCTGCGCGACAAGGGCGAGTCGCATCGCTTCGCACTCTGCTACGGCCGCGGCTGGGGCGCCTCCTGCGCCGGTCTGCAGGGCACCTTCGGGTCGCTCTACGGCTCTCCGAACGTCGCCATCGGGCACTCGTCCATGTGCTCTGACGGCAGCATCATCTCCAAGAAGGCCCTGGACGGGATCGGCAGCTACAACGCCTACGACTACAACAACGCCAACATGCTGCTCATGTTCGGCGTCGGTTTCCTGGAAGCCTTCCGTCCCTACAACAACAACATGCAGGTCTGGGGCTATATCCGCGGCGTGAAGGTTCCCAAGACCCGAATCACCGCGGTCGACATCCACATCAACACCACACTCGCCGGCTCGGATCGGGCGCTCATGATCAAGCCCGGCACCGACGGGGCACTGGCGCTGGCGATCGCCCATGTGATTCTCACCGAGGGACTTTGGGAGCGCTCCTTCGTCGGCGACTTCAGCGACGGGGTGAATCGCTTCAAGACCGGCGAGCAGGTCGACCCGTCACTCTTCGAGGAGAAATGGGTCAAGGGCCTGGTCGACTGGTGGAACACCGAGCTGAAGGACCGCACCCCGGCTTGGGCGGCCGAGGTCACCAACCTCTACGAACGCGACATCCTGGCCACCGCACATGAGTTCGGAACCACGAGGCCGAGCATCGCGCTGTTCGAGCGCGGCGCCCACGCCCATTCCAATGGCGTGCTGAACGGTATGGCGATCCATGCGCTCAATGCCTTGGTCGGCTCCTTCTATGCGAAGGGCGGACTCATGTACCAGATGGGCCCTTCGTACGGACCCATGCCGGTCGATGCCAAGGACTTCACGGACGACTACGCCGCCAACGGCCCCTGGAAGACGCAGCCGCGCATCGATCTGAAGGGCGACAAGGACGGCTATCTGCTCGCCAACAACATGCTCCAGGAGCTCGGGCCAAACTCGCTCGCGGGTAAGCCCTACAAGCTCGACACCGTCATGTTCTATCTGACCAACCCGATCTGGACGGCGCCGAACGGTCAAGTCTGGGAGGAGGCGCTCAAGGAGCTGTTCGTCATCGACACCTCGCCCTTCCCGGGCGAGACGGCCATGTTCGCCGATCTGATCCTGCCCGATCACACCTATCTGGAGCGCCTGCAGGACGCACCGACCTATCCCTTCCAGGGCTGGCCGATGGCACAGCTTCGGGTGCCGGCCGTCAAGCCGCTCTACGACACCCAGTATTACGGCGACACCCTGATCGAGATCGGCAAGCGCATCAAGGGACCGATGGGCGATTACTACAAGGCGCTCGACAACACCGAGAACGTCATCCGCCATCTGGCCAAAGGCTTCGCGACGGATCCGGGCGACAACGGGGTCAACGACTTCGAGAGCTGGAAGGAAAAAGGCGTCTGGTACAAGAAGCCTTACATCTACCGGTTCGTCGACGGCGAGTTCCGTAAGTGGGACGGCGCGGATTACACGATCGTCATGACCGAGGACGAGGTGAAGGAGAACCTGTTCAAGACCGACTCGGGCAAGTTCGAGCTGCGCTCCGGTTGGCTCGAGTCCAATGCCGACTGGATTGCGCAGAAGACCGGGCGCGACCCGAGAAAGTTGATGTTCCCGCATTGGGAAGAGCCGGTCCATCCGGGCGGCGGCGATCTCTACATGGTCACCCCCAAGGTCGCCATGCATGCCGAGGGTCGCGGCGCGAATCTCCCGGTCGCCATCGCCACCCTGCAGCCCGTGCTGGGCGGACGCAAAACCGCCTACATCGAGATCAATCCGCAGACCGCGCGCGAGCGCGGCATCGCCGACGGCGCGAAGGTTCGTCTTAGCTCCGACCTCGGCAGCATCGAGGGCTACTGCAAGTATTACGAGGGCTGCCGACCCGACACCCTCGTCTTCCCGATGGAGCACGGGCACTGGGCGATGGGCCGCTGGGCCAAGGACCGCCTGCCCGGGCATTGCGGCGAGATCACGGTCAATCAGTCGGATCGGATTACGGGGCAGTGCAGCTATTACACCACCAAGGTGAGCATCGCCCCGGCTTGAGTATTGAGCCGCGCCTGAGCGCAATCGCAACGCTTGAGGGTCGAGCAGCGTACGGCGGGTATCAAAGACCTCTGCCGAGCGCGGCTCAAGAGTTTTATAAAGAAAACACTTGAATCGCGTCGCGCCGACGTTTCGGGGTGCACGCGAGACCGACCAAAAGCTCGGCACCTGTTCGTCACACCGAACGCGATTCAACACCTGAGGATTCAGTCATGGCGAAATGGGGAATGGTCATCGATCTGGACAAGTGCACCGGCTGCCAAGCCTGCACGACGGCCTGTGCGATGGAGAACAACCGCCTGCCCGGCGAGAACTGGCAGGACGTGCTCTTCTATCACGAGGGCACCTATCCGAACGTGAAGCTGATGTGGTTCCCGCGGCCCTGCATGCATTGCGAGAACCCCTCGTGCGTGTCGGTCTGCCCGACCAAGGCGACCTACAAGGACCCGGACGGCGGCTTCGTGCTGATGGACTACAACAAGTGCATCGGCTGCAAGTACTGTCAGGTCGCGTGCCCATACGGCGTGCGCTTCTATGTCGACGAGAAGGCGGTGGTGCAGCCGGATATACGCGGGGTCTTCCCGAGCGAGACGGACCGCCAGTGGGATCCGCCCTACAAAGGTCCGCAGGACGATCCCTCGCGCGGGATCGGCATCCAGCCGCACGGTGTCGTGTCCAAGTGCACCTTCTGCTACCACAAGGTCAGCAAGGCGCCGAAGGGTGTGGCCGATCTCGACGAGGACATCCCGGAGCTCAAGGAATACGTGCCGGCCTGCGTGCGGGTGTGCGCCCCGAAGGCCCGCTTCTTCGGCGACCTGGATCAGCCCAACAGCAACGTCAACAAGATGATCGCGGACAAGCGCGGCGTGCGCCTGAAGGACGAGACCGGCAACAAGCCGCAGGTCTACTACCTCTCGGGCGGCGCGACGGCCTCGGTGCCGTCGTTGCGCAGCATGAGCGATTCGGACAAGGGCTAAGGGGAAATCACCATGACCAGCATCACCATCTCCAACAAAGAGATTGCGGGCAAACAGCTCGGGATCATGCTGCTCGCCCTGATCGGGCTCGGCATTGCCGGCGGGATTGCCGTCAACAATCTGATGGCCGAGGGCCACGCCGTCTACAACACCAACAACCTCGGCCTCTTCTGGGGCTTTCCGATCGTCGTCTACGACTATTTCCTGCTGACCTCCACGGGGTTGGCGATGGTCGCCTCCATGGCCCTGATCTTCGGCGGGGAGGACTATCGCCCCATCATCCGGCGCGCGCTCTGGCTCGCCTTGGCCGGCCTGATCGGCGGGGTCGCGGTCCTGATGATGGAGCTCGGCCATCCGCTGCGCGCACTCTGGGCGATCCCCTTCAGCTTCGCCTTCAGCTCGCCGCTCTACTGGAAGGTGATGGCGGTGAGCTTTTATGTCCTATCACTCCTGATCCTGCAGCTGCGGATGCTCAAAGCGGATTGGCGCATGCAGGATCTGCGGATCAACGCCATGGTGACCCTGGTCCTGGCGCTCGGCGTGACGGCCATCGCCGGTGTCGTTTACGGCTCCCAAAGCTTCCGGCCCTTCTGGGCCTCGGGCGACATCCCGGTCGCCTTCATCTTCGAGTCGCTGCTGGGCGGGCTCGCGTTCGTCTTCTTCTTTACCTATCTGGCCTACGCCTTCAACCCGGCGGCGGTGCCCGAGAGCGTCAAGCGCCTGTTCAACGACCGCTTGGCCAATCTGCTCGCGCTGGCGATCTTCATTCATCTCCTGTTCGTCCTCGCGCGCATGAGCAGCGGGCTCTACGGCAACGCCGAGGGGCTGCAGGTCTGGCAGACGCTCGCGACCTCGCCGCTCTTTTTCGCCGAGATCCTGATCGGTCTGCTGCTGCCACTCGTGCTGCTGATGTATCCCGGTACGCGCACCCGCCCGTGGGCGCAGATCATGGCATCCCTGCTGGTCATGAACGCTCTCCTGATCTCGCGCTACGAGTACATCATCGGCGGTCAGCTGGTTCCGCTGTTCAAGGGCTCCTGGGCGCCGGAGCTGCTGAGCTACGTCCCCTCGCCGACCGAATGGCTGCTCCTGCTGGTGGCCATCTTCCTGTCGAATGCGGTCAACGCCTTCGGGGAGGTGACCTTGCGTCTCGGGCGCGAGGGGTGATCCGGATCGGTCGGGTGACGCTTTGCTCGTCCGACCGACCAGGCTACGACGCGGCAGCACTCCAAAGCTCGCGACACCGCTGCGGCGGTGTCGCGCATCTCCCGGCGCTCCGCGCCACGGGCAATGACAAGATGTTCGAGGTTGACCGATGACGACCGACGCGACACGCATGAGCACATCCGAGTTTTTTCTCTGTCTGGCGCGCGCCTTCGCGATCCCGCAGGCTGCGGACAGCCTGGAGCTGCTCCGCGATGCCTTGCCGGAGGATCTCGCCGAGCTGGCCTCGGACTGCGGGTACGACATCGACGAACCGCTGTCGGACTACCGGGCGGCCATGGCCGGAATCCCCGACGGAGACCGTCTGCTGGTCGTCTATTCGCGGCTCTTTCTGGTCCCGGGCGACCGGCACCCGAGCCTGAACACGGGTGCCTATCTGGACGGCACGGTCGCCGGCGGCAGCGTCACCGCGATGGAGACCTGCTATCGGCGTTGCGGTCTGGAGAAGGACGACGGCGTCCAGGACCTGCCGGACCACCTCTCGATCCAATTGGAATTCGTCGCACGCCTATTCGCCGACGAGTCGCAGGCGCGCATCACGGATGCGGCACCGCCGCCGATCGCGGCCGGGGAATTTCTCGCGACCTTCGTCGCCCGCTGGATCGGACCCTTCCGGGCCGATCTGGAAGAGGCGGGGCGTCGCTTCAAGCTGGCCGACAACCCCTATCGGCATCTCGCGCGGATCCTCGAGAGCGCCGTTCGGGCCGAAGTGGCGCTGCAGCCGGCCGAGGCGGCGCCCGCCTCGACCATCGATCCCGAGATCGCTCGCCTGCGCAGCCAGCTCGCCGGCAAACCCATCACCGAAGAGGACTTGGCGATCATCCGAGCGCGGCTGGCAGCCGACGGTCTGCCCAGCGATCATGTCGCCATCCCGGTCGACGACCGCGACCGCATGATGGGGCTCTCGACCATGGTCCCGCCGGCGGCCCCGTCGCATCGGATGGCGTCGCCCGGTTGAGCATCGGCGGGCGCGGATCCCCGTCGAGCGCGCCTCGGGACCATGCGGTCGCGGACACTGCCGATCGGCCTCGCCGCGTGTCTGACCAGCACTGTGCTGCACGCAGAGCTGTCCGGCGACGACTATCTCGGCGGTGGCACAATTCAGGACGCAACGGAGCGAGCACGGGTCCAGGCGGTGATCGACGCGGAGCGACAACGCGAGGCCGAACGCGCCGAGACGCTGGCACGCGAGCGTGCGCAGGAGGAGGCACGCCGCGAAGCAGAACGCGCCGCGGAGGCCGCGAGACGCCCGCAAGGCGAAGTGCTGACCGAGACCTACTGCGGGGCCTGTCACGCGCCCGAGATGCTGCAGAGCGCTCGACACACTGGGCTCGGGTGGACGCTGACGATCGCGCGCATGCGTTGGCTCAACGGCGCGCGGATTCCGCCGGAGGACGCAGGACGGATCCGCGCGCATCTCGCCCGCACCCAACCGGCGGATCCGGCTCGGGCCATCGTGGAATACGGCCTGGCGGGATTGTCGGCGCTGCTGCCCGTGGCCTGGGCCCTGCGTCGGTGGTCGCGGCGATCCTCGGCGACGGATCGCAGCCCGCGCGAGCCGGACACATGAAGCCATGTTCTCGATATCAACAACCGGAGCGACAGCCGCCATGGTCCCGATCAAGCGCGCCGCGGTGACGTTCATCCTGATCTGGAGTCTGATCCCGATACTTGCGGTCAGTGAATCGACAGGCCCCGTAGCGCTCGACGCCGAGACCGAGACCCGCGATCCACCGCGTCGGGGTGACGATGTCGGTTTCGGTCTCCGAGAGGCGGAACCCGCAAACGGCGATGGGCAGTCGCCGGAATCGGCGAATCCGCCCGGATCGGACCAAGACCGAGACGACGCCCCTTCGCTCGGACTGTGCGACGGCAGCTGAGCCGCCTTCATGGATTGCGGAGACGCCCGGAGCGGGATCGCAACGCACGAGCTGCTCATGGGCACCGGCGGTCCTTCGGCGCTGAATCGACGTCGACGCCGTGTGCTGGACACCGCCCTTCGCACGACTCCGGATGGTTACTGTCCGGAAACATGCCTCGGCAAGGATGTTACCCCGAGGGAACATGATTGGGGGGTCGACGTTTCCCAGACTGATGCGGACACGCGAGGCGCAGCCGCTCCCGACATGACGCGGTTCTTGCTTGCGCAGAGTCAGCTCGGAAGATCTCCGCTCTTGATCCACGCACCCGACACGACCCTCAACTTGTCAACGGATCTCCGCATGAACGCTCAAACCCTCACCGACCCCTTTGGCCGACAGATCGCGTACCTGCGCCTGTCCGTCACCGACCGCTGCGACCTGCGCTGCGGCTACTGTCTGCCCAAAGGCTTCAAGGGGTTCGAGGAGCCCGAGCACTGGCTCACGTTCGAGGAAATCACCCGCGTCGTCGGCGCCTTCACCGCGCTGGGGGTGAGCCGTGTGCGCATCACCGGCGGCGAGCCGCTGGTGCGGCGCAACCTGCCCGAGCTAGCCGCCGGCTTGTCCGCCCTGCCCGGCCTCGAGGATCTCTCCATCTCGAGCAACTGCACCCGCATGGAGTCGCTCGCCGAGCCGCTCCATCGTGCCGGCGTGCGGCGGCTCAATGTCAGCCTCGACAGCCTGCGCCCCGAGGTCTTCAAGCAGGTGACCGGAGGCGATCTCGACAAGGTGCTGCGCGGCATCGCGGCGGCACGCGCGGTCGGCTTCGCCCCGATTCGCGTCAATACCGTCGTCATGCGCGGGGTGAACGACGATGAGATCGAGGACATCCTCGGCTACTGCGCGGACAACGGCTTCACGCTGCGTCTGATCGAGACCATGCCGATGGGCGCGACCGGTCAAGCGGCGCGGGATCAGTATCTCGATCTCCAGACGGTGCGTCGTCGCCTGGAGGCGCGTTTCACGCTGATCCCGGACATCCTTCCCGGCGGCGGTCCCGCGCGCTACTTCCGCCTCGACGCGACCGAGACCCGAATCGGCTTCATCACCCCGATCTCGCAGCACTTCTGCGAAACCTGCAACCGGGTGCGTCTCACGGTCGACGGCACCCTCTATCTGTGTCTCGGTCAAGAGAGCAGCTACGCGCTGCGGCCGCTCCTGCGCGACGGGATCGGGGATGACGCCTTGCTCGACCATCTGCGACGCGCCATTGCCTTGAAACCCGAGCGCCACGAGTTCAACGAGCGCCCGGAGAAGGTCATCCGATTCATGTCGATGACGGGCGGATGAACCGCGGACGCGACACCCGACGCGTTTTACCGGTCACGACTCCGCAGGGCTCTCCCCGGCCGCTCCCGCAAGACGTCCGCGTAAAAGAAACCGAACCTCCTCGGCGATATTCGCGGCGTGATCGCCGATGCGCTCCAATGCCTTGCCTACAAACAGGGCGTGAACGTTAACCGCGGCATTGGCTGGATCTTGCTGAAGCTGGGCCACTACATGATGGAACAGATCATCGTAGAGATCGTCGGCACTCGAGTCTCGAGCCTCGACATCGGCCGCAAGGATGTAGCTGCGCCGCGTGAGTGAAGCGATCGCGTCCTCGAGCATCTTCGAGACCGCACGCTCGAGGCCCCGCAGCAGATCCAAGGTGTCCTGCGTCAACGCCGGCGCGGCGCCGTCGAGTGCAAGACAGCGCTTGGCAATGCTTTTCGCCTTATCGCCGACGCGTTCCAGATTACTGGCTGCCCGCTCGACGGCCAAAACCAGACGCAGATCCGAAGAGACCGGCTGCAGACGCGCGAGGATGTCCATCACGTCGGCATGAATCGCCTCCTCCAGTCGATCCACCTCCAAATCCCGGTGAATGATCGCTTGTGCCGCGGCGCAATCCTTATCCAGGAAGGCGTCGAGGCAGCCGTCGACCATCGTTCCGGCGGTTGTCGCCAGGGAGCGCAGTTGCTCGCTCAAACCGTCAAGGCGCTCGTCGAAGGACGTCAGGGTATGGGGCTTCGTCATCGAAAATGCTCCCTCCGGCGCTTGGCTCAGCCGAAACGCCCGGTGATGTATTGATCGGTACGCGGATCCTCGGGCGCCGTGAAGACCTGATCGGTGTTGCCGTACTCGACCATCTCGCCCATCAACATAAAGGCGGTGAAATCCGAAATCCGGCTTGCCTGCTGCATATTGTGCGTGACGATAAGAATCGTTACTTCGCCCGCGAGTTGCTGAACCAGATCTTCGATCTTGGCCGTCGCCAGCGGGTCCAGTGCCGATGTCGGCTCGTCGAAAAGGATCATCTCCGGCTCGGGCGCCAAGGCACGCGCGATACAGAGGCGCTGTTGCTGACCGCCGGACAGCCCGTAGGCGGAGCCATTCAAACGATCCTTCACCTCGTCCCACAGCGCGGCGTGCCGCAAGGCACGTTCCACGCGCTCGTCGAGGACCGAGCGTTTCTTGATGCCGCGGACCTCCAACCCGGCGGCGACGTTCGCGTAGATCGACTTCGGGAAGGGGTTCGGCTTTTGAAACACCATGCCGATCCGAAGCCGCACCAACCCGGGATCGATGGCGACAAGGTTTTCGTCTTCGGGATAGAGCCGAATCTCCCCGTCGTAACGATTGCCGGGATAAAGATCGTGCATGCGGTTGAAGCATCGCAGCAACGTGCTTTTCCCGCAGCCGGACGGGCCGATCAACGCGGTGACCTTGCGGTCGACCACGGGAAGATTCACCTCTTTCAGCGCCTGCGTCTTCCCGTACCAGAAGCTCAGCTTGCGCACATCGGCGCGGTTTCCGTGCGGGAGTGGTACGCTCTCTTGGTGTCGATGGAGATCGGCATTCGAATCGCCGGGAGCGGACGACACATCGGTCGTCTCACGCGTGATCGGTCGTAAATTCGGCTGCATCGTAATGGGCTCCGAGTGACGGCTATGAGCGTTGATGCTTGCGTAGCTGATAGCGGATATAAATGGCGAGCCCGTTCATTGCCAAGGTCATGACCATCAGCACGACGCCGGTTGCGGCGGCGTTGATGTGAAACTCGGCCTGCGGGCGCGAAACCCAGTTGAACAACTGAATCGGCATCACCGTGAAGGGGCTCGTCAACCAGTCGAAGTTGACGAAGGGTGGAGTAGACTGCACGGGTGGTGGCGGCAGGAAAGCGATGAAGGTAAGCGCTCCGATGGTAATGACGGGAGCGGCCTCGCCGATCGCGCGAGCCAGCCCGACAATCGTGCCGGTCAAGATGCCCGGGCGCGCTGCCGGAAGCACATAGTGGCTGACCGTCTGCCACTTATCGGCACCGAGACCATAGGCTGCTTCTCGAAGATCCCGCGGGATACTGCGGATCGCCTCGCGGGTCGCAACGATGATCACGGGTAGGATCAAGAGGGCCAAAACCAGACCCGCTGTCAGAATCGTCTCCCCGAGCCCGAAGCCGTAAACAAAAAGACCAAGTGCGAGTAATCCGTAGATGATCGAGGGCACCCCGGCGAGATTGCTGACATTGATGTCGATGATGTCGCTGAGCCAGTTTTTCGGCGCGTACTCTTCGAGGTAGATGCCGGCAGCGACAGCAAGCGGCACTGAAACCACGGCGGTCACGAGCATAACCAACGCGGTCCCGACCATCGCCGAGATGATCCCCGCCTGCTCGGGCTTGCGCGAGGGAAAATTGGTATAGAAATCGGGATTGATCAGACGCGGCCACCCCGTCAGGATGAGGTCGACGAGGACGCTGGCGAGCAGCGCGGAGGCCACCATCAACACAAGGATACCGATGCTCGCCATCATGATGTCCGTGCGACGATTGGCGGCGACGAGACGTTGAAAGCGGACCCCTGAAGCCACGACCCGTGTTGCATCCGCTTCCATCAGTAAGCCTCCCGGAAACGTCGGCGAAGAAAGAAGCCGATCAGATTGAACGTCAACGTGATCAGGAAGAGCACGAAACCTGCAGCGAACACGGATTGGTATGCCAGCGAGCCATGCGGGAGGTCGCCCATGGCCATCTGAACAATGTAGGCGGTGATGGTGGCGGCCCCCTCGGTCGGATTAAAGGTGAAATTCGGATTCTGACCTGCCGCAATGGCCACGACCATTGTCTCCCCGACAGCCCGCGACATGCCGAGGATGAATGCTGCCGTAATGCCGGACAAGGCCGCGGGTATTACCACCCGCGTCGCCACGCGGAAACGCGAGTAGCCGAGTGCATAGCCCGCTTCGCGCAGTCCCATGGGCACGGCGCGCATCGCATCCTCGCTCACCGATGCGGTGTAGGGCAGAATCATGATGCCCATGACCAGCCCGGGGGCCAGCATGTTGAATCCCGCCAATCCAGGTATAAAGGTTTGGAGGAGAGGCGTGACGAAGAGCAGCGCAAAAAACCCGTAAACCACCGTCGGCACGCCTTCAAGCAGCTCGAGCAACGGCTTGACGGACTCCCGCACGGCCGGACGAGCATACTCGCTGAGATAGATGGCGAGCGCCAAACCGGCCGGGATGGCGACCGCCAATGCAATGCCGGCAACCGTCAGCGTCGCCGAGACCAGCGTCATGACCCCGTAGCGTGCATTCTCGAACATCGGTGTCCATTGGGTGTCGGTCAAAAAGTCGACGAGAGACACCTGATTGAAAAACGGGAGTGATTCCGTGACCAGAACGTAGACGATACCGACCGTGACCAGCACCGACACCAAAGCAGCAGCCAACAGCCAGTAAGCGGCGAAGCGGTTCCAAAACGCGCGGCGGCGGAGAAATTGCCTGGTGGCACCCCCGATCAACTCGCTCTCGGCGGACGAAATCTCTGACATAGCGGAGTTCCCAACGCAGTGTGCGGTCATCGGCTGAGGTGCCGATGGGAATTCGGGGCGCAGCGACAGAATGTCACCGGCCCCGATGGTCAACTCACCAACAACAGCGCCTTACTTCGGTGTACGCGCGAGCAGTTCTTCGACCCCGACGCCGACCTCGGCACCCTCGAAGACCGTGCCGGTCGTGCGAGCGGCCAGTTTAGCCTGAGCCATTTCGTACGCCTTGTCGGGCAACGGCACATACCCGACCTCCTTGACCAGCTCCGGGGCGTGCTCCGTGCTCAGATAGAACTCCATGAAGCGCACCACGTGCGGTTTCTCGTCGGCCGATTTCTTGTTGACATACATGAAGATCGGGCGCGACAGGGGCTGATAGGTCGCGTTCTTCGCGGTTTCGACCGAGGGAGAAACCGGATCGGCACCCTTCCAAGAGATCGGCACGGCCTTCAGCTTCCCTTGGTTCTCTTCATAATAGGCGAGCCCGAAAAAGCCGATCGCGTCGACATCGGACGCCACACCCTGCACCAGGACGTTGTCGTCCTCGCTCGCGGTGAAATCACCACGCGAGGATTTTTCGCCGATGATCGCCTCGACGAAATAGTCGTAGGTCCCCGAGTCGGTGCCCGCACCGAACAGTTTCAGCGGACGATCCGGGAATCCGTCGCGGATTTGGTTCCAGTTCTTGATGGTGTCTTGAGCTGCCGGCTCCCACATCGTCTTCAGCTCGTCGACCGTCAGGAAATCGACCCAATCATTCTTCGGGTTGATGACGACAGTCAGCGCGTCAAGCGCGGCCGGCAGTTCGATGTACTCGATTCCGTTCTCCTTGCACAGCGCCACTTCCTCGGCCTTGATCGGGCGTGAAGCGCCGGTGGCATCAGTCTCGCCGCGGCAGAACTTTTTGAAGCCGCCGCCCGTTCCGGAGATGCCGACAGTCACCATCGTCTGTCCCTTCTCGGCCTTCTGAAACTCCTCGGCAACGGCCTCGGTCACCGGAAACACGGTGCTCGAGCCGTCGACCTTGACGAGCTCGGCAGCCATGAGGGGCGTCGCGGCGATGGCTGCCGCGAACGCCGCAGTCGCGAAATGGATCGGGGATTTCATGCGGAATCTCCTCAAATCATTGGCTTGATAGTCGAGTGAGACTTATATACTACCGACCGAATATGACGGAATTATGTCGAACTCTTCTGCTCTTGGCCGTTAGGACGGCTCAAGAATTCGATAACGCATTGTTAAAGACCTTTTGTACCATGAAAACCAAGTTGCTTTGTCGAATTCACAGAACAGTCGTTAAACCTTCACAAAAGATTCACGTGTCCCGCGAATGGAATCCGTCAACCATTCTTCGCCGACAGCCGACGGCGGCACTTTTCCGTCGCCGCGGCGAATGAACGTCCGGGCCAATGCCCAAGCGAGGTCCCGGACTGCGCATCACCAAATCAGGAGGGAAAGTTCCGTCGTGACCACGAAGCCCTTTAACGTCTTGTTTCTCTGTACCGGCAACTCCGCACGCAGCATCCTTGCCGAGCGCATCATCGAACGGTGGGGCTCGGGCCGGTTTCGCGGCTTCAGCGCCGGAAGCTATCCGAAGGGCGAGGTCCATCCCTTGGCCCTGGATCTGCTGCGCCGCAACAACTATGTGACGGATGGTTTACGCAGCAAAGACTGGGCTGAGTTCGCGCAACCCGACGCGCCGGTCATGGATTTCGTGTTCACGGTTTGCGACAAGGCCAAGGGCGAGGTGTGTCCGATCTGGCCGGGGCAGCCCATGACAGCCCATTGGGGCACGGAAGACCCCGCAGCCGTGGAAGGGGATGAGCTGACCCGTCTCACGGCATTCCGCGCCGCATTTCGCGAAATGGAAAATCGAATCAAGATATTCGTCGCTCTGCCGTTCGCGTCGCTCGATCGACTGAAGTTGCAACGTGAGCTCGATCGCATCGGCGAGGCATGAGCTCCGCGAGGAGCAACTTCACTGTCGATCGCGTGGTCATCGGGCGATCGACAGGTTCGGAGAGGCAGTCGATCGATGTTCTCGATACCGTCAACAAAGCTTCATCAAACGATCTCGGCGACCGGCGATCATATCGTCACCGTGCTTCGAAGCCCGAAACACCGTCCGGAGATTGCCATGCGCCTATTTGTTCGTTGTGTCACGACCTTGTTCATGACCGCTGCTCTATGGCAGCTTGCGGGCTGCGGGCGCAGCCCCGAATCCGACACGGCGATCGACGCTCCCGGCGCCGAGCAGACCCTCACCGGCGCCGGCTCGACCTTCGCTGCGCCCATCATCCAGAAGTGGATCTCAGCGTACGGCAGCGAGAATGCCGATATCAGCGTGAGCTACGCTGTCGTCGGCAGCGGTGAAGGCATCGACCGATTCCTCGCGGGTACCGTCGATCTCGGCGCAACCGATGCTCCGCTGACGCCCGATGACGTGGCGAAGCTCGACGGCAACGTCGTCCAGATCCCGGTCACGGCCGGGATGATCGCCATAAGCCACAATCTCCCCGGGGTGCCGGGCCCGCTGAACCTGCCGCGGGACGTCTACCCGGATATCTTCGGGAACCGGATCTTTCGCTGGGACGATCCGCGGATCGCTGCGGCCAATCCGGGGATAGCTCTCCCCTCGAAGGTCATTCAAGTCGTGGCCCGTCTCGACAGCAGCGGCACGACATTCGCGTTCACCAATCATCTCTCCGCGATCGATCCCGACTGGGCCGGAACCCTCGGCGTCGGAAAGAAGATCGACTGGCCGGGCGGCGCCATGGAAGCACGCGGCAACGAGGGTGTCGCTCAGCGCATCAAGCTGACCGAAGGCTCCATCGGCTACGTCGAGGCGGGCTTTGCGCAGCGCCTGCGTATGCCCCTGGCCTATCTCGAGAACAAAGCGGGAGGGTTCGTTGCACCCTCCGTCGAAACAGGACAACGCGCACTCGCAGGCGGCTCGGACGCGCTGCCGGAGGCGCTCGACGTCATGATCACCGATCCCGAAGGCGCGCGCTCCTATCCGATCGTCACCTATACCTGGCTGCTCATTCGCAAGCGGTACGAGGATCCGGCCAAAACCGAAGCGGTCGAGGCAGTCGCGCGGTGGATCCTGACGGAAGGCCAAGGGTTCGCGGAGGGGCTGTGGTACGTGCCTTTGCCCGACAATGTCAGACAGGCCGCCTTGAAGGAGCTCGACGCGCTCGGCGACTGAGTTTTCGAGGCACGGCGCGACGTCCGCACCTGCGCTCGGGTATGATGGCGCGCGATGAAAGACGCCATCCAGCCGTTGCCCGAATTCCTGACCGCGGCGCTGCCGAACCCGGTACGTCAACGCGTGCTCCGCAAGGCTGAGCGCCTTTTCGCCCAAGGCGATGCTGTCGATGCGATCTTCTTCGTCTGTCGGGGTCGCGTCAAAGCCGTGCGTGCGCTGCATAACGGGATGCAGTCCGTCATGCTGCAGGCCACCGCAGGTGAGTTTTTTGCAGAGTCGGCGCTTGCAGTCGACGCCTATGTCTGCGATGCGGTTGCCACCGAAGACAGTATCCTGTGGTCGCTTCCCGCGAAGGACGTTCTGGCCGCGCTGAACGCGGGGGGTGATTTTGCGAAGACCTTTGCCCTGGCGATGGCAGCCAACGCGCGCCGCCAGTGTTCCCGGTACGAGCGGGTCCGGCTGAAACGGGCGCGCGATCGCGTCCTCCATCTCCTGATCTGCGAAGGCGGTCCGGAGGCAAGTTTCACGCTGACGATGCCCTTGGTCGAGCTCGCCGAAGAGCTCGCGCTGGAACCGGAAACCCTCTATCGCGTCCTTCGCGAGCTCACCGATGAAGGATTGCTGGAGCGCTCTCGCACCCATCTGCGCCTCGTCGGGGCCAATGCCGGCGACTGAATCCCGGTCGGCCCCCTCCCGCCACCGCCCCGACCGCATGTCCGGAATAACGCTGATGTCGCGGCGTCGCGGCTACTCCGTGTCTTTGGTCTTGGTGAACAAACCAAGCTCGTATTCCAAGTTGTAGTGCCCGAAGACCAGATTCGCCTCGCGAAGCAGCTCGTCGAACAGATCTCGGGGATCCTCGCCCGCCTCGATCCGGTCGTCCACCAGGGTCTGTAGCACCTCTCTGAAACTCTTCTTCATTGGGTTCTCCTCCAGTTTCATCGTCTCCAGAAGGCCCAACAGGTTGCATTCAAAAGCCCTCATAGTCCGAGTATAGGCGAAGCCGCGGATCACGCTGATGGGCCGCGCGGCCTCCAAAGCCGCGGATGAGACCTAATCGTAATCATGTTATCGATCCACCTCCCCTGCTAGGTTCGCAGCGCTCGGCATGCTGCGAGCGTCAAGCACGACAGACATAAGGGGGATAGAATCGATGAAACACCTTTCCAGCTTCGCCCTGCCCGCCGTTCTCGCGGCCACGACAGCGATGCCCGCGGCGGCAAACGACGCCGCGACACTGCGTCAACTGAAGTCCCAGATGGCGCAAATGCAGGCCCAAATCGAGGCGATGGAGCAGCGCCTTCAGGAACAGGAGGTACAGCAGAAGGAGGTCGTGACGCAAGTCGAAAAGGCTCAGAAGAAGGATGAGGCGCTCGCCAAAGCGGTCCAGGTCTACGGGGAGGCCCGCGTCAGTGTCGACCACCGTGCAGGCGACTGGGGCGACGGCGAGGATGGGACAGCAATCAACAGCAATGCCTCGCGGATCGGCGTCAAAGGAGAGATCCCGACAGTTCTTTCCGACATCGCCCTGATCTACAAAGCCGAGTTGCGCTATGAGACGACTGACTATGTCAACGGCGGCCCTGGATCCAATGCGGAATCAGGCGGCGCACGTCAGGTGGAGTTTCGGGAAGCCTACGCGGGAATCAAGGGAGCACCTTGGGGACAGCTGAGGCTCGGTCGGCTTGGTGTCGGCTACAAGACGACTGGAACAACGATCGATCCCTGGAACGACAACGCACCTGAAGCCCGCGCCGGTGGACGCCAAGGTATGTCGGAGCTCCATTCGAGCTACTTCAACAATTCAGCCGACTATGTGTCCCCCAAGTTCTTCGGCGGCCTGAGCGGCAACGTCTGGTATGCAACCCAGTTCGACGACTCCGAGAAGCCGATCCACAACACGGGGGTATTGCGCAATTATCGAGCTGGTCAAGCGGGAGGCTTAGGGGTCAAATACGATAACGGCACGGTCTTCCTGGGTGCCGATTGGCTCGAGATCGAGGCCGATCGAATCTCTCGTGCGGCACTCGAGAACGGCAACGCCTGGCAGGTCGCGGGGCGCTACGAGTTCGGCCCCTTCTTCGGCGACCAGACCTTCTCGCTATCCGCCTTCTATGAGGATGCCGACTCTCTTGGTCTCGGACGCAACATGTATTTCAATGGCATCTACGGGATCGACCGCTTTCGGATCATCGCCGCTTACGGACAAAACCGCGACAGTGCCGTCTACGGCCGCGTCGTCGACGGCGTCCTCTACGATCGTGATTGGGACAACTGGAGTCTCGGCGTAAAGTATGCTTTGACCGATCGATCCGAGCTGCTTGCCGCCTGGAACCAACGGATCGACGACACCGACAACCAAGACTTCAATACCTTCACGGTCGGTGTGAATGCAAAGTTCGGCTATTGACCGAGCTTCCGGGTCGGCGCACGGGATGTGCCCGGCCTGCAACACCACCCAACGACTCAAAAAGCCATCAGAGGAGACCTTCATGTCGCACAGGCTGTATCGAGCACTCCTGCCACTCGGGTTCGCCGCGCTGCTCGCGTTGGTGCTCGCACCCATCCAAGCGCTCGCCAATCCTGATTTCCTGGTCGATGCCGACTGGCTGACGGACGCGATGGACGACGAGAACACGGTCGTTCTGGAGGTACGCTATCACCCCCATCGTTTCTTCACGGTCGGACATATCCCGGGCGCGGTCCAGGTTCAACGCTTCAAGGATCTCGGCGACAACGACGCCAGCCCGATCATGCGCTTTCCCTCCCGCGAGACCTTCCAGGAGACCCTGCGCGGTTGGGGCGTGAACGACGACTCGACACTCGTGATCTACGACGATTCCAGCACGGCGCTGGCTGCACGAGTCTATTTCCTGCTCGACCTTTACGGCTTCGACATGGACCGGGTGAAGATCCTCAATGGCGGGACCATCGAGTGGACCGGCTTCAACGAGCTTGATAAGGAGCCCACGCCGCCGAAAGCAGCGGGCACGGTGACCCTGAAAGACGCCGACCCGAGGCTCTTCATCGAATGGCCCGCCGTTTATGACGATGTCGTCTCGCGCCGCGATCCGGAAGTGATCCTGCTCGATGCACGGCCGAACGACATGTACACCGGCGAGGTGATCCGACACTCGATCATGGGCGGTCACATCCCGGGCGCCGTCAACGTCGTGAGTCTCGACGGTGTCGACGGACAAACCGGCAAATGGCGCAGCGACGAGAGTCTTGCTGCACTCTATGCCGCGATCCCCAAGGACAAGCGGATCTATGTTTACTGCCACGATGGCTTCCGGATGGGCCTGGCCTATCTGCAGCTCAAGCATCTCGGCTACGAGGACGTGCGGCTTTACAACGGCGGCTGGTCGCACTGGGGCAACGAGCTGACCCTGCCGGTCGTGGAAGGATCCGAGCCTTACGGTGGTGACTTTGCGCTCTAATGCTCGGCGCAGCGTCGGCGGCCTCTGGATCGGCTTGCTCACGCTGGTTTGCGCACCTGCGGCAGCCCTAGACCTGCAGGTCACGGAGGTCGCAAGCGGGATCTACGCTCTGGTCGGACCCACCGAGAATCGCACCTACGACAACGATGCCATCAATGCCAACCTCGGCTTCATCGTCACCCCCGAGGGCGTGGTCCTGGTCGACAGTGGCGCGACGGTCCAATCCGGACCGCTGATCGAGCAAGCGACCGCAGCGGTCACCGAGCAGTCGATCCGTTGGGTCGTGAACCTCGGCAGTCAGGATCACCGCTGGCTCGGCAACGCCTATTTCGCCGAGCGCGGCGCCCGGATCATCGCGCTCGCGCGTACTGTGGAGACTCAGCGCGCCTATGCCGACTCGCATCTGGTGAGGCTGCGCGAGACGTTGGGCGATCGGCTCGAAGGGACCGTGCCTCTGACTGCACCGGAGCCGATCGAAGCGGATCGTGCTTCCCTGGATCTCGGCGGCGTGCGGATGGACCTGCTCTGGCTCGGCGATGCACATTACGTCGGCGACGCCCTCCTCTGGCTGCCCGAGTCCGGCGTGCTCTTTGCCGGCGACCTGGTGTACCTGGATCGCATCCTCGGCGTCTGGCCACACAGCCGGATTCGTGCCTGGCGCGACACCTTTCACGCGATGGAGGCGTTGGAGCCGACGGTCGTCGTCCCCGGACACGGCAACCCGGCCGATCTCGCCAAAGCCAAGCGCGATACGGGTGAGTATCTGGATTGGCTTGTGCGGGAGGTCGAGGCCGCACTCGGCAACTGGGAGCCGATCGACGAGACTGTCGAGCGGCTGGCCGACGCACCGGATTTCGAGCATCTGGAGCATTTCGACGGCTGGAATCGGCGAAACCTCAACCAGACCTACCTTCAGTTGGAGGCCGAGTAGCCGGCGGCATGCTCGATGGGCTTCGTTTATTAGGCCGGCCACCGGAACCTTAAGCGGCTCGTGTCTTGAAGACTGGACGCCGGCGGTAGGGCTTCCGATGCGCGGCCTCACAATCAGCGGGACGTCGATCCCCGCTTTTGGAAAGCCGCGCGTCGGACAGCCGCAACGCCGTGTTCAGGCGAGGTCGAAGCGCCGCCGCTTGAACGACACCGTGCGCTTGTAGTCGCGCATACTGCCGACCTTGCGCATATCCGCCCAGGTGCCCTTGTAGTAGGGGATCAGGTTGCGGTCGGTCCAGGGTGTAACGACATCGCCGACCACGCCGTTGTCGTAGCCGAACATCATGAACAACTGCCCGCGCCCGATATCCGGCTCCGGATACGCCATCGCGAATGCAGCGCCGTAGTCATTGTGCAGCTCGACGATGTCGCCGGCCTCGATACCTAACTCGGCCGCATCCTCGGGGTTCATCTCCATAGGGGACATCGGGAAGCGGTCGCGCCGGAACGACAGCAGGCGGTCATGATAGGCGCTCTGCCAGATGTGGTTGGTGCGGCCGTTGTTGACCCAGAAGCGGTATTTCTCACGCTGGGATTCGACTGTTTGCGGCATTCCGTTCCAAGGGGCCGGCATGAAGCGGGCCTTGCCGTCGTCGGTGTCGAACCGGTAATCGGCATAAATCATCTCGGTGCCGATCAAGCGGCCGTCCTTATATTCCTTGACCGGAAGTTGCACGCCGTTGTTGCCCATGGCCCGGAGCCGCTCGTAGGTGACCAAATCGCCGGTCGCGCCGCCTTGACTGTCGATGCCTTCCGGCTGACGGAAGCCGTCGTTGAAGGCGTCCTCCTCGGTCTTCCACTCAAAGCCGTCGAAGCGTGCCGCCATCTCGGAGTTGCCATCGGCCTCGTACAAGGCTTTCAGCGTGTTGGCGATGTCCGCGGCGATCAGGCAGTCGGGCTTGGCCGCGCCGGGCGGGTCCATGAAACGCTCGGTGAGACGCATGCGCCGCTCGCCGTTCATCGACGTCAGGTTCATCTCGCCCGGATGCGCGGCCGGCAGCAACAGGTGCGCGGCATCGGAGAACTTGGTGCGATACAGGTCGATATTGGTGACGAACAGCCCCCCGCGGTTCTCGACCGCGTCGTAGATCAGGTCGACGAGGTCCTCGGCGGTCGCACCGCGCGCGCGTGCAATGGTCTCGCGGACGATGTTGGATCGGCGATAGACCGCTTCGCGGTACTGCTCGGCGTTGAGCGTACTCTGAAAGGCGTTGCAGGCCCAGACCGTGAGCATGCGGCCGTTGCCCTTGATGATCTCGTCGTCGACATAGATCGCCGGGCGAGCGCCGGGATAGGGCGGACGCGCATAACCTTCCTGATGTCCGCCCATGCGCACGACACCGGTGCCGCGGCGTCCGAGGTTCTCGGTGGTCAGAACGAGATCGACCAACGCCGCCTGGATACGGTAGTTGTCGTTGCCCCAGATGATGCCCTTCTCGTAGCCGTGCATGGTGCGCGGATAATGACCGGACGCCTTGGGTTTGTAGGCCCACTCGGCCGCCTTGACGATGTCGGCCTCGGGCACACCCGTAATGCGGCTGCATTCGGCCAGGCTCATCCGGTTGGCCGCGAGCGCCTCCTCGAAGCCGCTGGTGTGCTCGTTGATGAACTTCTCGTGGTGCCAGTCCTGATCCACGACATAGGTCATGAGGCCGTTGAACAGGGCGGTGTCGGTGCCGGGTGCGATGGCCAGATGCAGGACGCTCTCCTTGCCGGCGATGTGCTCGGCCACCGAGACGGTCAGTGAACGGCGCGGGTCGACAAAGATGACCCGGGCCTTCTCTGCGGTCTCGTCGGGGAACCATTTCTTCTTCTTCGCGATCGTCTCGCCGCGCATGTTCGGCATCGCGTGGGCGAGGAAATAGTTGGTCTGCGTCTCGTAACCGTTCGCGCCGATGAAGAGCAGCGTGTCGGCGAGCTCGCTATCCTCGTAGCTGTTGTTCAGCTCGCCGATGCCCATGTCGCGGGTGGCATGGCACTCGGAGTTGTAGGCCGGGCGGTTGTGGATACGTGTCAGCGGCGTGCGCAGCGCGCTGAACATCAGCTTGCCGCTGCCCCAGGTATTCTCGAAGCCGCCGCCGGCCCCGCCGTGATCGAAGGCGTTGAAGGCAAGCGACTCCGGACCGTGCTCGTCGAGGATGCGCTTGGTGACACCGGCGTAGACGGCCAGCGCGGTGGCCCAGTCGGTCTCGACCCAGTCGTCGCCGGTGAACAGCATCGGATAGGACAGACGCTGACGCGAGGCGCCCTGCCCGTTATACATGACACTCGCCATCTGGCCGCCGCGGGTCGAGGACAGGCCTTGGTTCACGCTACACTCTTTGTCCGGCAGGATCATGATGTTCCAGCGCCGGCCGTCACGATCGGCGATGACGTTGTGCATCGGCGGCGTCATGATGATCTGCTGGGGACCGATCTGCCTGCGGAAATCCATCCCGAGTGCATTCTCGCTCGGGGCGCGACCGCCCTCGCGATTCTCGGGCCACTTGTAGACGTGGTAGCCGCAGCCGACGATGCAGAAGTGGCAGGTCATGTTGGTCCGTTGCGCGTCGGTGGGCGGCAGCGGAACGCGGTCCTTATATTGGCTCATGGTCGGCGGACTCCGTTGATCGATAGGTGCTGTTCGGTCGGCTCAGAGGTCGGTCGATTCACAGGACGTTGCATTGGCGGCCATAAATCAGGCCCTCGACCGCGACGGCATACAGGGTGTCGTCGGACGGGTCGTGCTCGAGCAGAATCCGCGGGAGATTCTCGGTGGCCTGACCGTCCACCATCTGGCCGTGCATCTCGGGGTCGAAGATGCTGAAGTGGCAGCCGCACTTGAAGGTGCGGGCCTGTTTGTCGTAGCTGAGCGGGCAGCCCATGTGCGTGCACTGGGTGCTGAAGGCGACGATGTCGCCGTCGGGACCAACGCCGCCCGGCACCGGAGCGCCGAGCCTCAAGATCTGGCAGAAGGAGTCATCGTCCGGATAATTGAACGCCATCGGCTCGTTCACCGTGAGTGCGGCGGCCTTGGCGACGCCTTCGCGGGGATAGGGCAGCGTGGTCGCGCCCGGATTGGCGGTCGTGCCCTCGGCCGCCGCCATACCGGTGCCGAGGAGCGTCGCACCCGCCGCCGCTGCCGTGCCGCCGGCCTTGAGAAATCGTCGTCTGCTGATGCCTGTCATCGCGTCCAATGCCTCCGTTGGTGTGTTGAAGTTGCTGTTCCGGTGATCCTGTTCGGCGCACGCTCAGGGGCCATTGTCAGGGGCCATGGCTCCGACATCTGCGTTGGCAAGGGCCATGCCCAGGCGCACGGGAAACGGAATCAACTGCTTGGCGTCAGCGATGTCTCGCTTTGGTAACAGCAGTCGCGAAACACCGTTACCGAAAGGTAACGCGGTGCGGGAGCCTTGATCCAATGACGTCATGGCCACGCCGCTGGATAACCGAAGCGCCGACCCGGATGATTCCTCGTATGCTTTTCACCGATCGATCCAAGCCAAGGATCTCGGCGTCAACGACGCGAGCCCGATCATGCGCTTTCCCTCCCGCGAGACCTTCCAGGAGACCCTGTGCGCCTGGGGCCGACGATCCGTCTCGACGGTCTCACGCTTGTCCCCGATCACCTGCATGGACATTCGGTTTCCCATATATACGAATAACCGGATATGATCCTTAATAGCACGCGCGCCGTTCCGGAGTCCGGCCCGGAGCGCCCGTCTCGAGTCCAACTGCGAGGGCAACATGAGCAGCCAATGCGAAACCACCGGCAAACACGCCGCCGGCGCACCCATGGGATTCTTCGAACGTTATCTGACCCTCTGGGTCTTCCTCTGCATCCTGATCGGCATCGGGCTGGGCCATCTGGCGCCCGGCGCCTTCCATGCGGTCGCGGCAGTCGAGGTCGCGCAGATCAACATGCCGGTCGCGGTGCTCATCTGGCTGATGATCATCCCGATGCTGCTGAAGATCGACCTGAAGGCCCTCAAGGGCGTGACCGAGCACTGGCGCGGGGTCGGCGTCACGCTCTTCATCAATTGGGGGGTCAAACCCTTCTCGATGGCCCTGCTGGCCTGGCTCTTCATCGGCTGGCTGTTTCGGCCGTGGCTGCCGGCCGAGCAGATCGACTCCTACATCGCCGGCCTGATCCTGCTG
>NZ_DIUM01000037.1 GCF_002423035.1 Thiocapsa sp. UBA6158
GTGTAACTGCTCTTTTTAGGGTGATTGTAGAGAACCGATGTGACCGTTCTTTGACGGTGCAGGCGATCACGCGGACGACCGACAAGCGGCGAGCGTAGGGCCGCAGCGACCGGTCAGGCGGTATCCGCTGCCTCGGTCTGGACAAACACCACGTCCTCGTACAAGGCATCGAGCGGACATTCAAAGCCGATCGACGGCAGGACCAGCCGCCCGTTCTCCGGCACCGGATCGAGCAGCCAACCCTCCGGACGGCGGCGGAACACCTCGCAGGAACGGCTGCGGGAGTCGATCAGGACGTACTCATCCAACGAATCGAGCCGCCGGTAATCGCCGAACTTGGCGCCGCGGTCGTAGCCCTCGGTAGACTCGGACAAGACCTCGATGATCACGCGTGCATGGCGTTTGGCCAAGGGCTCGGGCGCGTCCCTCGCATCGCAGGTCACGAAGACGTCCGGATAAAAAAAGGCGGAAGCCGGCTCGACGCGCAGCTTCATGTCGGCGATGTAAACCCGGCACGGACTTCCGCGCACATGCGCGCGCAGCAAAGCAGCGACATTGAGCGCAATGGTCGCGTGCTCCTCGGTCGCACCGGCCATCGCGAAGACCTCGCCGGCGACGTACTCATGGCGAACCGGCGCGACAGCCTCGCCCGCGAGATACTCCTCGACGCTGATGGAATGATCTTCGGCAAGATCAGGCATGGACGGGCTCCGCAGTTGTTCGGCGATTCAAGAGTATAGACTCCGCGGATCGGGGTACCGCAAGTGCGGCGGCGTCCGAGTGTCAAGACACCTCGCCGGCGGCTTCAAGTCAGCCGTTTCTTGTCGTCCGGGCCAGAAATGGACAAGACCGACTGATCCCCTAACCGGACGGGCGATGCGGGAGCGCACTGAACATCTTGAGCGCGTCGTCTATGATTCAAGAGATCCCGAGCCACTTGCGGTGTACACGGCCAGGCGCGGTTCATCCTTGCCGGACAGTTGATCGGCAGTGATCCACTCGACCCTGCGGATAGCACACCTTTGACCGAGTCAGCAGTATGCAACCCTTTCTGCTCAACGATGAATTCGTCGCCGGGCTGCCGCAGCCAACCCGGCCGGTCTTGGCCTGGTTGCGGGAGGATCGCCGTCTGACCGCGGCCAAAGACGCCTGCCGGGAGGGGGAGTGCGGTGCCTGTGCCGTGCTGTTGGGGGCACTGGAGCCCGGCGGATGGGTGCGCTATCGCCTGGTCAATTCCTGTCTGCTGCCGCTGACGGCCGTGGGGGGGCACCACCTCGTCACTCTTGAGGGCGTGAACCGGCCCGACGACCAACTCACCCCGGTCCAGCAGGCACTGGTGGATGAAGGGGCGATCCAGTGCGGCTTCTGCACCCCGGGTGTGGTGATGGGATTGACGGATTGGTTGCTCAACGGGCTGCGTTTCGACCGGGAGGAAGGCATCGCGGCCTTGGACGGCCAATTTTGCCGCTGCACGGGCTACCAGGGGATCAAGCGCGCGCTGACCCGACTGCTGCCGCTAGGGGCCGGGTTGCCGCCCCCGGAGACTCGCCTGGGAGCACTGATTGCCGCCGGGGTGGTGCCGGGTTCATTCATCGGAATTGCCGAGCGGCTTGCCGGACTGCCTCGGCCCGAGCGGACCCTGCCGATCACCGGTGGGCTGCTGGTGGGTGGCGGGACCGACCTCTTTGCCCACTCCTGGTCCCGGCCGTCCCCGCAGCGACTGGTCATGCTCGCGGATCGACCCGAGCTGCGCGGCGTCACCGCGACCGCCGAGCGCTTCCGCATCGGCGCCGCCACGACCGTGGAGGAGCTGCTGGAATCGCCTCTGCTGGCCGAGCGCATCCCGCATCTGCATCAGGTGCTCGAGCGCTTCGGCGGAACCCCGGTGCGGGATCGGGCCACCCTGGGCGGAAACTTGGTCAACGCGTCGCCGATCGGCGACCTCAGCGTCTGCCTGCTGGCACTGGCGGCCGAGGTCGTGGTCGATAGCCCCATGGGAACAAGGCAGGTACCGCTCGCGCGCTTCTTCTTGGGCTACAAACGGCTGGATCTGCATCCAGACGAATGGGTTGCCGCGGTGGAGCTCGCGCTCACGCCTGGACCGACCCGCTTTCATTTCGAGAAGGTGGCCCACCGCGAGTATCTCGACGTAGCCGCAGTCAATTCGGCTCTGTACCTTGATCTGGCCGACGGCGCCATCCGCCGCGCCCGGCTGAGTGCCGGCGGGGTTGCCCCGACGCCGGTGTGTCTGGAGGACACCTCCGCTTGGCTCGCCGGCCGACCGCTGGACGGCGCCACCGCCTGGTCGGCAGCGCATCGGGCACGGCAGGAGGCCAGCCCCATCGACGATGTGCGCGGCAGCGCGGAATATAAAGGTCTGCTGTTGCGCCAACTGGTGCTGGCCCACTTCCAGGCATTGGGGCCGGAGGGAATCAACGCGGATTGGCCCCTCACGCCCAACGGCGGGGAGGCGACAACATGACCAAACCAGGCCTCGACGCTGCCCATCTGCATGTCACGGGTCAGTCCCGGTTCCTGGACGATCTGCCGCATCCGCCCGATACCTTGCACGCGGCCCCCCTGCCCGCGCCCTTCGCCCATGGACGTCTTCTCGCGATCGACCCGACCCCGGCCATGAGGCTACCGGGGGTCAGGGCGGTGATGACCGCTGCGGATATCCCCGGAGAGAACCGGATCGGGGTCCAGGCAGACGATGAGCCGCTGTTGGCGGAGACCGAATTCCGCTATGCCGGTGAGACCTTGGCCCTGGTGGTGGCGGACGACCCCGAAACGGCCCGGGCCGGCACGGTGGCGGTGAGGTTGGACCTGGAGCCCCTGCCCGCCGAACTCGATCCCCTGACCGCCAAGGCCGCGGGTGCCCTATTCCAGCCCCCCCGCAGCTTCGTCTGCGGTGACCTGGGCCAGGCGTGGGGGGAGTGCGTCGCGAGCGTCGCGGGCCGCGTACTGGTCGGCGGTCAGGAGCACCTCTACCTGGAGACCCAGGCAGCCCTGGCGATCCCCCGCGACGACGGCGGGGTATTGCTGCATACCGCCACCCAGAGTCCCAGCGCCGCGCAATCGGCGACAGCACGGGTCCTGGGGTTGCAGATGCATCAGGTCGAGGTCGACGTGCTGCGGCTCGGCGGTGGTTTCGGCGGCAAGGAGAGTCAAGCCACCCGCTTCGCGGTGCTGGCCGCCTTGGCGGCCCGCCGGCTGGGACGACCGGTCAAACTGGTGCTGAGGCGCGACGAAGACATGGCCCAGACCGGCAAGCGCCACCCCTACTGCGCCGACTATCGCATCGGCCTGAACCGAGACGGACGCATCCACGCCTACGCGGTCGACTTCTACCAGAACGCCGGGGCTTATACCGACCTCTCGCCCGCCGTCCTTGCCCGCACCCTGTTCCACGCGAGCAATGCCTACGCCATCCCGCACCTACGGGCCACCGCCTGGTGTTGCCGGACCCACCTGCCGCCCTTTACCGCCATGCGGGGCTTCGGTGCCCCCCAGGGGGTCTTCGTACTCGAGTGCGCCATTGACCGGCTTGCGCGGCAGTGCTCAATCCCGGCCGAGACCATTCGCGCCCGCAGCCTGCTGGCGGAGGGGGATCGCTTCCCGTTCGGCATGCAGGCCGAGCGATGCCGCGCCCGCCCCTGCTGGGAACGGGCGCGGGAAGGCTACGACCTGGTCGGCTGGCGGCAAGAGGTCGACGCCTTCAACGCCGCCCATCGGCTGGAGAAGAAGGGTCTCGTCTGCCTGCCGATCGCGTTCGGCATCTCCTTCACCCACATCCTCCTCAACCAGGGAGAGGCCCTGGTACACCTCTACCGCGACGGCAGTGTCGGCCTCTCCGCCGGGGCGGTGGAGATGGGCCAAGGGGTCAACCGCAAGCTTCAGCGGGTAGCGGCCCGCAACCTGGGATTGCCGGAAGAGCTGATACGGGTCGAGAGCACCAATACCACCCGCACCGCCAACCTCTCCGCCAGCGCCGCCAGCGTCACCGCCGATCTCCACGGCCACGCGGTGCGGATCGCCTGCGAGACATTGCGGGAGCGGCTGCTGGTGTTGGCGGCTGAACTGCTGGACGAGCCGCCGGATGCACTGCGGCTGGCGGGCGGGGCGGCGCTCGCCGGCGAGGCATCCCCGCGTATCCCCTGGGTGGAGCTTCTGGCGGCCGCCTATGAGCGGCGGATCGGCCTCTCCGCCCAGGCCCACTATGCCATCCCGGGGCTTTTCTTCGACACGGAGCGGGAACGGGGCCATCCCTTCGCCTATCATGTCTATGGCGCGGCGATCTGCGAGGCGACCCTGGACGGCCTGCGCGGCACTTACCACATCGATCGGGTGGCGGTCGTGCACGATGTCGGCCGCAGCCTTGCACCCGAGGTGGATCGCGGGCAGGTGGAGGGAGGCATCTTGCAGGGGATCGGCTGGCTGACCTCCGAGGAATTGCGCTTCGATGATCAAGGCCGGCTGCTCACCCGCAGCATGGCCACCTACAAGCCACCGGACATCCACGCCGCCCCCGAGATCCTGGTGGAATTCCTGGAGGACGCCCCGGAGCCCGCCGGCCTCTTGGAGGCCAAAGCGGTAGGTGAGCCGCCTTTTCTCTATGGGATCGCCGCCTGGCTGGCCGTGGTGGAGGCGATGCGCGCACTGCAGCCCGACCGGGACTTCCAATTGGCGGCGCCGCTGACCCCGGAGCGGGTACTGATGGCGCTCTATGGTGGGGGCGAATGAAGAGTCTCCAGATTGGAGTGTAAGCCAATGAACACATCGGACCTCCAGCTGCGCCCGGCCACTGCGGACGATGCCGGAGCTTGCGGCCGGGTCGCTCATGCCGCCTTTGCCGACATCGCGCAACGCTGCCAGGTGCCGCCGGACATCCCGACGCAAGACCTGGCGATCGAGCTATTCACCCGCTGGATCACCCATCCGGACTTCCATGTCATCGTCGCCGAACTGGACGGGCGTGTGGTCGGCAGTGTCGTGATCGATGAGCGGTCGAGCATCGCCGGCTTGGGACCCTTCACGGTCGATCCCGAGGTACAGCATCGCTCGGTGGGTCACCGACTGACAGGGGGCGTTGCGCAACACTTGACCGAACGCGCCTTTCAAGGGGCACGCCTGGTGCAGGCCCCTCACAACTTCATGACCCTGAGCCTCTGCATCCAATCGGGTTTCGAGGTGCGCGAGCCGCTGGTCTGCCTCCAGGGAGCGCCTTTGGGGCTGAGCCTGCCCGGCTATTGCGTGCGGCCGGCGACCCTGGACGATCTCGATGCCTGCAACGCATTGTGCCGACAGGTCCACGGTCATGACCGCGGGGGTGAGCTCGCCGAGGCCATCGCCATGGGCCGGGCAAGCCTGGCCGAACGGGATCGTCGCATCGGCGGCTATGCCACTGAAATCGGCTTCGCCGGCCACGCCGTTGGGGAGACCAATGCCGACCTCCAGGCACTGATCGGCGCCGCTTCAAGATTCAGTGGCCAGGGCTTTCTACTCCCGACCCGGAACGGCGAGCTGTTCCGCTGGTGCCTGGGACATGAATTGCGCATCGTGCAGTCCCTGACTCTAATGACCATCGGGTTCTATCATGAACCGCAAGGCGTATTTCTGCCCTCGATCGGTTACTGAAGCGCGAGGAGGACGACCATGACCGGCAAGCTCGGCCAGATCAAAGACAACATCCGCGACGCCCGAAGTGGCAGGCTTATCTTCATCTCTCATTGTCTGCTCAACCAGAACGCCTGCGTGCGTGGCCTGGCGAGCCAACCGGCGGTGATCCGTCAGTTGCTCGACCTGCTGCTCGAGCATCAGGCGGGTATCTTTCAGATGACTTGCCCGGAGGTCAGCTACCTGGGCTCGATGCGCTGGGGGCAGGTCAAGAAGCAGTACGGCAACCCCATGTTTCGCCGGCATTGTCGCCGGATCGCGCGAGAGGTCTGCGACCAAGTCCAGACCTATCGCGACAATGACCACAGGGTCGTCGGCATCGTCCTGCGCGACGGCAGTCCGACCTGCGGTCTGCGCTGCGCGGCCGTGGAGGCCGACAGGGATCAGGTTTGGGGCGGCATGGTTTGGAGCGCCTCGCCTAGGCAACGCTTCGGCAACACACCCGGCGTCTACAGCGAGGAGCTGCAGGCCGAAATCCTCACCCGTCCGGGATTTACCGTACCGCTCTTTGCACTACCGGAGGTCGCGGAAGCCGGATCGTTCGAGAAATCGCTGGAGGAGATTGAACAGGCACTCAAGGAGGTCGACTAACCGCCTTCCCTGCGCAGAACTCAAAGGCCCGATCAATTCACCAGGTCGACGAAGGTTCACGCCGAGGAGCGAGCCCATCCGTCGGCAGGACAATGCCTCCGACAGGTATCACGAGCGCAAACGACACGCCGACGCGATATCCTCGACGCGCACGCCGCAACATGACATGACCTAATGGACGGCTAGTATGAGCAGTAACCCTTCAGAACAGACTTGCTACTTTTGCAGAGTCTCAAGGGGCGAAGCCGACCCCTTTATCTTTGAAAACCGGTCTTTCGTGGGAATCTTCGACACCCACCCTGTAAATCCCGGGCACGCCTTGATGATTCCAAGAAGGCATGTCGAATCCGTTTTTCATCTGCTTGAAACAGAGCAGGCGGACTATTTTGATGCTATTCGTGGAGTCAAGACCGCTATTGAACGCACTGACCTGAAGGATCTTTATTTAAACATGCTCGGCAGGGAGGATCTCAAAGATCGGCCCAAAGACCATATCGAGACGGTCTTGAAGCTGGATTTCCTGGGAAACAAGCCTGATGCATACACTGTCGGCAACAACGATGGAAGAGAAGCAGGAAGAAGCATTGACCATTTACATATCATTCTCTTGCCGCGTTATCGGGGAGATGTCGAGGATCCTAAGGGCGGTATTCGCAACGTGATACCAAGCAGAGCAAACTATCCGAGAAGATGAACGTTGGACAGAGTGCAGAACAAAAAAGGGGGGCGAATGCCTGTCACCTCTGGAGCCGGCCAACGCAGGTTTGAAGGAGCAAAAATGGGCAGGCCCGATTAATTCACAGCGGTAACTCACCCTGCCCCGCAGCGTCGGCTGATGGCGGCTCGCACGGGGTTCAGCGCGACGTAGCGTTGGCAAAGCCGCAGATAGGTTTCGGCCTGAACCAGAGAGGATTTGTAGCGGCCGTCCCAGAGGGTGCCGTTACGCCCGTAGGTGTGGTTGATGTACTGCACGTCGCGGCAGCCGACCGAGGGCAGCAGATGGACATGGTTGGTCATCAACACGTCGGCGTGCATCCGGCAGCGCTCGCCCACCGGCACCTCATGCAGCCAGCCGAGGCCAGCACGCCGGTCTTGATCGTCGAAGACGTACGCCGCGCGGTTGTGGCTGCGCTGCACGATGCGCCGCGGAAAGCCCTCGACGTGGATCCGTGAACTGGTGCGCCGGTGCATGGGGTCGGCCAAATGATGGCCCTTTTTCTGATTCGGAGGGATAGGCTGTGCCTCCCAACCTGCTGTCGACCAGTAGGGCCGGGCAGTCATTCTGCTGCGGCTCCAGCCCTTGACGACATTGAACAGTCCGACTGCTATCCTGCCCGCTCTTCAGTTCTTCGCGAGCCGAATGTCGAGGTAAGCCATGGACATTGACCGAATCACCTTGGATCCGGCTGTCATGGGCGGCAAACCCTGCATCCGAGGTCTGCGGGTCACGGTCGGAACGGTGCTCGGACTCATGGCCGAGGGTGTCGGCAGGGAGCGCATCCTTTCCGCGTACCCCTATCTCGAGCCCGAGGACCTGGATGCAGCGCTGGCCTACGCCGCCTGGCGTCTGGATGAACGTGAAGAGGACCTCACGGCGGCATGACCCTGCGGCTGGTCATCGATGTCAATCTCTCGCCGGAGTGGGTACCTGTTCTGACCGAAGCTGGATTCAAGACCGTCCACTGAACGCAGGTCGGAGATCCTTCTGCGCCTGACCGCAAGATCATGGACTGGGCGGTCGCCAACGGCTACGTCGTCTTCAGCCACGACCTGGACTTCTCGACCATGCTCGCGCTGACGCATGCCAGCGGGCCCAGCTTGATTTAGCTTCGGGGTCCGAAGGTGCTGCACGAACAGATCGCTGACCTTTTGATCCAGTGCCTTGACCGCTTCCACGTGGACTTGGAGGACGGCGCATTGCTGCTGATCGAGCCCGGACGCAGCCGAGTGCGCATATTGCCGCTTTGATGGTATGAAACGGGAGCGCAGGACACGAAAGGAAAAGATCGACCATCAGCGGGCGCGCGCCGGCTGGCCCGTCGGCAGCCGGCGTTTGATCGAAGAGCTCAATGTCCGGGCCGCGCCGAAGGTCGGCGAGCCAACAAGAGCGCCGGGGACACCTACGCACTCGCCGACTACAGGAAAAGGTCGCGTCCAGGAAAAGGGTCGGGTCTTGATTTTTGCCGTGGCAAAAGTCAAGACCCGACCCCGCCGACGCGCTGCCGGCCACCGTGTCGACTGGGGCGCAGCGGTCCAGACTCCTCAGCTGCAGAAACCCTGGTAGGTCATGTTGATCGCGTATTGGCTGAGTCCATCGGTTGTCTCGATTGGAAAAATCGGCGTAGGAATCGCTGCTGGATCAGGATTGTCTGCGCCTGGCAGCTTCCAAAGCCCGTGGATCGGTAATTGTCTAGCATTGCCCAAGGTGCCATTTCTGTCCAAGTGGGTCTGAATCCAGCGATTGAAGCTGTCCAGATTGTCGGCAACGATGTGTCCGTTGACCGGGCGCTGGGTGGCCAAATCAACACCAAAACAACACACGCATCTGCCACTGCCTGAGGGATAGGTATAGCTGTAGGTTCTGTCGCCCCTATGTCCTGCTTCGTGGGAGTCGACGACTCCCGGGCCGTGCAGGACTGCGGGATCTCCAAAAAAACTGTGCAACTGGGGGGCACCAAGTCGCACGGCGCCAAAAAATGAGCAAAACGCGCGTACTGACCTGGGACTGCGACCCAAGTTACAGCCGCGAAATTCAATGGCCCTGATCTTCTTCGAGTGCAGTCGCTCTCTCAAAGCGATCAAACGTGAGACATCATTATTGTAGATCCCGAGCTTCTGGAGCTCAGCTGGGGTCGGATCGCTGCGCTCTCGCCCCGCGATCTGATTGAGGATCTCTAGATCTGCACCGGTGGAATGGGCTCTGGCGTTGGTGACCAGCGGAACCAATAAGCCCACCCCGTTCGGATCAGCGTGCACCACAACCACAAACTCATCATCTTCAGTGTTAGCGATGCGAGAAGCAAGGGCTTCGAAGCTTCCGACCCCCGCGATATCAGCGACTGAGGTTACCTGAATCCCCATGGGGGGCAATGTCCTAAACCGAGTAAAGTACTGTCTGACTTGGTTAGTCAGTGCCGCGTTAAGTCCCATTGTGAAGCAAATGGCCATAGTTTCTACACACCTCTCGATGGCCGAAGAAATTCAGAACAATACTGATTGCTAGCAGTAGTAGACCTTGCCGACACCACACACGGCATTGGGATCGACGCGGTCGTAGCCATTGAGCTTGTCCAGAGTCTGCCCGCTCGGATCTACCCGGCCGTCAGGCCACTTGAAGCCAAGTTGCACTTTTTGAAACTGCTTGATAGCAGCAATGGTTTTTTTCCAGGGCAACCCATCGACCACCAAGGCAGGCTGTGGCCCGCCTTCATTGACGGGGACCTTGTTCAACAATTGCTGCACTGTAATCGCATCAGGTTTTCGATTGACCCCACCCTCGCCCACTGATGCCGAGATCTGTTTGGCCAAAATCACACCTCCTGAAAAGAAACGGCACAGACCTTATCGCACCTTTGCGATGTGGTGTGCACATTTTTCTAACGGTGAATATTGCAGTACCACGCAATTTTTTTTCGCTCGAGTTTTCCCCAACTAAACTTCAAGACATTCCGTAAGTCTGAATAGACTCACACCAAAGACCCGGACGTGCAGTTTTCCTGCGGGGAAAATGGGGACAGACCAGTCGGGTAGCAGGGTGACCTTACGGTCACCCTGCTACCCGACGAGCCTGGTCCCTTTTCCACTCGATCGCCTTCAGTTGGGCGGCTTCGGGTTGTGGTCGGCCGGGATTGGTCTTGCCGGGTTTCTTCGGCATGCGGGATTCCAGTTCGAAGCAGGCACCGCTTAGGCCTGTGCCGCAGCAACCGTTGCAACCAGCCGGCGCGTCCTACGCCGCTTTCAGCACGATCTCCATGCGCACCTCGTCATAAGGAAACACCAGTTTGCCGTCATCGGTCTTGTCGAGCACACCACAGGCCACGAGTGCCTGAGCATCGGTATGCACGCCTTTGACATCGCGCCCGACGCGCCGCGCGAGTTCTCGCACCCCGAGCGGTCCGGCCCCCGTCATCACTTTGAGAATCCCCCAACGGTTGCCTGTCAACGTCGCCCAGAGATCCTCGTGGCTCGGAAACGTGATGAAACAGCCTTGCGGTTCGCCGTGAAAAGCACCTTTGGTCCGCCGCTTGGTGGCTTCGATGTCGGCGACTTCGATCGTCACAGTGGTCATGAGGTGCCTCACAGTCGGGCGACATCGGCCCAGAAATCATCGACCAATTGATCGAGTGTCGTGAAGGCATAAGAGACTTCACGAGCGCCCACGTGCTTGTGGTCTCCCTTGCCGCTCTCGTTGTCGTAGCGCAGTACACAGACCTCATCGATCACTAAGGCCAAACGGTACTTGAAGGAATGTCGACTGCCGGGCGCGGGTTCGGGGAGCTGCCAGATCACAATATCTGCAAAGCGGTTGTCGCTCAGCTTGACGCGCGACCTCAGGAGCAGGGCAGCTTGCATGTTGTAACGATGACAACAACCTTCGGCGTTGTCAACGTTGATGACAGCAAAAACCTTATCACCGCTCTCGGCCGTCTGTCAGTGTCGGCAATGTGCGTTTATGCAAAGCTCGCGATTATGCAAAGCGGGCCTTGGCAGGACTCACTGACCGCCGTCGGCAGGCGGTCAGAGTTCGCTGGGAGCTTCTCATAATCACAGGGTCTTCAGGAACTCGATCAGGCTGTCGGGTGCCCGGTAACGATGGAGCACCGTGTCCGGCTCATGGAGCTTGGCCGGCGCTTGCTCTTTCATTGCGAAAAGGGGCCAGGGTCAGTTTATTCACAACGGCAACTCGCCCTGCCCCGCAGCGTCGGCTGATGGCGGCTCGTCCTGCTTGCGCGGCCTGCCCCGCTTACGCAATTCCCGGCGCTGGCCGGTCCATCGCTTCGATCTCCCGATAGAAGCGATCATTGCCGACGGGCTGGTCTTGGTTGAGTGCCAGCCGCAGATCGCCGAGCGGTTGGTCGTCGAGCGCGATGCGGAACAGCTCCCGATAGGCTGCACGGCGCGTTTCCTCGTCATCGCCGAGTCCGAGGTAGAGCGCGTGCGGTGTCAGCAGTGCGCCCGGCTCGCCGAGCGCGTTGGCCCGGTAGCTGGACCAGCGGTAAAGGGCGGGGTCCGCCACCATGCCGGCGCGCACAGGATTCAGCTCGACGTAACGGTGGCACGCCAGCAGGTAGGTCTCGGCCTGAACCAGCGAGGATTTGTAGCGGCCGTCCCAGAGGGTGCCGGTCCGCCCATAGGTGTGGTTGACGGACTGCACGTACCGGCGACCGACCGAGATCAGCACCTGCGGCACGCGCTCGGCCTCTTCCGGCGTCAGCAGCAGATAGACATGGTTGGTCATCAGCACGTCGGCGTGCAGCCGACAGCGCTCGCGCACCAGTGCCTCGTGCAGCCACCCGAGGTCAGCACGGCGGTCTTGGTCGTCGAATAAGCACGCCGCGCGGTTGTGGCCGCGCTGCACGATGTGCAGCGGCAAGCCGTCGATATGGATGCGTGTGCGGCGGGGCATGGGGCACAAGCATAGCAGAATTTGAGCCTGGCCCCTTTTCCCCGCGTCTGCGCGTGAACGCGGTGCTCCACGACCTGCCGGTGGCCGTGCCGGGACGCGCCGGACGACCCCGCAAGTACGGGGAACGTCTGGGCAGTGTCAAGGCAATGCAGACCGCGCTGCGGGCCACCGCACGGACCTATTCGCTCAACCTCTACGGTCGGGTGCGCGACGTGGTGGCTGCCGAACAGGTGGTGATGCTCAAGACCCTGCGCTGCCAAGTGCGCGTGGTCTGGGTCTACCGGCGCACCCAATGGATCGCGCTGGTGACCACCGACCTGACCCTGTCCGTTGCGCAAATTATTGAAATCTATGGCGCTCGCTGGAAAATCGAAGCCGGATTCAGAGAAATCAAGCAGGAGATCGGCAGTGCCCAGACGCAGACCCGCAATCCCGATGCGGTCACCAACCATCTGCATTTCTGCATGGTGGCCACCACCATCACCTGGATCTACGGGGCCAGCTTGGAGCAGGCCCCCGCGCGGCGATACGCCGCTGCGCGTCGGACCGAATATGCCTTCGCCGATGTGCGCCGAGCACTCGCCCATGATCTCGCCGACGTGGGTTTCGGGGTCGATTGCGACGATCCCGGCCACGGCACCCGAAATTCCCTCATCGCTACAGTCATGGGGCTGGTCGCCTGAGGAAAACGAGAAACTTCAGCAACTATGACATTGATGCCATCTTCGACGACTTAGTGGCGAAGCAGGCCAAGCATCCCGAACGCATCGTTTCATTTCCGTCGCGCAAGCCAAGGGGGAGCGTAGTTGTTCCGCACCAAGGCGCTCCAGCCTCCGCTTCTCCGACGCAGCGCCACGGCTGATCTCCTCGGCAGAGGGAAGTACGGGTCAGGCGGGGTCTTGGCAAGAGTCAAGACCCGACCCCGAACCCGCAGCAGCGGATTCTCTCAACCCGTTCGAACCCGTTCAGCTCCTGCGGCACGCGCCCGGCCTCTTCCGGCGTCAGCAGCAGATGGACATGGTTGGTCGTCAGCACGTCAGCGTGCAGCCGGCAGCGCTCGCGCGCCAGCGCCAGCGCCTCGTGCAGCCAACCGAGGTAGGCACGCCGGTCTTGGTCGTCGCAGAAGCACGCCGCGCGGTTGTGGCCGCGCTGCACGATGTGCAGCAGCAAGCCGTCGATATGGATGCGTGTGCGGCGGAGCATGGGGCGCAAGCATAGCAGAATTTGAGCCTGGCCCCTTTTCCGCTTCGTCCAAAAGGGCCACGACGCTATTATTGGAATGCAGATCGATTCCGCCGTAGAGTTTCATCGTCGACTCCTCCTGCCGGGTCTCCAGCTCAGGTGTTCTCTTCTACCTTATCTGTAGGCCCGCGGGCGGGGTCGGCTAGATGCTTATCAGGTCTTGGCAAGAGTCAAGACCCGACCCCGACCCCCGCGCGACGGTTTGCCCGCGACAGATCGAGCTGCTTTTCTAGGTAGAAAATGACGGCGGCCGTATCAGTCAAGATTGAACCTGTCAGCCATTGTAAATGAATCACACTTTGCTTTGTTTTCAGCAAGCACGACGGACCCGAACGGACGGCCTTCGAATTTCTTGATGCGCTCCAATTCGGCGACGGCGAAGCTCTTGTAATCATCCATGAAATGGGTCGGCACATAGGTTTTGATGGCGGCTTTCACGTTCTCGGGCATTTCTCCTTGCATGTAAACGTAATAGGCTGCGCAGGCACCGGCTGCCTGGGTGAATTCCCAGTCGCTATTATAGGCGTTTCTTTCACCAAAATTAATCGTTACATCGCCGGCGCTAATCGTGCCGGTCGTGCCTGCCGCGAGTACAAGTGCGAGAGCAAGACGAGTTTTCTTCATAGTTTCCGTCTACCACAAGCTAAGCGTCCAGACCCCCTACTGGGGATCACAACAAGGGCAGATACTATACTCAACAAGCGCGAGTTTTCCCGCCCTTTCAATCGCCGACCATCGCGACCTCGCGGTCAACAATAAGCGCATCTCTCCACGATGCAGCTACGCACTACGACGAAACTGCCGCAGGCGATCAAAAAACGCCTCCGGGCTCTCCACTTAACCGAGGCAAAGCGCACTGTGATACGCTGTCTTAGGTCGCGGCCGCACCACCTGCAGAGTCATTCTGGCACGCGACGTTCAGCTTTTTCCGTCACGGCCAGGTTCCTGCGAGCGCTTGGTTTTCTTCGTCATTTGGCTTGTAAAACCTAATGATGGAGATAAGCCGCACCGTGAAGCGGCGCCGGCTTCACCGACCGTTTAGCTGCCATGACGAAGCTGCCTTAAAACATTTTTGCAGACATGTGACGATGGCGTTTCATAGCGCATAAGGCAAGTTGGTAAATCGCAAGACTCTTTCGGAAATTGCGATGCTGGTTGGTAGCAATCGTCGATACCAAATAAATGAAGCGTTTCATGGAGCTGAACCAATAACCGGCGTGAAGCAGGGGCGAATTCAATCGCTATTGTCTCGCTCAAACAGCAACCCCATTCAGCGATACCGGTAAGCTTTTTACAATAGGCTTTATACTTTTGCTGATCTGGAACAGACAGCAGTAGTCGCGTATTAGACGTGTCATGTAGTAGTGGAAAGAGATGGTCCATTAGATCAGAAGCACCATCCCATGCACATAGTAGTGCCGTGAATTCGGGATCCATTTCTTCGACGCAAACTTCACTCGCTCGGCCCGCTTGATTGAGCAAAGAATTGAGATGGTCCTGAAACTCCGGATGCGGATTTCCATAGGCTATGATGTTCATTTGAAGGCTCAACGTGTACTGAACCGCGGATTGGGGTCCGGGATTGGGGTTGGGTCTTTCCTTTTGCTTGTAAGGACAGAAGAAACAACGCCGAAACCCAGGAGCCGACGCATCAATCGCCATCGCTGCCGCTTGGATCTGGCTCGCCTAATGTCAACACTGCCTAGAACAAGAGCGCCTGCTGTTGATCGAATGCCGCTGTGGATCAATTGAACCAGATCCCTTAAACTTGGTGTATCTAGATGGGAGCATATTATGAATGCGGTTTCTTCTCATAACCTTCCATTTTTCTTTCGACACTCGTATTCATGGCGCCGCGCACTTCTAAGCCGCTCTCTCCTGGATATTCCGGGTCGTAGAATAACGAGCAATATAATTGCAACGATGGCGAAAAAAATCAACCGCTCCATTGTTTTGATCTCTCAGTGAGCTTTAGGTTTCGGTTTCGCAGAAGGTCTACTGATCACGGAAATCCTTTTAGCCCAAGGCATCCGCAAAAAAACCACTCAATAATCGTAACCTTCTTCCCAGCCTTCATGCTCCGCATACGCGCTTTCTATTTCATCTTCGACACCTGAAAAGTTATGGATGGATCCAGTGTCATCGTGCTCGAAATTTTCGCTCCCCCTATAGTTATAGCCAGACCGATTGCCGACCACACGATGCTCACTCAAAGGTTCAAGCTTTTCCTTCTCTTCTAATTTATCAGCTTCCTCTTGAAAATGCTCGATGATCTCTTCGTCTTTCATTGGAGTAGTCCTGACTTAAAGGTTTATTTGTAACTGTTCAGGTAATCAGCTGCCTTACGGCAAGTGCGGCATCGGAGGCTGACCCCGGAAGGTCATCACCAGGGCGGGATAGAGATCGATCGACTGCTTGCGCAGGGTGGACAGATAGAAGCGTACCGTGGCGAAGGCCTCGGCACCTTCGTGCGAGCGGAAACAGCCCGAGACCTTTTGCTTGAGTTTGGGCATGCGCAGGTCACGTTCGGCGAGGTTGTTGTCGAAGGGGACACGCAGGTCCGTGACAAACCGCATGACCTCGTCGCCGCGGTGGGTACGCAAGCGCGCGACCAGGTTGTGAGCCGGCGTCTGTTTGACCCGTCGTCGACTGCCCGGTGGCGGGAGGCGCTGCGGATGAAAGAAGGCCCCGTTGGCGAGGATGCTGTCGTAACGGGTGAAGAAATCCTCCACCACCGGAGCGGGGAGGGCTTGGAGGCCGGCCACGCGGGCGGCGATGGTGGCGTCGTTGGCCTCGCACAGCAAGGCGATCAGCTGCTTGGGCCAGGACAGCACGGGGTCGGCTTCAGCGAGGGCGATGAGCTCGCGCAGGTGATGGGCATTGCAGAAGGCATGCTGAGCCGGGGTGCTCAAGTACGCCCGCCAGTGATCGTGGACCAGAATGCCGCGAAAGCCGTCGAGCAGACCGATGCCGGTCAACGCCTCGGCGCCGCGCTTGGCGTGCACGGCGTAGAAGGTCAGGAGCGAGGTGCACAGCACATGCAGCCACTGCAGGGCGCCGGCGACGCGCATCCCCGTTTCATCGGCATGAGCCACGGCGCTGCGCACGATGGATTGACCGATCGCCGCGACGGGTGCCGCCAGGCGCGCCGCCGCCTCGCGACCCATGTTGACCAGGGTGGCCGGGGCGAGCGTGATGCCCGCCAAGACACCGAGCAGCTCGGCGCTGCGCCGATAGGGTAGAAGCTGATAATGCGTCAAATACACCGCCAAGGCCGACAACCCGGGGCCGTACTGCACCGGCGCGCCGAGCGCGTCCGGGAAGGCGCTGCAATGCACCTGGCCGCAGCTGCACACGCCGGTCACGGTGCGATACTCGGTGACCTCGCGGCGCACGACCAGATCGATGACTTGGCGGCGTTCGGGCGAGACCTCGATAGCCAGCTCGGCGCAGTCGCGCCCGCAGCTGCAAAGCCCCTCCAGGGGCACAACGATGCGGTGCTCGGGATCCTCGACCAGTGCTCGGGTGGCGCCGGGATGATCCTTCTGACCACCGGCCTTCATGCCGCTGCGCACGCGGCGCGAGCGCGGCGGCGGTTTCTTGAACGGAGGATCCGAGGATGGGGGCTTGCTGGAGTTGTGGCTATCCTTGGCCAAGCGCGCTTCCAACTCGCGGATGCGTTGGAGAAGCTCGGCGATCTGTTTCGCCTGCTCGGCGTTCTGCGCCCGCAACCGCGCCAGTTCGGCATCTTTGCTGTCGGGGCTGTCGGGGCTGTCGGTTGTCGATGGCGGCTTAGGCATGTTGCAAACTTACCGCCCCAAGGAGTTGTTTGGCAAGCTACTATTTTACCTGCAATTTTATTCCCGGCATAAGGGCCGCATAAGGAGCCTATTTAAGTTTCATGGGGCCCAAACTTCCGGACAACAAAAAAGCCGAACCCCTCGAACGATGGATGCTCATTCTAGGCAGTTCGGCTTGATGTGTCGTCGAGTCCATGACGCGCGCTTCCTCCGTGACGTGTGCGGGACTATAGCACAGGATCTCGCGCGAGGTCGGGTCGGGGCCGCGACGTCGCGGGGTCGCGACGTCGGGTCTTTCCTTTTGCCCGTAAGGACAGACGAAACAACGCCGAAACCCAGCAACCGACGCAGCAAAAAAATCTTAACACTATGATCAATAATCTCTTTAACCTAAACCGCGCCAACTCCAGCCGCGTTTGTCGCGCGGCATTTCGCGGCCCTTGAAACCGTCCGGCCCAACACCGGGCGCGGTTTAGAGCGGCACGAAGGTCACGACGGGCGCACACGTGGGGGAAAGGGGTCAGGCTCAATTACTTCAAAGCTCGCCGATCTTTTACGTCGCGTTCAGCGCTTGACCGTGCCCGTGAATGATCCGCCGAGCTGGCTGCGGATTTGCCGGCGAACGTGGCTCGAGAGATAGAGGCCGTGGATGTCCACAAGCTCATCGACCTTGGTCATCGCGGTCGATGCGTCGAGGTGGCCCAGGCGTTGGGCCAAAACGATCAGGCCAAGGGTGCCGATGGGCCTCAGGCCCATCTCACTGGCTCTACTCCGGGCGGCTTTGTCGTCGATGGCAACGAGAGCGATGCCCTGCTCGCGTGCCAGGACAATGGCTTCCACCTCCCCCCGATGCAGGGTGCCGATCGCGCCGCGAACGAACGCATGCCCGATCTCGGATAATTCCCGGCATTCGATGAAGCCGGGCAGATCCAACCTGGTCTCGGCCACCACCGCCGGCGGTGCGAGAACCTGCAAGAAGCAGCTACGGAGCATCGGAAGCAACTTAATCTTCGCCAGGAAGATCAGAGGACTGGCATTGGTAACGAGCCTCACGAGCGCCGGTCCACGAGCGCTTCGACCAGCCGCAAGTCGTCCTCCACGGTCTCGTCGGCGACGACAAAGCCGTGACCGAAGTGCTCCTTAAGCCGGTAGTGAAACTCCTCGTAGCCAAGGCCGGCGAGGGCCGCGGCGGCGCCGAAGCTGATCTTGTGCGCTTGGTACAGACCGGCGGCGAGGAAGAAATCGCCGGCACCGTTCCCGAGGGGCTCCAGCACCGGGGCGAAGTCCGGATTGATGGTTGGTGTCGGCATGGTCGGGCTCCGGACTTGATTGGCTGAATCGGGTGGTCGGTCTTGTCAAGTTTAGCGCAGAAGACGTGCCATCATGGCTCGACACCGTGGCTCTCCCGGATCCCATGCAAGGGAAACGGGGCCGGCTCAATTCGACAACGGCAACGCGCTCCTCGTCCCCCGCTTCCCCCCCACGACAGCACAACCACAGTCAACGCCGGCAGAAAGGTCACGGTAACCGTTGCCGCACCCATCAACCCGAACAAAACAATCACCCCCACACCCCGATAAAGCTCGGTCCCTTCGCCGGGCAGAAACACCAGCGGCGACAGGCCGCAGATGGTGGTCAGGGTCGTCATGGCGATGGGGCGCAGGCGGGTCTGAACCGCGTCTACCACGGCGTCCACCACCGACACGCCCCCTTGGCTGAGATTCCGGCGTGCCTGGTCCACCACGAGGATCGGATTGTTCACGACGGTGCCCATCAGGATGAGGAAGCCCAGCATGGTGATCATGTCGAAGGGCTGGCTCAGCGGCATCAGGCCGATCGTCGGCAACAAGCCGCCGACCAGGTTCAGCAGCGCCAAACCGACGATGCCGCCGGCGATGCCCAGGGGAATGGCGGTCATGATCAGCAGCGGGAAGCCCCAATGTGCAAAGATGGCCACCAGCACCAGGTAGATGATGACCAAGGCGATCAGGAAGTTGCCGCTCAAGGCATTGCGGGTGGCGTCGAGCTGGTCACTGGCTCCGGAGATCTCCACGCTCACGTCCGAGGGCAGCTCGCCACTGCTGCGCATGGCGCCCAGCAGCTCCTCCTTCACGCGCTCGACACCCGTTTCCAGGGGCACGTCGTCCGGCGGAATCACATTCAGGGTGACGGTGCGGCGACCGTCCACCCGGCGCACGGTGCTGGCATCCACGGCCTCCTCGATGGTTGCCAGGCCGGACAGCGGCAAGGTGGCGCCGCCGGGCGTGTGGATCATCACGTTGGGCAGCTCGTCCAGGCGAGGCTCCCGGCCCTGACTGCCGTAGAGATAGATGTCGATCTTGTCGTCGTCGAGGAAGAAATCGTCCAGGTACGCCCCTTCGGTCAGGGAGGCGATGGTGAAGCCGATCGCCTCGGTGTCCAGACCCAGCTCGGCCGCCCGATTCCAGTCCGGGCGCACCTGGATCAAGGGCTGAGCCAGAGACAGCGTGCGCGGTTGGGTCTGGATGCGCGGGTTGTCGAAGATCTCCCGGGCACGTTCGTCGGCGGCGTTGGCCGAGCGGTAGATTGACACGAGATCCGGGCCGGAGATATCCAGGTTGATGCTGCGGGTCCCGCCGTCGTTGCTGGAGATAATGGAGCCCTTGGCCGCAAATGAACGCATGCCCGGAAACTGCTCGTAGAACCCGGTGATCTCGTCCATCAAGGGCTCGATGTGCAGCGGATCGATGGTCTCGGCGATGATGCGCACGTTCGTAGGGCTAACCTGCATGTTCAGAAAGGCGATCGGCGGCACCGAGACCTCGCCGGCATCAAAGGCATCGCTCTCGGCGCCCAGGTGCGGCAGGAAATGGTCTTCGATCTGTTTGGCGATGGCCTCCATCTCCGACAGGTTATAGCCGGGCGGCGCGTTCATGGAGGCGAAGGTCTTCGGCTCTTCGCCCTCCGGCAGATATTCGGCGGGGGGTGTCAGCGTCAGGATGATCCAGAGGCTCAATGCAACCGTGACCAGGATGGTGAGCACCCGTCGCACGGCACTGCCGATCAGCCAGCGCACGACACCCACGATGCCATCGGCCCATCCGCCGACCCGACCTCCGAAAGGCGCGTTGCCGGATCCGTCCGCGACCGTTTCGCGCACCCCGAAGCCCATCCGTGCACTGAGGGTGGGAACCAGCGTGACCGCCACCAGCATGGAGGCCAGAATGGCTGCGGAGATCGCGATGGCCACATCGGAGTAAAGCTGTCCCGCTTCCTCCTCGATGAACAGAATGGGCAAGAACACCAGGATGGTGGTCATGGTGGATGCGAGCACCGCCGGCCAGACCTCCTGGACACCCTTGAGCGCGGAATCGAACCGATTCAGCCCCAGACGGCGATGGCGCTCGATGTTCTCCAGCACCACGATGCTGTTGTCCACGGTCATCCCGATCGCGAACGCGATCCCGGCCAATGAAATGACGTTGATGGTGCGCCCGGCGATCAGCAGGCCCATGAATGCAGCAATGGTGCACAAGGGGATGCCGATCACCGCGACCAGCGTGGCCCGCGACGAGCGAAGGAACAGAAACAACACCAGGGAGGCGAACAACGCGCCGATACCCAGATTGGTCCAGACGTTGGCCACCGACGCCTCCACGTAGCGGGCATCGTCCGAGGTCAGGTCAAGCCGCAGCCCGGCGGGCTCCAACACCTCCCGGTTGATGGCGTCCACTTCCGTCAACATGGCCCGCTTGATGTCGATGACGTTGGAGCCGCTCTCCCGCCTGACCTGCAACCCCAGCACCCGCTGGCCGTTGACGAACGACAGCGCGCGAATCCGGGAGTGGTCCTGACGCACACTGGCCACGTCGGACAGTCGGACCAGGCTGTCGCCGGTGCGTGAGACCACCAGTTGCTCCAGCTCCTCCAGATCTTCGAACCGTCCCAGGGTCCGCAGCAGATAACTGCGCTTGCCCGAATCGATCTCGCCGCCGGACAGATCGCGATTCCGGGCCGTGATGGCGTCCCGCAGGTCCAGCAGGCTCAGTCCGCGCTGGGCCAGTTTCAGCTCGTCCACGGTGATCTGGACCTGACGCTCGGCGCCGCCCCCGACCGTGACCTCGGACACACCCGGCACGCTCTCCATGCGCGGACGGACCCGGTCCTCGACAAAGTCCCGCATCAGGTCGATGTCCAACTCGCGGGGGTTGCCGATCAGGGTGGAGATCCGGAAGTACATGAAGGCGTTGGCGGAGAAGGACGCCGCGACGATGCGCGGCTCGTCCACGTTGCGGGGGTAATCGGACACCTGGCTGAGGGCGTTGTTGATCTGGATCAGTGCCTCGGTGATATCGACACCGAACGGGAATTCCAGCTCGATCTCCGACGCGCCGAAGGACGCCGACGAGATCATTCGGGTCAGATTGGGGACATTGCGCAGGTAGCGCTCCTGCTCGATGAGGATCTCCTTTTCGATGTCCTGCGGGGTCGCCCCCGGCCATCGGGTCTCCACCGTCACCGTGCGGGTTTCCAGATCGGGGATCATCTGCACCGGGATGCGCAAGGCCGCGGCCGTGCCCAGGATCGCCAGGATCAGGGTGATCACGGCCACCAGGGTGCCGTGGCGGATGATGCCGGCGAACATCAGCGCGCCGCCCGCTCGGCGATCCGCACCTTCATGCCGCCCTCAAGGGATTCATTGCCGCGGACGACCACCTGCTCATGGCCTGTCAGGCCGTCGGTGATAACGACGCGATCGCGGAAGCCGATGCCGGTGGTCACGCGTTTCTCCCGGACCTCGAAAAGCTCCCCATCGGTCGGCTCGGCAATCCAGACGGTAACACGACCGTCCGGGTAGCGGTTGATCGCATCGCGGGACACCGTCAACCCTGTCTCCCCGACGGAGACCCGCAGCACCGCATCGACGGCCATTCCTGGCAGGGCCGCAAAGCCGTCGGGCGCGATCGCGCGCAGCAGGAAGGTTCTGGATGCCGTTTCACCGACCGGGACCAGGGCATCGATCTCGGCCGCCATGGTGTCGCCTTCGGGACCGGCGCCGTCGATCAGCAACTCCGAGCCTTCGCCGATCCGGCGGTAGGCCTCTTGAGGCACCTGAAAATCCAGCCGCAGATGGTCGGTATCCACGAGCATCAGCAAGGCGTCACCCGGCGTGACCCACTCGCCCAACTCGCTGGAGCGATCGCTGACGACACCGGCGAACGGCGCCTCCACGCGATGTCGGCGCAACACCACCTGTCGGTGTGCTTCAGCGGCCTCCAGACGGGCGACGGCGGCCTCCGCGGCGGCAACATCGGTTTCCCGGGTGCTGACTTCAGACGCGGCAATGTTCCCGCGGCCCACCGACCGTGCCTCGTCCAGCCTGCGACGGGCCTCCTCCAGCCGCGCCCTGGCCTCGTCCGCTTCGGCACGGGCCCCGGCAAGCTCGAACGCCGCCTGTTCATCGTCCAGTCCGATCAGCAGGTCGCCTTGACTGACCTTCCCGCCTGTTTCGACCGCGACCTGGTTCACCAGGCCGGCAACGGCCGTGGACAAGCGGGAGCTTCGCAGTGCGTTCACGGTTCCGGTGAGCCGGACCTCCTCGACGATCTCGGTGGTTTCCACGGCCGCCAGTTGGACACCGGGCGGTTCCTGACCCCAGGCCGGCGTTATCAGCGCGCAGATCAGGCAGACCTGCAGAAGATGGCGCCAAGGGTGCCGACGCATTCAGTGTCCTCTCGTTTTCACCGGGATCAAGGTGATGTCCGCGGGCTCCTGACGCTGTACCGAGATACGGACTGTCAAGACGCGGGTCGCCAAACAGGAAGGATATCGGTCTGCGAAAAATCCTCGCCTTTGAACAGCAGCGGAAGTCCGCGGACCTTGGCAAGCGCGTAACTGAATAGGTCGCCGTAGTTCAAGCCGGCCGGGTGCCCACTGCCCCGACCGTAGGCGACAAAGGCCGCGAACGCGGCTTGCAGCTCGGCTTTGCCCGGCGCCACCAGCTCGAACATCGGCAGGCGCAGCAGATCGTCCACCAGCACCACCGCGCGCTCGCCCCGTCGGCCATGCACGACCATGCGGGTTTCCAATGCGGTCGGGGTACTGATCAGCGCGCGCGGCGCTTTTTGGATGATGTCGACAAAGGCCTCGCGTTCCGGCTCCCCGAAGACGATCGCCACAAGCGCCGAGGTATCGATGACGATCATTCGGCGAGTCCCGCCTCGTCCCAAGGGAGAGGATCGAAGGCGTCCGCTCGATCCGGGATGCGGTCGAGCTGCGCCAGCAGCGCACGCATGCAGGCGGCTGGCTCGGCGGCGCCCTCGAGCTCTCGCAGCAGTTGATCGACCGCGCGCTCCACGGCAGCTGTTTTGCTCAAGCCGGTCACTCGGGCAAGCCGCTCGACCTTGCCGACAACGGCAGGATTGGCGATTTGCAGAGGCATTGCGAGGCCCTCGGTATTGAAATCAACACTGTCAATATAGGCATGCCTGCCGGTCATCGCAAACGGCGCTGTCGGTTGTTGGACTTCGCTGAGCTGACCCTCCCGACGGCTCCGATCGGCTACGGTGATTTTCGGAGAAGGAACGACCAGCCTGTAGGTGCGAATTTATTCGCACAGCCCGGGCGGTGGCGTCTCCGAGCGCCTTGCGGGCGAAACCGGCATGTGTGCGAATAAATTCGCACCCACAGCCCTTTCAGCTCCTCCGGGCAAGCGCAGTCGGGATGATCATTTCCGGAAATCACCGAAGTGGTCGGACTTAGGATATATGGACTGATGTCATTGCGGATATCCATCCATGCCGCGGCCGGCGGTCTGTCCCCGTCGAGAAGCCTCGCTCGTCACTCCAGCCAAGCCTCACGTGGTGTCACGAGCCCCTTAAGTTTTGGGTGGCCGGTCGATTGAGCGGGACCCTTCGAGGGTTGCGGCCAAGGCATCCATCAACGCGGATGACCCGCCGTCGCGTGCGTCGAGCTTCGCGTTCAGTCGTGCGCAGCGCCGCTCTTTCAGGGGTCCCGGCGGAAGCTCATGGGCGATCGCGAGTGCGCGGCGCAGATCGCGGGTGCGGTGCTCGTGATACTTCGCAAGCTCCGTGCGCGCCTCGGCATCGCCTTGCGCGGCGAGCGGCTCCCAGATCGAGCGGGCGGAATCCCAGTCGCCTCGTCGACGATGCAGGCGGGCCAGATCCATGAGTCCGGCCCTGTCCAACCGACGACGCTCGGAGCGGAGCAGCTCGAATGCCCGATCGGAGCGACCCTGCGCCTGATGGTAGGCGGCGACCGCTCGGACATCCGCATCGAACGCGCCCGGATCCGCGAAGACCTCGCCCAGACGCGGGATCAGGGCCGCCAACGACAGCAGATCCCAACGGTTGTGCCGCAGCACGCCGGCCAACGGGGTTACCTCACCCGTGCGGAGCCAGGCCAGCCAGGCCGCGGGCGCCTCGGAGCCCGGCAGATCGTCCTTGCGCTTGAACCCCAAGAGGCGCTGCTCGACGCTGGCCAGACGGCAGTCGGGCCAGATGCGACCGTAGGCACGGCGCACCGGCTTCAACAGATCCAGATGCGGCAGCGCCGGAAGCGGATCGGCTTGGCCGGACAGGCGAAAGCGTGTCGTGAGCAGCGGGATGTCGAAGGACAGGCCGTTATAGCTGACGATCAGGCCGGCGCTCGCCAGCTCGGCGGCGATCGCCTCCAGATAGGCCGGCTCCGAGTCGAGACGGGTCAGCAGGAACTGGCGTAACGTCCAACCGTCGTCCCGTGCGCGCAGCAGTCCGGTCATGAAGGCCCAAGTCCCCGTGCCGCCGGCCAGGCCGCTGGTTTCGATGTCCAGGCAGACCAGATCGATCGCGGTCTGGGAGGGAGCCACCGGTTCGGACTCGGGACGCGGGGCGAGATGCGAGGCCGCTGTCACCCAGCCCCGATCGATCAAGGCGTCAATGGAGGAGTCGCCGCATGGTCCCACCGACACCTGGCCGTGTCGGCGGTGTGCGACAAACTGCCGCTCCAGGCAGAGAACGCCGGGCGCGATCTCGACCGCTCCGACCGCTTCGGCCAGGACATGGGTTTGCGGTCCATCGGCACTCGCTGCGCGCGACGGTCCAACCGACATCCGCCGAAGCCGTTCGGCAAGCGAAGGGCGGTCGACCGACGGGGACGAACTGGCGTCCGCTCCGTCCCGAGCGGGAGCTGGACCACGCAAGCGTTGAAGTCGCTCCTTTAGATGCATCCAGCGCGCCGCCGCCGTTCAGCGCTGTTTTCGAAAGGCCAAAGCATCGCGATCGCCGATTTGACCGCCTCGATCAGCTCGATCTCGCGCCGGAGCATGTCATCATCCGATATGTTGTTCATAGTCGCGTTGCTCTTTCGGAGTCGCTGGGCGCGCGCTGATCATTTCGCTCCGACGTTAATCTCGATCTGACTCAGGGTCAACGCAGCGGCTCGACACCTCGCCGCGCGCCTTACACCACCGACCGATTAACGCCGACAACGCCTAAGAGATCCAGCACCTTCAAGGCCGCCTGACGCGGCGTGACTGCGAGATCCTCGTCGCCGCGCAACACAGGCCCGACGCAGGCGGGACAGCCGGCGGTGCAGCCGCAGCTTGCGACCAGATCACGTGCGTCACCTACCAGCAGCGACGCATCGTCGTAGAGCGGTGCGGAGAGTCCGACGCCGCCCGGGTAGTTGTCGTAGAGAAAGAGCGTCGGCTCGAAGCGCTGACCCGACATGGGATCCAGGGGTGCGTTGTCGGGTCCGCGCATCTGACCGCGCCCCTCGGCGCCCACGATGGCGAACCAGGTCCCCTGCCCGTCTCCGACCGAACGACCCAGGTCGTGGATCTCGGCCATCGCGCGCAGGGCGGCGACATGGTGCAGGGCGTAGGCGGCACCGAGAAAGCCGTCGATCGCCTGCTGACGATCCGGCAGCGCGGCCTCCAACGCAGCCGGCTCGACCTGCCACCAGACCGCCGTGGTGTGCATCTCCTGATCCGGCAGGTCGATGTTGCCGTAGCCGATGTTGTCGTGGCTGTAGTAGCGGATCTTTTTGTAGCCGGGATAGCGTCGGACCAGATGGACCTCGCCTTGCGCCGTTACGCTTTGGCCTTGGGCGCGCCCGTCGAACCGGGCGAGGATCTTCAGCCGGGTGTAGTCGATCGCGTCGGTGTAGTAGTCGGCGCGGGTGCGGGTCACGAACGCCTTGCGGCCGGTCCAGTCCAGACGCTCCACCTGATAGGGCTGGGACTGGATCATATAGATGGCGCCTTTGTAGAGCGTACCCGGGGCGCTGCTGTAGTCGACCTCGGCGATGACCGTCTGGGCGCCGCCGGTGGTGTCGATGACGACGAAGTTGCCCTCCGCGACCGAGCGCAGCGAGACCGCATTGGCAGGATAGCTGTCGGCGACCCAGAACCAGCGCTCGCCTTGATACTGCAGGAGACCTTCGTCGCGCAGATAGCTCAGCATCTCGCCGAGATCCTCCGCGCCGAAGGACTCGCCGTCGCGAAACGGCAGCTCGAAGGCCGCGCAGCGCACATGGTCCATGAGGATCAGGAGCTGATCCGGATGGATGCGCGCGTGCTCCGGGGATGCGCCGAAGAAGAACTCGGGATGGCGCATCATGTACTGGTCGAGCGCGTCGCTGGTCGCGACCATCACGCCCAGGCTGGGTTTAAGCCGCCGCCCTGCCCGCCCGAGGCGCTGCCAGGTCGCAGCCACCGTCCCCGGATAGCCGTTCAGGATGGCGACATCCAAGGCGCCGATATCGACCCCGAGCTCGAGCGCCGAGGTGCTCACCACCAGGTCCACGGCACCGGCGCGCATCGTCTGCTCGGCACGGCGCCGCTCGCTCGGCAGATAACCGCCCCGATAGGCCAGCACACGGGCCGGCTTGCGCGGGTCGCGATCGAAGACATCCTTCAGATATTTGGTGATGACCTCGACCATCAGGCGCGACCGTGCGAAGACGATGCTCTTGAGCCCTAGCTTGGCCGCCGTGCGCGCGATCCGCGTGGTCTGGGAGCGGGCCGATGCGCGGATGCCGAGATCCGGGTTGATGACCGGCGGATTCCACAGCAGCAGATGACGCTCGCCCTGCGGCGCACCCGACTCGGTGATGGCCGCGACCGGCGCACCGCAGAGACGCCCGGCCAGCTCGGCGGGATTGGCGATGGTGGCGGAGGCGAAGATGAAGGTCGGCTCCACGCCATAGAAGCGACAGACCCGCGTCAGGCGCCGAAAGACGTTGGCCACATGGGAGCCGAAGACGCCTCGATAGGTGTGCAGCTCGTCGACGACAATGTAGGCCAGTCCCTCGAAGAACTGCGCCCACTTGGTGTGATGCGGCAGGATCGCCTGATGCAGCATGTCCGGATTGCTGAGTACGATGTCGCCGCGCGTGCGCACCGCCTTGCGGGCATCGCCGGGCGTGTCGCCGTCGAAGGTGAAGGCCTTCACGCCCGGTCCACCGGCGGCCTGGATGGCACGGCTCAGTTCCATCAGCTCGGCCGCCTGGTCTTGGGCGAGTGCCTTGGTCGGGAAGAGATAGAGCGCCTTGCGGCCTTGCGAGAGCACCGCGTCGAGCACCGGCAAGTTGTAGCAGAGTGTCTTGCCCGAAGCGGTCGGCGTGGCGACTACGAAATGCTGCTTGGCGCAAGCCAGATCCCAGGCCTCGCGTTGATGACTGTAGAGTCGCGCGCGGCCACCGGTCCTCAGCGCCTCGGCCAGCGGGGATACGAGATCCTCCGGGAGATCGAGCCAGCGCGCTGCCCGTGCGGCCTGAGTCGACTCGCCGGCAATCCGCCCCCGATAGCCCTTGAGCAGATGGTCCTTCAGACGGGTGACGGGTTGAGCCTCGGACCGCGCGGTCTTGATGATCGCGTCTTCACGGGCAGCGCGGGGCAGTGGATCCGAAAGAGGCACGCTGTCGATTCCGCTCACTGATGGATTGGCTGATTGGATGAGCCAGCCTTGTTCGCACGACCGGCCGGTAGGGTATGGACGAGCGAGAGCGAAGTCCACCGAGTCCTGCGCCGGCGCTGGTGGACTGCGCTGCGCATGTCCGCCCTCTCCGACCGACCCGGCTGGATCGGATACGGCACGGCTGCAATCCACCGTGATCATCACCCGGACATCCGGATCCTGCAACCTCGCCGGTCCGGTTCGTGTCGGTACACGCGCGCCGGGTTTATGGCAGCCGCTGAAAACCCTATACTGCGGATAGATTAGAAGCGCTCGACGAGCCCGTAACCAAGAGGACACCCATGCACAACGGTACGACCATCACCCAGTTCATCATCGAGGAGCAACGACACGTGGCCGGCGCCACGGGCGACTTCACGTCTCTGCTCAACGACATCGTCACGGCCTGCAAGGTCATCAGCAACATGGTAAACCATGGTGCGCTGGTCGGCGTGCTCGGGAGCGCCGAGAGCGAGAACATCCAGGGCGAGACTCAGAAGAAGCTCGACATCCTCACCAACGAGGTCTTCATCAAGTCCAACGAGTGGGCCGGTCACCTCGCGGCCATGGCCTCCGAGGAGATGGACACCATCTACGACATCCCGGCCAAGTACCCGCGCGGCAAATACCTGCTGACCTTCGACCCGCTCGACGGCTCCTCGAACATCGACGTGAACGTCTCGGTCGGCACCATCTTCTCGATCCTGCGCATTCAGGGCGGCGAGGGCGCGCCGACCGAGCGTGATTTCCTCCAGGCCGGCACCCAACAGGTCGCCGCTGGATATGCACTCTACGGACCCTCCACCATGATGGTCCTGACCACCGGCAACGGCGTGAACGGCTTCACCCTGGATCAAAACATCGGCGAGTTCATCCTCACCCACCCGAACATGACGATCCCGGCCGATACGCGTGAGTTCGCGATCAACGCCTCGAACATGCGTTTCTGGGAGCCGGCGATCGGTCGCTATGTGCAGGAGTGTCTCGACGGGAAGGACGGACCGCGCGGCGAAGACTTCAATATGCGCTGGATCGCCTCCATGGTCGCCGAGGTGCATCGCATCCTTACGCGCGGCGGCGTCTTCATGTACCCCATCGACAGCAAGATGAAGGAGAAGGGTCAAGGCGGGAAGCTGCGTCTGCTCTACGAGGCGAACCCCATGTCCTTCATCGTCGAGCAGGCCGGCGGCGGATCCATCACGGGTACCGAGCGCATCATGGATCTGCAGCCCGAGTCCTTGCATCAGCGCGTCCCGGTCATCCTGGGCTCCAAAAACGAGGTCGAGCGCATCCTGGGTTACCACGATCAAGCCTAGGGTGTTTTCCGGGAAAGGATCTTCCGGCCTGTAGTGGCGAATTCATTCGCCCCTACAGGTCTCTCGGGCATGCGCAGTCGGGATGCTCGTTCCAGGAATTCGCCTAAGAAGCCGTCTGCAGGATCTCCTTTGCAGTCCTCTGCGAGACTGCGAACGGCGATCCGGCACCGCATCCCCTACCCTCTCAAGCCAGCTCGATCTCGATCGTCTCCGCAACCCGCCTGGCCTTCTCACGCGCCTCATCCAGCGTCTCCCCGCGCGCCAGCGCGACACCCACGCGACGCTTGCCTTCGACCTCCGGTTTGCCGAACAGGCGCAGTGCCGTATCCGGCTCCGCGAGTGCGCGATCCAGACCGCCGAAGCGCAGATCCCGTGACCGACCTTCCGCCAGGAGCGCTACCGATGCCGAAGGGCCGAGCTGCCTGATGTGCGGCACCGGCAGGCCCAGGATGGCACGCACATGCAGTGCGAACTCAGAGAGATCCTGCGAGATCAGCGTCACCAATCCGGTGTCGTGCGGACGCGGCGAGACCTCGCTGAACCAGACCTCATCGCCCCGCACGAACAGCTCCACGCCGAAGATGCCGGTGCCGCCGAGCGCATCGGTCACAGCGCCGGCGATCTCCTGCGCTCGGGCCAGCGCGCCGGCCGACATCGGGTGCGGCTGCCAGGATTCGCGGTAGTCGCCGTCGATCTGCAGATGGCCGATCGGCGCGCAGAAGCTGGTCCGGTCCCCGTGACGCAGGGTCAGCAAGGTGATCTCGTAGTCGAAGGCGACAAAACCCTCGACGATCACGCGACCCGAGCCCGATCGCCCGCCCTGCTGCGAGTAATCCCAGGCGGCCTGCACCTGCTCCGGACTGCGCAGGGTGCTCTGACCCTTGCCCGAAGAGCTCATCACCGGCTTGACCACGCAGGGCAGACCAATCGCCTCGATCGCGGCCCGGTAGCCGGCCTCGTCGTCGGCAAAACGATAGTGCGAGGTCGGCAGGCCCAACTCTTCCGCGGCCAGCCGACGGATGCCCTCGCGGTTCATCGTCAGATGCGCGGCGCGCGCCGTGGGGACGACATGACGGCCCGCGGCTTCGAGCTCCAGCAAGGTCGCCGTAGCGATCGCCTCGATCTCGGGGACGATCAGTGCCGGGGCCTCCGCAGCCACCAGCGCCGCCAGTGCGTCGGCATCCAGCATATTCATGACATGGCTGCGATGCGCGACCTGCATCGCCGGCGCGCCCGGGTAGCGATCCACGGCGATCACCTCCACCCCGAAACGCTGCGCCTCGATCGCCACCTCCTTGCCGAGCTCGCCCGAGCCGAGCAACATCATACGGGTGGCGCCTGCGGCGCCGGGTGTTCCGATCCTGGTCATGGCGGTGCTCCGCGGTTGGCTTCGGCGGGATGATATACCGAGGGGACCTGAAATTTCGTCGCATGGATATCTTAAACCGTGCCGACTCCATCGCTCGTGAAGCCTGCCGGGGCCGATCCCATCCAAAAACATCGCATACCGGGCTGGGCGCGGTTTAAGCGGACACTTCGACGAGTTGCAGCGGCCGGCGAGGGTATAGAGACGCCGCTGATCCGGATAGATTCAAGCCGCGTGGCCCACGTCGGCATCGGCGACCGCCGCGGTCAGCTCGGATCCCTCGTTGCGGACATTTCCCACCGCACGAGAGACCGGATGTATCGCGAGCCGCTCCTCAGGACAAGGCATGAGCAGCTCCGAGAGCCTAGCCGGGTCGGTCGCGCGATCGAGCCAGACGTCCACGACCTCGGGCGCCAGGATCACCGGCATCCGGTCATGCAGCGGTTGGATGCGCGGATCGGCCTGGGTCGTCACGATCGTGAAGCTGTCGATCACCTCTGCGTCCGCGGGGCGGGTCCAGCGCTCCCAGAGACCGGCGAAGGCGAGGACGGTGTCGTTCGGTGCATGGATGAAATAGGGCTGCTTGCCGTCCGGGCGCTTGGCCCACTCGTAGAAACCGTCGGCGGGAACGATGCAGCGCCGCGCACGATAGGCGGCCCGAAAGGCCGGCTTTTCGGACAGCGTCTCGGCGCGGGCATTGCTCAACCGCGCAGCGATCGTCTCGTCCTTCGCCCAACTCGGCAGCAGACCCCAGCGCAGTGCGTGGATGACTCGCTCCCCGCTCGGGCGCCGACGGATCACGGGAAGCCATTGCATCGGGGCCGCGTTGTAACGCGGCGCGAGGTCATCGATCTCCGCTGTGGCGTCGAAGAGGTCGGCGATCGCATCGGCCGGACTGTACAGGGCGTAGCGTCCGCACATGGACGTGGCCTCCTCCGGATCGGGTCTCGGTTATCGAGTATCGGGTTTTCGGACGTCCGCGCTGCCGCCACGATCGTTTGAGCTCTTCGGTCGACTGACCTTTTCCGGACGACAGCCTCCGAAGAGGATTCGGTGCCCGGTGCAGGTCTGCATTCTCCGGGGATCTCCGGGAAAAGCACGACCAAGGGGCGACTTTAGTCGCCCCTTGTCCTGGTCAAGAAGCGACTCACGACCGCAGCAACTCCCGAGCGCGCACCACGACCGCGTTTCGCGGCGTCCCCGGTCCATTCAGATCATAGACGCTGACGGCGAGATACCTGGCCTGCCACGGCGCTTCGAGATGGCGGGCGTTCTCGAGCATCGCTTCGATGAGCTTGTCGTCGTGATAGCCGAGGTTGCGGTCGACGGTGTCATGCCGTGCCAGCTCCTGGAAGGCGGCCTGCTCACGAGTGCCTTGAAAGTAGGCCAGCGCCTTGCCTGCGGCAAGGTCTCGGTCGACGCCGATGGCGGCACAGATCTCGCCGAGCTGCCGGTCCGGCTCGGTCGCGGAGTCCGCGGATTCCTCGGGCTCCAACCCGTCGATCCTCAATGGACGCACGCCGCTGCCGAGTCGATCGCGGAACAAGGGCATGAATGCGGCAGCCTGCAGCATCAGCAGCTTGCGCGTCTGATCGTCCCGGCTCCGGCGGTAGCCTTGGTGCAAGGCCTCGGCGGTCGTATTGGCGTGGATCGCGACGATGCCCGGTCGCCTGATGAGCAGCTCGCCGGCAGCGAGGATGATCGCCGTCCAGAGTGTCTGCGGGTCGACGCCCTGCCGAAGCGCCGCGGCGATCGCCCGCGACGTGTCCGTGGCGGAGCCCTCTCGAAAGGTCGCGAGCAGATCCGGGATCGCCGGCGGCTCGGGCGTTCCCGACTGCCGGTTCGACGGGAGATCCTCGGCGAGCGCGAGATTCTCCCGCCACGGCCGATCGGCGGCCAGATCGTTCTGCGCGGGGTTGGGCTCGTCGGCGTGGTTCTGCAGTGCGTAGGTCAGGGATCGCAAGAGGGGCTCGGCATCCGACCAACCCAATGTGTGCAGCAACCGATGGCAGTTGGTTACCGTGATCGCCTTGTGTCCGATGCTGCGGAAATCGCGTGCGGCATACCGGAACAGCAGATCGAAGAGGCGTTCCTGCGGAACCGCTCGGTAGAGTCCGACGATGGCCCTGTCCGCAGCCTCCGGATCCCAGCGCTCCATCGCCGAGACGAATGCGTCCTCGGCCTGCGTGCGCGTCGGCACCCGATCCGTCTCGATCGGATCCATTCGCCAGCCGGTCTGACGCGCTTCGGTCGCCTGACTGGCCTTGAGCACGTCGGCCGCCCAAAGCAGTGACGGCCAACGATCTTCAACGCGACCCTGCGTGACGGTGCGCCGAACGGCATGCGCCATCATGAAGGCGTGGTACTTGAAACCCACCACCGGGCAGGGCGAGACAGCGCGGGCTGCGGCCTCGGCGATGGCGCCGAGCAGCGCCCGATCTTCGAGCCCGGCATGAATATGCTTCACCAGGGGCATTTCGGCCTGCACGAGCGCGCGTGGTGACCGCGGCAAACGACGGACAAGGCGGCCGGATCGAACGCGTCTTGGCACACTCGGCGCCGTTGCGGTTCAAACCGGAAAAGGTCCATTCTCGGGCCGGACCGACCGAAACGGAGGAGACATCCCGATGCCATTGCAATCCATCAACCCCTACACCGGCGAGCCCCTGGAGCAGATCGAGACGATCGACGAGACCGCGCTGGAGGCCGCGCTCGACGCGGCAGCGCGGGCCGCGTCGACGTGGGGAGCCCGGCCTGTCGCCGAACGCGCACGCCTGCTGCACGAGGTCGCCGCACTCCTACGCGCCCGAACCCCGGATTTGGCCCGGCGGATGACCTTGGAGATGGGCAAGCTGATCGGCGAGGCCGAGGCCGAAATCGGCAAGTGCGCACTGGTCTGCGACTACTATGCCGAGAACGCCGAACGACTGCTCGCCGACGAGCCGATCGCCTCCGATGCCTCGCGCAGCCTGCTCGTCCATCAGCCGCTGGGCCCGCTGCTCGCCGTGATGCCGTGGAACTTCCCCTTCTGGCAGGTGTTTCGCTGCGCCGCACCCGCAATCGCGGCCGGTAATCCGGTCCTGCTCAAGCACGCCTCGAATGTCCCGCGCTGCGCCTTGGCGATCGAACGCCTATTCGAGGACGCGGGCGCCCCGGACGGTGTCTTCAGCACGCTGCCGATCGACGCCCGCCGCGCCGAGGGTGTCGTCGCCGACCCGCGCGTGCGCGGCGTGAGCCTCACGGGCAGCGACGCGGCGGGCCGACGGGTCGCGTCCATCGCCGGCGAGAACCTCAAGCGGACAGTGCTCGAGCTCGGCGGCTCCGACGCCTTCGTGGTGCTGGAGGACGCCGACCTCGACGAGGCCGTCGCCACCGCCGCGCGCTCGCGTTTCATGAACGCCGGCCAGAGCTGTATCGCGGCCAAGCGTTTCATCGTCGTCGACGCGATCGCCGAGACCTTCGTCGCGCGTCTGCGCACCGCAATCGAGGCGCTGGTTCCGGGCGATCCACTGGACCCGAAGACGACCTTGGCACCGCTCGCGCGTGCAGATCTTCGCGACACCCTCCATCAACAGGTGCTCGCCAGTCTCGACGCCGGTGCACGCCTGATCCTCGGCGGACAGCCTTTGGATCGCCCCGGCTGGTTCTACGCAGCGACCTTGCTCGACGCCGTCGGACCCGGCATGCCGGCCTACGACGACGAGCTGTTCGGTCCCGTGGCAGCCGTCCTGCGCGCGGCCGACGAGGCCGAGGCGCTCGAGATCGCCAACGACACCCGCTTCGGGCTCGGCGGCAGCGTCTGGACGCGCGACAGCGCCCGCGGCGAGCGCTTTGCACGCCGGATGGCGTGCGGATGCGCATTCGTCAACGCACTGGTCAAGAGCGACCCTCGTCTGCCCTTCGGCGGGATCAAAGACTCCGGCTATGGGCGCGAGCTCGGAGCCTTGGGCATCCATGAGTTCCTCAACGCCAAGACCTTGTGGATTCGCTAGGAATGTCGAACCATAAAGTGCCGGCCTGCTCAAAACCCTTGTGCGTCCCGGGACCAACCCATGTGATCGAGGATCTCGCGGGCTTGGCCATCGTCGCGGAGCGCCGCGGTGAGCTAACCCTTTCACACGAGGCTGTCACGGATAAGCGTGAATGCGATCACCTCTTATCGGATTGAGTGGAACGAGTCCGCGCGCAAGGAGATCAAGCACATCGAACGCGGCGTCCTTCGGCACATTCTCGACGCCGTCATGTCTCTCGGTGTCAACCCAAGACCGGATGGTTGCCGCACACTGGCCGGCACCTCAATGACCTATCGGATTCGAGTAGTAGGGTATCGCGTGGTATAAAGGATCGAAGACGAGCGCTTGAGCGTTGAAATCGTCCGCGTCGGCCACCGGAGTTCCGTCTACCGAGCCTGACTCGCTCGCGGTGAGCGATTACGAAACCTGACAGGTCCCGCTCAAGCGCGATTCGCAGTGGTCTGGCCATGGCGACAACCCAACCCAGAGACACAGGATGACAAGACCCCGCCTTCGCCGCGAGCTGCTCGAGCGGATTGCGGGTCGCGCCCAGCTGGTCAGCACCAGGCGATCCACCCGATCGGGCCGGTGTGCGGCGACCAGGATGGCGAGCGCCGCGCCCCGGGAATGGCCGTCGAGGTCGAATCGCTCCAGACTCAGGCCGTCGGCAAACGCGATGAACAGTCGCGCGAGTGCCTGCGGACCGGTCGCCACGTCGCGGGCAGGCGCCTCGCCCTGACCCGGCAGATCCAGGGCATAAACACTGCGGATGTCGGCCAGATCGTCCGCGGTGACCCGCCAGTGCCGCGGTGAGCCGCCCCAGCCGTGAATTTGCAGCAACCGTGGTTTATCATTTAAAGCTGACGTCACCCGTATTTAAACCCAGAGAACAGCAGAGCAGAGAACGATGAGTTACGAGGTTCCCGATCGACCCATACCGATGGACCAACACCCGGTTGATGACCTGACGACCGCCGATGCGGTGGAGACCTTCGCGGTCCTGCAGCAGAGCGCCGAGGCACAGGATGCGCAGTTCACCGCGGCCGAGGACATCCTGGACAACATGCAGCCAAGACCCGAGAACTACGATGCGGCGCTGCTGGCACTAGAATCCATCCTCGAGGGCGCATCGCCGGATGACGCCGCCGCACTGAAGAGCGCACTGCTGCGCTGGCAGAAGTTCGAGACCCGGCTGCCGGTCAGTCCGGACGACGAGCTGGTGGAGGATTGGCGAAACGCCGTCTACCCCTATAAGAATCGGCTCTCGCGCAAAAACTACGAGCGCCAGAAGTATCACCTTCAGGTCGAGCTGTTAAAGCTGCAGGCATGGGTCAAGGAAAGCGGTCAGCGTGTGGTCATTCTCTTTGAAGGGCGCGACGCGGCCGGCAAGGGAGGCACCATCAAGCGCTTCATGGAGCATCTCAATCCGCGCGGTGCACGCGTGGTTGCACTGGAGAAGCCGTCGATCGAAGAGCAGGGTCAGTGGTACTTCCAGCGTTATCTCAAGCACCTGCCGACCGCGGGTGAGATCGTCCTGTTCGATCGCTCCTGGTACAATCGCGCCGGGGTCGAGCGCGTGATGGGGTTCTGCTCTGAACAGGAGTATATGCGGTTCATGCACCAGGCCCCGGAAATGGAGCGCCATCTGGTCAATAGCGGGATCCGCCTCTTCAAGCTGTGGTTTTCGGTCAGCCAGAAAGAGCAGCGTCGCCGGTTCAAAGAGCGTCGTCTCCATCCGCTGAAGCAATGGAAGCTCAGCCCGATCGATCTGGCCTCACTGGACAAGTGGGACGAGTACACGGTCGCCAAGGAATCGATGTTTTTCCACACCGACCACTCCGAATGTCCCTGGATCGTGGTCAAATCCGATTGTAAAAAGCGTGCCCGGCTCAATGCCCTGCGGCATGTCCTGAGCGCGCTGGATTACACGGGCAAGGATCTGCGCAATGTCGGCCCGGTCGATCCCTTGATCGTCGGTCGCGCGAGCTTTGGCAACAATATGAGTTGATTCAAAGGCGTCGCCGGCCGGCATCGCCACGGCTCATCGGCCGAACGGCTCGACGACGCCCTCCCGGATCAGTTCCGGCAGCGACGAGAAAAAGGGATTCCAGGGCACATGCACCAGCGCGTCCAGGCTCGTCACCAAAACACCGCGCTCGCCCCGGATCGCCAGTGTACCGAGATTCACGCCTGACCTCTCGCCGGTCGCGGACCTTGTCATCGCGAACCCGATCATCGACGACATCCACCCGCTCTATCGCGACGCACTGATGCGATGGGACAACGACTGCTGGATGACATTAACGATCGATGGCGAATGAAGGTCCCGTGAGTTTAGCGCGTCGGATCCGGATGTGCCCCGTCGGCGAGGCACGCCGGGATGCGCTCAAGGCGCGTCGAAATCATTTCCGACCAGTAGATTCGCCTCGGTCTGCGGGACGTGACACTGGATACAGAAATAGCGGGTCCCGATGATCTTTTTCTCGACCGTACCCGGATCGCTGCGCAGGCTCACGTAATGACTTTCGGGCATCGGGGAGGGTTCGTCCGCGTCCTTGTCCCGATCCCAGAGATCCTGGTCGTGATGACATTTCAGGCACTTGTTGTTCTTCAGTGTAATCAGGCCGGACTCCTCGATGCTGTGCGGGATCAAGGGCGGAGCATCCTCGAACGCCGTCGGCAAGGTCGAGTCGGCATCCTCCGGATCGATCGAGAGGTAGTCGAAGCTCACCGGGTCGGGAGAATCGAAAACGGTTCCGGCGAGATCCTCGTCGATCCAGGACAGGTCTTGCGCAAGGGCGAAGCTGCCGGCCAGAAGGACCCCGGCGACGAGCGCGAGGGAACGGGGAAGCATAGTCATGGGTTATCCTCCTTCATGATGAGCCGATGTGCGTCGGAACGGACTCGGAGCCCGGCTTGCTTAAGCGCCACCCGAATGCCAGGCTTTTCTCCGGGCAGATCGGGATACAACGCGCGCAATTGGTACATTCACCCGAGAGGACCTGTCCATCCTGCGCAAGCCGTTTGAGGTTCAGGACCTGCGGCTCCGGGCAAATCGCTTGGCAGTCCCCGCAAGCGTTGCAGGTCGATTGATCGAATTTGACCCTGATCTGGGCCGTGTGCCGCCCCACCAATGCATAAAAGGCACCGAGTGGACAGAGGTGGCCGCACCAACCTTGCTTCACGACTAGCCAATCGAACAAAAAAAGTCCGACCACTGCGGTCCAGCCCACACCCAAACCGAAGATGATCTCGCGGTGCATGGCCCCGATCGGGCTCACCCATTCGAATGCCGGTAGCCCGATCAAGACCGACAGCAGCAGTGCGAGTGCCAGTACCGTATAGCGCAGATAACGTGGAATCCCGAAGAGATTCTTGCGCCAGGTCTTGCGATGCAGAAAGCCCGCAAAGTCGGTGACCGGATTCACCGGGCAGACCCAGGAGCACCAGACCCGACCGCCCAGGATCACGAAGACGCCCAAGACGATCACTGCACCCAGGAGCACTTCGAATTGCAGCACGTGCCCGGTCAGCAGGATCTGAAGCGTCGCGAAGGGATCGGCGAGCGTCACCACTCCAAGGACCTCCGACGCACTCAGGTTTCCGCTCAACATAGGGCGTCCGAATAAGGACCAACCCCAGTGCAGCGTGCCGAAGAACAGCAGCAAGACGCCGATCTGAACGACCCGCCGGAGGATCAAATAGCGCCAGTTCCAGGGGTGTGACCGAAACTGATGCGTT
>NZ_DIUM01000138.1 GCF_002423035.1 Thiocapsa sp. UBA6158
GAGATGTGTGTAATGGGATGGGTTGAGACCGCGTTCCGACCTGCCTTGAATCCCATTGCTCGGAGACCCCGATGACCCCAGCCGCATTTCGCGCCCTGGCCGACCAGGGCCACAACCGGATTACGATCCTGCGCGAGGTCCTTGCCGACCTCGACACACCGCTCAGCGTCTATCTCAAGCTCGCCGAGGGGCCTTACTCCTATCTGCTCGAATCCGTGCAGGGTGGCGAGAAGTGGGGGCGTTATTCCATCATCGGCCTGCCCTGCCGCACCCTGCTGCGGGTGAGCGGCCACGCGATCCGCGTCGAGCGTGACGGCGCGGTGATCGAGTCCGTCGAAACGGCCGATCCGCTGGCCTGGATCGACGCCTACCAGCAGCGCTTCAAGGTTGCCGATCTCGCCTGTCTGCCGCGCTTTACCGGCGGTCTGGTCGGCTATTTCGGCTACGACACCATCCGCTATATCGAGCCGCGTCTGGCGACCTGCCCCAACCCGGATCAGCTGCAGACGCCGGACATCCTGCTGATGGTCTCCGACGAGGTGGTCGTCTTCGACAATCTCAGCGGACGGATGTACATCATCCTGAACCTCGATCCGAGCGCCGGGGATACCCTGGAGGCCGGCGAGGCGCGCATCGATGCACTGTGCGAGCGGATGCGCTGCGGTGCACCGCGACGCTCGTCCGAGCCGGGGCGCACGGTCAGCGAGACCGACTTCGTCTCCGGCTTCACCGAGGACGGGTTCAAGCAGGCGGTCGAGCGGATCAAGGACTACATCCTGGCCGGCGACTGCATGCAGGTCGTGATCTCGCAGCGTCTCTCCATCCCCTTCCGGGCGCCGCCGCTGGATCTGTATCGTGCGCTGCGCGGGCTCAATCCATCACCCTACATGTATTTTCTCGATCTGGGCGATTTCCACATCGTCGGCTCCTCGCCCGAGATCCTGACCCGTCTCGAGGACGGCGTGGTCACGGTCCGCCCGATCGCCGGCACCCGCCGTCGCGGCGAGACCGAGGCCGAAGACCAGGCGCTCGAAGTCGAGCTGCTGGCCGATCCCAAGGAGCTGGCCGAGCATCTGATGCTGATCGATCTGGGTCGTAACGACGCCGGGCGCGTCGCCGAGATCGGTAGCGTGCAGGTGACCGACAAGATGATCGTCGAGCGCTATTCGCACGTGATGCACATCGTCTCGAACGTGGTCGGCGATCTGCGCGAGGGCATGGACGCGATCGACGTGCTGCGCGCGACCTTCCCGGCCGGGACCGTCTCCGGGGCGCCCAAGATCCGCGCGATGGAGATCATCGACGAGCTGGAACCCGTCAAGCGCGGGATCTACTCGGGCGCGGTCGGCTATCTGTCCTGGAACGGCAACATGGACACGGCCATCGCGATCCGCACCGCCGTCATCAAGGACGGCATGCTCCACATCCAGGCCGGCGCCGGCATCGTGGCCGACTCGGTCCCGGACGCCGAATGGAAGGAGACCATGAGCAAGGGTCGCGCGGTCTTTCGCGCCGTGGCCCTGGCCGAGGCGGGGATCGAGCGCGGTGCCGGGCGGGTCGTTTGAGCCTCGGCTTGCTATGATTGCAGGCACGCTCGTTCGTCGGAGTAAGCTCATCGCCAGTCTCGTCGTCGGAAATCCTGACCAAAGCATCGTCGAAGCGTTGAGGTGTCTGGTCGTCGTCGATGATTGGAGCGTTGAATCCGATCACCGCAGACCATGACCGGCTCGACAATCGCAGCCGCGTCCGGCGACGACGCCCGAACTGCCTGGGCAAACAATGCTCCGCGAGTCGTTGTCGATACCAGCGTGCTTGTCGCAGGACTGCGTAGCCGAAACGGGGCATCGTTCCAGCTCTTGGCGTCAGTGACCGCGCGTTGCTTCGTGCCCTTGCTCTCGGTTCCGCTGTTCCTGGAGTACGAAAGTGTCTTGAAACGTCAGGAACAGCGGGTCGTGCATGGTTTGTCAATCGCCGATATCGACGCGATCCTCAACACTTGGGCAGCGCTGGGTGAACCGATTCGATTGCACTACCTGTGGCGCCCGCAGTTACGCGATAGTGACGATGAAATGGTGTTGGAGACCGCGATCAACGGGCGAGCGAACGCGATCATTACCCACAACACGACGGATTTTCGCCCCGCTGCCGAACGCTTTGCGCTGGACGTGCTGACACCCGCTCAGATCATCGCTCGCTTGAGGAGAGAACCATGACCCAACTTGCCCTCGATCTACCCGATTCTCTGCTGAACGCAGCACGCAAGGCTGCGGCGCGCGATGGCACCTCGCTTGATCATTTTTTGGTGATCGCGCTCGCCGAGAAGCTTTCGGCGCTCCAGACAGAGGACCTGATCGCCAAAAGGGCAAGTCAGGCCGACTTCGCGCAGTATGCGGATGTCCTGAGCCGGGTGCCCGACAGGCCACCGTTGCCGGGCGACGAGCTTCCTGCCGAAACCCCGCCGATGAGCAATTGATGTAGAAGGCTCGGTCGGGCACGCTCACACCGAATTCGGTGACCGATGGAAGCTGGTGATACGCTTGCGACCTAGCGGATTGCTCAACGTCAACCTGTCCTAAAAACGCCATGCTCCTGATGATCGACAACTACGACTCCTTCACCTACAACCTGGTGCAATATCTGGGCGAGCTGGGTGCGGAGGTGTGCGTGGTGCGCAACGACGAGCTGAGTCTCGACGAGGCGATTGCGCTGGCGCCCGAGCGGATCGTGATCTCGCCCGGGCCCTGCACGCCGAACGAGGCCGGGATCTCAGTCCCGCTGATCAAGGCGATGGCCGGGCGTGTGCCCATCCTCGGTGTCTGTCTGGGTCATCAATCGATCGGACAGGCGTTCGGCGGACACATCATCAAGGCGCCGAGCGTGATGCACGGCAAGACCTCGCCAATCCACCACACAAACGTCGGTGTGTTCAGCGGACTGGAAAACCCCTTCGAGGCGACCCGATACCACTCGTTGGTGATCGAGCAGGCGACCCTGCCTGAGTGTCTTGAGGTCACGGCCTGGACCGAGACCGCCGAGGGCGAGCGCGAGGCCATCATGGGCGTGCGCCATCGCGAGCTTGCGGTCGAGGGCGTGCAGTTCCATCCGGAGTCCATCCTGACCCGGCACGGCCATGACCTCCTCAAAAACTTCTTAAACCGCGCCCGGCGCGGTAAGCGATGTTTTTGAATGGGATCGGCGCCGGCAGACCTGACGTCCGCTGGAGCCGGCGCGGTTTAAGATTTTAAGAAATATATCATTCTAAACCGCGTCCCCGCTAAGGGCCGTGGATGCACCAACCGTCGAACTCACTCGAAATTGAGCATGTCGCTCTGGACGCGGTTTAGGAAAGGTTCAAAAATAAGCCAAGCAACTCGACGAGAGAATGCCTTTTCGAGGGTGGTCGTGTTTGTGTTTGTGTTCGTGGGCATCCGGAATCCGATTACGACAACGACAACGAGTCGAGCCTTCGACCACTTTGCCTGGTGCCGGCTCTCTCGGGTCATCTAAACCGCGCCCGGTGCGGTATGCGTCATTTGTTGGAGTGGATCGGCCGCGCCAGCTCCGACGACTGTCGTAGCCGGCGCGGTTTAGAGTATTAAAAAAATATTAAATTTTTAAACCGCGTCTCCAAAAAGGTCGGAAAATCCTTGAGCCCGACACAACATGAATATAACGCACGTCGCGCTGGACGCGGTTTAGATTAAAAATAATCACTTAAAACGCGCAGCTCCGACAGACGAAAGCTGCGATAAGGTGATTTCCACATGACGATTTCTCATCAACCAAAGGGCGCGTTTTAATGGAGCTGAGAGAGGCGATCAACCGCTGCCTGGAGCACCGTGATCTCACCGCCGACGAGATGACGACGGTCATGCGCACCATCATGACCGGCGGTGCGACCCCGGCACAGATCGCCGGCTTCCTGATCGCGCTGCGCATGAAGGGCGAGGCGGTGCCCGAGATCGCGGCGGCGGCAGGCGTGATGCGCGAGCTGGCGACCGGCGTGGATATCGGCGGGCTCGATCATGTGGTCGACATCGTCGGCACGGGCGGGGATTCCTCGGGGACCTTCAACGTCTCGACCACCAGTATGTTTGTCGCAGCGGCGGCCGGCTGTCATGTCGCCAAGCATGGTAATCGCTCGGTCTCCAGCCGCTCCGGTGCGGCCGACGTGCTCGAAGCGGCCGGTGTGCGGCTGGATCTGACCTCCGAGCAGATCGCGCGCTGCGTGCGCGAGGTCGGTGTGGGCTTCATGTTCGCGCCGGGCCATCACAGCGCCATGAAGCACGCGATCGGCCCGCGCAAGGAACTGGGCGTGCGGACCATCTTCAACGTCCTGGGTCCGCTGACCAATCCGGCCGGTGCGCCCAATCAGGTCCTCGGCGTCTTCAGCGAGGATCTACTCGAGCCGCTCGCGCTGGTGCTGCAGCGTCTCGGCAGTCGTCATGTGCTGGTTGTCCATGCCCGCGACGGTCTGGACGAGATCAGCATCGGCGACAGCACCGACGTGGCCGAGCTGAAGGACGGCGTGATCCGCCGCTACGCCATCCAGCCCGAGGACTTCGGTCTGAAGCGCGTGAATCTCGATACAATCCGCGTCGGGAACCCGGCCGAGAGCCTGGTGATGCTGCGCGGAGTGCTCGCCAACCAGGCGGGGCCGGCACGGGATATCGTTCAGCTGAATGCCGGCGCTGCGATCTATGCCGCCGGCCGTGCCGAGAGTCTCGCTGCAGGACTGGCACGAGCCGATGTTGCCATCTCCAGCGGCGAGGCGGAGCGTCGACTCGAGCGTTTGATCGAGCTGACGGCGAGCTTCGATCGCGCGAAGGACGGTCATTGACGATGAGCGACACCCCCGACATCCTCAAAAAGATTATTCACCGGAAGGTCGAAGAGGTCTCGGCCCGGTCGGCGTGCGTGCCGCTCGATCGACTGGCTGCAGGCTTACATGAGGCCGATCCGCCGCGCGGGTTCGCCGACGCGCTCCGGGCTAAAATCGAGGCCGGTGCCCCGGCGGTGATCTCCGAGATCAAGAAGGCCAGTCCGAGCAAGGGTGTGCTGCGCCCGGATTTTCGGCCCGCCGAGATCGCGCAGAGCTATGCCCGCAAGGGCGCGGCCTGTCTTTCGGTGCTGACCGACCGTGATTTCTTTCAGGGGAGCGACGAGGATCTCAAGGCGGCGCGCGCGGCCTGCGCCCTGCCGGTGATCCGCAAGGACTTCATCGTCGACCCCTATCAGGTCTACGAGGCCCGCGCCCTGGGTGCGGACTGCATCCTGCTGATTGCTGCTTGTCTGGACGATGCCCGCCTCGCCGAGCTGAATGCTCTGGCCGGACAGCTCGGGCTCGACGTACTGGTGGAGGTCCACGACGCGGACGAGCTGGAGCGGGCGCTGGCGGTCCCGGGCCGCCTGATCGGGATCAACAACCGTAATCTTCGGACCTTCGAGGTGACCCTGGACACGACGCTCGGGCTTCTGGGGCGGGTCCCGAGCGACCGGCTTCTCGTCACCGAGAGCGGCATCCTGATCCCTGAAGATGTGGCGCGGATGCGCGCGAGCGGTGTGAACGCCTTCCTCGTCGGCGAGGCCTTCATGCGTGCCGATGATCCGGGCGAGGAGCTGGCGCGGCTGTTTCTCGGGGTGTCATGAGTTGGATTCCCCCGGGATCGTCGACTTGCAGTCGACTCTTCGGCTGCCCTGACGGGCTCAGGTTATTTCCGGGAATAAGCACCGGTCTGCGCATGCTTGGAAGGCCTTAGGGGCTCCGCGTGCGAATAAATTCGCACCTATACGCCGGTCGCTCTTTTCCCGGAGATCACCCAAACCCAACGATCTCCCGCGCGGGCGGGATCGCGTTTGATCCGGCAGCATCGTCCGGCTGGCGGCTGAAAGCCCCCTACCGTGTCCCGAACACCACGATCGTCTTGCCCTTTACACTGACCAGTCCCTGCTCCTCCAAGCTCTTGAGCACACGCCCGGCCATCTCGCGCGAGCAGCCGACGATGCTGGAGAGCTCCTGTCGGGTAACGCGGATCTGCATCCCGTCGGGATGGGTCATGGCGTCGGGCTGCTTGCAGAGGTCCAGCAGTGTACCGGCGATGCGGCCGGTCACGTCCAGGAAGGCCAGGTGACCGACCTTGCGGCTGGTCTGGCGCAGGCGCTGCGAGAGTTGCAGTCCGACGCTGTAGAGAAAATCCTTGGCGTATTCTTTGAGCTCGACATCGAGCAGACGATCGAGCCGCTGGTAGCTGATCTCCGCGACCTTGCACTTGGTACGGGTGCGGATGATGACGCTGCGTATCTTCTGCGGGACGAAGAGCCCCATCTCGCCGATGAACTCGCCCTTGTTGATGTAGGCGAGCAGCAGCTCGCGACGCTCCTCGGGATCGTCGATCATCGCCGCGACGGAACCTTCGATGAGATAATAGAGCGTGTCGGCCGCCTCGCCCTGACGGATGAATTCCACGTTCTTGTCGTAGCTCTTGGTGTGACAGTAACGCAGCAAGGGCTCCAGCCAACGGGGATCTTGTTTGGGCGGCGTCAGAATGGTCATGGATCGCTCTGCCTGATCTGTCCCGGACTCTGGTCTGGATTCTAGGCGCGCCCGTGTCCCTTGTCGAACACCGACAAACGCGAGGCGCGCCGCGGCTGCATGTCCCCGAGCGCGAGCGGGTTGCGCATCGGGTCTTCTTTATTTTGCGGGATGAACGACGGCGGAGAGTTCGGATGAAAGCGCGTGTGAAATGGATCGAAGGTGCAGCGATGCTGGGCGAGGCCGGCTCGGGTCATGCCATTGTGATGGACGGGCCGCCCGATCTGGGGGGGCGCAACATCGGGGTGCGCCCGATGGAGATGCTGCTCATCGGCTTGGGCGGCTGCACCCAGTTCGACGTTTTGCTCATCCTGCGCAAGGCGCGCCAGGCGGTGACGGACTGCGTCGTCGAGTTGACGGCCGAGCGCGCGGAGACGGATCCCAAGGTCTTCACCGCGATCCATGTCCATTTCATCCTGACCGGACGCGGCCTGGATCCGCAACGCGTGGAGCGGGCCATCAAGCTGAGCGCCGAGAAATACTGCTCGGCATCCATCATGCTGGGCGCGACCGCGACCGTCACGCACGATTTCGAGATCCGCGATCTCGATACTGCTCTTGCATCCGTCGAACCGGAACGGTAGCGTGCGCGCTCCTGTTGTTCTGGAGGTCTTACGCCGATGCCCACGACTCTGAAAAAGCTGCGCCTGGAGGGGTTCAACAACCTCACCAAGACACTCAGCTTCAACATCTACGATGTCTGTTACGCGGACTCGGACGAGCAGCGCGAGGCCTACATCCAGTATATCGACGAGGCCTACAATGCCGAGCGTCTGACCGCGATCCTGACGGATGTCGCGGAGATCATCGGTGCAACCATCCTGAATGTCGCGCACCAGGACTACGACCCGCAGGGTGCCTCGGTCACCATGCTGATCTCAGAGGAGCCGATCGCGGCGGGGCAGATCTCCAACACCACCTCGCCGGGCCCCTTGCCCGAGGCCGTGGTCGCCCATCTGGACAAGAGCCACATCACGGTCCACACCTATCCGGAGAGCAATCCGCAGACCGGGATCAGTACCTTTCGCGCGGATATCGATGTCTCCACCTGCGGGCGGATCTCGCCGCTGCGGGCCTTGAACTATCTGATCCACGCGTTGGAGTCCGACGTGGTCATCATGGACTACCGGGTGCGCGGCTTCACGCGCGATGTCGGCGGGCGCAAGCACTTCATCGACCACAACATCAGCTCGATCCAGAACTATCTGTCGCGCGACACCAAGAACCGCTATCAGATGGTCGATGTGAACGTCTACCAAGAGAACCTCTTCCACACCAAGATGGTCATCAAGCACTTTCGGCTCGACGACTATCTCTTCTGCATCGAGGCCAAGGATCTCTCCGAGCGCGAGCACCAGCGGATCCAGAAGCTGTTGCGCCGCGAGCTGAGCGAGATCTTTTACGGGCGCAATCTCGGGCGCAACCTGGAATATCTCGGGGGCTGAATCCCGCTATCGCGGGATTCAGCGCGGTTTAGACCCAGTAGACCGTGCCTGTCATCACCTTCGAGGTCAGGCGCATTGCCGAACGAATCGGCGCCGGCAGCTCGGCCCCGCCGGCGGCGTGGGCAATCTGCGCGTGGTGGACCTCGTCGGCCTTCATCTGCTCGAGGACGGTGCGCGTCTTCTCGTCGTCGCTCGGGATCTGGGCGAGGTGCTCGTCGAGATGGTCCTCCACCTGACGCTCGGTCTCCACGACGAAGCCGAGGCTCCATTTGTCGCCGGCCAGCCCGGCCGCCGCGCCCATCGCGAAGGAGCCCGCATACCACAGCGGGTTCAAGAGACTCTTGCGGTCCCCCAGGTCTTCCAGGCGCGCGGCACACCAGGCGAGGTGATCGTTTTCTTCCTTGGCGGAGCGCTCCAGGCGCTTGCGCGTGTCCGGCAGCTTGGCGGTCAGCGCCTGACCCTGATAGAGGGCCTGGGCGCAAACCTCGCCGGTGTGGTTGATCCGCATCAGGCGTGCGACGTGCCGCCGCTGCTCGTCGGTAAGGTCCGCCTCCGGGATGTCCTCGGCCGGGTTGGGGCGTTCGGTGGTTTGCGGGCGCCCGAACAGGGTCCTCAGTGCGTGATCGGCGTTGATCAGGATCTGGTCGATAGGCGTCAGACGGCGTGTCGTCATGGATTCCTCCGGTCGAAGAGTGATGAGTTGTGGTCAGTATCTCGGATTCCGAACAACAACGACAACGAGCAGCGCCTTCGAGCGCTTTTCTTGGTTCGGCTTTGCCGGTAGATCCTGATCCCGGAAATCACCTTAAACCGCGCCAGCTCCGGTCGTCGCAGGAGTTCGCGCGGCCGAGACAATCCAAAAACAACGCATACAGCATCGGGCGCGGTTTAAGGCTCGGGGCCGAGTGCCGCGGCGATCAGCTCGACGGGATGCAGGACCGCGATATCCAGCCCGGCCTCGCGAACGCCTGCGGACAGGTGCAGGGCGCACCCCGGATTGGTGGTGACGATCACGTCCGGGGTGTCCAGACGCACCGGGGCCAGCAGCTCGGCGAGCAGGGCCTCGGCCATGGCCGGGTGCTGGAGCAGGTAGGTTCCGGCGGCACCGCAGCAGCCTTGGCCGGGTGGCATCGGCGTTATCTCCAGACCGTGGATGCGCCCGAGCAGTCGATGGACCGCGGCATTCCCGCCGAGCCGGTTGCGATGCGAGCAGGGCTCATGGACCAAGACGCGACGCCGATCGGGTCGGATCCGCAGCGATTTCGGCCACTCGACCCCGTCCAGGAAGGCGCACAGCTCCAGGGTGTCGCGCAGCGCCGGATCCCCCCGAAGCTCGGCCACACAGGCGCTCGCCAGACCCACGAGCGTGCGCTCGCCATGCGTCCGAACGCAGGCATCGCGCTGCGCGTCGGCCTGTGCGGGCAATCCGTTGTGTCTGAGCATCGCGCCGCAGCAGGTGTCGGGCGAAACAATGCGAGGGCGCAGATTCAGTCGAGCCGCGACCTTCAAGGTCGCCTCGACGGCACGCCCTTCAGCCGCGGAGCCCATGCAGCCGAGGAACAGATCGATGTCCGCCCCTTCCGGGTTGCGTGGGGCGATCGGCCGCGCAACGGCCCCCATCGCTGTCGCCATTCGATGGTAGGGGCGCAGTGCGGTGATTCGGTCGAGCCTGAGTCGCTCCACCAGTCGGGCCAGACCAAGACGGCGGTACAGGCGCGTGATCCGGGCGAATCGGCTCATCAGCTGCGCGCTCGACAAGGCGCGAAGCACGAGCCGCTTGAGGGTCCGCGCGGGTGCGGGCGACGCGGCCGTGCGCAGCGCCTTCGCCTGATCGGCGATGCGCCCGTAGGCGACCTCCGAGGGGCAGACGCGCTCGCAATTCAGGCAGCCGAGACAGGTGTCGAGATGCCCGGCGAGGGTCGACGTCATCGCCAAGTGGCCGCCCGCCCACCCTTGGATCAGGGCGATCCGCCCGCGCGGCGAGTCCGCCTCTTGGCGTGCCTGTTGGAACGTCGGGCAGTGCGGCAGGCACAGCCCGCATTTGACGCATTGATCGGCAAGCTGCAACAGCTCGCGGTTTGCGCCGGTCTGCAAGAGGCTGTGCGGGTCTTCGGTCGAGTTCTTCAATCGCGCGGGTCGTCCAGTGGCTCGGTCGGTTCGTTCGGAGTGCGTCCATGCCGGCGGACCTGTTGCCTCGGACGTGGGTGGCGCTCGGTCGCTGCGGAGCTTGATTATGTTACCCTTCCGCGGCCGCTTTGCGTTCAATCCAGGTCATTTAAGATGTCGTACTACCGTTACCATGTCTTCTTCTGCACCAACCAGCGCGAGGACGGCAGCCAATGCTGCAACCAGTGCGGGGCCACGGCGATGCGCGATTTCCTCAAGCGTCGCACCAAGGAGCTGGGTCTGACGGGGCGTGGCGGGGTGCGCATCAACACCGCCGGTTGTCTCGATCGTTGTGCTGAAGGACCCGTGATCGTGGTCTATCCGGAGGACACCTGGTATACCTACGTCGACAGCGAGGACCTGGAGGAGATCCTGCAGGAGCATCTGATCGGCGGGCGGGTGGTGGATCGGCTGCGGCTACCCTAAACCGCGTCCATCGCGAGATGCTGAATTTTCCAGTGAACTCGACGTTTGGTGCATCCACGGCCTCCGGCCGGGACGTAGTTTTAAATCATTTGTTTTTGAATGCCTTAAACCGCGCTGGTTCCAACGCTCGTCAAATCTGCCGGGGCCGATCCCATCCGGAAACATCGCATACCGCGCCGGGCGCGGTTTAAGGTTACCGGCCTGAATCGCGGCTTAAATTTCGGGTTGCGTGCGACGATGTCGTCACGTAGACTTCGCGGTCTTTCTCGACACAGAAAACGAAATCGACGGCCCGCGCGCGACTCGCCACTCGAACCGTACCGGCTCAATGCCGTCACGACGGGTTCGATGTCGAGACAACGCGAGCACGGCATCCCGGAGCGAAGGACATGACGACGACAGTGAGTGCAAAACCGGCGGAAGTCCGCCGTGCCTGGTATCTGGTCGATGCCGACGGCAAGACCCTCGGGCGGCTCGCGAGCGAGTTGGCCCTTCGCCTGCGCGGTAAGCACAAGCCGCAGTACACCCCCCACGTCGACACCGGCGACTATATGGTCGTCATCAATGCCGAGAAGGTGCGGGTGACCGGGAACAAGCGCGAAGACAAGATGTATTACCACCACACCGGTTACGTCGGCAATCTCAAGTCGACGAGTCTCGCCAAGCTGCTCGATTCCAAACCCGAGCGCGCCATCGAGATCGCCGTGAAGGGGATGCTGCCGCGTGGACCGCTCGGGCGGGCCATGTTCAAGAAGCTGCGTGTCTATGCCGGGCCGGAGCACGGTCACCAGGCGCAACAGCCGCAAGTCCTTGAGCTCAACGTTTAGGAATCAGACGCATGTCCGAGAGACAACACGCCATCGGTCGACGCAAGACGTCCGCTGCCCGGATCTTCCTGACCCTCGGGTCCGGCAACATCACGGTCAACAATCGCCCGCTTGATCAGTTCTTCGGCCGCGAGACGGCGCGTATGGTCGTACGTCAGCCGCTCGAAACCGCCGGGTTGCTCGACCGCGTCGACATCAAGGCGACCGTCGTCGGTGGCGGCAACACGGGTCAGGCCGGCGCAATCCGCCACGGCATCGCCCGGGCGCTGGTACTGTTCGACGAGAATCTCCGTTCGCCGATGCGCCGCGCCGGGTTCCTGACCCGCGATGCCCGCGAGGTCGAGCGTAAGAAGGTCGGCCTCCACAAGGCCCGTAAGCGTCCTCAGTTCTCGAAGCGTTAACGGCTCGACCGCGACACCTCGACTGCGGAGCAAACACCCCCGATTGCAGGCTCGGCGCGCCCGAGTCCTCTCCAGCGGGTACCGCAATCGGGGCGCGCGCTCATCGCGGCCTGGTCGACCGGCATCATCACTCCTCGATGCCGGCGGCACGATCCAAATTTGGGGGATCGTCTAGTGGTAGGACAGCGGACTCTGACTCCGTCAACCTAGGTTCGAATCCTAGTCCCCCAGCCACATCCCGAGCGAACTCGTCGTTCAACCGGCATCCGTCTCCTGCGTTGCCGATCCGTTCCTGTCTAAGCGAGCGCTGTACACTCTGCGCGACACCCTATCGATGTGGCATCGACGTCAACCCTGGCTTTTCGGCGAGGCGTCCCCCGGCGGTCTCGGCGAGAATCGGATGTGGTGCTTTTTTGCTTCGTTTTCGGTCGCCTGATACATCGGTTTATCTCGCTGCGCTCGAAGTCGGCGCTCGAGCGGAATCGCTTGTTCAGGCGGCTGTCTTCGTCCGTAAAGCGACACCTTCGCTGGCCTGTCCAGCCTTCGGGCCTCAAGTGGCGGGCGCCTGCTTCGGTGTGCTCCGATGCTAAAAAGCAACATGTCCCGGGTGTGTGTCTTTTTTTGTCCCACTCTGTTGCAAAACACTCCGCCTTCCACTATAGTTCGGTACGCAAAGCATGATTGCGTTGGTTTCTGCAGTCTACCTGACAAATTCACAACAGCGGAGAAGAGTATGAACAAGAAGATCCTGAGCCTCGCGGTCGCTGCCGCGATGGTCGTCCCGGGCGCCGCGATGGCCGAAGCGATCCTGTACGGCAAGCTGAACGTTTCTCTTGACTATGCAAATGTCAAGAACGTTGTCCTTCCTGAATACGACTTCGCGAGGGATGGCAACGGCAACGTAATTCTTAACAACGGGAACCCGACCCTGGTGCGGGTTGCACCCGGCCAGGACTTCGACGGTTGGGGCATGTCCAGCAACGGATACATCCCCGGTGAGGGTCGCGCCAACCGAATCGGCGTCAAGGGTTCCGAGGATCTGGGCAACGGACTCAAGGCCATCTACCAGGTCGAGTTCGGCATCAATCTGAACGACGCCAAAGGCAACGTCCTGAACAACGACGACAGTGTCACCTATCGAAACACATTCGTCGGTCTCGCCGGGGACAGCTGGGGTACCTTCCTGATCGGGCGTCACGACACCCCGATGAAGATCTCGACCGGCAAGCTGGACCTCTTCTCCGACACCATGGCGGACTACAACGGCACGGTCGGCTTCCGCGATTACCGTGCGGACAATGTCGTCGCCTACATCAGCCCGAGCCTGGCTGGTTTCCAGTTGATGGGTGCCATCATTCCTGCCGGCGGCGCAACGGGCGGCAATCAGGGCCTCAACCTCAACGAAGACAGCATTGCAGGGGCCTATTCGGTTGCCGGTATCTACAGCAACGGGCCTTTCTACGCGTCGCTGGCCTACGAGTCGCTGGGCAACGAGCATTTCAATGACCGGAACACCAGCCTGTACTTCAATGATTGCCCGTACACGGCAACGGCAACTGACCCGGCCGGAACGCTTTCCACATGTCCGTACACGGACAATGACGCAACGGCCTTCCGCGTCGGTCTTGGCTTGCTTGACTGGAACGGCTTTACGCTGACGGGCATCTACGAGAAGCGCGAGCACGAGCCGGGCAGCGATCCGTTCATTGCGGGTACCTTCAATCCGCCGAATCAGAACTCCAACTTCTTCATCCCCGGCGCCTCGAAGGATGTTGACCTGTGGCAGATCCAGGCCGGCTATGCCTTCGGCAACAGCATGGTCAAGGCCATGTACGGTCAGGCCGACTACGAGAGCGATCTTTCGCTCGGCAGCGACTTCGTTGCCGCTGCGGGCGGTCAGCTCTTCTCTGATTTAGTCGATGCCGAGTACAACAACAAGATCGAAACCTGGGCCATCGGGTTCGATCACAACCTCAGCAAGCGTACCAAGGCTTACGCGCTCTACACTGCGGTTGACAGCGATGCCAAGGAAGTCCTCCCAGGTTCGCAATGGGACGGCTTCTCGGTGGGCATGATGCACAGCTTCTAAGCCAAGCTAGCTTAGGTCTGGCATGGAACGCGAAACGGGGCCTTCGGGCCCCGTTTTTTGTTGCTTAAACCGCGTCCGGAGCGGCATGCGTCGTTTTCATCGTGCGTCTGGCTTCGGAGATATCCTCGATCTCAGTGACACGCGGTTTAGAATTTAATATTTTTTAGGCCGACTTCAGATTTCGTTGGCGCGCCATCGCGGTCGCCTCTCCTCTTGTTGACTCCGAGATACGCCCCCCGGCGTGATGCCTCGATAAAATCGCGTTCAGAGCAAGATCCTGAGCTCCGGGCGGGTTCGGCGTTGAATGCACCGCCGAAACTCGTCACAAGCGCGATTTAAAGTTCCGATTTCTCAACATCCTAAACCGCGTCAGCTCAGACGCTCAAGGATCCGACCGAGGCAGGCCCAATCCAAAAACTCTTCATGCCGCTCCGGGCGCGGTTTAGGCCCGCAGCGTCTTGGGTCCATCCGGTGTTCCGAGGATCAAGACATCGGCCGGGCGCAAGGCAAAGATGCCGACGGTGACCACGCCGGCGATATTATTGATTTGCTGTTCCAGCTTGGCGGGCTCCATGATCTCCAGATGCTGTACATCCAGGATCAGATTGCCGTTGTCGGTGACGAAACCGTCACGCCAGACCGGGGTGCCGCCTAATTGGACCAGCTCGCGTGCCACATAGCTGCGTGCCATCGGAATCACCTCCACCGGCAGCGGGAAGGCACCCAAGACCTTGACCAGTTTGCTTTCGTCGGCAATGCAGACGAACTGCCGACTCGCCGCCGCGACGATCTTCTCCCGAGTGAGCGCACCGCCGCCGCCCTTGATCAACTGAAGCTGCGCGTTGGATTCGTCCGCCCCGTCCACGTAGAGCGAGAGCTCGCCGACGGCGTTGAGGTCGTAAACCGGGATCCCATGCGCCTTGAGTCGCTCGGTGGAGGCGACCGAGCTCGACACGGCGCCCTCGATCCGTCCCTTGATGCCGGCCAGTGCATCGATGAAATGATTCACGGTCGAGCCTGTGCCGACCCCGATGATGCCCTCCTCGACATAGGCAAGCGCCGCCTCGGCGGCCTGTTTCTTCATGGCGTCTTGTGTGTTCATATGTCCTCCGGTGTGTTGGTCGAGTGTGAGGCGTTAAACCGCGCTCGGAGCTGTATGCAGTGGGTTTGGATGGGATCGGCCCCGGCAGACTTGACGACCGCCGGAGCCGGCGCGGTTTAAGAGATTAAAAAAGATATGATTTTAAACCGCGTCCCCGCTAAGGGCCGTGGATGCATCAATCGTCGAACTCACTGGAAATGAGCATCTCCCTCTGAGCGCGGTTTAGCTTCCAGCCGCCAGCTCAGCGTCGACGATTGGTTGTGCCCCGCGCGGATCGGCCCAACCTGCTCTTTTCTAGGTCCGGCGGTATCATACCAGAGCCCAGAAACCCCACGGATCCGTCCGGGGTCACACCGTGCCGAGAGTGAGATGCTTCGTTTCGAGTGCGTCCAATGCCAAATGTCCGTCCGGCACTCGGTGGAGAGACGGCCTAAGAACCCGTCTTCTTGACACTCTAAACCGCGTCAGCTCCGACGCTCCTGCATGCAGTCGACACGGATCCAATCCAAGAACAATGCATATCACTCCGGACGCGGTTTAGATGCCCGACGCCTATATCGAACGGATACTGCGTGCTCGCGTCTACGATGTGGCGCACGAGACACCCCTGACGCATGCGCCGCAGCTCTCCTCGCGGCTCGAGAACGCGGTCTTTCTCAAGCGCGAGGACCTGCAGCCCGTCTTCTCGTTCAAGCTGCGCGGGGCCTACAACAAACTGATCCACCTGGATCCGGAGGTCCGCGCGCGCGGCGTGATCGCGGCCAGCGCGGGCAATCATGCACAGGGGGTTGCGCTCGGTGCCGCCAAGCTCGGGGTGCCGGCGATCATCGTCATGCCGCGGACCACGCCTGCCATCAAGGTGCGCGCGGTGCGCCGTCTCGGCGGCAAGGCCGTCCTGCATGGCGACTCCTACGACGAGGCCTTCGCCCATGCGATGACCTTGGTTGCGGAGAAGGGGCTGACCTTTCTACACCCCTTCGATGACCCCGACGTGATCGCCGGTCAAGGGACGATCGGGATGGAGATCCTGCGCCAGCATCCGGTCCCGCCCTATGCGATCTTCGTCCCGGTGGGCGGCGGCGGATTGATCGCGGGTGTTGCGGCCTACGTCAAATGGTTGATGCCGGAGGTGCGCATCATCGGTGTGGAGCCGCAGGATGCGCCCACGCTGCATGCGGCGCTCGCCGCAGGGCGGCGCGTCGAGCTGGCGCAGGTCGGGCTCTTTGCCGACGGCGTGGCCGTAAAGCTGATCGGCGAGGAGACCTTCCGAATCGCCCGAGAACGCGTCGACGAGGTCGTGCTCGTGAGCACCGACGAGATCTGCGCCGCGGTCAAAGACATCTTCGACGATACCCGCGGGATCGCCGAGCCGGCCGGTGCGCTCGCGGTCGCCGGCATGAAGCGGTATGTCGAGACGCACGGGATCAAGGGCGAGCATCTGATCGCGATCGAGAGCGGCGCCAACGTCAATTTCGATCGGCTGCGCCATATCGCCGAGCGCGCCGAGCTCGGCGAGCGGCGCGAGGCGTTGCTCGCGGTCGAGATCCCCGAGCGCCCAGGCAGCTTTCTGGCCTTCTGCCGCGTGATCGGGCGGCGTCAGATCACCGAGTTCAACTATCGCTACTCGGATCAGTCACGGGCGCAGGTCTTCGTCGGCGTGGAGCTTGCGCGTGGGGACGAGGAGCGTGCCGAGCTGATCGGCCGCCTGGTGGAAAAAGGTTTCGGCGTGCTCGACATGACCGAGAACGAGACGGCCAAGCTGCATATCCGCTACATGGTCGGCGGGCATGCCGAAGGCATCGAGTGCGAGACCCTGGTGCGCTTCGAGTTCCCCGAGCGCCCGGGCGCGTTGCTGGATTTTCTCTCGGCACTGGGGAGGCGTTGGAACATCACACTCTTTCACTACCGCAACCACGGCGCGGCCTACGGGCGAGTCCTGATGGGTGCCCAGATTCCGCCGGATGATACGGATGCCTTTCGCGAGGCGCTCGATACCTTGGGTTACCAATACTGGGAAGAGACCGAGAACCCGGCCTATCGGCTCTTTGCCGGATCTAAAGCGCGCGCGATTTAACCTAGATCCGGCAGGATGTTCTGCCGTTCTCCGATGGCTGTCGGGAAGGGCGCAACGCCCGCGACGCCCTCGCGTCCTTGCGCGAGCAGTGCATGACGCACGACATCGGATGGATTGACGACGCGGACATCACGGGATTCTTCGACAACATCGACTGGGGCTGGTGACGGAGTTTCATCCGGCAACGGATCAATGAGGGTGGGAGACTGCGGCTGATCGGCCGAGGGTTGAACGCCGGCATCATGGAAGGAGAGCACCTCAGCTACGTCTGATCGTTTGCAGGGTAGCGCAGTGATGCGCCGGAATGCGTGTTGGGATCCCGGTTTCCCGAGGAACCGGATGACCGAATTGGTCACATCCGGATCTGTGGGGGGGATGGTTCAGTCATGGCTGTCTCTACCCGGAGACGCCCGTCACGGGCCGTTTTTGGCCCGCGGGCAAGTACACATTGCGGCTGGTTCGACGGCTACGCCGGGGCCGGCAGCGCGGCCGGCGGTTGCAGTTGGCGGCCGTTGAGGTACTTCACCAGCGCACGCGAGAGCATCCGGTATCAGCATTGCAGGGGACTCAACTGCTCCGCAGTTCGGCGCAGGGTGCCGAAGAAGGCCGCGACCTCGCGGCAGGTCGCCTCCACCCACCCGGCTTCGGCATGGGGATGGCTGATGGTCAGGCGCGTCTGCCCGCCGTGACGGGTCAGTCGCGCCGGTGCGCTGAGCAGCAGCGGGCGGCTGGTGATGGCCTCGGTGTGCCGAGTCGGGTCGGCCAGGCGCACGAACAGGCTCCACCAGTTGTCGGTCAGCGCGGTGATGCACGCCCAGCACCGGGGCCACGCAGGCGTCGAGGTGCTTCTGCAGCCAGGCGACCCCGTCGGCTTCATCGAGCCGGCGCAGGTTGCGGCGCACCGCGTCCTCGCTGACCACCGCCTCCATGCCCAGCAGGGCGGCGTTGATGGACGTTAGGCAAGGTGTAACTGCTCTTTTTAGGCTGAAAGATGCGATCGGCGATGTCGCGGGTGGTGTTTTCATAGACGGTGCGGGCGCGCGCCTGTAGACCACTTTAAGGCCTTCAACGACAGCCAGGGCCATCAGGCCGGCGACGACTGCCTGCGCCGCATCGCGGCCACCCTGTCTGAGAAGCTCAAGCGCGCCGAGGACTTCGTCGCGCGCTACGGCGGCGAGGAGTTCGTTTGCCTGCTGCCCGGGGTGAGCCGGGAGGGGCTGGCCTCGATCGCCGAACAGTTGCGGGCGGCGGTGGAGGCCTTGCACATCCCCCATGGGGCCTCTGCCTGCCACCAGCCCCTGGGTGACCATCAGTCTCGGGGCGGCCCTGCGCCAGCCTACGCCCGAGGCGCCCCCGAGCAGCCTCATCGATGCGGCGGATGCACAGCTCTATGCCGCAAAGACCCTCGGCCGCAACCGGGTCTGTCTCGCCGACCCATGATGTGCTCGAGTGCGGCGTCCATCGCCCCATCCATCGCCCCATCCGTCGCCTCATTGGGACGCGGCCTGCCCCGTCTGCGCAAACAAGGGGAAAAAGTCGCGGTCCTCATGCAGCAGATGACGCGCGACCACCTCCTGGGATAAGAATTCCGCCAGCTGGCCGAAGCGCAGCCGGCCCTGCTCGACCTCGGTGCGCAGCGCGAGCGCCCGCTCGAGCAGCTGTTTGTGCAGGGCGCTGTGGCGCTCGAGGCCCGCATAGCCCTGCTGGCGCAGGAGCACCTCCTCGTGGGCAAAATGCGCCGCGACGTGCTCGAGGAGGGCATCCAGGGTGGGGATGAGGTTGGCGGGCGCCGGATCGATGATGGCCAGGTCCAGCAGCGCATTGGCCAGCTGGAACAGCGCGCGGTGCTCCTCGTCGATCTGCGGCTCGCCGCAGTCATAGCTGGGGCGCCAGAGCAGATGCAGGCTGGCCGCCGCGTCGAGGCTGACGCTGGCCAGGGTGTGCCAGGGGCGGTTGCGGGGCCAGTCGCCGAGCCAGGGCAGGACCTGCTCCGCGGGCATCGGCCGCGCGATCCCATAGCCCTGGGCATATTGGCAGCCCAGCCGGTGCAGCATCTGTCCGATCTCCACCGACTCGACCCCCTCGGCAAGCGCCGGCCGTTGCAGGGCCTTGGCCATGCGCACGACCCCTTCGACGATGGCTAGGTCTTCGGGATTGTCGAGCATGTTGCGCACGAAGTGCCGATCGATCTTGACGATGTCGATGGGCAATTGATGAAAGTAGGCCAGCGATGAGTAGCCCGTGCCGAAGTCGTCCAGGGAGAAGCGCACGCCCAGCTCCCGGCAGGCGCGCATCACCTCGGCGGCGGCGTTGACGTTCTCCAGGGCGGCGATCTCCAGGAGCTCGATCTCGAGCTGAACAGCGCCGTCCTTGCAATGCTCGGCCAGCGCGCGGGCGAGAAAGGCGCTGAAGCTCGGCTCCTGAATCTGCCGCGGACTGATGTTGAGGCTCACGGGCAGATCGACACCCTGACGGTGCCAGGCCTGCTGCTGCGCCAGGGCAGTGTCGATCACCCATTCGCCCAGGGCGGTCTCGAGCGGGGTGTCCTTGATCTGCGGCAGGAAGCGCTCCGGCGCAAGCATGCCCTGGCGCGGGTGCTGCCAGCGCACCAGCCCTTCCACGCCGAGCACGCTGCCGTCGCTCAGCGCGACCTTGGGCTGGTAATGCAGCCGCAGCTGTCCGGCCTGCAGGGCCTGGGCGAAGTCCTGGCGCCATTGCCGGCGCTGGCGCTCTGCGTGATCCTGGATCGGGTCATAGAGGTGATAGCCGCCCTTGTTCCGGCCCTTGGCCCGGAACAGGGCCTCGTGGGCGTGCTGCAGCAGGGCATCGGGTCCGGCACTGTCGGTCGGAAACAGGGTAAGCCCCAGGCTGGCGGAGAGGTGCAGCCGATGTCCCTGCACCTCGATGGGCTGATTGACTTGTTTCAGGATCCCTTGCACCAACTCCAGGGCAGCGAAGGGCGAGCTCAGGCCGGTGAGCAGGAGGCCAAACTCGTCGCCGCCGACGCGTGCCAGCGCATCCCGGGCACGGAGGCACCCCTGCAGACGCTCGGCCAGCGCGCACAACAGCGCATCGCCGAACGCGTGCCCGTAGCTGTCGTTGATCGGCTTGAAGTCATCGAGGTTGAGGTAGCAGACCGCGACCAATTGATCGGTTCCGCTGGCTGCGTCTATCGCCTGGCGCAGCCGCTCGATGAGGGCGCGGCGGTTGGGCAGGCCGGTGAGTTCGTCGGAATGGGCCAGGTATTCGAGGCGGGCCTGAGCGCGCTTCTGCTCGGTGATGTCCAGGGAGATCACATGCAGCAGGGCCTTGCCGCCCTGGCGGATGGGGGTCAGGATCGTAGAGGTGAAAAACGCCTTGCCGTGGGCATCGATGTTCTGCCATTCGAAGCTGTGTGATCCGTTTTCCTCGGCCAGACGGATCATCTCGGCTGCCTTATCCGCGGATGGCGTGCCGTCGGGCTGCATCGGGGTGGAGAAGTCCAACGGCGAGCGTCCCAGCAAGTCCTCCATCTGTTGCAGCCCCAACATGTGCAGGGCGGCCCGGTTGCCTGCGATATAACGCCCGTCCTCCAAGATCACGCTGGGCTGAGGCGAATCCTCGAACAAGTGCCGGAAGCGCACTTCGCTCGCGCGCAGCGCGGCGTTGGCCGCTTCGAGCGCGTGCGTGCGCTGCTCGACCTTACGCTCGAGGGTGGCGTTGAGTGCGCGGATCTCCTCTTCCATGGTGCGCCGTTTGCTGATGTCCTCCACCACGATGTTGATGCCCGTCACCGCTCCGCGCGCATCCAGTAACGGATAGTAGTGCTCCAGATGCGTGCGCGAGCGGCCGGTGTGCGGATCGGGCTTGCCGTGGATCTCCTGGTTGCGCAGCGGCTTGCCGGTGGCGAGCACCATGCGCAGCTTCGGCTCGATCGCATCGGCGAGCTGGGGCACCAGCTCGCGCAGCGCGCGCCCAAGATGGGCCGCGACGGGCTGTCCGTTCATTTCGGCCAGGCGCTGATTCAGGCGCAGATAGCGCAGCTGCGTATCCAGGACCGCGAGGCCGACCGGCGCGGTGTCGTAATAGGTCTGGATCTCGGCCAACTGTCGCCGCGTGATCTCCTCGCTCGCCCGCAGGCGCTGCTCGCTGTCTTTGCGCGCCGTGCTGTCGAGGGTGACGCCGCCCATGCGCTCGACCGCTCCGTCGGCCGACCGATACACCCGGCCCATGGCGCTGATCCAACGCGGCGTCCCATCGGGCAGGCGGATGCGGTACTCGGTCGCATAGTCTGCGCCCGTTTCGAGGGAGTGCGCCACGAGCCGGGCGACGCGCTCGCGCTCCTGCGGGTGCAGCGTTGCGAGGAAGCAGTCATAGGACACCGGCGCATCCAGCGGCAAGCCAAACATCAGCTTGCATTGCTCCGAGAAGAACAACGCCTGGGTGCGTAGATCCCAGCTCCAGATGCCGACCTTGGCGCCATCGATGGCCAAGCGCAGCCGCTCCTCGCTCTGGCGCAACTGCTGCTCCACCTGGCGAAGCGCATCGAGCTGGGCCTGCAGCGCCGCGGTTCGCTCCGCGACGCGCTGCTCCAGGGCATCGGTCGGGTGCGGGAGCTGCGATGCGGGCGTTGAAGGCGCCTGCGCGGGCCTTGGGCTGACTGGGTGGTTTTCCTGGCCTGTGTCCATGGTGATTGTTCGTGTCCCCTTCGAGGATCGTGACCGGCCGACCTGCGCTCGACGCAGGCCGCTCGGTCAGCGACAGCCGTGATGCCTAATCTGTTGCCACACAGACCCGATTGCGACCGGCAGACTTGGCTGCGTAAAGGGCGTCGTCGGCGCGCTTGAGCACGGTATCGAGCGTATCTTGCGGCAGAAACCCGGCGACACCGAAGCTCGCGGTCACCCGGCCGACCTGCGCGAAGGGCTGGCTCGCGATCAGCCGGCGCAGTTTCTCCGCCACCGGCTCGGCCTGTGCGAGCGTGCATTGCGGCAACAGCACGGCGAACTCCTCCCCGCCCCAGCGCGCCAGCGCATCGACCGCGCGCAGCTGCGCGCGCACACGTTGGCTCAGCTCCACCAGCACCGTATCGCCCGCCTGGTGGCCATGGGTATCGTTGATCACTTTGAAATGATCGACGTCGAACAACAGCAGCGACATGGGCTCGGCGTAGCGGTGCAGGCGCGCGATTTCAGCCAGGATGACATCCTCGAATGACCAGCGGTTGTGCGCCCCCGTCAGCCGGTCCGTGGTGGCGAGCCGCTTGAGGTCCAGGTTGGCCTGCTTGAGGGCCTGCTCGGCGCGCACGCGCTCGGTGACATCGATCAGCACCCCTTCCCAGACCGTCGTGCCATCGGGCAGGTCACGCGGGATGGACTCGGCGGTGACCCAGCGCACCTCGCCCTTGACGATGACCCGCGTCTGTCCGAAGAACCGCCGCTTGGCGGCGAAGGCCTCGGCATTCAGACGCACCCAGTCGTCGAAGTCCTCGGGATGCACGCCGGCAAAGGCCTTCATGGTGTCGCGCTGCGCCTCCTCGCGCTCGAGGCCGGTCAGCTCCAGGAAGCGCCGGCTCATGAAGGCGAACTGGGCCATCTCGGCGCCGGGCCTGAGCACCATGGTGTAGGTGCCGACCGGGATGGCCTCGGTGAGTTCATAGGCGGTGCGCTCCAGCGCCTCGCGCGTCGAGCGCAGGTCGCGCTCCGCTTGCCGCCGCTCACTGATGTCCATCAGCCCGATCAGCAGCCGGTCCGCGAGGACGATGGCGTTGATCAGCGTGTCGCGCACGCGCCCGTCCTTGCAGGTGACACGCAATTCCATGGACTCCACCTGGCCGGTCTCGTGGACCGCGCGCGCAACGGCCGCATCCCAGATCTCGAAGACCTCTCGGCGGTAGCCCGCGTCCGGGTAGGCCTGGTGCGCCCACTGCTCAACCGTGGGGATGTCCGCCAGGGTATAGCCGAAGGTCTGCACCATCTGCTGGTTCAGGAAGAGGATGCGCGGGCTGGCGTCCAGGGTGATGATGGCCACGGCCATGGGCAGGCCGTCGATCAGCCGGCGCAGCTCGGCCTCCTTGGCGGCCAGCTCGGCGGCGGCCCGGGTGCGCTCGGTCACATCGTCGAAGGCGGTGATGAGCAGGTCATCGACGACGGATGCGCTGATCCGCACAGTGCGCTCGGCGCCGTCTTTGCGCGTGACGCGAAACTCCCTCGCCTCGATCTGCCCGTTCCCGGCGGCGGCCCGGGCGACTGCGCCGTCCCACCACTCGGCGGCGCGGGCGCGATAGGCCGCGTCGGGATAGGCGCGCCTGGCCCAGTCGGCGAGGGTGGGGATGTCCTGCGGGCTGTAGCCGAAGGTGCGCTCGAACTGGGCATTGCTGAACAGGATGCGACGATCGGGTGTCAGCGCGGCGACGGAGACGGCCGTGGGCAGATGCTCGAGCAGCCTGCGCTGTCTCGCCTCCGCGGCCTGCGCCTGCGCCTCGGCCCGCTTGCGGGCGCTGATGTCGTTCATCCGCTCGGTCAGATCCGGCGTCGTCTGACGCTCGGTTGGCGTCGGTGGTTGTTGATGCATACGCGAGGATCCTTGATCGAAGGGGCTCAACCCCTTGTGTCGCGGTCGCGTGCCTGCAGCCAGCGCTCAAGCTCCGCCGCCGGCATGGGCTTGGCATAGAGGTAGCCCTGGGCCGCGTCGCAGCCCATGCTCTTCAGCGCTTGCGCCAGCCGCGCGTCCTCCACGCCTTCGGCGAGGGTGCGCAGGTTGAAGGCGCGCGCGATCTGGATCACGGCTTGCACGATCGCTCGGTCCTCGGCGTTGGTATGGAGGTCGGTGACGAACGACCGGTCGATCTTGAGCGTGTCGACCTTGAAGCGTTTCAGATAGGCCAGGCTCGAGTAGCCGGTGCCGAAGTCGTCGATGGACAACTGGATGCCGCACGCCTTCCAACGCTCGACCGCCTGTCGTACCGAGTCACCGTGCTCCAGCAGGATGGATTCGGTCAGCTCCAGCTCCAGTCGCCTCGGATCGAGCCCGCTGAGCGCGACCGCATCCAGGACCTGCTGCTCGAGATCGCCCTGCCTGAGCTGGACCGCCGAGAGGTTGACGGCCACGACCAGCCCCTCCCATCCGGCGCTGTGCCAAGCGGCAGCCTGCCGGCAGGCCTCGCGCAGGACCCAGTAACCGATCGGCACGATCAATCCGGTCTCCTCCGCGGTCCCCAAAAAGGCGCCCGGCATGATCAGACCCTGATCCGGCCGCTGCCAACGGATCAGTGCCTCGACCCCCACCACCTGACCGCTGCGCAAGTCGATCTGCGGCTGGTAGTGCAAGCGGAACTCCCGCCGCTCCAGGGCGAGGCGCAGGGCGTCGCGGGTCTCGATGAAGCTCCGCAGCCTGGCATTCATTTGCGGCTCGTAGAAACGGTAGCTCTGCTGGCCAGTCCGCTTGGCCTCTGCCAGGGCGGCGTCGGCATGGTTCATCAGGGTCTCGGCATCGGTACCGTCGTCCGGATAGAGCGCGATACCGATGCAGAAGGAGACGTAGAGTGCCGCGTTATCGATGTGGAATGGCTGGGCGAGTATGTCGAGGATACGCTGGCTCATGGCTTGGGCCTCGATGGCCGCCTGCTCGGGTGCCAATTCAGTCAGCACCAGCATGAACTCGTCCCCGCCGAGCCGACAGGGTCCGTCGGCCGAGCGCAGCTGCTCGGCCAGACGCTCGGCTGCCTGGATGAGCAGCGTGTCGCCGACCAGGTGTCCGTAGGTGTCGTTGAAGTATTTGAGCTTGTCCAGGTCCATGAAAAGCACTGCGAGGGCGCGACGGTGGGCCTTGGCGCCGAGCAGATACTGCGACAGACGCTCGCGGCCGAGCCGTCGGTTCGGCAGGCCGGTGAGTGCGTCGTGGTAGGCGAGATAATCAAGGTGCTCTTCGCTCTCGCGCAGCCGCGCTTGCGCCCGCTGACGCTCCGTGATGTCGATGATGAAACCGACGAAATACGCGACCTCACCGTCCGCCTGCCGCTTGCAGCTCACCGCGAGGGCGCAGGGCACCGCGCTGCCGTCCTTGCGCATGAAGCGCTTATCCAGCCGATAGCCGTCGATCTCCCCGGCGATGACACGCGCGTAGAGGGCCGTCTCCGCGTCCAGATCATCCGGATGCGTGATATCCCGCCAGCTCAACGCCTCAATCTCTTCCGACGCATAGCCCAGCAGGCGACAGAGGTAGGCATTACAGGCGACGAGGCCTTCGCTCGGGGTGCTGATGGCCATGCCGACCAGGCCGAGGTCGAAGAAGGCGCGGAAGCGCTCCTCGCTCGCGCGCAGCGCGGCCGTGCGCGCACCGACCTTCGCCTCCAGCGAGGCATTGAGCGTGCGGATCTCCGCTTCCATGGCATGCCGCGCGGCCAGCGTTTGTCGAGCCGTATGCAGGTCTTCGTCACTGCGTTGTTGACCCCGGACCAAGACCCACACCAGGAGCGCCAGCAGCAGGCTGCTACTGGTGCCGGCAAGGGCGATCCAGAACGGCTTGCCCTGTCGCAGGCGCGCGTCGAACGCCGGGGTGGAGGTGAACCGCAGGGTCCAGACATGCCCTTGCAGCGGCAACTGACGCAGCGTATGGAACGCGGGCGCCCCGGTCCGCTCGGCCTGACCCGAGCGAAACAGGCGCGCCTCCTCCCGCGGACGCTCGCCATCGAAGATCTCGATCCCGATGTCGACACTGAGGTGGCTCAGCTGCAGCTCCGGGGTCAGCGCCGCCTGCATCAGATCGCCCATGCGCAGGACCGAGCCGACCCAGCCTGTGAGCGCGGCACGGCGCTCGGCCACGGTGCTCGGGGTGCTGCCCTCACGATAGACCGGCACCAACAGGACGAAGCCCGGCTGCGCGTCGGCCGCGTCCTCCTGGCGCAGGATGACCTTCCCCGACAGGGCCGGCTCGCCGGTATCGCGCGCACGGGTCGCCGCGGCCCAGCGCACCGGCTCGGTTGCATTGTCATAGCCCAAGGCGCGCAGGTTGCTGCCGGACAACGGCTCGATGTAGACCACCGGGGTGTAGAACGCGCGCGCCCCGGGCGGGGTGATCGCATACTCAGCGAAGCCCTCGCGCCGCAGCTCGGCGACATGCGCCGCCTGCTCTTCCGCCGCGATCAGACGCACATAGCCCACGGCCTGGATGCCGGGATGACGCTGCGGAAGATGCAACGCCTGCACATAGCGTGCGAATTGCGCACGCGCGACCTGGGTCGACGCACCGAAGTGGGCGGCCACACCCAGCAGGATCTGGACGTTCGTCTCGAAATGCGCCTCGATCCTGTCGGTGACCTCATCGACGGTGAGCTTGAGCTCTGCCGCCAGCTGTCGGGTCAGCGTCTCGCGGCTGTGCTGCCAGGCCATCAGGCTGATCGCAAGCCCAAGCACGAGCACCAGCGCGGGCAGCAGAAACGTCCGCGGGCCGCGGGACCTGAGCAGACCTCGGGTCGCATCGATGATGGCGTCCAGCACCCTGGGGTTCCTTGAAGATCAGTCAGGAGGATAGGATACTCGACCGCCGCCTCCGCACCTATTCATGGCTCGGCCGCGTGGGGATCGGCGCGCGGAACCCAGTCGGCGACAGTGGGGCTGTCCCGTGTGCCTGCAGCCAGCGCTCAAGCTCGGGCGCCGGCATGGGCTTGGCATAGAGGTCGCCCCGGGCCGCGTCGCAGCCCATGCCCTGCAGCTGCTCGGCGATGGCAAGTGTCTCCACCCCTTCGGCGATGACGCGCAGCCCCGGGCTGCCTGCCATCTGGACCAGACCCACCCCGGGCCGCTGCCAGCGCAGCAGGGCCTCGACGCCGTCGACCGCGTCGGTGCGCAGATCGAGCTGCGGCTGTTAGTGCAGCTCGAAGGCCTATTGTTGCAGGGCCGGGGCGAGCGCCTCGCGGGTCTGCATGAAGCGCATCAGCGCGGCATTCATCTGCGCCTCGAAGCAACGGAACCGGTTCCGGCCGCCGCGCTCGGCCTCACGCAGGGCGATGCTGGCATTGAGCATGCGACCAGCCGTAGTGCCGGCAGGCCTGGTCGTCGACCGCGAGGAAGCGGCCCTGCAGATCGATGATGAAGATGGGGTCTGCCGCGCTGTTGAAGAGCATGCGGTACTGCTCTTCGCTGGCCTGAAGTGCCGCGCTCGCGGCGCGGATCTCGGCGGTGCGCGCCTGCACCTGGCGCTCGAGATCGGCGCTCAAGGCACGATAGCGCTGCTCGCTCGCGCGCAGCTGATGCTCAGCGCGCGTGCGCGCGGTGATGTCGAGCATCACGCTCAGCAGATAGGCGCGGCCCTGGCTGCGGATCAGCTCGCCGGAGAAGAGGCCGTCGAGGAGCGTCCCGTCCTTGCAGCGGACCTTGAGCTCTGCGTTGCTGATGCGCTCCCCTGCCACGAGCTGCTGCACCAGGCGCTGCTGCGCCTCCTGCTCGGCGCTCAGGTCCTTGATGAGGGAGTAGATGCAGTCGGCGCCGTTCCAGCGGCCCGGCCAGATGCGGGTCTCCACGGGCACCAAAGCGCCATCCTTGGCGATCAGGGGCAGCGGACAGTGCTGACGCTCGCCGCGCAGCATGGCGGCAAAGATGTCCCCGGCCTCGGCGCGCAGCTCGGGGCCTCGATCATCCCTTCGCCCACATCGGCCGCCAAATGCGTAGTCAGGCCATCCTGGCCTGACAGAATCAGGGCTGGAAGCCCTGACTACGCAGGGACCGCAAGCAGTTGGACCAAACGATGATCAAGGCCCAGCTCGGCGGGATGCAGGTCGAGCACCTGCAGCTGGCTCAGCTCGGCGCGGCTGTAGCCGAGGATGCGCTGGCAGGCCTGGTTGGCATACAGGATGCGGCCCGCGGGGGTGACCACCAGGATGATGTCGCCGACGGTCTCGAAGAAGGTCTGAAAGTTGGCGGCGAGCTCGCGCAGCGCCTGCGCGGGGTGCTCGCCCTCGGCCACGTCGATTGTCAGCTCTTCCACGCGCTTCTCTCCTGCATCACGCAAGCGCCAGTTTCCTACGCGACATGATAAGGCTCAATCGAGCAGACCGGCACACACGTCGGCCGCGGCCTAGAGACCATCAGAATGACCAGGATGCGTCTGGTGAAAGGTCTCCAATACCTGCTCGCCGCAACGCTCCTGACGGCACCCCTCTTGCGTCTCCTCCGCTGTCCGGGATCCCTGCGTTGCGACGGGCTGCAGAAACGCGCCGATCATCGCCTTCAGTTGTTGCAGCTCGATGGGCTTGCTCAGATGGGCATTCATGCCCGCGGCGCGGGCCTGCTCGACGTGCTCGGAGAAGGCGTTGGCGGTCAGCGCGATGATGGGCACCTCGGCATCCAGGGCGCGGATGCGCCGCGCGGCCTCGTAGCCGTCCATGACCGGCATCTGCAGGTCCATCAGGATCAGCTCCGGGGGACCGTCGCCGGCCGCGGCGTCGATGAGGGTCTGAAACCGCTCGAGCGCCTGCGCGCCATTGTCGGCGACCTCGATCTGCAGCCCGGTATCGGCCAGCAGACCGCAGACGATCTGCTGGTTGATGGCGTTGTCCTCCACCAACAGGATACGCCGGCCCGCGAGCGAATCCTCAAGGGCCGGGTCCGCCCCGGACGGGGCCTGTGGCTCGCGACCGGTTGGCGACATGGCCTCGGCATGGGTCACGCAAGCGCCTGCATCGACCGATGTCCCGGCGAGCGCCGCGACCGGCTCCGCGGCGATCTCGAAGCGAAAGCAGCTGCCTTGGCCGGGATGGCTCTCGAGCGCGATCCGCCCGCCCATCAGCTCGATCAACTGTTGAGTCACGACCAGCCCGAGGCCGGTGCCGCCGAATTGGCGCGTCGTGCTGTCGTCGGCCTGGGAAAAGGCCTGAAACAAGCGCTGTTGTTGTTCGGCGCTGATGCCGATGCCGGTGTCCGCGACCTCGAAACACAGCCGTCCGTCTTCCCCGCAGAGGCCACCGGGGCGCACGCGCAGGCGCACCTCGCCCTGGTGCGTAAATTTGATGGCATTGCCCAGCAGGTTGGTGAGGACCTGCTTGAGCCGCAGCGGGTCGCCGCGGTACTGGGTGGCCATGACGGGATCGATCTCGATGCCGAAATCGAGGCCTTTGGTGCGCGCGCTCAGCTCGAGCAACTGACGCACGTCCTCGACCGCACGGCGCAGATCGAAGGGAATCCGTTCCACGGCCAGCCGGCCGGCCTCGATCTTGGACAGGTCCAGGATGTCGTTGAGGATGCCGAGCAGGGAGCGCGCCAGCCCCTCGAGCTTTTGCAGCTCCTGGCGCTGTCCGGGCTCCAGCGCGCCGCGCAGCAGCAGCTGCGCCAGCCCGATGATGCCGGTCATGGGTGTGCGAATCTCATGACTCATGTTGGCCAGGAACAGGCTCTTGGCCTGGTTGGCGTCCTCGGCGGCGGCACGCGCCTGGCTGAGTTCGGCGGTGCGTGCGGCAACCAGCTCTTCCAGGTGGTCGCGGTAGCGCGCCACGATGGCCGAGAGCTTGCGCTCGGCAATGAGCGCGCTGGCCAAGCGCGACACCAGCACGACCCCGAGGAGCAGAAACACCGCCGTGAAGGCATAGGTCGCCCAGTAGATGCCTTCGAAGGAAGCGCGTCCGCCCAGGCGGAGCAGGTCGAGCACGCTGGCGACCAGCAGCGCGCTGGTGGTGAAGGTCACCATGACATGCATGGGCTGGCGCGAGCGCCAGGACCAGCGGAGCATGGCAACGGTCAATGCGATCGTGGCCGCACCCAGGGGGAGATAGAGGCCCAGGACGACCCAGCGGTCGTTGCCGCTCAGCCAGGTCGCCACGGGCATCAGCACGGCATAGCCGATCAGGACCGCCTTGAGGCGACCGTGGGCGCGGCCGAAGAAGGCCAGGAGCATGAGCAAGAACAGCGGCGCCGTGACCATGCGGATGGAAAACACGAACCAACTGTAGAGTTCGGCGCCGATCGGCACCGCGGCGACCAGGACGTTGAGATTGCTCAGGGCATTGGCAACGGCGCAGAGACCGAACCAGAGATACAGCGGCTCGGAGCGCAAGATCCAGGCCAGCGCCAAGGCCAACAGCCCCAGCGACAAGACGACCCAGGTCAGGGCGCGCAGCGACTCCACCTGCCACAGATGACGTTGCAGGTAAGGACCGCGATACAAGGCGTCAGCGGGCCCCACCTGCACCGGCGAGAGGCCGTTCATCTGCCGGTCGTTGACGTAGAGCTCGATGGCGATCTGGTTGTCGCCGGCGCGCCAAAGCGCGGGCGGCGGCACGAACAGGCTCGGCTGATGCAGACAGCGCAGGTCTTCCAGGGCGCCGATGGCGCAGGCGCCGACCACGACGCCGTTCAGGCTGAGCTGACCCGACACACTGAGCTTTGGGATGTAAACGCCCAAGGCTTCCGCCGGGGCCGCGTCCAGGTGGAGGGACAGCTGGTAGCGCACCCGCCCGCCACCGGGCGGGATCTGCGCCGCGCTCAGGACATGGGGCAGCGTCACCTGACTTGCGCCAGCCGGGCTGAGCAAGGTGGCCGCGTTCAGCGTCTGGGTGTCTGCCGAAGCGTCCGGCGCCGAGCCCGCCATGACGCCCAACAGCAAGACGCTCCCCGGGAGCCACGACGAGAAGAGACGCGGAGCTTGGCGTGTGTGGCGAGGCTGGATCGTCTGCATGGATTGCTGTCACTGGCTTTGCGGAAGGCTCTTTTGCAGTTGGTGCGCGCGCTGAGGCGATGCTGCCCCGCGCAGGTTGGCGTGTCGCAGGCCAGCCCCGGGGCCGACCGGTGACCAGAATCGCGCTAAACGAGCCACACTGCTGGTGTATCCTACACAGCGCTCGGGCATCCAACCATCTTGAACCGATCCTATTCGTCCAATGACTCGTCTGCTTCGCTGCATGTTGCTCCTGATATCGAGCGCGGCCCCCCTCGCGCCGGCCCATGCCATCGACCTGGTTCCCCAAGACGTGATACCGCCCCCGCCCGGGTTGAACACGGTGCAGTTGACCTACAGCTCAAGCGAGCGGGGCGATCTCTACCGCGAAGGCAAACGACAGGCCAGCGATACGCGGCTGGACGTCGACCAGATCACGCTGCGCATTGGTCACGCCTTCCAGTGGGGTCGACGTCCCGCGTATGTCTACGCCCAGGTGGCGCGCAGTCGCGTCGATCCCGGCGGGTCGCTGCAGGCGGTCGACGCGAATACCGGCATTGGCGACCTGGGTCTCATGCTGGCGACCTGGCCCTACGTGAACCGCGAGGCCGAACGCTATGCCGGTGTCGCGGCCTATCTGAGCCTGCCCACGGGCTCCTATGATCCGCTGAAGACGGTCGGCGTGAACACCAACGCGGGCCAGAACCGGTTTGCCGGGGCGCTGCAGGCGGGCTACGGGCAACGGCTGCGTGGCCCGCTCGCCTGGATGATCGCGGGCGATGTCGCCTGGTTCGGTGACAACGGCGCGTACTTCGGCCCGAACCCGACAGAGGAAACCCTGAGTCAGCGGCCGATCGTCAGCACCCAAACGGCGCTCACCTACAGCGTCAACCACTGGGCATCGCTCGGCTTGAGCTATTTCTACAACACCGGCGGCGAGACCCGGCTCGGCCAATCCGGTTGGGACAATCGGATCAACCTGCATCGCTACGGCGCCAACGCGCAGGTGCGGCTACCGTTCGGCCGCCTGACCATCGAATACGGCGGGGATATCACCACCGACAGCGGCCTGCTCGAAGAGGCGCGCTGGGCGGTGAGGCTGACCAGCATTTTCTGATGCAAGGCCCACTCGATCGGCATTTCCCGTGCGGCAGCGCAGCCCTGAGCCGTCTTGTGCTGGGCCTGCAGCCAGCGTCCCCGCTCAGGCGTCCGCGGCGGCCCGATGTCGAAGCCGCCCGGCGACAACCGCCCCGATCACGCACAGGACGGATCCTCCGGCGTCCAATCCCGCCTGCGCCGGGCGGCGAAGCCGATGATGGCGGCCGACAGCAGATTCACGACGATCGCCAGGCGTGGCAGTGCGGCCTTCACCCAGCCGGTGAGCCGTCAGACGAGCGCGATCGTCAAGACCGTCAAGACCTTGCATGAAGCACGAAGCGGTCAACTGCCGGATCTAGGTTTAAAGTAGATGCGTCGCTCGGTCACGACGGCGTCGAGCGGGATATCCCAGGGGGCAGGCGCGATCGTCTCGATGCGCTGGCACTCGTGCGCAACGCCGATGAGTCGTGGTCGTCGCCAGAATCGGCGGCCCTTCAGATAGGCCAGGGTGCGGTCGTAGTAGCCGCCGCCCATGCCGATGCGATTGCAGGCGCTGTCGAATCCCACCAGCGGGACCAGGATCTGGTCGAGGTGGCGAGCGGGGCGGATGTGCCGGCCGCGCCGCGTGGGCTCGGGGATGCCGAAGCGATTGGGGCGCATCGTCTCGCCGGCGATCCAACGCACAAAGCGGAGTTTGACCCGGGATCGGCCCTCGATCCGTTTGCCCAAGACCGGGAGATAGACCGCTTTTCCGTCCGCTAGCGCGTCGTTCAGCACGGGGCGCGGATCGAGCTCGCCATCGGCCGGCCAATAGGCCGCAATCCGGCGGGCGCGCCGAAAGCGTATCTCGCGACGAAGCAGTCGAGCGACGAGACGCGAATGATTGCGTTGCGAGCGGCTGCTCAAGGCTCGGCGGCTTGCACGCAGCGCTCGGCGAAGGAGTTTTGGATGAGGCATTGCGGGAGTCAAAAAGGGGACATCCCCCGCCTGTGCCGTTGCAGACCTTTGTTCTTGAACCAAGAGGTTCAAGTGGGGACACTTGGTTCGGCTTCAGGCTTCCCGCTCGAAGGCGGACTTGCACAACAGCCTCACTTCCATGTCCCCAGGGCAGTGATTAGGCTCAAGAAATTACCCAGGCCACTGTCGGACACTGCAGGGGATGTCTTAGGCAGAAGGCTATACCCTTTCGCCTGACGCGTCCAGCGCCTGTTCGGCCGCCAGCGCTTTCGCGACGCGTTCCTGCAGGAGCACAAGCCGCGCGTCGATCTCGCCATTGGTCACGACGCGGGTTTTCCGAAGTTGAAACAGCTCATGGGCAATATTCAGAGCCGCCATCACGGCGATACGATCGGTGCCGATCACGCGTCCGGTCTTGCGGACCTCGCGCATCTTGCCGTCGAGAATCCGTGCCGATTCGCGCAGTCCCTGTTCCTCGTCCGGTGCGCAGGCGATTCGGTAGTCCTTGTCGAGGATCCTGATGCTGACCTGAATCGGCTCGTCGCTCATAGACTCTCCTCCATCGCGCGCAGACGCGACAACATGGCCTCGACTCGACTGCGTGCCTGCTCGGTCTTTTCGATCAGCTCGCCGCGCTCGCCGACCAGCGTCTCTTGGCGAGCTCGCAGGGATTTGTTTTCGTCGCGCAGGCGCTGATTCAGGCGGATCAAGGTCTCCACCTGTTGTTCCAATTGGTCGAGGTCGAAATGTGCCAAAGTCCACGACTCCGTTGAAGTTCGTCGCACTATAGAAGGGGTGCGGAGGGCGGTCAATCGCGCGAAAGCGCGTGGTATTATCGCATGGTTGCCGGGCTTTTGATCCTCCGGCACCCATCCCCGTTTCCGCCCTATCCCCGAGAGGAGGTCGCCACGAATATCGACGACGATCGGCTTGCCCGTTATCTGGCGGCGGGCGCGCTTTGCGCGACGCCCAGCGAGGCCCACGGCATCCTCTGCGGCCTGATGTGCGGCGGCGATGCGAACCCCGAGGCCACTTGGCTGCGCCAGCTCCGGCCCGAGTCCGATGCGGGCGATCTGCCGATCGAGGAGGGGCTCGAGGCCCTGTCGGCGTTGGCCCGCCTGACGCGCGAGGAGCTCGAGGCGTCCGAGTTCGCACTCACGCTGTTTTTGCCCGATGACACACGCCCCCTTGCAGAACGGGCGACGGCGCTCTATGACTGGGTGCGCGGGTTCCTCTACGCTTGGGGAACACTCGACCATACAGGTGCGGAGCCCTCGCCGGAGACCCGCGAGATCCTAGGTGATTTTACCGACGTGACCCGCATGGATCTCGACGGACTCGACGACGACGAGCAAAACGAAGAGGCATTGACCGAAGTGAGCGAATTCATCCGGGTTGCGGCGATGACGATCTACCAGGAGCGCGTTGTTGCTCGCGCGCCCTCGTCCGAGTCATGACGGCGGCCGAATACAAGCGACGCCGTCGTGCCCTGGCCAGCGCGATCGGCCCGAACGGCATCGCGATCCTTCCGGCCGCGCGCGAGGTCGTGCGCAATCGCGATGCCCACTACCCGTTTCGCCAGAACAGCGATTTCGTCTATCTAACGGGCTTTTCCGAACCCGATGCCTTCGCCGTGATTGCGCCGAAGCGCAAAGACGGCGAGTACGTGCTCTTTTGTCGGCCTCGCGATCCGGAGCGCGAGCAGTGGGACGGCCGGCGCGCGGGCGTAGAAGGCGCGACTGCGGATTTCGGAGCCGATCAGGCGTATCCGCTGAGCGAGCTCGATACCATCATGCCGACCCTGATCGACGGGCGCGAGCGCCTGTATTTTGCGATCGGGGTCGATGCGGCGCTCGATGCGCAGGTCATGGGTTGGGTCAACCGCGTTCGGGCCAACGTGCGCGCCGGCGCCGGCGCGCCCGAGACCTTCGTGACCATCGAGTCGGTCCTGCACGAGATGCGGCTGCGCAAGAGCCCTGCCGAGATCAAACAGATGCGCCGAGCCGCGGAGATCTCCGCCGCCGCCCACCGGCGGCTGATGCAGATCTGCGAGCCCGGCATGAACGAGTCCCGGCTCGAGGCCGAGTTTCATCACCTCTGCGCCGTCTCGGGTGCGCGCGATCAGGCGTACTCCCCGATCGTCGGCGGCGGCGCCAACGGCTGCATCCTGCACTACGTGGAAAACAACGCCCGCCTGAACGACGGCGAGCTGCTGCTGATCGACGCCGGCTGCGAGCTGGACTGCTACGCCGCCGACATCACGCGCACCTTCCCCATCAACGGGCGCTTCAGCCCGGAGCAGAAGGCCCTGTACGAGATCGTGCTGGACGCNNACGGCTACGCCTCCGACATCACCCGGACCTTTCCCGTGAACGGACGCTTCAGCGCGGCCCAGCGCGAGCTCTACGAGCTGGTGCTCGAGGCGCAGGTCGCGGCGATCGGCAAGGCCAAGCCGGGCAATCTGTGGAACGAGCCGCACGACGAGGCGGTCAAGGTCTTGACCAAGGGCCTGATCCATCTCGGCCTGCTCAAGGGTAAGCTCGCCGAGCTGATCAAGGAGGAAGCACACAAGCCTTACTACATGCACCGCACGGGGCATTGGCTGGGGATGGATGTCCACGACGTCGGAAGCTACAAGCAGAAGGGCGCATGGCGACCCTTCGAGCCCGGGATGGTGTTGACGGTGGAGCCCGGACTCTATTTAACCGACTCGGATGCGATCCCGGAGCCTTATCGACGCATCGGGATCCGCATCGAGGACGATGTCCTGATCACGGAGTCGGGCAACGAGATCATCTCGGCCGCGGCACCGAAGGATCCCGATGCGATCGAATCCCTCATGGCGGGCGATTAAACCGCGCCCGGCGCGGTATGCGATGTTTTTTTGGGTGGGATCGGCCCCGGCAGGCTTGACGACCGTTGGAGCTTGCGCGGTTTAAGAGATTAAAAAAGATATCATTTTAAGTCGCGTCTGCGCTTAGGATTATGGATGCACCCAACGCCGAGTTCGGTCGCAAGCGAGCACCTCGCCCTGGACGCGGTTTAACAGGCAAGCAAACCATGCACGAATACGACCTGGTGATTATCGGTGGAGGCCTGGTGGGCGGCAGCCTGGCCTGCGCCCTGTCCGGCTGCGGTCTGCGGATCGCGGTCGTTGAGGCGGTGTCGGCCTCCGCCGAGCACCAGCCGAGCTACGACGAGCGCGTCATTGCCTTGTCTTGGGGCAGTCGCCGGATCCTCGAAGCGATCGGCGTCTGGCCGGACATCGCCCCCGAGGCAGAGCCGATTCGGCAGGTCCATGTCTCCGATCGCGGGCATTGCGGGTTCACACGGCTCGGTCCGGACGATGCGGGTGTGGAGGCACTCGGTTACGTCGCCCCGGCGCGCGTGATGGGGGCTGCCATACGCACCGCACTCGCCGTGTCTCCCGATGTCGAGCTGCTCTGCCCGGCACGACTCTCGGAGCACCGCATCGTGGCCGACCGGGTCGAGCTCGAGGCGCGCCTCGGGGAGGAGCGGCTACGTCTGAGCACCCCTTTGCTGGTGGCGGCCGACGGAGGCGACTCTGCGGTGCGCCGACAGCTCGATCTCGAGACCCGAGACGAGCGCTACGAGCAGGACGCCGTCATTACGACGGTCTCGCCCGATCGCCCGCGCACCGGTGTGGCCTTCGAGCGCTTCACCGCCACGGGGCCCTTGGCCTTGCTGCCGATGACCGGCGGGCGCTACTCCGTCGTCTGGACCTGTCGTCGCGACGAGACAAGCGACTTGCTGGCGCTCTCGGACGAGGCATTTCTCGGCCGTCTCCAGGCGCGCTTCGGCTACCGACTCGGACGCTTTCTCCAAGTCGGCCCGCGTCGCGCCTATCCCCTGAAGCTGGTGCTTACGCGCAACCCGGTGCAGCCGCGTGTCGTGCTGATCGGCAACGCGGCACACACGCTCCATCCGGTGGCGGGCCAAGGTTTCAACCTCGGTCTGCGCGACGTCGCCGCCCTCGCCGAGGTCATCGCCCAAAGCGCCCGCGCGGGTGCTGATCTCGGTGGTCCGGCGGCACTCTCGGACTATCGGGCCTGGCGCGGGTCGGATCAGCCGAGCACCGCACGACTGACCGACCTGCTTGCCCGCCTCTTCGTCAACCCCTGGACGCCGCTGCGGCTCGCACGCAATGCGGCCATGCTGGGTTTGGATCTCGTCCCCCCGGCGCGCCACCGCGTGGCGCAGCGGTTCATGGGCGTGGGCGGGCGCTTGCCACGTCTCGCCTGCGGGGTCCCTTTGGAGAAGGTCGATGCACGAAACTGAGTCCATGTCGTCACGCATTCCGGACATGACGGCGTCGCAGGGGCCTCTGTACGACCTGCTCGTGGTCGGCGGCGGAATGGTCGGCGCCGCACTCGCCCGCGCCTGTTCCGGCAAGGGGCTGCGGATCGCGGTCATCGAGACCCGTGCGCCGCAGCGCGATTGGCCGGCGGGGGAGATCGACCTGCGTGTCTCGGCCTTGAGTCGGGCGAGTCAGCGGATCCTCGCGCGTTTGGGCGCGTGGGAGCGCATCGCGGCGCTCGGCGCCAACCCCTATCGCAAGATGTGTGTGTGGGATGCACTCGGCGGCGGGAGCATCCATTTCGATGCCCAATCGCTCGGGGAGCCCGATCTCGGGCACATCGTCGAGAACCGGGTGATACAGCTCGCACTTTGGGAAGCCTTGGAGTCCTCGCCCGACATCCGGCTCGTCTGCCCGGCATCCATCGTCGAGATCGATCGCGCGGAGACCGCGTCGCGGGTGGTGCTCGGTGACGGGCAGGTCATCGCGGGTCGGCTGCTGGTCGCCGCGGACGGGCGCGATTCGCTGGTGCGCGAGCTCTCGGGTATCGAAACCGAAGGCCGGGATTACGACCAGCGTGCAATCGTCGCCAACGTCCTGCCGCAGGAGTGGCATCAAGAGACCGCTTGGCAGCGCTTCCTGCCGACCGGGCCGCTGGCTCTGCTGCCCTTGGCCGACGGGCGCTGCTCGATCGTGTGGTCCGCCACCGACGAACGTGCCGCCGAGCTGCTGGCGATGAGCGATGCCGCCTTTTCGGCGGCCCTCACCGATGCCTCCGAAGCACGGCTCGGCGCACTCGTCGTGGAAGGGCCGCGCGCGGCCTTTCCGCTTCGACTCCAGCATGCCAAGCAGTACGTCCTGCCGGGATTGGCCCTCGTCGGCGACGCCGCCCACGCGGTCCATCCGCTCGCCGGACAGGGTGTGAACCTGGGGTTTCTCGACGCCGCCGAGCTGGCCGCGGCAATCGATCTTGCGCTGAATCGTGGACGCGATATCGCGGGCCTCTGGGCACTGCGTCATTACGAACGGGCGCGCCGCGGCGACAACACCGCTATGCTCGCCGCGATGGATCTGATCAAACGGACCTTCAGCAACGAAGTGCCGCCGATCGCTGCAGTGCGCAGCCTCGGGTTGACCCTCACCGACCGAATCGGCCCGATCAAGTCACTCTTCATGGAGCGTGCGCTCGGGTTGGGGAGCGATCTGCCGCCGCTTGCGCGCCCGCTCTGACCCGTGGCCGCGCGACACGCCTATCGGTATCGCATCTCTCGGATGCGCGCGCTTCGAAAGCCGCACGCTAGACTTGACTTAATCCATCGGTTTTCTTGTTGTTTAAGCCGCGTCAGGCACGACATTGCGAGTTGCGTGGCGCTGCGTATCCCACAAGGCCCAGGTGCTGCACGAGACGCGGCTTACTCGGCATGCTTTTTCCGCTCCGATCGCTTACCCTTTGCAGTGCTGGCACCGCCTGATCATCCCTGCCGAGATTTTCGTTTTGGCGGCCGATCCGGTGCCGGTTCTTCTGCAAACACTCTAAACAGATGGGAACCGGCGTCGAGGAACACGACGACCTTGCCGAGTGTGCCGTCGCCCAGCTCCGCGCGCAGGCCGAGGATGTCGCCGAGCAGCGCGGGAATCTGTCTGCCTGCAAGCGCCGAACGCACACCGGGAACCCACTCACTGCATCGTCGGGCAATCGCACCGATACCTCACGACAAGCACCTAGAGACAAGGGGACAGACATGACAGCCAAGAATGCCTTTTACGCACAATCCGGCGGCGTCACCGCCGTCATCAACGCCTCGGCGTGCGGCGTGATCGAAACCGCGCGGCTTCACTCGGTGCGGATCGGCAAGGTTTACGCCGGACGCAACGGCATCATCGGGGCCCTGACCGAGGACCTGATCGACACCGGTCGCGAGTCCGACGAGGCGATTGCCGCGCTGCGCTACACGCCCTCGGGCGCGTTCGGCTCCTGCCGCTACAAGTTAAAGAGCCTGGAGGCCAACAAGCGCGAGTACGAGCGTCTGATCGAGGTCTTCAAGGCCCACGAGATCGGCTACTTCTTCTACAACGGCGGCGGCGATTCAGCCGATACCTGCTACAAGATCTCCCAGCTCTCCGAGACCATGGGCTATCCGGTCCAGGCCATTCACGTCCCCAAAACGGTCGACAACGATCTGCCGATCACCGACAACTGCCCGGGCTTCGGCTCGGTCGCCAAGTACATCGCCACATCGACCCTGGAGGCCTCGTTCGACGTGCGCTCCATGGCCAAGACCTCGACCAAGATCTTCGTGCTCGAGGTGATGGGTCGCCATGCCGGCTGGATCGCTGCAGCGGGCGGCTTGGTGGAGGATCACGGCATCCCGGTGATGATCCTGTTTCCCGAGATCGAGTTCGACCAGGAGCGCTTCCTCGCCGCGGTCCGGAAGAAGGTCGAGCAGCACGGTTACTGCACCATCGTGGTCTCCGAGGGCGCGAAATATCCCGACGGGCGTTTCCTCGCCGAGCAGGGCACGCGCGATGCCTTCGGTCATGCCCAGCTGGGCGGGGCGGCGCCGGTCGTGGCCAATATGATCAAGGATGCCACCGGCTACAAGTTCCATTGGGCGGTCGCCGATTATCTGCAGCGCGCGGCCCGTCATCTGGCCTCCAAGACGGACGTCGAACAGGCTTATGCGATGGGTCGGGCCGCGGTCCAATTTGCCCTGGAGGGGCACAACGCCATCATGCCGACGATCAAGCGCGTCAGTCAGGACCCCTATCGCTGGGAGGTCGGCGAGGCGCCGCTGTCGCAGGTCGCCAACGTCGAGAAGTTCATGCCGCGTGAATTCATCTCCGAGGACGGTTTCGGGATCACGCCGGTCTGCAAGGAGTATCTGATCCCGCTGATCCAGGGCGAGGACTATCCGCCCTTCGAGAAGGGGCTGCCCAAGTACGTCACGCTCAAGAACGTGGCGGTCGAGAAGCGGCTGCCGGCGTTCGAGATCTAAGGGGCTCGGAACGAGCCAGCCGCCAGCCGCCAGCCGCCAGCTTTTACCTGCTCGTCCTCAGCTATTAGCTATCTGCAGGAAGCAGGAGGCCGGAGGCAGGAGGCAGGATCCGCTCAACGATCGAATGCTCCTCGATCTCGGGCGCACCCCGGCTGCGGCTCAATCCGCGCACGATCATTGGGATTTCCCGGCATCCGATGGGCTACAATCGGGATCATTCAACCCGACATCGCCAACGCGACCCGCCGTGTATCGGCGATCCGGTTGTGTCTCGGCGATCCCATCCGTACCACAGAGGCTGACCCATGGATCCAAAGCGAGTCCCGCGCGGCGATAATATTCCGAGCGAAATCAACGTCATTATCGAGATACCCTCGCATGCCGAGCCGGTCAAGTACGAGATGGACAAGGCGACCGGCGCCATGTTCGTGGATCGCTTCATGTCCACGGCGATGCATTATCCCTGCAACTATGGCTATGTGCCGAACACCTTGTCCGCGGACGGCGACCCGGTCGACGTCATCGTGGTCACGCCCTATCCGCTCATCTCTGGCTCCGTCATCAAGTGCCGTCCGATCGGCGTACTCAAGATGACCGACGAGTCCGGAGATGATGCCAAGATTCTGGCGCTTCCGATCGACAAGCTCTTCAAGGGCTACCGCGAGATCGAGAGTTTCCGCGACATGCCGGCCCATCTGCTCGACCAGATTTCACATTTCTTTGAGCATTACAAAGATTTGGATGAGGGGAAGTGGGTCCGTGTCATGGGCTGGGGCGGCCGTGAAGAAGCGCGCGAGGAGATCATGGCCAGCGTGAGAATGTTCGAAGAGGCACCGGAGAAGCCGGCGTTCTGATGCGACCGTCGCTCGCCTCGCCTCGGGGCGAGCGCTCGACAAGGCGTCTCGGTCGGGCCATTCACCGGGATTCGCGTCGTCGACCCATGTCGGTGACTTTGCCGACCCTTCACGCCCTCCACTCCGCGGATCGCAGATGCCGTTGACACATTTCGACGAGACGGGTGCGGCCCATATGGTGGACGTGGGCGAGAAGGCCGTCACCAAACGCCGTGCCGTTGCGGAGGGGAGCATCCGGACGGAGCCTTCCACGCTTGCACTGATTCTGAGCGGCGAGCACCGCAAGGGCGATGTGCTCGGCGTTGCGCGGATCGCAGGGATCATGGGTGCCAAGCGCACCGCCGATCTGGTGCCCTTGTGTCATCCGCTGAGTCTGACCCGGGTTGCCGTCGAGCTGGAGCCGCGCGCCGAGACCTCGAGCGTCTATTGTTCCGCCACCGTCGAGACCATAGGTTCCACCGGGGTCGAAATGGAGGCGCTTTGCGCGGTACAGATCAGTCTCTTGACCATCTACGACATGTGCAAAGCGGTGGATCGGGGCATGAGTATCGAAGGTGTGCGATTGCTCGAAAAGGAGGGAGGGCGGTCCGGCCTTTGGGTCCGGGGCCTGGCGTCTGCCGGTGACTGCGATCCGGATGCGGGCGATCACTGTATAGATGATCCCGCTCGAGTTGACTCGGACGCGGACGTCGCATCAGGTAGAACGCGATGACTCAATTCGTGGACTGGTCCGCCGCGCTCAGCGTCGGCATCGACGAGATCGACGCCCAGCATCAGGCTCTGATCGACCTGATCAACCAGGTGCAGGACGCCGTTGCCGGGGGGCTCGATCGGGAGCGACAGCTCGATGCGCTCGGCAGGCTCGCCGAGTTCACCAAGATCCATTTCGCCGTCGAGGAGAGCCTGATGCGCATCTTCGGCTACCCGGATTACGAGCGCCACAAGGCTCAGCATGAAGGGCTGATCCGCAGCATGCTGGATCTGCAGCGTCGCCTCGACATGGATCGCGCACCGCTTGACGATGGCCTGATGCGGCACCTCAAGCATTGGCTGCTCGATCACATCCTGCAAAGCGATCAGGATTACAGTCGATTCTTTCTCGCCGCAGGCGCCCTGCCGCGACACCAAAAGCTGTCCCGGGCGACTCGTATGTGGGACCACTTACACTTCTGCGGCTCCAAGTGTTGGAGCTAAACCGCGACCGGTCCCGGCTGACGATGAATTCATTCTACCAACGTGCTCGTTTCCTGACGGCTGCCGCGCGGGTCGAGCAATGTCCCGCGGACGAGGGTCGCGAGGTCGCGTTCGCGGGGCGCTCGAATGCCGGAAAATCCAGCGCAATCAATGCGCTTTGCCATCAGAATGCGCTCGCCCGCACGAGCAAGACACCCGGCCGAACGCAGCAGCTCATCTTTTTCGAGCTGGACGAGGCGCGTCGCTTGGTCGATCTCCCCGGCTACGGATATGCCAAGGTTCCGGATACGGTCAAGCGCGACTGGCAGCAGCACATGGCGGCCTATCTCGAGCAGCGTCGCTCACTCGGCGGTCTCGTCGTCGTCATGGATATCCGCCATCCGCTCGCCGAGTTCGATCGCCAGATGCTTCACTGGGGCGGGCGGGCGGATCTGCCGATGCTCGTTTTGCTCACCAAGGCGGACAAGCTCAAAACGGGTGCGGCCCGTGCAACTCAGCATGCGGTCGAGCAGGCCGTCTCGGGTATGGTGGGGCAGGTCGAGGTGATGCTGTTCTCCGCCTTGAAGCGCCAAGGCGTGGCGGCCGCTCAGCGATTACTCGATGTCTGGCTCCAGGTGGGGGCCGTGATCGAGCCTGCGGATCCGTCGGAGACTCGGACAAGCGCCTGACGCCGAAGCGGGCCGACGGCGCCGACCGGACTGCGCCGGCGCTCCGTCAACCCGCGGCTGTGTCCTCCGATATCAGTAGCCCATGCCCTGCGGCCGCCCCTGGTCGTAGCCGGGTGCGCCGTAACCGGGTGCATCGTAATCGGGCATCATGGGCGGATGCCCCATGCCTGCGCGCCCTGGATAAGGCATGCCGCCGGGATAACCGCCCTGCGGGCCGTAACCGTATCCATAGCCCTCGCGCTCATACCCACCATATTGCGGCGGCATACGCGGCATCTCGGGCATCGGAGGAGGGCTTCCGAACAGTGCGCGGGCCGCCTCGATCTGCTCCTCGCTCATTGCCTCGACCGTCTTGCGATACGTCTCGAATCGCTCCTCCATCTCCTTGCGACGCGCCTCGGCCTCGGCCCAGGGCGGCGTCTCGGGCATCTCGACTCCGCGTTCCGCAGCATCGGCCCGCATTTGCTGCCAATGCGCATCGCGCATCGCGCGGCGTTCTTCGGGGGTCATGGAGCGCATCTGCTCGCGCATCTCTTGGCGTTGTCGGCGCATCGCTTCCATGTCCTCGGGCGACATGCCGCGACGCTCGGGCATCGGCGGCCGATCGGTCGACTCCCACGGCGGCATCTCGGGGAGCGCAAGGCCGATCTCGGCGGCACGAGCACGAAGCTCTTCGTAATGCTTCTCCCGTTCCGCCATCATGGCGGCGCGACGTTCTTCGGCCTTGGCTCGGGCCGCCTCGCCGGGTGTGGACGCATCGCTCGAGGCATCGGCAGGCGCATTGGTCGGCGCAGCGGCCGGCGCCGGAGCGGGAGCCGGAGCTGCTTCGTTCGTTGGCTCGGCCGGCGTTTGGCTCGCTTCCGTTGCCTGCGGATCGGCGAACGCGCCTTGGCCGATGACGAGCGCCAGTGTTGCCGCCGAGACGAGCGGGATCATGCGAGACGTGTCGGGCATGGAGGTACTCCTCGAAGTGGTGATCGTCAGGGAAATTCGGCGGATCCGTTGCCTTCGGCTCGGTGTCGCTTGACCGGTTAGGCGTGGCCGAGCCCATCTCCATAAACCTGCACCGGTTGCCGCCGTGCCCGCCTGGAATCAACATGTGTCTGCTTTTGCGGAGCAGGTCGATGCCCCGAGACGAACGCCGACAGCGCCGCCGAGCTTAACCGATCCGTGACCCGGAGGGACAGCCCCATCCGGAATGCGATCGGCCCGATCGAGCCGATCGGGGATCCTTTTCGGCCATCCATCGGCATCTTGCACCGACGCACGCCACGCACCGGCTCCCCGGGTTAGGATTGGGTGGTGCGGGTTGAGGAAGCCCGAAATCGACGCGAGGACCCTGTATGCAGATCGGCGACTTGATGAACATGAGCGGTGTGGCGTTCGGCACCAGCGGTGCCCGCGGGCTGGCGCAGGCGATGACCGATCGGGTGTGCTATGCCTACACGGCCGGGTTTCTCGGCCATCTTCGCGCGAGCGGCATGCTCGCACCGGATGCCGAGGTCGGCTTGGGCGGTGATCTGAGGCCGAGCACAAGCAGGATCCTCGTCGCCTGCGCCCGGGCGGCGCTGGATCTGGGTTGCCGACCGCGCTATCTCGGGCGTATCCCGAGTCCGGCGGTTGCCGCCTGGGGGCTGGCGCGCGGCGCTCCGAGCCTGATGGTGACCGGCAGCCACATCCCGGACGACCGCAACGGCATCAAGTTCAATCTGCCGACGGGCGAGATCCTCAAGCGCGACGAGGAGGGCATTCGCGCGCAACCGCTCCAAGTTGCCGAGGCGCTCTTCGATACGGCCGGTGCCTTCGTGGATGACCAGTCCGCTGCGCTGCCGAAGGAGGATCCGCTCGCTTATACCGACTACCTCGCTCGCTATCTGGACTTCTTCCCGTCGGGCTGTCTGGATGGTCTGCACGTCGGTGTCTACGAGCACTCCAGCGTCGCTCGGGGCGCTTACGTCGCGGTGCTGGAAGGACTCGGCGCATGCGTGACGCGACTGGGATTCTCGGAGATCTTTGTCCCTGTCGATACCGAAGCAATTCGCCCCGAAGACGTCGCGCTCGCGCGCGATTGGGCCGCGACGGGGCGTTTCGACGCACTGGTTTCCGCCGACGGGGACGGCGATCGTCCGCTGATCGGCGACGAGTCCGGAGACTGGCTGCGCGGGGACATCGCCGGGATCCTGTGCGCACGTCAACTCGGCGCCCGCGGTGTGGTGACACCCGTGAGCAGCAACACGGCGGTCGAGCGTTCGGGTTGGTTCGAGACGGTGCTGCGCACCCGGATCGGATCGCCCTTCGTCATCGAAGGGATGCAGGATCTCGTCGACCGAGGCATGGACCGGGTGGTCGGCTACGAGGCGAACGGCGGCTTTCTACTCGCGACCCATATCGAGCAGGACGGCCGAATCCTGTCGGCCCTGCCGACCCGCGATGCCGTCTTGGTTGCGCTCGCCATCCTGCGTTCCTCCGTCGAGCAGGGAAAACCCGTGTCGGCCCTGTCCGCCGATCTCCCGCGCCGCTTCACGTGGAGCGATCGTCTAAAGGATTTCCCGACCGAGATCGCTCGGGCGCGTCTTGCCGAGATCCATCTGGGCGATCCCGTCCGGGATCGAGCCGCTGCGCAGGCCGTTTTCGGCGCCGCTTTCGGGCCGGTCGCCGATCTGGATATCACCGACGGTCTCAGGATCACCTTCGTCAGCGGCGAGATCGCGCACCTGCGCCCGTCGGGCAATGCGCCGGAGCTGCGCGCCTATACCGAGGCGGACAGCCCGGAGCGTGCGGAAGAGATGAATCGGATCTGCATGGAGATCCTCTCCCGCTGGCGTGCTTAAACCGCGTTCGGCACGACCTGGAATCGTTGGCGTGTCGGCGCAGCCTCGCAGCGGCCAAGAACCGTCGACGCGACGCGGTTTAAGGAATTTTGGACAGGATTCAAAAATAGCCGATAGCCGTAGGAGGGGTTTCGCTGACGCTCTACCCATCCTACGCGTGAATCAAGATGTTCCTTTCTTCTGCAGCGTCTCTTGGATTGTCCTTTCCTTAAACCGCGTCAGGGATAAGGCATTTGGGGTCGTCGAGGGTGCCGCTTTCAGGCCGACATCGATTTGGACCGTCGGACGCGGTTTAAGCCGCGTTGAGCTCGTCGATCAGCGCCCCCGGGTCCGTGTCGTCGAGACGGGCGTAGAGCGTGGCGGTGCGGCGTTTCAGGTCCAGCGTATCGGCCTCCAGTACGACCTCTTTGACATCCAGGATGGCGCCCGGCTGCATGCTGAATTCGCGTAGCCCCATACCGAGCAGCAGACGGGTGAAGCGCGGATCGCCCGCCATCTCGCCGCACATGCTGACCGGTCGGTTCAACTCGCACGCCGCCTCGATGGTCATGCGGACCAGGCGCAGGATGGCCGGGTGGGTCGCATCGAAAAGATAGTTGACGCTGTTGTCGAGACGGTCGATCGCGAGCGTGTATTGGATGAGGTCGTTGGTGCCGATCGACAGAAAATCCAGGCGCCGCGCGAGCGCGCGCGCGCAAAGTGCCGCAGCGGGAACCTCGATCATGGCGCCGATCGGCAGGTTCGGGTCGTAATTCAGCCCGTCACGGTCGAGCTGAGTCTTGAGCTGCCGGATCAGCGCGAGAACCGTATCGACCTCGTGGACGTTGGAGACGAGCGGCAGCATCAGACGGATCGGGCCGATCGCGGAGGCGCGCAGGATCGCACGCAGCTGGGGTCGGAAGAGGTCGGGCTCCTTCAGGCAGAGTCGGATCGCGCGCAGTCCGAGCGCCGGGTTCGAGACCCCGGGACCCGGCTCGAGCAGTGTATCGACGCGCTTGTCGACCCCCAGATCCAAGGTGCGGATGGTTACGGGGATCCCGCCGAGCCCGGCGACGATCTCGGCGTAGCTCGCCAGATGCTCCTCCTCGTCGGGGAGATCCCGGCGATTCATGTAGAGGAACTCGGTGCGATAGAGACCGACTCCGCTGGCCCCGTTGGCCTTTGCAAGCGCCACGTCTTCGGAGAGTTCGAGATTCGCGAGGAGACCGATCTCGACCCCGTCGCGCGTGACCGAGGCGCGTCCGACCAGACCGCGCAGACGGACCTGACGGGCCTCTGCCGCACGCAGGCGGTCCCGGAAAAACGCCAGGGTCAGGGCGTCGGCATCGGCCAGCACGGTGCCGGTCTCGCCGTCGACCAGGATGAGCTCGCCCTGACGCAGATAGCGGGTGATGTTGTGGACGCCCATCACGGCGGGTACCCCCAGGCTGCGCGCCAGGATGGCCGTGTGGGACATGGGGCCGCCGAACTCGGTCACGAATGCGACCGCACCGCGATGGCGCAGTAGGATCGCATCCGCGGGTGCGAGGTCGCGCGCCACCACGACCCTGCCCTCGAGATCCCGCGTCGATGGCTCGCTTTGCTCGATTGCGCCCTGCAGGAAGGTTTGAATCTGCTGGACGACATGCTCGACGTCGTCGCGGCGGGTACGCAGATAGGGGTCGTCCATCTCGTCGAAGACCCGCACCAGGGTGTCGCGTTGGCGCTGCAGTGCCCACTCGGCATTGCAGAGCTGCTCGGCAACGATGCGGCGCACCTCCTCGACCAAGGCGGCGTCCTCGAGCATCAGAAGGTGCGTGTCGATGAACTCGGCGATGTTGAGTGGCGTGTGATGCGGGATCTGGTCGCGCACCGCCTTCAGGGCCTGGCGGGCCGCCATGACGGCCAAGTCGAGTCGCTCGATCTCGGCGGCGACCTGGTCCGCCGCGATGTCGGATTGCGACACGGTAAGGCCGCCGCGCCCGTCTACGAAGGCGGGCCCGAGTGCGAGCGAGCGACTGGTGGAGATGCCGATCCCCTGAAAGGCGGTGGTCATTCCGACTCTCCGAAGCGATCGCCGATCAAGGCCTCGATCGCCGCCATGGCGGCATCCTCGTCCTCGCCGGATGCCTCGACCGTGATCCGAGTGCCCTGGCTCGCGGCCAGCATCATCACGCCCATGNNGGTAGCGCGGCACGTCGATCATCCGCGACTCGAGCACCACCGCGCGGCCGACGACGATGCCGCCGCCGATGCCGGTGCCGTGCAGACTGAACATCGCGCGCCGGGTCAGCGGCCCGCGGGGCCGGAAGGCGGGACGGTGTCGGGGGCGCACACCCCCTCCCCGAATCCCGATCCGATCAGCGCCGCGAGCGCGGCGACCGCCGCGTCCTCGTCGGGGCCCTCGGCCTCGATGACGAGCGTCACGCCCCGCGCGGCGGCGAGCATCATCACGCCCATGATGCTCTTGCCGTTGACGCTTTGACCGCGTCGCTCGATCTCCACATGGCTCGCGAATCGCCCGGCGCATTGCACGAGCTTGGCCGCCGCACGGGCATGCAGACCCAGCTTGTTGGGGATCTCGATCTCTTTGCGAATCATGTGCGGTCGTCTCGTCGCGAGCAGAGCAAGACGCCGTCGCGCCCGCCCTGCAGCGCCTTCTCGGTCACGGCATCCAGGTCGAGCGAGGCATAGGTCAGGGCACGCAACAACATGGGTAGATTCAGTCCTGCGATGACCCTCGACCGCTCGTGGATCGCGAGCAGCGAGACCGCGACATTCGCCGGTGTGGATCCGTAAAGATCGGTCAGGATCAGGACACCCTCGCCCGTATCCAAGCGCTCCAGGCGTTTGGCGGCTTCCGCCATCACGACCTCGCAGGGCACATCGTTGACAACCTCCATTGCCTCGACCCCGGGCGGGCGTGCGCCGAGAATCGCAGTCGCGACCCGCAGCAGATCCGCGCCGCACGGCTGATGGGTCATCATCAGGATGCCGACGCTCAAGGCAGATCCCGATGCCGGACCATCACCTGATGGCCGTCGGCCTCGAAATGACGCCGCAGTGATTCGGTCATATAAACCGAGCGGTGCTGACCGCCCGTGCAGCCGATCGCAATCGTGAGATAGCTGCGACCGTCGGTCTCGAAGTCGGGGATCCAGCGATCGAAAAACCCCTCGATATCGGCGCGCATTCGGCCAAAGGCTTCGGCGGAATCTAGAAATTCCATCACGGGCCGATCGCGTCCGGTCAAGCGTCGCAGCTCGGGTTGCCAATGCGGATTGGGCAGGCTGCGCAGGTCGAAGACGAAGTCCACATCGTGCGGAACGCCGTGCTTGAAGCCGAAGGACTGCAGCAGGATAGACGCCTTCGGCGAGGCGCCGCCGACCAGACGGCTGCGCACCAGATCGCGCAGCTCGTGGACATTGGTCTGGGTGGTGTCGATACGGATGTCGGCGCAGCTTCGGATCGGCTCGAGGAGTCGGCGCTCGAGCGCGATCGCCTCGGGCAGCGAGCGGTCGCCGCGGGTCAAGGGGTGCTTGCGACGGGTCTCGCTGAAGCGCTTGATCAGGGTTTCGGTTTGTGCATCGAGAAAGAGGACATCGCAGCCGATGCCGCGCTCGCGCGCCGAGCGAACCAGCTCGGGAAGGTGTCGGAGTTCGTCCGGGCCGCTGCTCGGACTGGTGCGCGCGTCGATTCCGACCGCGATCATGGTGAAGGCGTCGTCGAGCCCTTCATGCAGTCCGAGGGCGAGATCCTGCAGCAGGAAGAGCGGCAGGTTGTCGATGCAGTAGAAGCCCACGTCTTCGAGTGTATGGAGCGCGACGCTCTTGCCCGAGCCGGAGAGGCCGCTGAGGATGACGAGCCTCATCGGCTTGCCGACGTTCGGCGGCCGTTCGCGCGTCTGCTCCTCTGCCGGTGGTTGTGTCATGACGGTGATCTCGGCGGGTCGGGCCGGTCGATGCTGATGGCACGCGCCTGGCGGTCGACGAAGTCGACGCCGGCATCGTAGCCGCGGATGCGCAGAATCTGGTGTCGCACGGCGGCCTCCACCAGGATCGCCAGATTGCGGCCGGGTGCGACCGGCATCGTGATCTTGGGGACGGCGACCCCGAGGATGTTGTGCACCGAAAGGCTGCCGCTGAGCCGGTCGATACACTCGAGTTGTTGTTTGTCGAGCGGCTGAAGATCGATGATCAGGTTCAAGGTCTTGCTGCGCACGACGGCGCCTTCTCCGAACATGGCGCGGATATTGAGAATCCCCAGGCCGCGGACCTCGAGAAAATCGCGCAGCGCTTCGGGGCAGGTGCCCTCCAATGTCTCCGGGGCAATACGTGCGAAACGGGGCGCGTCGTCGGCGATGAGCCGATGGCCGCGCGCGATCAGATCGAGCGCCAGCTCGCTCTTGCCGACGGCCGGATCGCCGACCAGGAGAACGCCCATGCCCAGGACCTCGATGAAGACCCCGTGCACCGTCCGGCGCTCGGCGAGCGCATGGGTGAGGAAATAACGCAGATGATTGATCAGCTCCTCGTCGCCGAGGGAGGAGCCGAGCAGCGGCGTGCGTGTTTGCTCGGCGGCCTCGCGGAAGGCGGGCTCCGGGTCGATGCCGTCGGAGAAGATGACGGCGGTCGGATGATCCGAGAAGAGCTTCTCCACGGTCTCGCCGAAGGCGGTCCGGCCCAGATCCGCCAGGTAGAGCAGCTCGGCGTGTCCGATGACCTGCAGACGATTGGGGTGGATGCAGTTCAGGGAGCCGATCAGCGACTGCCGCGAGCGTCCCGGATCCTCGCCGCGCAAGGGGCGCGGGGTCGCCGGCTCGGGCGTGAGCCAGCGCAGCTTGAGCCGCGGCCCGGTCTGCGAGATCAGAGATTGAAGGGTTTCGATCATCGCCGGCGGCCGCGCTCGAGTGCTAGGTCGCTTTCAAAAGGTCCAGAATGGCCGTAGGCGAGCCCGCATCGCGCAAGCGCGCGCGGGTTGTCGACTCGCTGAAGCGACTTGCCAAATGGGCGAGCAGTTGGAGGTGCTCCTCGGTCGCGGTCTCCGGAACCAGGAGCGCGAAGGCCAGATCGACCGGCTCGCCGTCGGCTGCGTCGTAATCCACCCCCCGCGCGGTTTGCACGAAAGCCCCGATGACCTGAGAGACCTCCTTGATCCGCGCATGGGGCAGGGCCACACCGTGACCGAGCCCGGTGCTGCCGAGACGTTCGCGCTCCAGGAGACGCTCGAAGACGCCCTCCTTGCTCAAACGCGGGTGATCGTTGGCGAGCAGCTCGGCAAGGGTTTCGAGTAAACGCTTCTTGCTGGAAATCTCGAGCCCCTGACCGATCCGGGCCTCGTTGATCAGATCGGGGCTGAGCATCGGTATCGGCTCCCGTGCGCTGCAGGCGCGCTGCGCTGCAGCTGGCTCTTGGATCGATGCCCGCGCAACGACGGCGGGCGAGGGTGTGTGGTCATGGATCCTGAATATCCTCGGATGTCTGGCCGCGGCCGGTGGTCCCGCATACCGGCCTCGTACCCGATCCCGTTCATTGAATGCCTCCGAAGGGGCAAGAGTGCTCCATCGGAGGTTTTCGCGGCGTTTGCGCGCCGCGCCGAGTGCGTCAGCTCTGATCCGACTCTTCGACCTCGCTGACCTTCGGGCCCGCGGCGCGATGATCGCTCTTTTTCTCCTTGTGGCGAAGCACCTGGCGATCGAGCTTATCGATCAGCCCGTCGATCGCGGCATACATGTCCTCGTGGACCGAATCGGCAAAGACCTTGCTGCCGTTGATATGCAGTGTGGCTTCCGCCTTTTGGGCAAGCTTCTCGACGCTCAGAATGACGTGAGCGTTGATGACGTGGTCGAAGTGCCGCGCAAGGCGCTCGAACTTCGTGTCGACGTAGCCTTTCAGCGCATCGGTGACGTCGATGTGATGACCCGTCAGGTTGATCTGCATCTTGTGACTCCTCATGGTTCAAACGGCCTGTCAGTCCAGGCGCTTGCGCTCGTTCGAGGGTGGAACCCCCATGGCCTCGCGGTACTTGGCGACGGTTCGCCGCGCGACATTGATCCCCTGATCGGCGAGCTCCAAGGCGATCTTGCTGTCGCTCAAGGGCTTTCTTGCGGACTCGCCGGCGATCAGCTTGCGGATCAGGGCACGAATGGCGGTCGACGAGCATTCGCCGCCGGAAGCGGTGTTGACGTGCGAGGAAAAGAAATACTTGAACTCGAAGGTCCCTCGCGGCGTGTGCATGTATTTCTGCGTGGTCACTCGAGATACGGTCGACTCGTGAAGCTCCAATGCCTCGGCGACATCGCGCAGCACCATCGGCTTCATCGCCTCGTCCCCGTGCTCGAAGAACTCCTGCTGCATCTCGACGATCTTCGCGCCGACACGCAGCACCGTGTCGTTGCGGCTGGCCAGGCTCTTGATGAACCAGCGTGCCTCCTGCAAATGGCTCTTCAAGGTGACGCCGTCCGCGCTTTGATCGGCGCGTCGGATCAGGCGCGCGTAGTCGGCGTTTACTCTGAGTTTAGGCGTCGAATCTGGATTTAGCTCGACCGACCATCGGCCTTCGCGTTTGCGCACGAAGATATCCGGGACGACATACTCGGGCGGTGTGCCGGCGATCAGGCTGCCGGGGCGGGGATTGAGCCGACGAATCAGTGCCAGCGCACCTGCGACGGTCTCCTCGGATTCCTTCAGCTGTCGCACCAGCGAGGCGATGTCGCGTTTGGCCAGATACTCGAACCCGTCGCGGCAGACCGCCGTCGCGGCGCTTCGCCAAGGCGTTTGGGGGGGCAGCTGACTGAGCTGGATCAGCAGGCATTCCGGGAGGTTGCGGGCACCGACGCCCGGCGGGTCGAAGGACTGAATGCGGTGAACGACCGCCTCGACCTCCTCTGCACTGATTTCGGGATAGTCGATGGTCAGAAGCAGCTCGTCGACATCGATGCGCAGATAGCCGTCGGCGTCGATCGAATCGATGACCGCTTGGGCGATCATGTTGTCGCGCTCGCTCAACCTGCAGAGGTTGAGCTGCCAGGCGAGATGGTCGAGCAGGGTCTGAGGGCGGCTTTGTTGGGCAAGGGGATCGTAATCCGAGCCGTCGTCCGAGCCGTGCGAGGTGCTCGGCAGGTGGGAGTCGAAGACGTCGGTCCAGAGCGTGTCGACCGGCAGCTCCTCGGGCATCTCGTTGGATTCGGCGTGGATCTCGCGGTCGACGGCTTGCTCGACCGAGACCCGCGGCGTTTCGATATCTTCGCTCTGGATCGTGCCCGATTGCTGCGCCTCGCCGGCGTTGAAGCGCTCGGCTTCATCGCCTTCCTCCAACATCAGATTGGTGTCCAGCGCCTCCTGAATCTCCTTCTGGAGCTCCAGTGTCGAGAGCTGCAACAGACGGATCGCCTGCTGCAACTGAGGCGTCATGGTCAGGTGTTGGCCGAGCCGAAGCTGGATGGATTGCTTCATGAATCGCGGATGCGCTTTTCGAGGTGTTCGCTCAGGTGGCCGCCATGGCAGGTGGCCACCGTGGCCAATGCTGCTCGATTCTAGCCGTCTCAGTCCGGTGAAGGCGTCATCAGCCGAGTCGGGATGTCATCTTACACCCAACATCCCGGAAAGAGCAGCCAACCGATGCGCGTTCCCATGTGAGTGCCGGTTCGCACCTACATGGAAAAATCCGCGCCGAGGTAGACATCGCGCACCTGCTGATCGGCCAACAGCTGCGCCGGCGTGCCTGCCGCGATCACGCATCCCGAGCTGATGATGTAGCCTCGGTCGCAGATATCGAGCGTCTCGCGCACGTTGTGATCCGTGATCAGCACGCCGATCCCGCGATCGCGCAGATGCGACACGATGGCCTTGATGTCTCCGACGGCGATGGGGTCGACGCCTGCGAAGGGCTCATCGAGCAGCATCACCAGGGGGTCGACTGCGAGCGCGCGCGCGATCTCCAGGCGCCGTCGCTCCCCGCCCGAGAGGCTCAGTGCGAGCGATCCGCCGACATGGGCGATTCCGAGCTCTTCGAGCAGGCGCTCGCAGCGCAGGTTCCGCTCGGCCCGGGACAGGTCGCCGCGCGCCTCCAGGATGGCGAGAATGTTGTCGCGCGCGCTGAGCTTGCGAAACACCGAGGGCTCCTGTGCCAGATAGCTCAGTCCGGCGCGTGCGCGCGCATGCATCGGCTTCAGGGTGATGTCCTGCCCGTTCAGCGCGATGCGGCCCTCGTCCGCCGGGATCAGGCCGACGATCAGATAGAAGCAGGTGGTCTTGCCCGCGCCGTTGGGCCCGAGCAGGCCCACGACCTCGCCGGCGCCCACGCTCACGCTCACATCGCGCAGGACCTGACGGCCGCGATAGCTCTTCTTCAAATGCTCCGCGCGCAGTGTCGTGGAGCCCGAGCCGAGGTCTGAGTCGGAAACCGCAACGAGATCGTTCATCCTAAACCGCGTCTCCGCCGAGGCTCTCGGGATCGTTCAAGTGTGGTCTCCGATCGAAGGTCATCGGTCGCCTCGTACGCGGTTTAGCCTCATTCCTCCTCCGGGGTGATGGTGATCTTGACCCGTCCGCTGCCCCCGGCACGGAAATGGGCGCGGGCGCGATCGTAGACGATACGCTCGCTCGCGACGCGGTCGGTCCCCTGAATCAGCAAGGCGTCCTCGATCAGGGTGAGCTCGTCCTTGTCGGCGTCGTATTCCATGCGCTTGGCGAAGGCCAGGACCTCGCCCTCGTCGTTGTCGAGGAGCTGTTTGAAGCTGGCGGGCGCGCCGAGTGCGATGATAAAGCGCGGGCGGCGGTCGTCGCGATGATAGACGGTCACATGATCGCCGAGGAGCCGCATGCTCCCTTGGTCGACCTGAACATTGCCGACATAGATGCTGGTGTTCTCCGCCTCCAGGACCTCGACATCGTCTGCTTCGATCAGGATGGGTTGGCTCGCATCCTCCTCGAGCGCCGCCGCCGGGGCGCACGCGAGGGCGATGATGCAGGTCAAGGTCGCGGTCAGGGCGATGCCCCGGCGCCGACGTTCGTCGAATCCTCTCTCGCTCATGGCTCCTCGATCTGCTCGGGTGCGATAAAGATATGTGCGCGTCCGTCGAACTGGGCACGTACGGGCTCGTCGTACCAGAGACGCATCCCGGTCGCGGTCAGCCGATCCAACGCGCTGGTGACTTGGACCGGTCGATCGGTCTCGGCGAAGGCCCGTTTGTGCCAGATGCGCATCAGCTCGGTCTCCATGCGGGTGGCGGGCCGACTCGCGTCGCCCTTGTGCTCGAGTTCCACTGCCCCCTCGAGCCGGACCTCTTCGCCGCCGGGCAAGACCAGGCCGCTGTCGGCGCGCGCGCGCCAGGGCTCGGCTGCGGTCTCGCCTTCGCGCTGATAGAGCGTCATACGCGGGCGATCCAGCTCCGAGACATCCTCCTCGACATACTGGCGCAGCTCGTCGGCGATCAGGCGCCGACTCGGCTTGCCCGTGTCGTCGGTCTCCATGGCCGTGAATCCGGCGACGACATAATCCGGGAGTCGCGCACGCTCGACCTCGGGTGCGACCGGCTCGGGTTCAGGTCGCAGCTGCCACCACCCCAACAGCCCGGAGGCTACGAAGAAGGCGGCGAGCATCCATTGACGTGCGGACCAGATCTGCAGGTCGTTGACCCGGAGACGTCCGCTCATGGCGTGCCGGCGATGATCCGCGCCCAGGTGCCCTGCGCTTCCATGATCAGCTCGCAGACCTCGCGCGCAGCCCCGCGACCGCCGCGCGCTTGGGTGCACAGATGGGCGTGGCCGCGCACCAGATGGTGCGCGTCGGCGACTGCGATGGCGAGCCCGACTCGGCGCATGATGGGCAGATCCACGAGGTCGTCTCCGACATAGGCGATGGCCTCGTCGTCCAGGGAGAGGTCGCGTTTGAGCGTCTCGTAGGCCGGGAGCTTGTCGCGGCAGCCTTGAAAGAGGTGCTCCACACCGAGACTCTTCATGCGCAGGCTGACCACCTGCGAGGTACGGCCCGTGATGATTCCGATCTGCACCCCGCTCTCCTGAAGCATCACCATGCCATGTCCGTCACGCGAGTTGAACGCCTTGTACTCCTGGCCGTCGTCGCCGAGATAGAGACTGCCGTCGGTCAGCACCCCGTCGACGTCGAAGATGACCAGGCGGGTCCGGGCGGCGCGTTCGAGGATGTCTTGCATCGGGTCGGTCCTCTTGGGTGTCGAGTCGGGGGGCAGGGGAGCCTCCGGATTCCAGCTTCCTGCCTCCAGCTATCCGCTTTCAGCTTCCGGGTGTCAACTTTTGGCTGGTGGCTTCCTCACATGACCCCGGCGCGCAGCAGATCGTGCATGTTCAGTGCGCCGACGGGTCGGCCGGTGTCGTCGATGACCAGCAGTGCGTTGATGGACCGCGACTCCATGAGGCGCAGTGCCTCGGCGGCGAGGGCGTCGGCCTTGATCGTGATGCAGTTGCGGGTCAGCACGGTGTCGATGGCGGTGCGATGGACATCGATCCCGCGGTCGAGCGCGCGGCGCAGATCGCCGTCGGTAAAGATCCCGGCAAGGCGGCCCTCGTTGTCGACCACGGCGCTCATGCCCAAGCCTTTGCGTGACATCTCTTCCAGGGTCGCGCGCAGGGTCGTGCCCAACGGGACCGACGGCAATTGCTCGTCGCGATGCATGACCTCGCCGACATGCAGCAACAGACGCCGTCCCAGACTGCCGGCCGGATGGGAGCGGGCGAAGTCCTCGGCAGTAAAGCCGCGGCTCTCGAGCAGGGCGATGGCCAGGGCATCGCCCATCACCAGGGTTGCGGTGGTGCTCGAGGTCGGGGCGAGGCCGAGCGGACAGGCCTCGCTTGCGACGCTCACGTCGAGATGGACGTCGCCCTCTCGCGCCAAGGTCGATTTGGGCTTGCCGGTCATGCTGATCAGCGGTACGCCGAGCCGCTTGAGCAAGGGCAGCAGCATCAACAGCTCGGTCGTTTCGCCCGAGTTGGATAGGGCCAGCACCACGTCGCGGGGCGTGATCATGCCGAGGTCGCCGTGGCTGGCCTCGCCCGGATGCACGAAGAAGGCGGGGCTGCCCGTGCTTGCCAGGGTCGCTGCGATCTTCCCGCCGATATGGCCGGACTTGCCCATCCCGAGGACCACGATGCGGCCCTCGCAGGCCAGCATAAAGCGGCACGCGGCCACGAAGTCGTCGTCGATCCGCTCCGCCAGGGCGGCGACCGCGCCGGCCTCGGTCTCGACGACGGCGCGCCCGAGCGCCTTGATCTTGGTCGATTCGCCAAGCGCGAGCTCAACCGGCGGGCTGCCGAGTCTGCGTGGATCTGTCATGCTGCTCCGAGGTCCTCCGTCGCGCCGCGTCCACATCCGCATCGGCGCGACGAGCTTGATTCGTTGGATCGGCGGGTCGGGTGGACGAGCGAGAGCGATGTCCACCGAGTCCTGCGCCGGCGTTGGCGGACTGCGCTGCGCTTGTCCGCCCGACGGGGCTTGTCCATCCGGTTGTCGTGCCCGGCAATGTGGCCGGTTCGATGAGCACGGACGCGCGATGCAAAATACACCAACGAGCGCCCCGGTGTCCCGCGGGGCGACCCCGGCATTGCACCGGCCCGACGTCGCACTGCGGTGCCTCGCCACCGGAAAATACGATCCAATCGGAGCCACGTCGAGACCATGAGTCGCATTCTCCCCGTCAGAACCGGATGGGATCCGTCGCCCGGCGACGCCGACTTCTATCCCGACGACCTCCCCGAGGATTGGCGGTTGACCTATTTCGCCAACGCGCTCGACGCCGTAGCGCTCGACGCCGATGTTTGGGAGCAGGCCGATGCGGCGCGCATCGCGCAATGGAGCCGCGATGTACCGGCATCCTTCGCATTTTATCTCCGCACTGATCCCGGCGCTGTGGCGGTCTCGGCGTCTGTCGGGGTGCAAACGCTTCTCGGCGAGCGTTTCGGCGGCTGGATCCTCTGCCCGGATCAAGGCGGCGAAGACGACCTTCCCGAGGCCGCATACGTGCTGCTCGGATCCGTGTCGGCCGCAGCGGGCTCGCGCGCTGCGGCCCTTGCGTGCGCGGTGCCCGCGGGGCTCGATACCGACCTGCGTGCGGCACGCCGCTGGCTGGAGGGGCTCGCCGCAGCCGCGCAAGGGCGACCGACGCTCGCCTTGATGGGTGGGGCGCGATTCGATGACGTGCGTCGCTGGCAGTCACTCGTGGCGTTGCTCGGTTTGGGTTGAGGATCCGGCAGTTGATGCGTTGATGCTCCGGCGGTTGACGCTCCGGGGCAAGCCCGCCAGAATGGCGTGTTTTCCACCCGCGCCGACAGCGATACGATCTATGGGAAGTCGACGCCCCCGAGCGACGCCCCCCGCCGCAGTCCCCGCGATCGGCTCCGCCGAGCCGGCGGCTACCCCCGATGCCCCGAGCGCCGGCTCCTTGCCGGAGGCGCGCTCGCGCCCCGACCACGAGGTTTTGGTGAAGATCCGCGGACTGTGCTTTCGGCGCGGCTCGCAGGTCGTGCTCCACCGGGTCGATATGGATATCCGGCGCGGCGCGGTGACCGCCGTCATGGGGCCGAGCGGCACGGGCAAGACGACCCTGCTCAAGCTGATCACCGGGCAGCTGCGCCCGGATGCAGGCAGTATCGAGGTCAACGGCGAGCCCGTTCACACCCTCGGTAAATCGGCGTTGTTCCGGCTGCGTCGCCGGATGGGCATGCTGTTTCAAAGCGGCGCCCTTCTGACCGACCTGAATGTCTTCGACAACGTCGCTTATCCGTTGCGCGAGCATACGGATCTGAATCCATCGATGCTGCGCAAGCTCGTGCTGTTGAAGCTCGAGGCGGTCGGTCTGCGCGGCGCACGTGACCTGATGCCGAGCGAGCTCTCGGGCGGGATGGCACGTCGCGTGGCCTTGGCACGTGCGATTGCGCTGGACCCCGACATGATCCTCTACGACGAGCCCTTCACGGGTCAGGATCCCATCTCCAAAGGCATGCTGGTGACCCTGATCCGACAGCTTAACGATGCCGCCGGTCTGACGAGCATCCTGGTGTCCCACGACGTGGACGAGACGGCCAGTATCGCCGATCACATCTACGTGATCTCCCACGGGGAGATCATCGCGCAGGGAACGCCGCAGGAGATTGCCTCGGATCGCTCGGCCTGGGTGCGTCAGTTCATGGACGGCCTGCCGGATGGACCCGTGCATTTCCACTACCCGGCGCTGCCGCTGGCGGATGATCTGCTGCCGCGGGGAGTGGCCGGATGATTCTGGAAGGCTTGGCGCGACTGGGACGCAGCGGGCTCGGTACGCTGGAGCGTCTCGGGCGCGCGCATCTCCTGCTCGCCGGGATGGTGCTGGGCATCGGCGCGGTGCTGCGACGTCCGGGTCTGCTGATCGCACAGCTGTTCAACATCGGCGTGCTCTCGATGTTGATCATCGGGGTCTCCGGGTTGTTTGTCGGCATGGTGCTGGGCCTTCAGGGCTATTACGTCCTCGCCCAGTTCGGGGCGGCGGAGAGTCTCGGCGTCATGGTCGCGGCCTCGCTCGTGCGCGAGCTCGGTCCGGTGGTTACGGCCCTTCTGGTGGCCGGGCGTGCCGGCTCCGCACTGACCGCCGAGATCGGCTTGATGAAGGCAACCGAGCAGCTCTCGGGTCTGGAGATGATGGCGGTCGACCCGGTGCGCCGCATCCTGACCCCGCGCTTTTTCGGCGGGGTGCTTGCGATGCCGCTGCTCGCGGCCATGTTCAGCGCGGTCGGTGTGCTCGGCGGCTATTTCGTCGGTGTCGGCCTCCTCGGCGTGGATTCGGGATCCTTCTGGAGTCAGATGCAGTCAAAAGTCGACTTCCACGAGGATATCGTCAACGGCGTCATCAAGAGTGTCGTGTTCGGGGTCGTGGTGACCTGGATCGCCCTGTTTCAGGGGCACGACTCGGTTCCGACGTCCGAGGGCGTGAGCCGGGCGACGACACGCTCCGTGGTCCACGCCGCACTCGCGGTGCTTGGACTGGATTTCGTCTTGACGGCCTTGATGTTCGGGGAATGATGGGTATGGGAAAGCAACGCGGTATCGAAATCCTGGTCGGTCTTTTCATGGCAGTGGGCTTCGTGGCCCTGTTCTTTCTGGCGATGCAGGTCAGCAACCTGAGCGCTGCGGTCAACAGCGACGGCTATCAATTGACCGCACGCTTCTCCAACGTCGGCAGCCTCAAGGCGAGGTCGCCGGTGAGCATGGCAGGTGTGCGCGTCGGGCGTGTCGAGGCCGTGAGCTTCGACAAAGACACCTACGAGGCGGTGGTGACCATGCGCATCGATGCGGCCACGGACACCATCCCGGACGACACCTTTGCGAACATTTTCACCGCCGGTCTGCTCGGTGAGCAGTACGTCGCCCTCGAGCCGGGCGGGAGCATGGAGTATCTGCGCGACGGCGACGAGATCGCCCACACCCAGTCGGCCCTGATCCTGGAGCAGATGATCGGACAATTCCTATTCAGTAAAGCCGGAGGCGACTAATGCCGTATCGACGTTCCTTCTTCCTTCTCTTTGCCCTGCTCGGTGTGCTCTGGACGAGTGCGTCCTTCGCCTATGCCGACGACGCGACGGCCCTGGTCAAGCGCACCACCGAGAACATGCTGAAGACGCTCGAAGCGCGTCGCTCGGAGGTCGACCGCGATCCTTCGCTGATCTTCGGGATGATCGAGAGCGGGGTCGCTCCGCATTTTGATTTCGAGCGCATCACCCGGGGCGCGGTCGGTCAGTCCTGGCGCGATGCGACCCCGGCACAGCAACGCGCACTGGTCAACGGCTTCAAGCAGGTCCTGGTCCGGACCTATGCGCGCTCGATCCTGAGCTATTCGGGCGAAGAGATCCGCTACCTGCCGATCAAGCCCGGTCGCCAGCCCTCCACTGTCACCGTCTCGACCGAGATCCTCTCGCCCGGTGCCGCGCCGATCCCGGTCGACTATCGGATGCACAACAACGCCGGGGGCTGGAAGGTCTACGACGTGGTCATCAACAACGCCAGCCTGGTCGGGAACTACCGTACGAGCTTCACCAACGAGATCCGCCAGGGCGGGATCGATGGTCTGATCGCGAAGCTCGGCGAGATGAACACCCGGACGCGCGAATGAAGGAGGCACGTCTGACGTCCCTCGGCGAGGGGCGTTACGCTCTCGACGGCGTGCTGGACTTCTCGACCGTCAACCGTGTCGCCGTCGGCGGGATCGCCTTGTTCAAGCGCGATGCCTCCGTGGATATCGACCTCGCGGGCGTGACGTCCGCGAACAGCGCCGGGCTCGCACTTTTGTTGGAATGGCTGGACGTCGCCCGTGCGTGCGGCGCCCGCGTGACCTATCGGAATCTGCCGGATTCGCTGCTGCGGATCGCTGCCGTGTCGAACCTCGCCGCACTCTTGCCTATGGAAACCGCCATCGGTCGCTGAAGCTCCCGTGTCAAGAAGTGTCGTTGCCCGGATGTCGACGCGCCTGCGCGGTCCCGCCGTCGATCACATCAACCCAACCTTTTCCGGGCCTTCATCTCCTAAGAAACGGTTAAAGCCGGAGCGAGAGGCTCACTTTCAAGTGAATTCGACGTTTTGTGTCTTCATCGCTTTTGGCGGGGACGTGGTTTAAAATGATCTATTTTTTAATAGCTTAAACCGCGCCAACTCCGGCGGTCGTCAAGGCTGCCGGGGCCGACCCCATCCAAAAACATCGCATACCGCTCTGTGCGCGGTTTAAGGTCTTCATGGATAAGCTTCTCATCACAGGCGGTACCCCGTTGCAGGGTCAGGTTCGGGCATCCGGCGCGAAGAACGCTGCCTTGCCGATCCTCGCGGCCACCCTCCTGGCCGATGCGCCGGTGACGCTCGGCAACATCCCGCGTCTGCGCGACATCAAAACCACGCTGGAGCTGCTCGGGCGTATGGGTGCCTCCTTGTCGCTCGAAGACGGATGCCGGGTCGAGGTGCAACCCCGCGAGCTGACCAGCTTTGCCGCGCCCTACGAGCTTGTGAAGACCATGCGTGCCTCGATCCTGGTGCTCGGGCCGCTGATCGCGCGCTACGGTCAGGCGGATGTTTCCTTGCCCGGCGGCTGTGCGATCGGTGCGCGGCCGGTGAACCTGCATATCGATGGGTTGCGCGCCATGGGCGCGGAGATCCATGTGGTGGGCGGCTACATCCGCGCCCGTGCGCAACGTCTGCACGGCGCGCGTCTGGTGATGGATCTGGTCTCGGTCACGGGCACCGAGAATCTGCTGATGGCCGCGACCCTGGCGAAGGGCGAGACGGTGATCGAGAATGCGGCGCGGGAGCCCGAGGTGATCGATCTCGCCGATTTCCTGATCGCCTTGGGTGCGCGGATCGAGGGTGCCGGAACCGATCGGATTTATGTGCAGGGTGTGGAGCGCCTCGGCGGTGGTCGCTACGATGTCATGCCCGATCGGATCGAGACCGGGACCTTTCTGGTCGGTGCGGCCATGACAGGCGGCTGTGTCACGGTCACCCACACGCGTCCGGATTATCTGGATGCCGTGCTCCAGAAGCTGCGCGAGGCCGGTGCCGCGATCGAGGTCGGCACTGAGTCGATCCGGCTCGACATGCAGGGCAGACGCCCCCGCGCCGTCGACATCCATACCGCGCCGCATCCCGCATTTCCGACCGATATGCAGGCCCAGTTCTGCGCCTTGAACAGCATTGCCGAAGGGGTCGGGACCATCACCGAGACCATCTTCGAGAACCGTTTCATGCATGTGCTCGAGCTGCAGCGCATGGGTGCGGACATCCGTATCGAGGGCAATGTGGCCATCTGCCGGGGTGTCGAGCGTCTCACCGCCGCGCCCGTGATGGCCACCGATCTGCGCGCCTCGGCCGGCCTGGTGCTGGCCGGGCTGGTCGCCTCGGGCGAGACGCTGATCGACCGCATCTATCACCTCGACCGCGGTTATGACAACATCGAGGCAAAGCTCTCGGCCCTGGGCGCGGCGATTCGCCGGATACCGGGTGCAGGTACGAACCGATAGGGGCCGCCAAGCGCCAACAGGACAGCGACATCATGAGTCTCGACACGCCGCTTACCATCGCGCTCTCCAAGGGCCGGATCTTCGACGAGACCCTGCCGCTCCTGGCGCATGCCGGGATCGAGCCGGTCGACGACCCCGAGACCAGCCGCAAGCTGATCCTCGAAACCAACATGGCGCACGTGCGCTTTCTTATCATCCGCGCGAGCGACGTGCCGACCTATGTCCAGTACGGTGCGGCGGATCTGGGCGTGTCGGGCAAGGACGTGCTGCTCGAGCATGGCGGCGAAGGACTCTACGAGCCGCTCGACCTCGGTATCGCGCGCTGTCGTCTGATGGTCGCCGGTCTGCCGGACGTGGCGGCGCCGACGACGCGGCGCCTGCGTATCGCGACCAAGTATGTCAAAAGCGCCGAGCGCTACTACGCCTCCAAGGGCGAGCAAGTCGAGATCATCAAGCTCTACGGCTCGATGGAGTTGGCGCCCCTGGTCCATCTGTCCGATCGCATCGTCGATCTGGTGGAGAGCGGCAATACCTTGAAGGCCAACGGGCTGGTTCCGCTCGAGCATATCGCCGACATCAGCTCGCGCCTGGTGGTCAACAAGGCCTCCTGGAAGATGAAACATGCCGCGGTGACGTCCTTGCTGGACGCGCTGCGCGAGGCCGTCGCGGGCCGATCGACAACAACCCAATCGGCCCAAATTCAACCGGACCGGTCGCCTGGACCGGGGAGCTGAGCAGCCGTGAGCATCATCAGACGTCTTTCGACGACCGACCCCGACTTTCAATCCGACTTGGACGGACTGCTCGCCTGGGATTCGGTCTCGGACGATCGCGTCCAGCAGACGGTCGCCGACATTATCCGCGACCTGCGCACGCGCGGCGACGCCGCACTGCTTGACTACACGACGCGCTTCGACCGTTGGACACCCGCCTGCGCCGCCGATCTGGAGATCCCGCGGGCGCGACTGGAAGCGGCTTGGGGACGCATCCCGGCGGCGCAACGCGAGGCCCTGCAGACCGCCGCCGCGCGGATCCGCGTCTATGCCGAGCATCAGAGGCTCGAGAGCTGGAGCTACACCGAGGCCGACGGGACGCTGCTGGGTCAGCAGGTCATGCCCCTGGATCGCGTCGGGCTGTACGTGCCCGGCGGCAAGGCGGCCTATCCCTCCTCGGTCCTCATGAACGCCGTCCCGGCCAAGGTCGCCGGGGTGGGCGAGCTGATCATGGTCGTGCCCACACCCGACGGGGAGCTCAACGAGCTGGTCCTGGCCGCGGCCCATATCGCCGGAACGGATCGCGCCTTCGCCGTCGGCGGGGCGCAGGCGGTGGCCGCACTCGCCTACGGGACCGAGACGATCCCGGGTGTCGACAAGATCGTCGGACCCGGCAACATCTATGTCGCCACGGCCAAGCGGGCGGTGTTCGGGCAGGTCGGCATCGACATGGTGGCCGGTCCTTCCGAGATCCTGGTCGTCTGCGACGGCGGGACGGATCCGGACTGGATCGCCATGGACCTCTTTTCGCAGGCCGAGCACGACGAGGACGCCCAATCCATCCTGGTGAGCTGGGATGCGGGCTTCCTGGATCGGGTTGCCGCGAGTATCGAGCGGCTGCTCCCGACCATGGAGCGCGAGACCATCATCGCGACCGCTCTGCGCGGGCGCGGGGCCATGATCCTGGCGCGCGACCTGGAGGACGCCGTCGCCGTCGCCAACCGGATCGCGCCCGAACATCTGGAGCTGTCGGTCGAGGACCCGCAGGCCATCGTGGGCCGGATCCGCCACGCCGGCGCCATCTTTATGGGGCGCTATACCGCCGAGGCCGTCGGCGACTATTGTGCAGGGCCGAACCATGTCTTGCCGACCTCGCGCACGGCGCGTTTTTCGTCCCCGCTGGGCGTCTACGACTTCCAGAAGCGATCCAGCCTCATCATGGCCTCGGCCGCCGGTGCGGCGCAGTTGGCCAAGACCGCCTCGGTGTTGGCCCGAGGGGAGGGGCTGACCGCACATGCACGCTCGGCCGAGTATCGCGGCGAGGCGCAGTCGCCGGCCGAGCCCGGGTTATCCTAGGATCTTCGCGAGACGCTCATGCATGACCTGATCAGCCAGCTCATTCGTCCCGATGTCCGCGCACTGACGGCCTATCACGTCCCGGATCCGGCGGGACTGGTGAAGCTCGATGCCATGGAGAACCCTTACGGTTGGCCCGAGGCACTCAAGGCCGAGTGGCTCGAGGTCCTGCACGAGGTCGCCCTGAACCGCTATCCGGACCCGCAGGGCTCGGCAGTCCAGGCGGTCTTGCGCGAGGCGATGGGCATCCCGGCGGACATGGGGTTGCTCCTGGGCAACGGCTCGGACGAGCTGATCCAGATGCTTGCCATCGCCGTCGCCCAGCCCGGACGCAAGGTCCTGTCGCTCGACCCGGGTTTCGTCATGTATCGCATGATCGCGCGCTTCGCCGGGATGGATTATGTCGGTGTGCCTCTGCGCTCCGAGGACTTCTCGATCGATCTTCCGGTCATGCTCGACGCCATCGAGCGCGAACAACCGGCCTTGGTCTATCTGGCCTATCCGAACAACCCGACCGGCAATCGTTTCGATGCCGACGACATGGTGCGCATCATCGAGGCGGCGCCCGGTCTGGTCATCGTCGACGAGGCCTATGCGCCCTTCACCGATTGCAGCTTCCTGGGTCTCCTCGGCGATTGGCAGAACCTCCTGGTGATGCGTACGGTCTCGAAGATGGGGCTGGCGGGGATCCGGCTGGGTTATCTGGTCGGTCCGCACGCCTGGCTCGAGCAGATCGACAAGGTGCGCCTGCCCTACAACATCAACGTCTTGACCCAAGCCTCGGCGGTCTTTGCACTGAAGCACAAGCCGCTCCTCGACGAGCAGGCGCGGATGATTCGAGCCGAGCGCCAGCGTCTCCAGAGCGCGCTCGCGACCCTGAACGGCATCCACGCCTATCCGAGCGAGGCCAATTTCATCCTGATGCGTGTCGCCGAGGGTCGCGCCGACGCCGTCTTCACGGGGCTGAAGGATCAGGGTATCTTGATCAAGAACCTCAACGGCGCGCACCCCATGCTGGATGAGTGTCTGCGGGTGACGGTCGGTCGGGCCGAGGAGAACGCTGCCTTTCTGAGTGCTCTGACTCGGCTTTTGTAGCCTGACGGATCAGGCGGCGCAGCATCCCGAACGGGACAAGATCGATGACGCTGAAGACCCAACCGCAGTATGGATTCGAGGACTATCTCGCCGCCGAGCGTGCGGGTCGCGACGTCAAGCATGAGTATGTGAACGGCGAGGTGTTCGCCATGACGGGCGCCTCCTTCAATCACAATCTGATCGTGCTCAATCTAGGAAGCGAGCTGCGCGCCCGGCTCAAGGGCAGACCCTGTCACGTGCTGCCGAGCGACATGCGGGTTCGCATCGAGTCGGCGAACGCCGCAAAGTATCCCGATCTGACGGCGCTCTGCGAAGCGCCTCGTTTCCACGACGATCGACATGATGTGCTGCTGAACCCGGCGCTGATCGTCGAGGTGCTGTCCGCATCGACCGAAGCCTACGATCGCGGCGGCAAGTTCGCGACCTACCGCCGACTGCCGAGCCTCGAAGAATACGTCCTGGTCAGCCAGGATCAGCCGCTGGTCGAGGTCTTCAGCCGCCAGTCCGACGGCCGTTGGGTGCTGAGCGAGACCGAGGGTCTCGATGCGGACGTGGTCCTTGCCTCTCTCGGGTGCCGGGTCGCGATGCGGGAGATCTACGATAAGGTGGATTTCGAGCAGGGGAACGATCGAGGCGACTGACCGTGGCGGTCGCACCCGGATCAAAGCTCTCGTGAGTATGGATCGGCCTTCCTTTCTAGGGTGCCGTGTCCGTGATTCGAATCGGCTCGCCCGGACTGAGCCCCAACTCCGCGGCGCGCCCCGCGCGCAGCTCGAGCACCTGATCGACCGCTTGCTTGAAGGGGCCGTAGCTCGGACAGGACGCCTCGAGGCAGGGCGGCACCTGCTCGGCCAACGCCACGATCCGACCCTCGTAAATGAAGACCAGGTCGAGCGCGACCGGGACGTTCTTCATCCACATCCGGATCGGATGCGATGGATCGGCGGGGAAGAGCATCCCGCGATCCTCCGCAAGTGCCGGTCTGAACATGAGCCCCAGTGCGCGCTCCTGCGGCGTGCGCGCGACCTCCAGCAGGATGGTTGACGAGCCCACCTCGGCCTTGGCCGAGATCGGCAGGTATTGGGGCTCGGTTGCCGGGGTATCGCCGATTGCGATGCCGACGCACAGCCAGAGTGTCGCAGCGGCGGCCGGTAGGATAAGGTGAAGGTTGATCGGTCGGGCGATCATGGGTTCATCCGGTTGCGTGATATCAAGGATCATCTATCGTTGAGTGATTAAACCGCGTCCCCGCTAAGGGCCGTGGATGCACCATAACGTCGAGCTCACTCGAAAATTCGGCATCTCGCTCTGGACGCGGTTTAAATGTACAAAGGTCGCTCTCTCGGTTCCATCATCGCGGGGTCGCTGCTCATGCTTGCCAGCCTCAATCCATCCATCGCGGACACGGGTCTGATCGACGATTTCACCCGCGCGGACGGTCTCTCGGCACTGGGTACGCCTTGGCGTGCCGTGACCGACCAGGTCATGGGCGGGCGCTCTGAGGGGGCCATCACGCGGCGTGTCCTCGACGGGCGGCAGGCGCTCTGTCTCGCCGGCGAGGTCAGCCTCGCGAACAACGGCGGATTCGTGCAGGCGATGCTGGATCTGACCCCGCCGGGCGCTCCCGAGAGCGCGTTGGATGCGAGCGCGTTCCACGGGGTTCGGCTCCTGGTGCACGGCAACCGCGAGCTCTACAACCTCCATCTCAAATCCACGGCGACCGTTTTGCCGTGGCAGTCCTACCGCGCGACCTTCGTCGCCGGACCCGAATGGCGCGAGATCCATCTGCCCTTCGAATCCTTCGAGCCGCATCGGCTGGTGCAGCGGCTCGATACCCGTCGATTGACGAAGCTCGGGGTCCTCGGCATCGGTCGCGTGTTTCACGCCGACGTCTGTATCGCCGAGGTCGGCTTCTATCGCGAGACGGATGGATCCCGACGACCTGTCTCGGGGAATCCGTCTCGGTGAGCCGGTTCAGGCCTCCAGGCGTTTCCGGGCAAGGGCCGGGGTAACGGCGGGATCTTCAGCCTCGGAGACTCGTGTCGCGCGATCAGAACGAGGATCAGGAGCGCGGGTATCACGAACGACATGAGGCGCAGCGGCGAGCCCTCCGGGGCGCCGAACATCAGGATCCCCGGACCGATGGCCAAGAGGCCGGCGATCGTCATGAGTCCGAGCGTGCGTCTCGCCAGCGCGGCCCAGCGCTGCCGCAACCAGGTCCGGTGAAAGTCCACGGGCGGAGCGCGGAGTGTCGCGACGAGGTGCCCCAGGGTCCGTGCCAGCTTGGCTTCGACATCCGGCGTGCGTGCCGGCTCGGCAGCGGGAATGCGCAGCCGAGCACGCCAACCCCCGTCGCACGGACCTAAAGACCGCCACGCCCATCCCAAGACCGCCAGCAGATCCTCCGGTGGATGGATCGTCCGCTGCGGGGTTGGAAGGAGCCGGATCTCGGCAGGCATCCCATGCCCGACCCGAGCGTCGAGCTCGACCCCGATTCCGTCGAGGTCCGTCAAGGCGCGCAGGAGTACGAGACGGGTCGTCCCGGGCGAGCCGCCATGCGCGCCCGGGTCGGTTTCGACCCGATAGCTGCAGGCCACGCAAACGCCGCCGAGCGTCGGGAACTGACGTCTCGGATCCACCGCATCGACCCGCTCGATCAGGCCCTTCGGGTCCGGCCCGTCGCTGCGCAGGGTCGCGACTCGCCCCGCCGCGTCGGTCAGTGTCCGAGTCAGTCGAAAGTGTTGTCGACTCGGGTTTTCAAGGACGAGGGTCTCCGTGAGTGCGCCCGGATGATCCGGCGTGCCCGAATGCTCTGTTGGTTTGAAGAGGATACGGCGCGTCAGCCGGTCGCTCCCGGTCAGATCGACATGTCGCCCCCGACGCGTGAAGGGCTCGGCAAGGGTCAGGATCTCATGATGCGTGAGCGGGATGCGCGGCTGACGCCTGGGGTCCCGGGGGTGCCCGGACTTGCGGGTCTTGTCCCGCTTGAGCCGCGGCGGCCAGAGCGGGCGCATCGGCTTCGGCGCATACATGGCTAAATCGCGTCCCGAGCGAACCTTGAGCTTGCGTCTGGAACTGCCGTCGGGTGGATGCCTCGAGATCCGAGTTGGACGCGGTTTAGAAACGAATAAAACAACCACTTAAACCGCGTCGACTGCGTCGTTCGTTGGCGTGCGCAAGGCCGGCGGACTGACGCGGAGCGATGCATGTCACACCGAGACGCGGTTTAACCCTTCATGGAGGAGAAGAACTCGTCGTTGGTCTTGGTCGCCTTGAGTTTGTCGTGCAGGAATTCCATCGCGGCGAGCTCGTCCATCGGGTGCAGGATCTTGCGCAGGATCCACATCTTCTGCAATTCGGCGGGGTTCATCAGCAGCTCTTCGCGGCGTGTGCCGGAGCGGTTGATGTTGATGGCCGGGAAGATGCGCCGCTCGGCGATGCGGCGATCCATGTGGATCTCCATGTTGCCCGTACCCTTGAACTCTTCGTAGATGACGTCGTCCATGCGCGAGCCGGTGTCCACGAGCGCGGTCGCCAGGATGGTCAGGCTACCGCCTTCCTCGACGTTGCGCGCGGCACCGAAGAAGCGCTTGGGACGCTGCAGTGCGTTGGCGTCCACACCGCCGGTCAGGACCTTGCCGGAGGAGGGGACGACCGTGTTGTAGGCGCNNAGGCGCTTGGCCTTTTCGATGACCATCTCGGCCACCTGCACATGGCGTGTCGCGGGCTCGTCGAAGGTGGAGGAGATGACCTCGCCACGCACCGAACGGGCCATCTCGGTGACCTCCTCGGGGCGTTCGTCGATCAACAGCACGATCAGGTAACAATCCGGGTGATTGTGACCGATCGATTGGGCGATGTTCTGCAACATCATGGTCTTGCCGGCCTTGGGCGGGGAGACGATGAGTCCGCGCTGGCCCTTGCCGATGGGGGCCACCAGATCGATGGTGCGCGCCGTGATGTCTTCGGTGCTGCCGTTGCCGATCTCGAGGGTGAGCCGCTTGTTGGCGAAGAGCGGGGTGAAGTTCTCGAAGAGGATCTTCGACTTGGCGTTCTCGGGCCGGTCGAAGTTGATGTCGTTGACCTTCAGCAGCGCGAAATAGCGCTCCCCGTCCTTGGGTGGACGAATCTTCCCGGAGATGGTGTCGCCGGTGCGCAGTGCGAAGCGGCGGATCTGGCTGGGGGAGACATAGATGTCGTCCGGCCCGGCGAGATATGAGGCGTCTGCGGATCTCAGGAAGCCGAAGCCGTCGGTCAGGATCTCCAGCACCCCGTCGCCGTAGATGTCTTCGCCGCGTTTGGCCTGCGCCTTGAGGATGGCGAAGATCAGGTCCTGTTTGCGCGACCGCCCGACGCCTTCGATCTCCATGGACTGGGCCAGTGCGACCAGCTCGGGTACGGGCGCTTTCTTCAGTTCGGTTAGGTTCATCACATTGTTTGTCGTCGGCGGAGGTGAGGGGTGGTCGGCAACGCCCCGGGGCAGGGCCCGTGTTGCGGGGGAACGCGGTTGGGGGTGGTCGCTTTACGGGGACGGGGCGCCTTGGCGGCGGCCCCTCGGGAGTGTCGATCGGCGGCCATGGGTGCCGGTACCGGATCCGGTCCGCGGGGCGGCCGGGAGATTGAACCGGATGCCGTCGCCGGTGGCCTCTAAAGATTGCTGTCGATGAAAGCCGTCAATTGAGACTTGGACACCGCGCCGACCTTGGTTGCTTCGACCTCGCCTTGACGGAACAGCATCAGGGTCGGGATGCCGCGGATACCGTAGCGTGGCGGGGTGTTGGGGTTCTCGTCGATGTTGAGCTTCGCGACCTTGATACGGCCCGCGTACTCCCCGGCGATCTCGTCGAGCACGGGTGCGATCATCTTGCAGGGTCCGCACCAGTCGGCCCAGTAGTCCACGAGCACAGGTTCGAGGGATTTCAAAACCTCGTCTTCGAATGAATCATCGGTCACATGGACGATGCTATCGCTCACTGAAGTGATCTCCCATAGGATGGTTGCGGCACGGGCGGTTGTTTCGATATCACGTTCGGCGGATGACGGCGGAGCGGGGGTCGCTTGGGCGCGGCGCGAACGGGTCGAGGAGCAGGCGGGCGAATTGGCGTTGGAATGTGCCCTTGAGTAAGATGCTATTTGATCCAAAGCGAAGAGAATTTGCAAGCCTTGCCAATCCGCGAGGCGCGTAGCTCCAGGGACTCCCCACGGCATGACCGACAAACACCTCACTCAGACCCGCTTCGACAGCTTCGCGCTCGATCAACGGATCATCGACGGACTCGACGAAGCCGGCTTTACACGCTGTACCCCGATTCAGGAACAGACCCTGCCGATCGCGTTGTCGGGACGGGACGTCGCCGGTCAAGCTCAGACCGGCACGGGCAAGACCGCCGCCTTCCTGATCGTCCTGATGCAGCGTCTGCTGACCAATCCCGCGCCCGCCCCGGCACAGATCGCACGTCCGCGTGCGCTGATTCTCGCTCCGACCCGCGAGCTTGCCGTGCAGATCCATCGGGATACGGAGTTGCTGGCCAAGCATACGGGTCTGCGCATCGCGGTGGTCTACGGCGGTGCGGGCTATCAGGAGCAGCGCGACCGGGTCGCCGGCGGCGTCGATATCCTCATCGGGACTCCGGGGCGCCTGATCGACTATTTCAAGCAAAAGGTCTTCGATCTGCAGGCGATCGAGGCAGTCGTACTCGACGAGGCCGACCGCATGTTCGACCTCGGCTTCATCAAGGATATCCGCTTTCTGCTGCGACGTATGCCGCCGCCGGAGAACCGTCAGGGGCTCCTCTTCTCGGCGACACTCTCCTATCGCGTCACCGAGCTCGCCTACGAGCACATGAACCACCCGCAGCTCGTGAAGATCGAGACCGAGACCATCACGGCCGATCGCGTGCGCCAATGCTGCTACATGACCTCCAACGAGGAGAAGATCGCCTTGCTGCTCGGTCTGGTCCGCGGCTGGGACGATGCGCGCATCATGGTCTTCGTCAACACCAAACGCGAGGCCGATCGAGTTTGGGGTTTTCTCCAGGGCAACGGCATCAACACCGCGGTGCTCTCCGGGGACGTGCCCCAGAAGAAACGCCTGAAGCTCCTGAAGGACTTCACCGAGGGCAAGCTCCCCGTGTTGGTCGGCACGGACGTAGCCGCACGCGGCCTGCACATCCCGGACGTGACCCATGTGGTGAACTACGACCTGCCCGAGGATCCGGAGGACTATGTCCACCGCATCGGTCGGACCGCGCGTGCCGGCGCCGCCGGGGACGCGATCGGCTTCGTCTGCGAGACCTATGCCTTCTGCCTGCCGGACATCGAGGCCTTCATCGGGGCGAAGATCCCGGTCGAGCCGGTCGATCCGGCGTTGCTCGCCGAGGTGAATCCGCGCAGCCGGATGCGCCCGGATCGCGAGGATCGGTGCGAGGCGCGGCCTGCACGCCCGCCCCGTGGCGGCAGTGGCGGGGCCGGTGCCGGGCGCGGCGAGCGCCGTCCGCGCGCGGGCGGTGAGCGGCGCTCGCCAACCCGGTCGCCATCCCGGTCAGAGGCGCAGTCGAGGGCGGACTCCAAGGAGACTCAGGCCGACACCCCTGTGGCTGCACCCCGGAGACAGCCCGAGATCGCTGCACTGACGGATCCTGCGGCGATGACCGCAGCGCCGCTGTTCTCCGGCCCGGCAAGGGGTGCGCCGCGCGCGGAGTCGGGAACCTCGGAGATCCCGACGGGAGAACCGAAGAAACGCCGCCGCCGGCGTCGGTCCAAGAAGCCGGACGCAGACGGCGCGAATCCGGCGACGTCCTCTCCGGCACCCGAGCCGGTCGATTAAGCGGCGTCGCCGCGCTCCGTGCCCCTGCTGCCCCTGCGTGCGTCAGTCCGAATGCAGACTCGCAAGCAGATCGCCGAAGTGAGCGATCGCCGGAAAGTCGGCGACCTCGCGTCTCGGACCCGTCGAGTCGGGCTCGACGACCGCCATCAGCCAGTGAAACCCGAAGTCGCGCGCCGCCTGCAAGACGCGCGTGCTGTCGTCGACGAAGAGTGTGCGCTCCACATCGAAGGGCTCGATCGCGTGAACAAGCGACCAGAAGCCCGGCGCCTCCTTGGCGATCCGCAGGTCATGCGAGCAGATAATCCGCTCGAAGTGTCCGCCGAGCCGCGTCCGCGAGAGCTTGAGCGCGAGCGCCTTTTGATGGGCGTTGGTCACCAGGACGCGGCGCTTGCCGCGTCGCTCGAGCGCCTCGAGAAAATCGAGCACATGCGGATGCACCGCGATCAGATGCTCGACCTCCTGCTTGAGCAGGGCGATATCCAGGCCGAGCTCGCGGCTCCAGTGGTCGACGCAATACCACTCGAGTGTGCCCTCGATATCGCGATAGCGGGCGAGCAGCTGGGCCTTGGCGACCTCGGGCGCGAGCCCTCGGGCTTGCGCGTAACGCTCGGGGACATGCTCGAGCCAAAAATGATTGTCGAAATGCAGGTCGAGCAGTGTGCCGTCCATGTCCAAAAAGACGGTGTCGATCCGCTGCCAATCGATCATGCCATACCCCTTATCGCCTCGTTGTTCCAGCGTCGCTTTGCAGCGACTTGACCCATCGGAGTTTCGTTCATGCTTCGCAAACCGAAAATACTGGATCGGCGCATCGTCGCCCAGAGCCGCTTGTTCCGGGTTGAGGAGGTCGATCTGGAGTTTGCCAACGGCGCGCGCCGTACCTTCGAGCGCGTGCCCGGCGGCACGGATTCGGTCATGATCGTCCCCATGCTCGACGCCGAGACGGTCCTCCTGATCCGCGAATACGGTGCCGGCAGCGACCGCTACGAGCTCGGCCTGCCCAAGGGCGTCGTGGAGGCCGGCGAGGATCCCTTGGTCGCCGCGGATCGCGAGATCCAGGAGGAGATCGGCTACGGTGCGCGCGAGCTGCAGATGATCAAACGCGTCTCGTTGGTCCCCGGTTACATCCAGCATCATAGTCTCATCGTGCTGGCGCGCGATCTCTATCCCAAGTCACTCCCCGGCGACGAGCCGGAGCCGATCGAGGTGGTGCCTTGGAGGCTCGACGCGATCGACGAGCTGCTTGCTCGCGAGGATTTCAACGAGGCACGATCGGTCGCGGCCCTCTTCATCGCCCTGCGCGTCATGGGTCGCGAGCCCTGACCGAGACGATTCCGAATCCGGTCATCCGGATGCGCCCCGCACGGCGTTGACGACTAATCCGCGCCCGGTGCGGTATGCGTCTGGATGCGGTTTAAACCCCCAACGGAGATCACGCATGTTGCGCTTATCCGCCGCCTCGGCGATCGTCTTGACACTGGGTCTGATTACGGGCGCCCCGACGGGTGTCGACGGCGCGAAGGCCCAAGACATGCCTCCGCCCGATGACTCAATCTACAGCTTCGACGACTTCCCGCGCGAGGATTTGCTCGAGCATCCGGATTGGTTCAAGACGGGTTTCCTCGATCTTCCGAACGATCTCGAAGAGGCGATCGCCGAGGACAAACAGGGGTTGATCGTCTATTTCGGCCAGAAACATTGTGCTTACTGCCACAAGCTTCTGAATGAGAACTTCGGCCTTTCCGATATCCTCGAGTACACCCAGCGCCATTTCGATCTGGTCGCAATCGACGTCTGGGGTATGGAGGAGGTCACGACGATCGACGGCGAGGTGATGACCGAGCGGGAGTTTTCCGTTCGCGAGGACACCAACTTCACCCCGTCGCTGCTCTTCTACGACGCCGAGGGCAAGCTGGCCCTGCGTCTGCGCGGCTACTATCCGCCCTATCAGTTCCGTGCCGCGCTCGAGTATGTCGCCGACGGGCACTATGCCCGCGAGACCTTTCGGGATTACCTCGCCCGCGGCGAGAATCGGATGGTGTTCGAGCCGGGGGACCTGAACGAGCAGCCCTTCTTCGCGAAGCCACCCCACAACCTGGATCGACGCTTCCCGAGCGAGCGCCTGCTCGCCGTCTTCTTCGAGCAGGGCGATTGTCACGCCTGTGACGTGCTGCACGGCCAAGCCCTGAAGGAGCCCGCGATCACGGGCTATTTCGGCAACTTCGACAGCGTCCAGCTCGACATGTGGTCCGATACACCCGTCGTCACGCCCTCCGGCGAGCGAACCACGGCACGCGCGTGGGCCGAGCAGCTCGGGCTTTTCTATGCCCCGTCGATCCTTTTCTTCGACGAGCGCGGCAAGGAACTGCTGCGTGTCGACTCGGTCGTGCGCTTCTACCGGCTGCGCAACGTCTTGAACTACATCAGCAGCAAGGCGTACTTGACCGAGAGTTTCGGGGAGTGGCGGCTGTCCGAGGCGCGTTGAACCGCCGTTGAACCGCGTCCGGCGTGACATGGACGGTACTGGGTTTGCCTCGATCTCGTGGATACCGACAGGCGTCGACGTCGACGCGGTTCAAGATGATAAAAATTTTAATGACTTAAGCCGCGTCAGGGATAAGGCATTTGGTGCACTCGACGGTGCGAACCTGATTCGCACATCCACATGTCGCGCGGACGCAGCTTAATGCGAGGTCGCGGCCGGTAGGGGTTATCTGGTATTTTTGCGCAGTGCAGCATTCGGGGCGTTCGTCGTGCCGAAGCATCCAATCATCCGATCGGGTCGCTCGACCCCGTCCAGCCTGTTTCGCGCAAGAGGAAGATCCATGCAAAGCGTCTATATCGCCGGTGCCGGTGCCGGCAGCGGTAAGTCCGTGGTTGTTCTGGGCTTCATGGAGATGCTCTACGCCGTCAATCGGAAGGTGGGGTTCTTCCGTCCGATCGTCTCCAAAGGCGTCGAGCAGGACAACCTGACCACGCTCATCCGCAGCCGTTACGACCTGCCCTTCTCTCCGGAGATGCTTTACGGCTGCACGGCGGAGACCGCCAGTCGCCTAATCGCAGCCGGGCATTACGACGAGCTGCTCAAGATGATTTTGAACAAGTTTAAGATGCTCGAAGAGCGTTGCGACCTCGTCGTCTGCGCCGGAACCGACTTCGACGGCTTGGTGCCTTCTTTGGAGTTCGACTTCAACGCCGATCTGGCCAACAACCTCGGCTGCAACGTCGTCGTCGTGGTGAAGGGCTTCGGGCGCAGCCCGGAAGAGGCGCTCGAGGCGCTCTACATGGCCCACGAGTCGATGCGCAATCGCGGGGGAGACTTCCTCGCGAGCGTCATCAACGGGGTCGACCCGGAGCATGTCGAAACCGTCAAGACCCGTGCCCGCAAGCTCTTGCCCGAGCGCGAAAACGTCTATGTGCTGCCGCGCCAGGCGGCACTCGGCATGCCGACGGTAGGCGAGATCCGCAAGGCCTTGGACTGCGAGTGTCTCTGCGGCGACGGTGACGCCATGAATCAGGTCGTCTCCAACTACAAGATCGCTGCGATGGAGGTCCCGGATTTCCTCAGCTACATCGAGGACGGCTGTCTCATCATCACCGCCGGCGACCGCTCCGACATCATCCTCGCGAGTCTCGCGGCCGACGTCTCCTCGTCCTTCCCGCGCGTGGCCGGACTGCTCCTGACCGGCGGACTGCAGCCGGCGGAGAACGTCCAGCGTTTGCTCGAGGGGCTGCGCCGGACCAAGGTCTCGATCCTGCGGGTGCCGACCGATACCTTCACCACCGCGATGAGGGTCAACGGCATCGAGGCGACGATCCTCCCCGGCGACGAGCGCAAGATCGCGGCCGGACTCGGCCTCTTCGAAGGACATGTGGACGTCGACGAGCTGCGCGATCGGATCGCGGTCCGACACTCGGATCGAACCACGCCGCTGATGTTCGAGTACGAGCTGGTGCGTCGCGCCAAGACGCGGCGTCAGCGCATCGTGCTGCCCGAGGGCACCGACGAGCGGATCCTGCGGGCGGCGGAGATCCTGACGCTGCGCCAGGTCGTGGACCTCACCCTGCTCGGCGACCCCGAGAAGATCCGCCGCCGCATCGGCGAGCTGGGGCTCAAGCTGGACGACATCCCGATCATCGACCCGCTCACCACCCCGGATCGCGAGCGCTACGCGCAAACCTACTTCGAGCTGCGCAAGCACAAGTGCATCTCCGAGCAGATGGCACGCGACGCCTTGGAAGACGTGAGCTATTTCGGCACCATGATGGTTTATGCAGGCGATGCTGACGGGATGGTCTCGGGTGCCGTGCATACCACCCAGCACACCATCCGACCGGCGTTCGAGATCATCAAGACCAAGCCGGGGGTGAAGCTCGTCTCCAGCGTCTTCTTCATGTGTCTCGCCGATCGGGTCTTGGTCTACGGCGACTGCGCCGTCAACCCGAACCCGACCTCGGAAGACCTCGCCGATATCGCCATCACCTCGGCCGGCACGGCCGCCGCCTTCGGGATCGAGCCCAGGGTCGCCATGCTGTCCTACTCGAGCGGCAGCTCCGGCAAAGGTGCCGATGTGGAGCGCGTGCGCGAGGCGGTGCGGATCGCGCGCGCGCGGCGTCCCGACCTCAAGCTGGAAGGTCCGATCCAGTACGATGCAGCGGTGGACGTCGGGGTGGCCCGCTCGAAGATGCCCGACAGCGAGGTCGCCGGTCGCGCGACCGTCTTCATCTTTCCGGATCTCAATACCGGCAACAACACCTACAAGGCGGTCCAGCGCAGCGCCAATGCCGTAGCGATCGGCCCGGTGCTGCAGGGTCTGAAGAAGCCCGTCAACGATCTGAGTCGCGGCTGCACCGTCACCGATATCGTCAATACGGTGACGATCACCGCGATTCAGGCACAGAACGATCACTCACTCGCCTCGGCGCGAGCCGAAGCCGATGCTGTCGCTATCGCTCGAGACTGATCAGGAGACTCAGGTGAAGGTACTTGTCCTCAATTCAGGCAGCTCGTCGATCAAATATCAGCTCTTCCGCAGCGAGGATTGGGTCGCCCTCGCCTCGGGCTCGGTGTCGCGCATCGGCGAGCCCGAGGGCGAGATCAAGGAGGAATGGCTGGATGCATCCGGGATCCGGCAGTCGGGCCGCGCCCGGGTGCCGATTCCGACCCACCAAGAGGGGATCGATCGAATCGTCAAGGCGCTGCACGAGACTCGGGTCCTGGGCGATGTCTCGGAGCTGGCCGCGATCGGTCACCGCGTCGTCCACGGCGGTGAGCATTTCAAGCGCCCGACCATCGTCGACGATGCGGTCGTCGATGCCATTCGGGACGTGGTGCCCCTCGCACCGCTGCACAATCCGGCCCATCTCGTCGGCATCGAGGTCGCGCGACGGCTCTTTCCGACGGTCCCCTCGGTCGCCGTCTTCGATACCGCTTACCATCAGACGATGCCGCGGACGTCCTATCGCTATGCGATTCCGGAGTGGCTGTATCGGGAGCACAGGATCCGCCGCTACGGGTTCCACGGGACCTCGCATTACTATGTCGCCAAACGGGCCGCCACGATGCTCGGCCGACCTTTGGAGGGCTGCAACCTGATCACGCTGCATCTGGGCAACGGCTCCAGTGCAGCGGCGATCCGCGAGGGCAAGAGCGTGGACACCTCCATGGGTCTTACCCCGCTGGAGGGTTTGGTCATGGGCACGCGCTGCGGCGATATCGATCCGGCCGTTCTCTTCTACCTTGCGAAGAACCTCGGCCTGGATACGGACGCGATTGAAGATCTGTTGAACCGTCAGAGCGGTCTGCTGGGGATCTGCGGCGTGAACGACATGCGCGAGATCGACCGTCTGGCCGAGGAAGGCAACGACGGCGCGGAGCTGGCGATCGGCATCACGGCCCATCGCATCAAGAAATATATCGGCGCCTATTACGCCGAACTCGGCCGGGTCGATGCCGTCGTCTTCACCGGCGGTATCGGCGAGAACGCCGCCGAGATCCGCTGTCGCGCCTGCGAGGGATTGGAGAATCTCGGGATCAAGATGGACGATTCAGCCAACTACGCCCTCGAAGAGCGCGGCGAGCGCTGCATCAGTACGCCCGAGAGTGCAGTGCAGGTGCTGGTGATTCCCACCAACGAGGAGCTGGAGATCGCGCAGCAGTCGCTGGCTGCCGCCTCGCAGGTGCCGAGCGAGGGATGAGCCTCGAGGCTCGCCGCCGCAGGTCGAGCGACGGCCCGCGGCTGGCGGCCTGGTTCCCTTTCCCGGATAATCGCTCGGGCTCGTAGACCTAATAACAACGACCGCCTTAGGAGATGACGATGTCCGATTCCAATTCCTCGTTGGTGCGTCCGCTTGTCTGGGTTTTGCTGGCGGCGCTGATCGGCGTCTATCTGCTCTACGATTGGTATTCGGCTCATCTTTCGGAACAGCTCGCAGTCAAGGACGCGCAGATCGCCGAGGCGGCCGCGCAAATCAAGGAGCGAGATGCCCGCATCGGCGACATCCGCGAAGAGGTCACGCAGCGCGAGGAACGGATCGCGGAGCTGACCGAACGGCACTCCGGGGAAAAACAGCAGCTGGCCGACCTGCATTCGGAAGAGAAACAGGGCCTGACGGAGCGGATCACCGCCCTCGAGCAGAGCAACGCGAAGCTCGAAGAGGACATCGAGGTGCTGCGCCTGACCGACGCGAGTGCGCTTGCCGCCGAGCAGGATAAGACCGCCGCGGTGATCGAAGAGCGCGACCGCGGGATCGCCGCCTTCAAGGCACTTCAAGGCCAGTACGAGACGGCCGTCGCAAAGGCCGAGGAGCTTCGAACCGAATTGACCGGGCTCCAGCAGGTGATCGCCGACTCGACGATGGAGCACCGCGCGCAGATCGAGGAGCTCGAGCGCCACCTCAACGAACGGGTGAAACTGGCGAAGGCCACACCGAAAGACAGCGAGTTGATGCGTGCGGCCCAGAAGGCCGGCTTGCTCCCCTCGGACGTGGCCTTGGATGATGAGACGGCTGCGTTTTGCACCGAGCTGGCCGAGACATCGGCATCGGCTCGGACGGAGCTCGAGGCCTTGCAGGCCGAGTTTGCGAGCGTTCGCGACGCGCAGGCCGAACGGATCGCTGCGTTGGAAGGTGAGTTGACCGACGCCCGTGCAGCGCTCGTTCAGTCCGGCGAGCAGGCGGAGTCGACCGAAGCCTTGGGCTCGCTTCAAGAGCGGCTTGCGCAGACCGAGGCCGAGCTCGAGACGGCGAGAGTCGAGGCTGCCGCGGCGCTGGAAGACGCCAAGGCGACCGCCGCCGCGCAGTTGGCCGACGCGCAGGCGCGTATCGAGACCCTCGCCGAGGAATTGGAGCAGTCGGTCGCGCCGGATGCACTGTCTGCACTGCAGGCACGGAGCGAAGCTGCCGAGGCCGCGCTGGCGCAGGCCAAGGAAGAGCTGGCAGGTCGCATCCAAGAGGGCGAGGAGAGGATCGCCGCGCTCGCCGAGCAGCTCGGGAGCGAGCAGGCGGAGAAGGCGAAGGTTGCCGAAGAGAAGGATGCGTTGGCCGTCGCGCTCAATGCTGCGCTCGACAGCGCGAGGTCCGAGCTGGCCGATCTGCAGACCGAGTTGACGCAGGCGCGTGAATCCGCAGTGCAGATCGGCTCGAAGGCGTTGAACGAGGCCACGGCCCGGATTGCCGCACTGGAGGCGACGATCGCCGAGGAACGCCGCAAGGCCGATCAGGCGCGGATGTCCCTGCAGCAGACGGCCGATCGGAGGGTGGCCGAGGTGCGTGACCTTTACCGGCGCTTCTCGGAGCTGAACGGCGCCTACACCGATCGCGGCGTGCTGCTCGAGCTGGCCGATACGGAGCTGCGTTTTCAACCGGCGATGGCGACCCTGGCCGGCGACAATCTGCCGAGTTTGGATCGGATCGCGGCGCTGCTCGATGCCTATCCCGACCTCAGCATTCGAATCGAGGGGCATACCGACAGTCTCGGTGACGCGGCCGCCAACCTCGCCTTGTCGCAACAACGCGCCGAGGCGGTTAAGCAGGCACTGATCGAGCGCGGCGTCGAGCCCGAGCGGCTGACGGCTCAGGGCCTCGGGCCGGAGCGCCCGATTGCCGACAACGAGACGCCGGCAGGACGTGCCGAAAATCGCCGTGTCGAGGTCTATGTCAGCGAGGGTTGATCCGGCTGGCGCGGGGGCGCAGGTGACGGCTTGGTCGCACCTCCGCCGGCAACACATGGTCGGATCGTTTTCGCGCGGCTCGGCGAGCAAGACGGCATGATCATGCAAGCGATTGCTCCGGCCCCGCTTGCCGACTCGGGCTGGCAAGCCCGCTTGGAGCTCGAGATCGCCCTGCGGCACGGGCGCAGTCGGGTTGTCGGCAAGCATCAGCTCGGCCCCTTGACGATCCAACGCCCCTTCCATCCAGAGGGTGCGCCCTGCCATCTCTATCTTCTGCATCCGCCCGGCGGCGTGGTGGGCGGCGATCGGCTGGAGCTCGAGATCCGGGTGGCGGGCGGCGCACACGTCTTGGTCACGGCGCCGGGAGCGACGAAATTTTATCGCAGTGCCGGACCGATCGGTCTGCAGACGCAACGTCTGGTCCTGTCCGCAGGCGGCGTGCTCGAATGGTTTCCGCACGAAAACATCTTCTTTCCCGGCGCCTCGTGTCGTCTGAGCACCGAGATTGCGCTTTCGGGCGATGCCCGCTTTATCGGTTGGGAGATCCAGTGTCTCGGACGCCCCGCGATCGGGGAGCGCTTCGCCGAGGGGCAAGCCGAGATCGCCATGACCCTGTCCCGCGACGATCGGCCGCTCTTGACCGATCGGCTGCGCGTGGCGGGCACGCCGAGCCTGGACGGGTCCGCCGGCTTACGCGGTTTCCCGGTCTGTGCCACCTTTGTCGCGACCGGAGCCCGTGCCGAGACGCTCGCAGCTGCTCGCCACCGTCTGAGCGAGGCCGCGGCTTATCCGGTCGGTGCGACCCTGATCGATGACCTCCTGGTGATCCGGGCACTCGCGCCCGAGGTCGAGCCGGTCAGTCGTTTGTTCATGCGTCTGTGGTCCGATTTACGCCCCGGTCTGTTGGGTTTGGGCGCATCGATACCGCGGATCTGGGCGACCTGAACCGCCTTCGGCCGGATCTGCGATGCTCGGGCCGCGCTCGGCCAGGCATGGAGCATTCAGCGTCACGGTCGAGACTCTTTGGAATAAAATGAATGGTGATTAGCGTCGTGCCTCAGC
>NZ_DIUM01000025.1 GCF_002423035.1 Thiocapsa sp. UBA6158
CCGTCAGCGTTGAACAGCCGTGGCCCGAGGCCTGCTGCGGCTGCATAGCCGCAACGCCGAGGAAGCCACCCGTCAAACCGACGACCCGGGAGACAATTCGCTACGCGATACCGCCCACCAGCGCGGTCATGCGAACCCGACCTCACGGAGACGCGCATGACCCGAAAGATCAAGGCCAGCACACAGCCAACGCCGGCAATCCCCTCGATCCCAACGACGGATGTGTTGGGCCGATTGGCGGCACTGGCGACGATGGCCACCCCCGACCTCAAGCAGGAATGGCGAGATCTGTTTGGCAACGAGCCACCAGCCTACAACCAGAAATTCCTCCGCAATCGCCTGGGCTACCGGACGCAGGAACTCGCTTTTGGCGGCTTGAAGCCGGCGACCATCGCCCGTCTCGAGGCCCTGGGTGAGCAACTCGACGGCGGTAACCTCGTCATCCGCCGTATCCGTGCGGACCGGAAACCCATCGCCGGCACCACCCTGGTTCGGGAATACCAGGGCGTCGAGCACCGTGTGACGGTGCGGTCCGATGATTACGAATACCAGGGCAGGGGGTTCCGGTCGCTGTCCGCCATCGCCCGCGCCATCACCGGCACGCGCTGGAACGGCCTGGTGTTCTTCGGCCTGAAGAGCCCGCGGGGGACGGTATGACACGCAAACCACCCACCACCGGGTTGCCGGCGTCGGTGCAGAAACGGCGCTGCGCGATCTACACGCGGAAGTCGTCCGAGGAGGGGTTGGACATGGAGTTCAACAGCCTCGACGCGCAGCGGGAGGCCTGCGAGGCCTATATCGCCAGCCAGCGGGCCGAGGGCTGGGTTCTGGTGCGGGATCGCTACGACGACGTTGGCGTCTCCGGCGGGACACTGGAAAGGCCGGCGCTGAAACGGTTGCTGGCCGACGTCGAGGAAGGGTTGGTCGACGTCATCGTCGTTTACAAAATCGATAGGCTCAGCCGCGCCTTGATGGATTTCGCGAAGCTGGTGGAAGTGTTCGACCGCAACAATGCGACCTTCGTCAGCATTACGCAGGCCTTCAACACCACGACGTCCATGGGGCGGCTGACGCTGAACATCCTGCTCAGCTTCGCCCAGTTCGAGCGCGAGGTAATCGGCGAGAGGATCCGCGACAAAGTCGCCGCCTCGCGCAAACGTGGGATTTGGATGGGTGGGTTCGTGCCGCTGGGCTTCGACGTGCGGGATCGCAAGCTGGTGGTGAACGCCGCCGAGGCGGACCTGGTGCGCTCGGTGTTCACCGGGTTCGTCGAGACCCGCTCGGGCACTGTGCTGCTGCGCCGGTTGCAGGAGGCCGGGGCGACCACCAAGCGGGGCAAGCCGTTCACCAAGACCGACATCTACCGGGTGCTGAACAACCGGGTGTATCTCGGCGACGCTGTCCACAAGGGGACCAGCTATCCCGGTGAGCATGCGGCGATCGTCACCTCGGCGCAGTGGGAGGCGGCGCATGCGGTGTTGCAGGTCAGCCCGCGGGTGCGCCGCAACCAGACGGTGAGCCAGACGCCGGCGTTGCTGCGCGGGCTGATCTTCGGCTCCGACGGTCGGGCGATGTCGCCGACCCATGCGCGGGGGAAGCGCGGTCAGATCTATAAATATTACGTCAGCCAGTCGGTGCTGAAGGGGAGCGCGGCGGATGGGCCGGAGGTCGCCCGGGTGCCGGCCGGCGAGATCGAGGCGGCGGTGATCACGCAGGTGAGGGCGCTGGTGCGCCAGCCGGAGGTGATCGTCGGTACCTGGCAGGCCGCGCGGGCTGAAATGCCGGACCTCACGGAGCATGCGGTCAGGGAGGCGCTCGACCAGTTGGACCCGCTGTGGGATGAGTTGTTCCCGGTGGAGCAGGCACGGATCATCCACTTGCTGGTGGATCGGGTCGAGATTGGCGCCAGCGGTGCGACGGTCCGGCTACGGCTGGACGGGCTGGCGAGCCTGGTCCGCGACCTCGGGTCCCGTGACCGCAAGGAGGCCGCATGACGGCGACCTCGCCGATGCTGACTGTGCACATCCCGCTGACGGTCCGTCGGCGTGGGGGACGGAAGGTCGTGATTGCACCGGATGGGACGGAAGCACCCACTATCGGGGGCGCCGCCCGGATCGACAGCACACTGGTGAAGGCGCTGGCCCGGGCGTTCCGGTGGCGGCGGATGCTGGAAAGCGGGCGCTACGCGACGATTGACGAACTCGCGGCGGCCGAAAAGATCAACGCATCCTATGTGTCGCGGATCCTCCGTCTGACGCTGCTCGCGCCGGAGATCGTGGAGGCGATCCTGGATGGGCGGCTGCCGCCGGAGATGACGCTACTGGTTTTGATCAAGCCGTTTCCGGTGGAGTGGAGCGAGCAACTCCCGGCAGATGCATCGCAGATCCGATAGAACTCAGCCGATCCTGTCACGGGCACAGGGATATCTCCGGCAAAGTAGTACTGGCAACGAGCGGCTACTCCTCAAACCCTGTCGACTCAGGTTTGAATTTCAGCTGCTTCGCATTGTCTCGGACAACGCTGACCTCCCCCTCGGCGAAACCCTCGAGTGCCTCCCCCTCGATCTCGAGGGTGAGCTTGATCGTCGCACCGTTTGTCCGCTGCAATTCCATAACAACCGCGTTGAAGATCGCGTCGAATGACTTCATCGGGCGCACCATGTCGATCTCGACCGACCCGTAGAAGCGACGAGGTTTCCGATGCGCCTCGGATGCCCCCGGCGGATCGCGCTGATCAGTGCTGCCATCCGGCTGCCAGCTTGGAGCACCCGGCCCAGGGCCGACGGCAAGCTGTCCCTGTGGCGCCACTGTCATGTCAGCCGACTGCACTCTCGCCTCTGCCGCGCGCACCAGCACCGCCGTCGCCGGTGGTAGTTCTGGCGGATTCTTGGCCCACACCAGGTTCCGATAGTGGCCAGTAGCCTCGTCGAAGCTGTCGGCATACCCAAATTCGGGATCGAGCTTCGCCACGGCGTCACGGATGGTTGTCTCCAACACCACCCGATCCCGGAGCCGCGGCAGGTAGACGTACGATGCGAACCAATCCGCGATCTCGGTGAGCGGCAGGTGTGGCCGATCCTCCGGCCAGATCGGCTTCAGTGCGATCCACAGCCGCTCGGCACCCAACCTCTCCTGCAGCACACCGTCGGCCTTGCCCTTGTCATAGACGACCACGGGGATCGCAGCGCGGTCGCGGGCAGAGATCAGGCTGTGCTCAAGGTCGAAGGGCTTCCCCGCAGTGTCGCTGCGGACCGGATAGAAGATATGGCTCCAGGCGCCTCGCACCGCTTTCCGTGCCCCTTCGGTGTTCGTCTTCGTCTTCTCAGCCGCGTCGTCAGCCTGGCCCTGAGTCATCTCCTTGCGCAGTTGCCCGTCCTTCACGATCGAAGCCCAAGCCATCGCCCGCCGGGTCACTTCGCGCGCGGCCCCAAGCTGCAACTCGTCCGGCGCCACGAACACCAGCGTGTTCCGGAACCGCCGCTGCGATGCACGACAGCGCGTCAGCGTCTCGGCGACCGCGTCGGTCGCCAGGGTCTGGCCCACGCCTTTCCCCGCATGCGGCATGTTAGGCCCGAGAATCACCAGCGAGAGGGACTGCGCCTCGTCAATCGTCACCGGATCATCAGGCGCCACGTAGACCCGATGAAAGCCGCCCTTGGAACTAGCGTCGCTTTGCAGCGTCTGGATAATCTCCGCGTCGACCTCGTGCTCAGGGAGCGCCTTCGCGCGTTCGTCGGCCACCCTGTTCAGGGTGGGTTGCGTCGAGAACCAGTAGCGGCCCGCTTCCTCATACAGATAGGTGGCACGCTCGGTCAGTTCGCGCAGCGCCTCGCCGAAGATCGCCAACTGGTCACCCGGCTCCGCGCAGGCCAACCGCAAACCCTGGCCGGTAAGCCCGGCATTCGGCTGTCCGACGAGCGGCGCCGAACACAGGAAGACCGCCCGCGCCGCGCGCGTGGCGGCACGGGACTGCGAGATGCGCCGGGTCGGGTTGACCTCCATCCGAGCCGACAACGCGCCTTCGCCATCCACCTCCCGATCGACCACGGAGGCGAAAGCTGGGTTCAGCGGATACAACACGCTGGCACGAATGCGTTCATGCGAGAGCGGGATCCGCGCCGGCGTAATCAGCGGGTCGCGCGACTGCATGTGCCACAACACGCCGACGACATTGGCCATAAAGCGCAGCACGCCGCGGGTCCGCTGGAACTTCTCCAGGCTGGCCCAATCCTTCGACAGCCGGTCGAGCACCTCCGGATGGATCGGATAGGACAACATCATCAGGTCGAGAGTGCGCGCCTCCCGCGCTTCCGGCGGAAATTCCGCGGGGTTCTTCCGATAGAGGTCGTGGAACGCCTTCACCGTCTCGGCACGGGCCTTCTCGCCGTCTGCATCCAGGGGCTGGAACAGGCGCCGGCGGATGATCTCGTAGGTCTCATCCCCCGTCGCCGGCAGCCACGCCGACTGCACACGCCCAAAGACCTTCTCGAGCCGCAGCAGTGCGATCTCACCGCGCGGACCACCTGCCTCGGCCCGGCTCTCCGGCAGGGACCCCACGATCAGCACACCGGGCACCATCTTGGCGGCCTCGGTGAGGGACTGAATGAAGGAGAGGAATGCCTCAAACCGATCGTCGTCGAGTTGCCGCGCGTACATCGTCAACTCGTCGAGCAGGATGACGCTGGGCCCCACCAGGTGGAACAACTCCACTATCAGCTCCGAGCCCGGGCTGGTGCGCGCGGCCTCGGCTTCCGCCACCAGTTCCAGGCCGAGGTCACCGCCGAGCCGCCAGGCGATGTAACCCCAGAGCGTCCGGATCACCGGAGCGTTCTTCAGCGTGAGCGAGGTATCCGCCCCCTTCGAGGAGCCAACGAACACCGCGAATTCGGGCGTCGGCCATGTCGTGACGCCGATCTTCTCCACCAGCGGCGCCAGCCCCGGCAGCGTGCGCGGATCACCGCCGGCGCGCAGATGCGCGGCCAGGTGGAACAGCGCCAGCATGGTGTGCGTCTTGCCGCCGCCGAAGGACGTCTGCAACCCGATCACCGGATCGCCCCCTCGTCCCGACAACCGCAGCAGCGCCGCTTCCAGGACGCGCTTGAGCCCCTCGGTCAGGAAGGTGATGCCGAAGAAGTCCTGCGGCGTGGCATAGGCATCGCCCACCGCGACATTGCCGCTATCCACCGCGAACAGATCGGCGGCGAATTCGGCTTCCTTGAAGCGGTTGGCGATGACGTCCGGGTGCGGCAGCGCGACCTCGGTCCAAGGCTTGAGCGTCCGAGCTGGCGCGTCGGCTGGTGTCAGGGTGAGCTGCTGCCGAACCGCGGGCGGGGCCTCGGCGAGCGGAGGCGCGTTCTCCCCGCCCGAGTTCCGCTGCGTGTCATACAGCGCCTTCAGCGCCGAAACTTCCGTCGCAGGCGCCTTGGTCAGGCGCAGCAGCGTCCACATGGCATCCAGGTAGCGCAGCGCCTCGACATCCTGAAGCGGCAGCGTGAGGTGGGAGACGGCGTTGCGTGCCTCCAGCGCCATGGAGACGAAGTTGCGGGCGCTGTGGCGGTCCTTCTGGGCGAAGGCGGGTTCGAATACCTCCCGCCAGCGATCGATCATCGTCTTGAGCTGGCCGTAGGCATCCAGGGCGCCGTCGCCGCTGCCGGTCGCTCGGCTGGCATAGGCCAGCCACTGTGCGCCATGCGCCTTGCGCATCCAGCCCTCGACGAAGGGCGTCAGGCCGCGTTGCAGATGGAAGATCCCATCCTGCACCCGGCGCAGCGATTCTTTTTCTGCCGACATGTAGCTTCCCCCCGGCCGGTCAGAACAGCGTGGCTTGCGCGGTGGCGACCGGTCCGCGCGCGATGACGGCGGGCGCCATATCCGCCAGCCTTGGCCATTCCTGCGCGAGCGCGTTGTAGATCAGCGCCTCTGACGCCCAGCCCTTTTTGGTGGCGATTTCGAACAGACGATAGGCGAGCGCGCGGGCATCCTCCGCATGCTGGCCCATTTGCGCGACAAGCGCGGCCGCGGCCTCGGCGCCGCCATCCTCGGCGTTCAGCACGCGGATGGTGTGCTGCACGCATTCCCAGGTGGTGGCGGCCTTGTCGGTGGTGGGCGACCAGCCATCCGAAAGGTCGGCCCGCGCAACGAGGCCGGCCTTGCCGCGGAGGTCCTGGAAGACGCCGGAACTGAATAACGTGGCGAGCGGGATGTTCTTCGCGTTCGCCAGCGTGATTAGCTCGCCCGAGGGACGCGCGTCGAAGCCATAGGTGGCGAACCAGGCCAACGCGACCTGCGTCGGCGCGTCGAAGGCTTCGGTAAGTTCGTTCTCGATCTCGTCCCAGACGCGGTTGATGAGCGAGAGCGCCGTCTTTACCGGCATGGCGCTGTCATCATCCTCCAACACCTTGGCGAAGCGGGTGAAGACGCCCATGCCGGGGCCTATGACGGATTGCTGCATGTCCACCGGACCGACACCTGCCTTGCGGATAGCGGCAATGGCGTCGGGCAATTCTCGCTTCAGGGCGCGGATGAAATCCGCCCGGGTGGCAACACCGGCATCAGTCGCGCGTTTGCGGCAGACTAGAACAATTGAGGAGGCAAGGGCGTTGGTGCCTATGGAGATACTGCGGGCGCCGCGCTCGGTGCGAACCGGCCAAGTCCCGTCCACGGCGAGCCCAGCATCCGCCACGGCCTGAAGGAACGAGGCCCAGCCGGCGGACGTAACGCCATCCTCGGCCGCTTCGGATTGCTTGAAGGCGTAGTAGATGGTGAGCGGCAAGTCCTCGACCGCAGCTTTCCGTATGGCGGTCAGGGCCTCCCCCATGCCCCGCATGAAGAAGGCCTCTGCCTGATCTCGACCGCCATGGCGGTATGGCGTGGCGACCAACTCGCGATCTTTGGGTGTCGTTAAGCGGCGGAATAGGTCCGGCCAGATGCCGGCCAGAGACCGACGAAGCCAGACGTAGAAGAAGTCCGATAGGTCAGCATAGCCGATGTTGTCGTAGTAGGGTGGGTCAGTGGAGATAGTGATTGGGCGGACTGGAAATGAGTTTTTCGAGGCATCAATCGATGCGATGGCCGCCATGCCTTCCGCAGGGAAGGCTTCTAGGGCGCGGCGCATACCGGCGAGGCTGACGCCAAAATCACCCGCCGCATCGGCAAGCGGGTTCACCTCGGCGAAATCCCAAACCATAGGCAAAGCTTGCCGGGCAAAGGTGGACTTCGCCTGATCCCGTGTCGGGCTCCACACTACGAGTGAGGAGTTGTAATCGGCAGTCTTGGTAACGCTAAGGGAGAGATACGTCGCCACCGCATCGGCGTATGCGGTGGCGCCAGTGCCACCCTGAGCGAGAGGCGTGGTATCGGCGGGCACGCCGGCCGCTCTGGCATCGGCGCACGCCTTCTCTCTCGCGTCAGCAACCAAATCGGAAAAAGTCGTTAGCGTCATCAATTGGCGCGGGGTGAAGAGGGCGGCGAAAGTTTTGAATCCATATCCGGGCGGCGAAAACCAGCGCGGGTTGTCCGGCATCTCGACGTACAGGCCGGTGACATCCGACGGCTCCGCCGATGTCGCTGCGCGTTCGTGCGTGGAGGTGGGCGAGAGATAGACGCGCCCGCGCACGCCCTCCGCCACAACCGCCATCAGCCGTGCGCCGATCCGCCCGGCTTCGCCCTCCTGCCGAGCATGATCAGGAGCTATCGCAGCGCCAGTGACAACGCAGGTGAAGTGCGTCCCACGCCCGGCCTTCGTTCCTGTTTTGAGCCGCTCCTCCTCCGCCTTGGTCAGCTTCCCGGCCCGCACCTCGAATCGCCACCCGTCCGACGCGGCGGCGTCGATCACTGGCTCCACCCAAGCCTTCTTCCCCTCCTTCGTCGACAGAAGGAAGGAAGTAACCAACGGCACCATGGCGCCCTTCGCCTCCGGGTCCGGACTGCGCACGGTGCGCGCCCAGAGCCAGGCAATCACGGTCGCCTTGCTGCCGTCCGCAAGCGTCGCCTCGGGATAGAGATGGCCGATGCGATGCGCGGCCTCGTCCCGCATCCAGGCCCCGTAGTAGCGCACATCCTCGGCCAGCCCCTGCGCCCCGCGCCCCTGCCAGCGCCCGCCGCGCGCGCGTTCCTCACGGGAGGCCGGGTTCACAGGGGGAAGGCCGGCGAATTTCGGCGGAATCTCCACCAGCGCCTTGCCGATCAGCACCGCCACCGGGTTCAGGTCGCTACCATAGGCGCGCAGTCCCAGGCGCTGGGCCTCCAGCGGGATGGAGCCGCCGCCCGAGAAGGGATCATAGACCGGCGGCGCCTTGGTCTGGAGGTAGGCCAGAATGGCCACGCCATCTTCCGGCGGAGGTGGTTCCTCCCCCAGGCCCCAGGCCACGCTGCGCGCGATCTCCCACCGCGCCGCGTTCAGCACCGTCTCGTTGTTCGAGCTTTCCCAGGCAACCAGGCCATCCTTGTACTCGGCCTCCTTCGTGCCGCCGATCAGCTTGTGCAGCCGCGCTCGCTCTGCCTCCACAGCCTCCGGCGTCGGGAAGCGGTCCGGCCAGGCCGAGGGGTCGTCCACCAACTGCGAGAACAGCACCGCCCGGCACGCCGCCAAAGGCCGCCGCGCCCACCACAGATGCAGCGTCGAGGGATGCCCATGCCGGATGGACTTCTCCCGCGCGGAGGCGACGTTGATGGCTTCCAGCGGGATGGAGACTTCGATGAGCTTCTTGCGGGGCACAGAGGGGGACATGCGATCTTTCGGACGTTCGAAGAGGCCTGGCTTCGGCTCAGGGGCAGCCAGCACGGCAATTGGCGTTGGCCGAGGTGCTGCCACGCCGGCGCTGTTCCCTTGAATCGGCTCGATCGGCCGGCCGAATAGGAGAAACTCGGGAAGATCGAGCGGCGGCAGTTCCTGAGCGGGCCAGCGGTCGCCGTCACGGAGTTCCTCGCGGAGTTCCATCAACAGCCGCCCGAGCACGTTCTGGCCAACGAGCACCTTCGCATCGATCGGCTTCGCACCCCAGAAGTCGTCCTTGCGCGATTCCTCGACGATCGGTCGGTCGTGAGTCGCGAGCAGCAGGCGGGAGAACTCGGCGAAATTCTGGATTAGCTTTGCGCGCAGGCACCACCGCATGATCTTGACCCGCGCGGCATCCCAATCCGGCCGAGAGTCCGAGCGGTAGGGCTTGCCCTTCATCTTCGCCGTCATCGGGCTGTTCTGTTCGATGATCAGTTTCTGCACATGCGGCAGATGCGGGAAGCGACAGGCCTGGTACAGCGCCTCGGAAGTGAGGATGCGGACGCCATTCACGCGCAGCGGATAGCCGCCCGCCATGTTGGAGAGGCCGCCGAACGCCTCCTTGGTCTTGAGGAAGACAACCGCCGTCGTGCGGTCATACGTCCGCAACCGATTCGACGCCGCCGCTTCAGAAATCGTCGTCGCCGCCATAGGTCCTCCGCGGCACAAGTGGGTACCATTTATTGAACGGATGCGAGGGCGGGTTCGTGCGTCCTCCCCACCAAAGTGCGAGTGGCGAATTGTTTGGGCAATTCCGGTAGCTGAGGAAGAGTGAGCCAAAGCCCACGCCAAACTCACCGAAGCCAAGTGGACGAAGGATCTGCTTCGGGTTTGCCGAGAAGGAGCGTATCCGAAGCCCCGCGTTCAACAGCGCCTGCTCGATGACGTCGCGTCGCGCGTCACTAGAGAAGAGGCTTCCAAGGCCGCCCGGCGCCCGCGGCACGAGCGGAAACCTGCCTTGATCGTATCCCGTGGCTTCGGGTGGTAGCCGGGTCGGCCAAAGCACGTCTGAGTTAAACCGGTAGTACTTCCGGTTCTCCCACTCTAATGCCCGCCAGAAAGTGAAGTTGATCGTCTTTCCTAACCGCGACGCTTCCGCCTTCAACTCAGTGTCCGTCGTCCATTCTCCATATCGGTAATAAGCGAGGAGAATGACATGAACCTCCGCGACCTGCGGTGCATTGACAAGCCATCGCTTTAGATCGTGCTGGATGCGATTTCCGGTGAACAGAACGTCGTCCAAATAAACGAAACGGTTGCTTCCGCCGCAACATGAAAGTGACAGGCCGGTTGCTTTTAGTAACTCCTCTGCAAATAGCGATCGCAAGTCACGCTGGCTGTGCCCGTTTTTCTGAGTATCGAGCACATTGGTAGCAGCCCAGAAGGCTTTCGGATCGGCGCCGGCAAGTTTGTCGGCGGAGATCACATGCCCGATGAAATCGCGCGCGGATGCTTTGCTAAAGTACGTCTTCGACCAGACGTGGATTAGCTCATCGAGGAGTGGCTCCCGCTCGTCGGCGTCGAACTGTGCAAGCCAGCGCCCGACATGATCAGCGTCTGGCCGCGGGATATCGCCTTCCCGGTAGTCGGCAATCTCCGCTGCGAGAGCTTCCAACTTCTCCTTCATGTGCGCCACGATCCAATCATGCTGGTTGGGCGCCGAGCGTGATAAGGTCGGCGACGTTGAAGGCTACGGCGGTCTCGGCGAATCCAAGCTCTCGCTGGAAGAACCGCCGCACGTAAACTGGCTGCCGTGCAAACCCGGCTTCGACCTGCACGATCGCCAGGATGAAGGCTTCCGGGCTATTCAGCGAGGCCAGCAGCTCATTCTTCGTCAGCATGACGACGTCGCCATCCACATGCCGGCCCTTCACCTCGATAAAGCGGAGATGGCCGGCGGCGGGGTTGCGGCTCTCGATGTCCCAGCCCTTCTTCTCCGCGGAGACGTCCCACGCTTCGTGGCCGAGCGCGCGTTCAGCCGCCATCACCGCGTCCATAGCGAGCCGCTCGACCTCGGCACGGGAGGACGCGTCCTCGGCAAAGCCGGCCAGCACAGGCGCGCCGGCGGGTGTGCTCCGCGCCAGCAGCAGCCCCCTGGCGATGATCAGTGCGGCGCCCTTCATCACCGGGGGCAGAGCCGTGATTTGCCGCTCGCGTGCCAGTTCCTCCTGTCGCTTGTGCAGCCGCTCGACCAGCCGCTGCGCCGTTGCCTCGGCATTGCTGGCGTTGATGCGCTGTTCCTTGCCGGCGCGTTCTTCCTCGCGCAGGCGGGCCGCGCGGGAGTCCCAATAGTTGATTTCGCGGGTGAGGCGCGCGCGCACCTCGCGCTCGACCTTGTCGATCTCCACGATCCGTCGGCGCTTCACTTCGCCCAGATGCTCTGGCACGAGCTTCGCGATGGCGTGGCCGAGCGCCTGCTGCTCGACCCGGCCCGAGAGCCAGGGAGCGATGATCGTGTCGGCGACCAACGCGCGCTCCTCCGCCGTGATGGGCCGGCAATCGAGGTAGGGTGCCGGTCCGCCGTCGGCGGCGCTGCCGTCCTCTTGCAGATGGATGAACTGGAGCCGCTGTGAGATGACGCGCGGTTCGCCCGACTTGGCTACGCGCCCGTCCCGGATGGCGTGTTCCAGATATACGAGCAGCCGCGGGGCCTGGCTCTCATCGCCATCATCCACCAGGACGCCGCCTTGCTGAAGCAGGGGTTGGAAACGCTCCAGCACCAGGTCGAGCGCCGCATCCAGCAGTGGGTGCCCCGGGGCGAGCAACTCGGCCTGGGGTTTGCCGATGATCAACGTCTTGTCGAACGTGACGCGGGCATAGCGATCGAGGACGGGGTCGCTCCGGCCGATCAGCCGGTCCCTGTGCTTCAACGAAGACGGGACACGCAGAATCTCGAAGCGACCCTTTTCGCGCTCGGCGATGCGGCCGCCTAGCAATTGGAAGGCCTCGCGGAAGAATGCGCCGATGAAATGGGGCTGCAGACGCCGAGCCTGGGCGCGCTCCATCTCCTCGCGGATAGCGGCGACCGCGTTCGGGTCCATCCCTTCGGAGGTCAGCTTGCGTTCGGCGACCAGACGCTCAATCGCGCTGACATCAACCGCGTCATCTACCTTCTGGAACAGGCGGGCTTTGGTCTCGGGCGCGTCGCCATAGCGGATGGCATCGACGAGAAGGTCGCGGAGCGCCTGGCCCTCGAAGAGCTCGCCCAGCACGTCATAGACCTTGCCGCCCAGGGCGGCCCGTGCCTGCTCCAGTTTTTCGAGGAGGCGTTGGTAGACCTCGCCCTCACGCGTGTTGGTCGCGCACAGGTTCCACAGGTGGCAGACCTCCGTTTGGCCGATGCGGTGGATACGGCCGAACCGCTGCTCCAGGCGGTTTGGGTTCCAAGGTAGATCGTAGTTGACCATGAGGTGGGCGCCACGTTGGAGGTTAACGCCCTCACCAGCGGCGTCGTTCGCGATCATCACCCGCACGAGCGGGTCGGAGTTAAAGGCAGCGATGGCGGCGCGACGGGCCTCCCGCGCGATGCCGCCATGGATGACGACCACGGAAGCCGGGTCGCCGACGCGGGCCGTGATCTTCTGCTGGAGGTATTCCAGCGTGTCCTTCGGCTCAGTGAAGATCAGTATCTTGCGGCGTAGGCCGGTTGCCTGGTCGAACATGATGGGGTCGTCGAGGATGGATTCCAGCTCCCGCCATTTCGCGTCCTTGCCGGAGAGCTTCAATTGCAGGGCCCGTGCTTCCAGGTCCTTTAGGATAAGGATTTCGGCCTCGAGTTCCGCCAATGTGGCCGCAGCCGTTGCCTGGTCGGCAATTTGCTCCTCGATTGCCTCTGCCTCATCGCCCGGGGCATCGTCGAGTTCGTCGGCGTCGAAGGTCGGCAAGGCAGGAGCACGCAGGAGCGGTGCGGCACCGGTTTGGCGCTGAAGCTTTTCCTCCCGCAGCCGTTCTTCAAGCCGCTTGCGGCGTCGTTCCAGGGAGCGATGGATAGCGGCGGGTGACGAGGCGAGGCGACGCTGCAGGATCTGGAGGGCGAAGCCCACGCTGTTCTGCCGTTTGCCGTCGCCCGAGCGATCGGCGCGATTCATTTCCTCTCGGACGTAGGTGGTGACGGCCTGATAGAGATCGGCCTCGGCCGGCGAGAGTTCGTAGCTGGCCGTGTAGGCTCGGCGCTCGGGGAAGAGGGGCGTGCCGTCGAATCGGTAAAGCTCCTCCTTCGTCAGGCGGCGCATCATGTCAGAGACGTCCGCCTTGTGGACACCTTCGCGGAAGCGTCCCTCGAACCGGTCGGCGTCGAGTAGCCCCATGAACAGTTGGAAGTCCGCCTCCTTGCCGTTGTGTGGCGTCGCGGACATCAGGAGGAAGTTGCGCGCTCGGCCTCCCAGAAGCTTTCCAAGTTTGTGGCGCTGCGTCTCCCTAACTTCACCGCCGAAATAGGAAGCTGCCATGCGGTGGGCCTCGTCGCAGATCACCAGGTCCCATTCTGGTGCGGCGAGCAGCTTTGCCTTCAGGTCGTCCGAGCGGGCCGCCATGTCGAGGCGAACGATCAGCCGGCTGCGGTCGGTGAAGGGATTGCCACTGACGGAGTTCTCGGTCTGGTCGCGAGACAGGAGATCGAAGGCCATGCCGAATTTCTCCGACATCTCCTCCTGCCATTGCTCGACTAGGCTGCCTGGGGCGACGATGAGACAGCGCTCGAGATCACCGCGGATCAGAAGTTCCTTGATGAGCAACCCAGCCATGACCGTCTTGCCCGCGCCGGGGTCGTCGGCGAGTAGAAAGCGGAGTGGTTGCCGGGGCAGCATTTCTCCATAGACGGCGGTGATTTGGTGCGGGAGTGCCTCGATCTGGGATGCGCTGATCGCGAGGTAGGGATCAAAGAGATGGGCTAGTCGAAGCCGGTAGGCCTCGGAGGCCAGGCGGAGGAGCCCACCGTCGGCATCAAAGGCGTATGCGCGGCCCGCTTCGAGGAATTCGAAACCGGTCTCCTCCCCGCGATAGACCAGCCGTTCCCCCACTCGTCCGTTCACACGGAAGACGAGATTCAGGGCGTCCCGCCCGAACTGGGTGACCTGGACAATCTCGGCCACGCCGGCAGCGTCCAGGCCACGAAGCCGCGCCCCGGCTTTGATATCTTCGAAGGTTGTCATCTCAAGTGGATTATCGCGCGCTAATTCTCGGAAAGCCAATAAGCCGAGAACCTTTGGTGTCTATAGCCGTGATCGCGTTGGTCATCGGGTGGATCACCGAAGCACTGCAAGTCAGGTCGTCTTCGTTCAGGCATCCGTACCAAAGTGATGACTCTCGCCGCGCGGGCGGTGGGCAAGTGCAACGCGAATTAGGGCGAGTGCCGACTGCACTGAAAGCGGCCTTTAGACTTGATTTTTGGGTTCCGTACTAAATCGGCCAAGTCAACAGGTCCAGAGACAACCGGCGTATGGAGACCCGTTTTCCTGGTTCGTTCCGCCACTGTTGGTCAACAGCCCACGGCGCAAACTCACTGAACCATTGGGCTTTTCTGTGCAGGACGCAGTCGCAGAGACGTATCTATCGGGAAGGACTGGCGGAGAGAGTGTCCGCCATTGAAAAGCCCACGATGACCCCGCTTCGTATCAAGTGCCATGAAAAATATGGCGTTATAGACTATGGTCTGTCCAACACCGTCTATCCTAATCCCATTGCATCCAAGCCGCCGTTGGGGGTAGATTTGGGGGTAGAAATTTGGGGGTAGGACCCGTGGGCAAGCTCTCCGCCGTCATGGTCAAGGCGATCAAGTTTCCAGGCGGCAAGGCCCGCCCGGTCCGCTTCCTCGATGGGGAGGGCCTGTATCTCCAAGTCGCGCCCGGGGATACCAAGTCATGGCTGTTCCGCTACACGATGAACGGCAAGGCCCGGGAAATGGGGCTTGGTTCGGCCGGAGACCCGCCGGACGGTGTCCCCCTCGCCAAGGCCCGCATCCTGGCCGGCGAGGCGCGGGCGAGACTGCGCCAGGGCGTGGACCCCATCGGCAACCGACAGGCCGAACGCCAAGCTAAGGCCCTGGCCGAGGCCGAAGCCGCCGAACGCACCTTCAAGGCCGCGACGGAAGCGCTACTGGAAAGCAAGCAATCCGGCTGGCGCAACGCCAAGCACGGCGCCCAATGGTCCGCCACCCTGGAAGCCTACGTTTACCCCATCATCGGAGACATGCCGGTGGCCGCGATCGGCACCAACGATGTGTTGAACGTCCTACGCCCGATCTGGGAACGGGTGCCCGAAACCGCATCCCGCGTGCGCCAGCGCATGGAAGCCGTCCTGGATGCCGCGCGGGTGAAAGGGTGGCGGGAAGGCGAGAATCCCGCTCGCTGGAAAGGACACCTTGCCGGGGCATTGCCCGCGCCCGCGAAGGTCAAGCGTGTCCAACATCGCCCGGCCCTGCCATGGGAACAGATCGGCGCCTTCATGGCGGCGTTGGGCGCGCGGGAGGGGATCGCCTCGCAAGCGCTGCGCTTCGTCATCCTGACCGCCGCCCGCACCGGAGAGGTCCGGGGCATGCGCTGGCGGGAAGTCGACCTGGACGGCACGGTTTGGGTGGTCCCCGGCGATCGGATGAAGGCCGCGAAGACCCATCGCGTTCCCCTGTCCCCGGCCGCGCTGGCGATCCTGGACGCTGTCCGCCCCCTCATGCGCACCCAGGACGATCTTGTGTTCCCAAGCGTGCGCAAGAACGTCCCCTTGTCCGACATGGCCCTGTCCGAAGTCGTCCGCCGGATGAACGAAGGCGGAGAGACCGGCGCCCCGCCGCGCTGGCGCGATGCCGAGTGTCGGGCGATCGTCCCCCACGGCTTCCGCAGCACGTTCCGCGATTGGGCGGGGGAGACCCGCCCCGAGGGCCGGGAAGTCGTGGAACGCGCCCTTGCGCATACGATCAAGGACAAGGCCGAAGCCGCCTATGCCCGGTCCGACCTGTTGGAGAAGCGGCGGCCGTTGATGGACGCATGGGGCGAACAATGCGCGCGCGGTCCGGCCGAGGTCGTGATGCTGGCCGCTGGGCCTCGCTCGATAGATTGACTTCTGTGATCACCGAGAGGGAAGTCGAACCGCAGGGTAAATGCTGGCGGACCTGGCAGATGTGCCCAGCTCTTGTCACGCCGGCATAGCCGAGAACGGCGCAACGTACAGGGAGAACAGCTGGTCGAAACGAAAATACGGTGTCTGAATTTGTGGCCTCAGCGTATGCACACGATCTGGGTAGAGAACAGCTTTACCTTCTCTGCGAGGTCGGCGGGCTCCAATGGCAAATCTGAGGTGGAGGCTGGTTTCAGGGCAATACCCTGAGCCTCGGCGAAACTATGGACGGTGCCTGCCTTGATCGCAAAATTCACATTTTGTGGGAGGTCCGAAGTGGCGAGTGCAACCGCGATTTCGTTCAATTTGCTGACGACCACTCCTACAACTGCTCCGGTCCGATCAATCAACGGACCACCACTATTCCCCGGTTGGACTGGTGCTGAAATCTGAAGAATGCGAGTGTCGTCTCGCAGGCCCGCGAGAGCCGTCACATTGCCAAGCGTGAAATTTCCCCCACTGGAGAGCAATCCAGATAGTGGATACCCGAACACGGCGACACTTTCGCCTAGCCGAGTGCCGAGCCGAAAGCTCCCTACAACACCCGGCTTTGTCCCAGTCGCGATAATCGCCAAATCGTTTGTTTCATCTCGTGCTATTACCTTACCAGGCGCAGCACTGCTGTCCGGTCAATCAC
>NZ_DIUM01000050.1 GCF_002423035.1 Thiocapsa sp. UBA6158
AGGTGATCCTGAAAAGCACTATAACGCCTTGTAAGACGCGCATTATTCTTGGTGTTCGGAGGTCAACGCCGACTCGGCGCGAAGCCCCGAAACCTAGTCCGTGATCAAAACGCCAGTGGCGCTCGCGGGCCGACAACAAGACAATGGGAGGAGTGCGATGAGATGTTCCGTGCTATTACTGGCGCTGGCCCAATTGGTGGGTTGGTCCGGGCTGACCCAGGCCCTGACCGGTGATGTCGAGGTCGGTGAGTCATTAGCAAACCAGTACTGCGTGGCCTGTCATGGTCCCGGCGGGGTGGGGCTCGGACCGATCCCATCACTCGCCGGGATGCAGGCGGAGAGCTTCCAGGAGACCATGAAGCTGCTGCGTTCAGGCAAACGCGAGAGCACCACCATGGGTCAACTGAGCGCGGAGATGACGGATCAGCAATTTGCCGATCTCGCCGCCTACTTCAGCGGACTCGAGCCGGTCACCGATCCGCTTGAGCAACAACGTCTGCATCATGTCTCTGCCGCGGCCTGTCAATGGTGTCACGAGGACATCTTTCGGCAATGGGCCGGTTCGATGCATGCGAAGAGCACTGCATTGCTCGATCCGATCCACGAGATGATGTATCGCCAGGAGGTGGGTGATCCGCGCGAGGAGGGGCAACTGCATCAGCGCTCGCAACGCTACCCGGTCTGTCTGCAATGCCATGCACCGAACGCAGCGAAGGACGGATCCACCAAGCTCGATGCCATGGCCGCCTACTCCGAAGGCGTGAACTGCGTCGCCTGTCATCAGATCTCCGGCTACAAGGGGGTTCGCGGCGAGGGCGGTGCACTGCGCCTAGGGCTGCCGGCTTACGAGACATCCAGCGTCCTTCAGGGACCGACGGGGTATCCGTTCGACAAGGTCAGAGCCTTCGAGGGACCGGACGACGCAGGCAACCCCCATTTCGACAAGCTCGATGCCTTCGGCCAACGCGTCTCGGCGACCCTGCCGTTGCAGGGCAACCCACGCATGTTGCGCGGCAACGACCTCTGTCTGGGTTGCCATCACTTGCGGCCCAATCCGCAAGGCGTGCCGCTGTGCGCCACCGGCGACGAGTTCGAGGCCAGCGGCGCTCAGGTCACCTGTCAGTCTTGTCATATGCCGATCGCCGACGGGGTCGCGCACCACGGAATGGCTGGCGGCCATGATGTCGCCCAACTCGCGCGCGCGGTTCAACTCACCGTTGATCTCGAGCCGATCGACAACGGCGTGCGCGCAAACGTCGTGATGCAGAATCAACTGCCACACAAGATGCCCACCGGCGCACCCTTCCGGAATGTCCAGGTCAAGGTGACCGCGCTCGACGAGAACGGCAAGGTCCTCTGGGAGAACTATACCGATGACCCCCAGAAGGAGGCGCCCGACGCCTATCTCTTCTATCAACTCGCCGATGACGAGGGCAAACCGGCGATGCCGCCGGTCGCAACGCAGGTTGGGGTCGATTCACGACTCGCGCCGCACGAACGACGTATGCTGACCTATGAGATTCCGGTCACGCCCGCCGTGGTTCGCGCCGAGATGTTTTACAACCTCGTCTTCAAGGGGATGAAGCCCAACGTCATGAAATATACCGACGACGAGACCTTGCTGGAGCCCAAGCGCATGGCCTTCTTCGAGGCACATATCACGCCTTGATCCATCGCCTGCACCCATGTGCACGGCACCAAGAGCGCCCGAAGAGACGGCCCGATCCGGGCGCTCTCGGGCGCGACCAGGAACACCGGATCTGTCGATCCATATCTGGCGCCGGCTATAGCCACGGGTGAGGGCTCACCCGTGGCTCCTGCTAATCCGGACGTGCCTCATTCGGTCATCCGATTCAGGGGTACCCGTCTCCGTCGGACCGATCCTCGCATCTCCCCGGGAACGGCGATCATCCCGCGGTGAATCGCAGAATCCGAATGAGAGCGGCTGCAGGATTCGGCCTTGATCATCGTTTGGTCCAACTGCTTGCGGTCCCTGCGTAGTCAGGGCTTCCAGCCCTGATTCTGTCAGGCCAGGATGGCCTGACTACGCATTTGGCGGCCGATGTGGGCGAAGGGATGATCGAGGCCCAGGATTCGAACCAATCGCGTTACGACCCGCCCGCAGAATCGGTCTCCTCATGCGGGCCTTGGTCATCGTTCGCTCCAGCGGCCGGCCATCCCTGCCTAGTCAGGGATTCCAGCCCTGATTCTGTCAGGCCAAGATGGCCGGACTACGCATTCGGTGACCGACTTTGGCGAAGCGATGGTCGAGGCCCTCACGCGAAAGCCATGCCAAAGGGAATGACAAATGGCGTGATGAATGTAAGCCTCCAGCGGAATACGGCTATCCCGCGTGCTGCGCGGTCTGCAAGATGCCGGCATGTTCCATGCTTGGAAGGGAAACAGCATGGCAGAGAAGCGACGCAGTCGCGAGCAGCTGCGGAGCGGTCAACAGGTCGAAGAATCCGCCGATATCGGTGTCGGCGACATGGGCAAGGACGCGTTGCCGCTGCGCGGCGGGCTGGTGAGGATGCATGGAGGCTCCCGTCCGAGGTGGTGAGTTGGCTGTGGCGAGTTCGGCCTATCACCTTGGCAGCCCTTCTCCTTTGTTTTTTCAAAAACCTGAGCTTGCCTCCTCGCTTGTCTTAGTGCCACTCTACACTGACAGCCGTCAGCGACATCCGGACCTGGTCCAAGCGGAGGCACCGCGAGACACCGCGACCTTGTCATCGCTTCACCATGCGCCCGTCGCTCTCTCACGCCGTATCACGGAAATGGTCGCTATGCTGAGCTCGACAAAGGTCGTTGGAATCGTCTCGGATCGCTGCGCCGCGATCGGCAAGACCGCGATCCTGGCCACTGGCGCGGCCGCCCTCCTCCTTGCGCAGTCGCCAGCGACCGCGCAGCGGCCAACATCAGCCGATGCCCCGCCCAACGTGCTGATGATTCTGCTCGACGACATTGGTATCGATCAGTGGCGGGCGTTCGGCTTCGGCGGCATCAGTGCGCCGCGAACACCCAGCCTGGATGGCATCGCGCGCTCCGGTGTGCGCTTTCGCGAAACCTGGGCCATGCCGACCTGCTCCGCGAGCCGCGCGGCCATGTTCACCGGCCGCTTACCGCAGAACAACGGGGTCGTTGCAGCCATTCTGCCCGCCACCGACTTGGCTGTGTCGCAGGTCTCACCCTACGAGATGACACTCCCCAAGGTCTTGGCCACCGCCGGCTATCGCAGCGCCATGTTCGGCAAGTATCACCTCGGCAGCGGCCCCAACAATCCGGCAGGAAACGCAGCCCCCCTCGAGTTGGGCTGGGATCGGTTTTTCGGTGTCCTGGTCGACATCGATGTCACGGACACAACCGCGGGCGGTGTCGGTGCGGGCCAAGACTATCCGTATGGGCTTGTCGACGATGCGGCCTACGGGGCCTGTTTCGATCTGGAGACCGGCAGCTGTGAAGACCTGGGCAAGCCCGATGGGCTCAAGGGCACGGCCGTTGGTCGGCTCTGCGCAACCCGCGGCGACGTTTTGGTCCCCGCGACGACTTGCAAGGACAGCCCTGTTTCGGCAGAGGATCTCGGGCGCGACGACGCTGGCAATATCGTCAATAACGGCTACTACGTTTGGCCCTTCGCCGATCTCGACATCCGGGATTTCGAATTTACCGGTGAAGAATCGATCCCAGAGCGGGCAGCCGTCTTGCGCGCCGCGCTTCCGGTGGACTCGGCGGAGATACCACGCTTTCGCGGCTACACTGAAACAGCCTTCGTCGATGAGGCCATCGGCTGGATCAAGGAGCGCAACGCTGAAAACCAGCCGTGGTTCGCGGTCTATTCATCGACCACCGTGCACACGCCCTATCAGCCACCTCCGCCTGAGCTCGCGCCGGATTGGGACGTCACCTGTCCGAACAACGATTGCTCGGATCCGAGCTACCTCCCCGGCAACCGAACGACCGCCAACGCGATGATCCAAGCCATGGACAAGGAGGTGGGGCGTTTATTGACAGAGACCGGAATCGCCCGCCCCACGCGAACCGGCGAGCTGCGATTGGTTCCCGAGAACGGCAATACCCTGGTGGTGGTGATCGCCGACAACGGCACCTACGCGAGTATCGTCAAGGCCCCATTCGATCCGACACGCGCGAAAGGGACCGTCTACCAGACCGGCGTCTGGGTCCCGCTGACCGTCGCCGGGTCCATGGTGGCCCGGAGCAAGCGGGGATCGGTCGATCATGAGTCGCAGGTCAATGCGGTCGACGTCTACAGCCTGATCGCGCAAGCGGCCGGGGTCGATTATGCGTCGCTTCTGCCAGCGGGAGCCGATCTGGACGCCCGTCCGATCCTCGGGCTGGTCACCCAATCTCGCCGGCGACAGGCGCAGACCCTGGACGGCGCTGAGCTCGATGCGAAAGGACCCGCAGGCCGTGGCATCCTCAACGATGCGGCGATCAAGCACTGGGTCTCACCCTTCCAGCCATCCGGTCCACGGCTCAACTATGCCGAATCCGGCGTCGCCGCCAAAGACGCCGAGGCCGCCGCCGGGCTGAATGCGTGCTACGTTCAGAGCGCCAGCCTCTGCACCGATCAATTCTTCTATTTTCAAGGTCTCTGCGAGGCAAACAGCGGCATCTGGTATGGGCCGCCGGACAATCCAGACATGCCGACCGGACATCCGATCTATCCAACCTGCTGCAGTTTTCGCAATGCGGTCGCCGCGGCCGAGGCGCCGGATGGGACACCGGGCTTCGAACTCCCCGACGGGTCACTGATCGGCCCAGAGGACGTCAACATCCTAGAAGACTACGCAAGGGCCATACGCAACCGCGACTACAAGCTGGTCGCGCTGGATAAGCCGGACTGTCGCCTCGACGATGGCAGCACCGATCGCGCCTGGGAGTTCTATGCGGTCGACAACCGTCCGGTCGCTCCGCGGCTCGATCGCAGCCGGCTCAATTTGCTCTCCACCCCCGATGGCGCCGATGGCTGCGATGACCCCGCGTTGTCCGCTGGGCAAGGAAACGCCTGCCGGGCACTTTACACATCCATGCAACGGGTGATTGCGGGAAGGGACTTCCTGCCCGGCGATGGCAACCTCGATGGGGTCGTCGATCAGCGCGACAGCGCCGAGGCGGCCGACTACATCGCGCAATTCGACACCCATCAGTCCACGGTCTTCGACTTCGTTGGCGCGCCCGACTGTGATCCGCTGACCGCGATCTGCGCCGATGGCAAAACGGATGAGGCCGATTTGGAGTTCATTCGTCAGCGTTATGGTGCAAGCCGTGCGGACTAGACTCTCCGAGACCAGGCGACAAGACCAGGGCATCAGGAGGACCTTCACTGTTGACCACGCCCGACACCGACGGCGCTATCGCTCATCGTTACCCGGGCGCTCCGCGACATTGCCTTGACCATCGTCGCTGATCCCGAGGACCCTGATCATCAGGCCGAGCTTGACATGACCTCCGCCGGGCGCTTGCTCCATAGGCGAATTCAGGCCTTGATCATCGATTGGTCC
>NZ_DIUM01000043.1 GCF_002423035.1 Thiocapsa sp. UBA6158
ACGGGCGTCAACTGCTCTTTTTAGGCTAATCCGTCGTCGATGACGAGATGGCTCCACACCTCCAGGCTGCCTCGCCGCCTCGTCCGTGGCGGGACCGAGCTCATCTCGTTGCCGGCCGGCGCCAGCAGCTCGCGGATCCGCTCCAGTGAAAGCCCAGCCTGCTGCCACTTGCGGATCTCCAGGAGTTGCTCAGCGTGGCGCTGACCGTAATGCGGTCCGCGGCCAACCCCGAAGGGACGGTCCAGAAGACCGAGCTGCACGTAGTAGCGGACGGTTCGGCGTGGCAACTCGGCAAGGGCCGCCAGCTCGTCCAGTGTGAAGCGAGGGTTCTCAGTATCCATGCCGCAAAATATAGACACCAGAACTGATAATTTCTAGTGTCTATTTTATGCAGCGAATCGGGCCCAGCCTTCGCCTGCCAGTGCCGGGAGGAGTTCCGGAATGTCTGCTCCACGAAGCAGACAACTTCAAGTCAACAGTGTGGCTCCAAAAAATAAGCGTGTTGCCGCGATGAGATGGCGGCTACTGAATCGTTTGCTGGCCAGAGCCGGTTACCGCGCGCTGCTCGGGACCGTAACCTGGAACCACAATGAGACAATCAGTCGCATAGTGAGCTCGGGAGACGAATGTCGCTGTTACTGAGTGCCCGATGTCGCACCGGAGCCGTATCGGATACCCGCTTCTCGGAGGAGGATGGGTGGAGTGTCCCTCGCCCATTCGCCAAGCGCTGCTTTGTAGGCGCGAACGCCAGCCGCGCGCGTCGGGTATTAGATGCGGTTCTGCCGCTGCCGGTCGACGTGCTTATGGCAGCTCAGGGTCGTAACCGATCCGTCAGTCGCCGGACGGCGGGTGACCGGTATCAGGATCGAAGAGTCACCGCCTTTCGGGCGCTGGGTGACCGGTCCGGGCAGGTTGCGGGCATCTGCGAAGTATCAAACTGAACGAGGCCCCCGCATCCGCTGGGCAGATTAGCGACGCTGGAATAGTGTGGCAAGGATGGCGCGGATTAAGCCGAGACTGTCCGTTGAAATAGCATGAGCGACAACATCCGCCTCTCGGGCCGCAGTGCTTGCTCTCGCCGACACCGGCGCAGACGAGATCGACCGTAAGCTGCTTTCGCAGGACATTGACGCATTGAATCCCCGGATAGAGTCCGAATCGCCGATCGCCGACGACCGGATCGCCAAAGCAGCAAAGCAGCTCAAACGTCCGCCACAAGCGATTCGCGAGCGCTACGAGCGATCAGCGAAGCAGTTCGGCCTCAAGCTGGAGTGAACGGGCTCGTGGATCGAGAAGCTGTAAAATCGCGGCACCCCACGCGCCGTTTCATGGCTCGCGCCGAAGTGCGCGAGGGAGACCATTCGCCGGCGGGTCTTGCTCATCTTTGCGGCCGCGCCGCCGCCCCTCGACCGGCAGCGCTCGCGCGGACTGCCGTCCATCGGCACGACTGCGGAGCTGCATGATCGGGAGTTCGCGTCCCTTGCTGAGCTGCGCCCGCCCGGCAGCGGCGAGGACGGCACGGCACACCCCGAAACCGGCTGGCCCCAACTGTCGCACATGCATCTGCCCGCACCCGCCCGCCTGGCACGAGAGCGGTTAGAGCATCAAGGGGCTGGAGCGCCTGATGGGTGCGCTGCTCCAACTCGATGGCCAAACGGTCACTTGGTCCCAGCTCAATCCAGTTCGCCCTGAACTTGCGGGACCTTTAAGGTCTGTCCGCGGTTCCGCTCCTGCACGCTGGCGATGTTGCCGCATTCGGCGGGACCACGAGGCGCGACGAGACGCTGTCGCCGTCGCGTCGCGGCAGCATGCCCTTCCGAACGGATATGGTAATTTGGCGCTCGGTCCACCGCGACAGCTCGGAGGCGATGTTGGCCGGGACCGCCCCGGGCGAGGTGCCCGAGGACGACATCCAATACCTCATCGATCTCGGTCTCTGTCGGATGGCACCGGGTCGGGGCCTGACGATCGCCAATCCGATCTATCGCGAGGTCCTGCCCCGCATCTTGGCTTTTACGCCGCAGGCATCTTTGCCGCAGACCGCCCCGACCTGGCTGAATCCCGACGCGAGCTTGAACCCCGACCGCCTCCTGAACGCCTTCCTGGCCTTCTGGCGCCAACACGGCCAACCACTCTTGGGCAGCGCCGCCTAACACGAGATCGCCCCGCATCTGGTGCTCATGGCCTTTCTGCATCGCGTGGCCAACGGCGAGGGTACGCTCGAGCGCGAATATGCGATCGGCTCCGGCCGGATGGATCTGTGCTTGCGTTACGGGGCGGTCACGCTCGGCATCGAGCTGAAGGTCTGGCGCGACGGTGCGCACGATCCGTTGGCCGAGGGGTTGGTGCAGTTGGATGGGTATCTCGCCGGTCTTGGGCTCGAGGCGGGCTGGCTCGTGATCTTCGACCGCCGCACCGGCCAACCGCCGATCGCCGAGCGCACGAGCAGCGTGGAGACGCACAGCCCTCAGGGCCGACATATCCGCGTGGTGCGGGCTTAAACCGCGCTCAGCGCGGTATGCGATGCTTTTGGACGGGATCGGCCCCGGCAGGCTTGACGGCCATTGGAGTCTGCACGGTTTAAAACTGCCGCATCTTGATGTTCAGCGTCTGGATCCGGTAGGCGATCTGGCGCGGTGTCATGTTGAGCAGTCGCGCGGCTTTGGCCTGGACCCAGCCGGCCTCTTCCAACGCGGCGATGACGCGCTCGCGCTCGTCGAGATCGGGGTCGTTGAAGTCGATCGTGGAGGTCTTTGCGGGTGTGCTCGGCAGCGGCTCGCTTGCGAGCGCCGCCACGTTCAGGCCGGTCAGCTCGATCACGTCGCGGTCGATGATCCCCTGCTCGCTCATGACCGCGGCGCGCTCCATGCAGTTCTCGAGCTCGCGGACATTGCCGGGCCAGTCGTGCCGCATCAGGATGCGCAGGGCGCTGTCGGTGATCGAGAGCTCGCGCCCCTGCATGCGCGAGACCTTGTCCACGAGAAAGCGGGCGAGGTCCGGGATGTCCTCGATGCGCTCGCGCAGCGCGGGCATTCGGATCGGCATGACGTTCAAGCGATAGTAGAGATCCTCGCGGAACTCGCCGGCGCGCACCTCGGCCTCGAGGTCGCGATTGGTCGCTGCGATGACCCGCACATCGACCTTGAGCGTGCGACCGCCGCCGACCCGCTCGAACTCGCCCTCCTGCAACACACGCAGCAGCTTGGCCTGGAAGGCGGGCGTGATCTCGCCGATCTCGTCGAGAAAGAGCGTGCCGCCGTCGGCCTGCTCGAAACGGCCCTTGCGCTGGCTGATGGCGCCGGTGAAGGCACCCTTCTCATGGCCGAAGAGCTCGGACTCCAGCAGATTGTCCGGCAGCGCCGCGCAGTTGAGCTTGATGAAGGCGGCGCGGGCGCGCGGCGAGTTGTAATGGATGGCGTTGGCGATCAACTCCTTGCCGGTGCCTGATTCGCCCCGAATCAGGACCGTCGTGTTCCATTTCGCGACTTGGCGCACCTGATCGAAGACCAGGCGCATGGCGTCGGTGTGCCCGATGATGCTGTCGAAACCGTGGGTGCCTTTGACCTCGCGGCGAAGCTTGTCGCGCTCCTCGCGCAAGGCTTGCTGCTCGGCCTCGACGGTGCGGGCAAGTCGGACGGCTTGACCGATCAGATTGGCGACCATCTCCAGGAAGCGCGCTCGTTCCTCGAGCAGTCCGTCGGCGACGGGGGGCTGGGCTGCAAAGACGCCGATCGCGCTCCCTTCGCCGAGTCGGATCGGCACACCGATGAAGGGCAGGTCCGGATCGTAGAGACCGAGTCGGTCGAGGAAACGCGGCTCGTCGCCGATGCGCGGCAAGATCCACGGCCGATTGCGCGACAGGATGCTGCCGATCACGCCCTCGCCGGGCTGGTAGGCGATCCGGTCGGCGGCGTGGGGGTCGTCGGTGTGGAGCGCGCTGATCAGCAGCTCGCCGCGATCCTCGCTCAGGAGACTGACCATCCCGTGTCGAAGGCGTCCGCGCTCGTGCAGGACGCCGAGCACCTCGCGCAGGGTCTGGCGCAGATCGAGCGACCGGCTGAGCACGGAGCTCACCTCGAAGAGTGCGCTGAGTTGGGATTCGAGCAGATCCAGCCGGCAGGCTTGCTCGGCGCTGCCGGGGACGGGGAAGTCGGCATTCATGTGGGTTCGTGCAAGCTCAGTCGTCGGCGGAGACAGCAGTCAGTGAGAGGCGAATTCGGCAGCCATCGGTCATCTTCGGGTCGACCTCGATACTGCCTCCGTGGGCGTTGACGATCTCTTGACTGAGGGCGAGACCCATACCGGCCCTGCCCCGACGATTGCGCCAGCCGATGTAGAAGGGCTCGAACACGCGATAGCGGTCTTCGGACGGGATCCCGGGTCCGTTGTCTTCGATCTCGACCTCGACGGCCTCGTCGACCCGGCGGGTGGTCAGGCGCAGCTCGCGGTGCGCGCGGCCGGATTCGCAAAGTGCCTGAATAGCATTGTCGATCAGGTGCTTGAAGAGTGCGCGCAACTGGTTCTTGTGGCCCGGCAGCTCGGGCAAGACGTGCGCCGGGCGCCAGTCGACCACGATTCCCGTCGCCAACAGGCGGTCGGTTTCGAGCTCCAGGACTTGGCGCAGGAGCTCGTTGACGTTGACCATGACCCCGGCCTCGCGCGGCTCCTCGGGCAGTGCCGAGGTCAGGGTCGCGAGCGCCTTGGCGCCGGACACGCTGATCTGGTCAAGCATCCCGGCGAGCGTGTCGACGTTGCCGGCACCCCCGCGCACCATGGCCGCGGCGGCATTGATGACGTTGAGCGGGACCTGGATCTGATAGATGGCCGCGGCGAGCGCCTCGCGCATGCCGTGCATCAGCTGTTGCTCGGCAAGCCTGGCGCGCAGGTTCTCCAGATGGGCGCGCTCGATCTCGCGCCGCCGCGCGGTGACCTCGCTGGCCAGGAGCAGCAGACGCCGGTCTCCGGGGGCTTGGCGACCGAAATAGGTCCGAGCACTGGCGTCGGTCTCCTCGACAGGGGTCCCGGAGCAGGCGAACCAGCGTGGCCCCATCGAGCCCGGAATCTCGATGGCGACCTCGACATCTTTGAAACCGCGCCCCTCCAAACAGGCGGCAAAGGCATCCACGCCGAGCTGCTCGCTGACCGCCGCACGAAGGACATCGGCCGGCTCCTTGCCGCGTAGGTCACCGAACAGCTTCTTGTACTCCTGATTGTCCAGGATGATCCGGCCCTTGCTGTCGAGCAGGACGACGATCACGGGGGCCGCATCCAGAACGGTCTCGATGCGGGCCTTCTGTTGACGCAGCGCCCCCTCGAGCTCGTGAACCTTGGTCGCGTCGCGATGCATCCCGAGGAAGTACTGCAGATCTCCGTCGCGATCCAGGACCGGGGAGATGATCAGCTCGGCCAGATAGTCGACGCCCGCCTTCGTGCGGTTGACCAGGGTGCCGGTCCAAGTTTCTTTGCGCTGGATGGTTCGCCACAGCTGTTGGTAGACGCTGAGGGGTGTCGCGTTGCTCGAGAGGATCGACTCGTTCTGGCCGAGAACCTCCTCGCGGCTGTATCCGGTCAAGGTTTCGAAGGCACGATTCGCATAGAGGATCGCCGCTTTGTGGTTTGTGATGGAGATGGCTACGGGCGACTGCTCGACCGCCTCGAAGAAGAGGCGAGGGGGCAGCGGATCCAACGCATTGCCGCCCATCAGCGTCAGCGCCTCGACGACCTCGATCGGGGTCCCGTCGGGCGGGGAGGCCAGAAACTCGCCGAGTGCGTTGATGACGACCTGCTGGACGGTGTCCGGGGCTTCTCGGACCGGCACGGCGCTCTCCTGAATACGGATTTGGGTCAGTTGACGAAGCAAAGTTGATGCCGTCGGGCGTCAAGACGATCAGGCGGCTCCGGCCGGACCGCCGATCGATCCCTGTCGGCCGCTCCCACTCGATACCCCTGTGAGTTTTACGACATTCGCCGCGCAGTGCAACATGGATTTCTGTTGCCACCGCGACAGCCGGGATTTCGGCAGTCTTCCGGCGGGCATGTCGGCGACCGGCTCGGCGCGGCCTCAAGTCTCTGAGCGCTCGCCGATATTGGCCCGGTGATGGCGTCTCCGCGGTGCCCGCGGCTGTCTGCGGCGGACTCCCCGCGCAGCAGGCCCCGACACATGGCACTGCATTTGCTGAAGGTCGGACATCAAGGTTGGGACCCAAGGGCGTTCTCTCGATGGGCGAGTATGTCATGTTGATTCTCGGCACGGCGTTGGTCAACAACGTGGTGCTGGTCAAGTTCCTCGGACTCTGTCCCTTTATGGGGGTGTCGAACAAACTCGACTCGGCCTTGGGAATGGGCCTGGCCACTACCTTCGTCCTGACCCTGGCCGCGGTCGCGAGCTGGCTGCTCGAGTACTTCGTGCTCCAGCCGCTGGACATCGGCTTCCTGCGCATCCTGACCTTTATCCTGGTCATTGCCGCGGTCGTGCAGTTCACCGAAATGGCGGTGCGTAAGCTCTCGCCGGCACTTTATCAGGTGTTGGGGATCTTCCTCCCGCTCATCACCACCAATTGCGCCGTTCTGGGCGTGGCCCTGTTGAACGTCCAAGAGGAGCATGGGTTCCTCGAAAGCGTCCTCTACGGGTTTGGCTCGGCGCTCGGCTTCACGCTGGTCATGCTGTTGTTCGCCGGGTTGCGTGAACGCTTGGCGCTCGCGCAGGTGCCGGTTGCCTTCGCCGGAACGCCGATCGCCTTCATCGCCGCAGGGCTGCTGTCGCTGGCCTTCATGGGCTTTGCGGGGCTTGCGTGAAACTCCGGAACGCGCTCAGTGCGACAGGCAAGGATTGGTGCATCCCTGGGCGTCCGGTCCAGTCAACGGCCCTGGTGGGGCGCGTTCCGGAGGATGAACCCTTTGGGGATGCGGCTCACTGCATGGGCTTGGCGGTTTTCGAGACAGATGTCGAGAGGGTTCGGGCCGGGTTTCGGCAGGCAGTGGACTGCCCGTCCCTAGGGCACGGACCGGACCGCAACCGACACGACCGATTCTTATCCGAGATCAGAACACGATGATTGCAGCGATCTTCAGCCTCACGACACTCGGCCTGATTCTCGGCTGGCTCTTGGGCCTCGCCGCGCGCTACCTGAAGGTCGAGGGCAATCCGCTCGCCGAGCGGGTCGCCGAGCTCTTGCCCGGCTCGCAATGCGGGCAATGCGGTTATCCCGGCTGCGGGCCGGCGGCCGAGGCGATTGCCTCGGGCGCGGCCCCCGTGACCAGCTGTCCGCCCGGCGGCCGTGTCTTGGCCGAGGAGCTGGCGGGTCTCCTCGGGGTCAGCGTCGATCTGTCGGGCGTCGCCGACAAGGCGCCGGCGATCGCGCATATCCACGAGAACCTCTGCATCGGCTGCTGCAAATGCTTCAAGCGCTGCCCGACCGACGCGATCATGGGGGCCAACAACATGATCCACAGCGTCTTCGCCGACGCCTGTACCGGTTGCGAGCTGTGCTTCGACGTCTGTCCAACCGAGTGCATCGAGATGCGCCCGGTGACGCCCACGCTGCAGACCTGGTACTGGGCAAAGCCGAGCGCGCTGGCGGCTTGATCAAGGGCCTGAACCACAAAGGCACAAAGAACCCACATGAAACTCTTCAAGATCCGCGGCGGCGTGCATCCGCACGACAACAAGCACCTTGCGGCCGAGCAGGCGATCGAGGATCTGCCGATGCCTGCGCTGCTGCATATACCGCTGCAACAGCATATCGGCGCGCCGGCCAAGCCGGCCGTGCGTCGTGGCCAACGGGTGGCCAAAGGCGATCTGCTCGCACTCAGTCAGGGTGCCATCTCCGCCCCCGTCCATGCTCCGACCTCGGGTCGCGTGATGGGGGTCGGCAGCTACCCGGCGCATCATGCCTCGGGACTCTCGGTGCGGACCGTGACGCTGATGCCCGACGGCGAGGATCGCTGGTCGGACGAGATCCAGGGCGTCCCTGACCCCTTCGCCCTCTCGCCCGAGGAGATCTCGGCACGGGTCGCGGCGGCCGGTATCGTCGGCATGGGCGGGGCGACCTTCCCGTCGGCGGTCAAACTCAACCTGCGCACCCGCTATCGGCTGCACACCCTGGTTATCAACGGTGCCGAGTGCGAGCCCTACCTGACCTGCGACGATCGTCTGATGCGCGAGCAAGCCGACGCGGTCGTCGACGGGATCCGCATCATGGCGCACGCCCTGGGCGTGGAGCGCATCGTCATCGGCATCGAGAACAACAAGCCCGAGGCCCAAGCGGCGATGGCCGTCGCCGCATCGGTGGACCCGCGGATCCGCATTGCTCGTCTGCCCACGCGTTATCCGATGGGGTCCGAGAAACATCTGGTGCAGGCGCTGACCGGTCGCGAGACCCCTGCGCGCGGACTGACCGCGGACATCGGCGTCGTCGTGCACAACGGCGCCACCGCCTTTGCGGTCCACGAGGCGCTGCGTTTCGGGCGGCCGCTGGTCTCGCGCGTGGTGACCGTCAGTGGCGCCGCCATCTCCCGGCCGCGCAACCTCCGGGTGCCGCTGGGTGCGCGCGTCCAGGATCTACTCGACTATTGCGGCGGTTTCACCGAAGAGCCGACCGAGTTGATCAGCGGCGGTCCCATGATGGGTCAGCCCCTCCCGAGCACCCGGGTGCCGATGGTCAAGGGCAGCAACGGCGTATTGGCGCTCACGGCGGCCGAGGTCGCGCGGCACGAGCCCATGCCCTGTATTCGCTGCGCGACCTGCGTGCAGGCCTGTCCCTGCGGACTGGTCCCGCTCGACATGGCCGCGCATACCCGCGCCGGGGACCTGGAAGGCGCCGTGAGCCTCGGCCTGATGGACTGTATCGGCTGCGGCTCCTGCGCGTATGTCTGCCCGGCCCACATCCCGTTGGTGCAGTTCTTCAACTATGCCAAGGGCGAGATGGCTGCGCGCGGGCGTACCAAGCAGAAGCTCACCGAGACCAAACGACTCGCCGAGCAGCGCGCGGCTCGGATGGAGGCGATCAAGCAGGCCAAGCGCGAGGCCATGGCCAAACGCAAGCGCGAGGCCGCGGCACAGAAGGCAACCCCAGCGTCCACCAAAGTGTCCGGGGTCGAGCTGCCCGCGGCCGAGCAACCAGCGGCCGCCGCGGAGGCCTGAGATGCAAATCGAGACCCCGGCAGCACTCGCCGGCCCCTACGCTCACGCCCGCACCAGCATCCAGCGCACCATGGGTCTGGTGATGCTGGCGCTCTTGCCGGCGACGCTCTTCGGCTTCTGGCAGTTCGGCTGGCCGGCGATCTTTCTCTTCTTCGCCACCCTGAGTACCGCGGTACTTGCCGAGGCGGCCTGCCTGCGGATCGCGGGCAAGCCGCAACGTCCATACCTGCTCGACGGCTCGGCCCTGCTGGCCGGCTGGATCCTTGCGGTCAGTTTGCCGCCCTGGGCACCTTGGTGGATCGGTGCGGTCGGCGCCCTGCTGGCCATCGTGGTCGCCAAGCAGGTCTTCGGCGGGCTCGGTCAGAACCTCTTCAATCCGGCCATGGTGGCTCGGGTAGCACTCTTGATCTCCTTTCCTTTGGAGATGACCAACTATGTCCAGCCCATGCCGCTGTTTTCCGCCGATGCGCCGGGATTCCTGCAGAGCGTGGGGATCAGTCTCGGTCAACCGGGCTTCGATGCCGTCAGCGGCGCGACCCTGTTGAGTCACGTGCGCACCGAGCTCAGCCAGGGCCTCACCCTGTCCGAGATTCTCCCCGACATGGGTTACCTCTTCTCCGGCGCCGTCGGAACCATCGCCGGCAGCATGGGCGAGACCTCGGCCCTGCTGATCCTGCTCGGCGGGCTCTTTCTGCTGGCCAAGCGGGTCATCACCTGGCACACGCCGGTGGCCATGATCGGCAGTCTCGCGATCCTGGCGACCCTGATGAATCTCTATGACCCGGAGCACTATGCCGGCGCCCTCTATCACATCGTCTCGGGCGCGACGCTGCTGGTGGCCTTCTTCATCGCGACCGACCCGGTGACCTCGCCCGTCTCCAAGATGGGTCAGATCATCTTCGGGGCCGGCTGCGGCGTCCTGGTCTATGTCATTCGGACCTGGGCCGGCTACCCGGAAGGTGTGGCCTTCGCCATCCTGCTCATGAACGCCTGCACCCCCATGATCGACCACTATATCCGGCCGCGGGTCTACGGACGCGATCGTCGGGGCACGCCGATCGAATACGCCGACAACGCCGAGATGCGCAAATGACAGCCGTCGCCGAACCCAGCTATCGCAAACGCATCGGCTACCAGGCCGGTCTGCTCGGCGGCTTCACCCTGATTGCCGCGGCCCTCCTGGTGATGGGCGATATCGCCACGCGCGACACCATCGCGTTGCGCAAGGCCGAGGATCTCAAGGCGTCGCTGGCGGAGGTCATCCCGCCGGCGATCCACGACAACGATCTGCTGGCCGATCCGCTGACGCTCGAGGGGCCGGACGGGTTGCCCCTGACCGTCTACCGCGCACGACAAGGACTTCAGGTCACCGGGGTCGCCTATCGGGTGAGCGGAGTCGGCTATGCGGGCCCGATCGAGCTGCTGCTTGGGTTGGATGCCGCCGGAACTGTCCTGGGGACGCGCGTCCTCTCGCATGCGGAGACACCCGGGCTCGGCGACAAGATGGAGGTCGCCAAAGGGGACTGGATCCTGGGCTTCAACGGCTTGAGCCTCGGCAATCCGCCGGCCGAGCGTTGGGCGGTGAAGAAGGACGGCGGGGATTTCGACCAGTTTACCGGGGCCACCATCACCCCGCGCGGAATCCTCGCCGCCCTGCGGGGCGGGCTGGAGTTCTTCGCGACGCACCGCGACGCCCTGACCGCCTCCGCGGTCCTCCAGGTCGACAGCCCCGACGCGGCGCGCCCCGCACCGACCCAGCCGGGATCCTAGCCCTGCAGCACCTTAGCGCGAGACATTCCGCGAGATCATGGTACCGAGGCTCAGATGAACACAGCGACAGACACCAAGGATCGAACCCAGTGGGGCAAGATCGCCCGAGACGGCTTCTGGGACAACAACGTCATCCTGGCCCAATCGCTCGCCCTCTGCCCGCTCCTTGCGGTGACCGGGACGGCGACCAACGGGCTCGGCATGGGATTGGCGACCACCGCGGTGCTGGTGGCGTCCGGGCTCATGATCTCCTTGTTGCGTGGACTCATCACGCCCGACGTGCGTATCCCGGTCTTCGTCCTCATCATCGCGGTTCTGGTGACCCTGGTGGACCTTGGGCTCAACGCCTGGCTTCATGATCTGCACAAGGTCCTCGGGCTCTTCATCCCCTTGATCGTCACCAACTGCGCGATCCTGGGGCGCGCCGAGTCCTTCGCCTCGCGCAATCGGGTCATGCCCGCGGCCTTCGACGGGCTCATGATGGGTGTGGGCTTCACCTTTGCCTTGGTCCTGCTCGGTGCGATCCGCGAGATCATCGGCAGCGGCACCCTCTTCGCCAACGCAGCCTCTCTGCTCGGCGAGGGCATGGCGTTCCTGGAGCTTACCTTGATCCCGGACTATCGTGGTTTCCTGCTCGCGATCCTGCCGCCGGGCGGGTTCCTTGCGCTGGGCTTCCTGCTCGCGGGGAAGCGCCTGCTCGATACGAGGATCGCAGCGGCCAAGCGGATCCGGGCCACGGCCGGCGCGGCCGCCTGAAGCTGATCCGATCGCGTTCCGGCTCGCAGAGAACGCGTACCTTGTTTTTGAACGATCGAGGATTCGAGCAATGCACGTCGGTGTCGCCTACGCGGACAAATTCAAGCAGACCTGGCTGAAGCTCGATGTTCCGGACGGGAGCACCGCACGCGACGCGATCGAGCGGTCGGGTCTGCTGGACCAATTTCCGGAGATCGATCTGGCGGAGAACAAGGTCGGCATCTTCGGGCGCCTGATCAAGCTCGAAACCCGACTGAGCGACGGCGATCGGGTGGAGATCTATCGGCCCATCACCGCCGACCCGGAGACCGTCGAGCGACGCGACCAGCCCGGCGAGGACGACGCCGACTGAGCACCGGACGGGCGGCGCGAGGCGGCCCGTTGTCCTCGGTTGATTCGGTATCCGCCATCTCGTAGCATCGCACACAGGCTCTTCCGCCTTTGGCTACCACTCTAGGCCGGCGGAATCGATTCAACACAGAGGTTCGCCGTGTTCTCCAGGCTGACACATTGGATCGAGCAACGACCGGCGCTGCATCGCGCCGCCTTGCGTCTATGGCGACTCTTCCCGCCGAAAATGGCGGGCCTGCTCAAGCGCTTCATGGCCCGCGACTGGATCGTCGGCGCGGTCGGTGTTTTGGTCGATGCGAGTCGATCGCCGCCCGAGGTCCTTCTGATAGAGCACAGTTATCGTCGGCGTGGCGCCTGGGGTCTGCCGGGCGGGTCACTTGAATCCATGACGCAACGTCCGCGAGATGCCGGGGACGCAGGGCTGCCGGACGACGTGCTCGAGCGCACCATGGAGCGCGAAATCTTCGAGGAGCTCGGCATCGACGTGACCGGGATCCGCTTGCTGCGGGTCGATGCGATGCCGTTCGTGGAGGAGGAGCCGGGTTCGAATCGGCTCGATTTCTATTTCGCCTGCGAGCCCGCGATGGGCTTCGAGGCGCTGCGCCGGCAGATCGATTCGGGTGCCTTTGTTGCCCGATCCCCCGAGGTGACGAGTGCCCGTCTGGTGCCCCTGACCGAGCTTGAGCGCTACGACCTCTACTCCCCGCACGCCCGCCTCCTGCAGATCGATCTGCCGCGCTTGCGTCCCGATCTTGCCGTGTAAGAAGCCGGCTGCTTGGTGCGACGAGGCGGCCTGGTGCGGCGAGGCCGCCGTCAGCGGGCAAGCTCCCGATACAGGGCTAGATACTGATCCAGGATGGCCTCGCGACTGAAATCGCACTGCACCCGGGCATGGCCGCGCTCGGCGAGGCCGGCCATGAGCATCGGGTCGTTCAGGACCTCTCGAATCCCCCCGGCGAGCGCGACCGCATCCGCGCAAGAAACGGCCCACCCGTCTTCGCCATGCCGCACGATCTCCCGCGCCCCGCGAAAGTTGGCCGTCACCAAGGGCTTGCGCCAGGCCCATGCCTCCAGGATGACATTGCCCATCGGCTCCTCGTCCAAAGACGGGAAGACGACGAGATCCGCCATCTGCAGATAGGCCGATGGATCCTTCTGCCAACCGGTCCAGAGGATGCGTTTATCCTGTCCGACCTCGATCGCCTGACGATGCAGCGCCGGCCCCAAGGGTCCGTCGCCGACGATGATCAGACGCAGCGGTCGCCCCTCGATCGTCTCCGGGAGCCGAGCCATGGCGTCGACGAGGTGCCGATGTCCCTTGAAGCCGACCAGGCGTCCCAAGGTGACCATCACCAGTGCTTCGTCCGGGACGCCATGCCCCGCACGCAGCTCGGCCACCTGCTCGGGCGCCACCGGATGCACCGGCTCGGCAAAGTTGTAGATGTGATGGACCCGATCCGCCGGCAGGCCGTTTTGGATCATCCAATCGCAGAGCTGCTTGGTGTTGCCGATCCAGCCGTGGGCGTTGCGAAAGGGTCCGAGTGCGTAATAGCCGCCGAGCCGGGCGAGATGGACCGGCCCTTTCGACGGGCTCAGGTGTGTCAGCCGGGTGGCCCGTCCCATGTAGGTCTGGACGATGTCCGGGCGCACCCGGGCAATGGTGCGCGAGACGGCATCGCGCGAGAGCGGATCCCAGGTGGTGAGGAAGGGCAGGCGATGGACCTGGAGCGATCCGTAGTCGAGATCGTCGAGACCGCTGCCGCGGCGGATCGCGAGGTCGACGGGTGCTCCGCGCTCGGCGAGCGCAAGGCTGAAGCGGATCGCCCAACGCTCGGCACCGCCGAGGGCCTTGCTGGCGACCATTTGGAGACTGGATGGATCTGACATAAGCGACTGTAGCAAGGTCAAGAGGAAATTCGTTACCCCGGCCCGGAGCGCAGCGCAGCTTCGCGCGACAGCTCCCGATAGACCGCGAGGTTGCCGTTCACCATGGCGTCGATGGAGAACTCGCGTGCCATCAGGGCCTGTCCGCCTGCGCCGAGTCTTCGGCGACGATCGGGGTCGGAGAGCAGGGCCTCGAGCGCGGTCCTCAATGCCGCAATGTCGCCGGGAGGCACCAGAAGCCCGTTCTCGCCGTCGCGCACGGCCTCCGGGATGCCGCCGACGCGGCTCGCGACGATCGGCACGCCGGCGCTTGCGGCCTGGAGCAAGGAGACGCCGAGCCCCTCCATGCGCGCCGGGTGGACGAGGAGATCCAGGCAGGGCATAAGCTCGGCGAGGTCGTCGCGGAAACCGAGGAGCCGGACACGTCCGGTCAGACCCTTCCGGTTGATCTGTGCTTCGAGCGCATCCGCAAGCGGCCCCTTTCCGAAGAAGAGCACCCGCAGGCTCGGATAGCGATCCATCAACGGGGGCAGCGCCTCGATCAGATCGGCGTGCCCCTTGCGCTGAATCAGTTGGGCGACGACGCCGATCAGGAGGGCATCCTCGGGCACCCCGAGCCGGGCGGCGATCGACGCCCGTGCGCAGGGGCGGGCGTAGGTGGCGTAATCGACCGCGCTGCGCACGACCCGCAGCTTCTCAGCCGGCAGCCCCTCGGCAAGCAGCACGTCGCGAATCCCCTCCGAGATGGCCACCACGCGATCGAAGAGCCGGTACTTGAGCGCGACCAGCCAGCGCGGCTCGGGGTTGTCGACCCGGCGGGTGTGGATGACCGGCACGTCGCTCAGGCGGGCCGCGATGCCGCCCATGACGTCGGCACCGATGCGGCTGTGCAGATGTACCAGATCCGGTCGGCTCGCACGGATCAGGCGTCTCAGACGCATGACCATCGCCAGGTCCAAATCGCCGCGCATCCGAAGGCCATAGACCCGCGCAACGGGCGCAGCGGCCTCCGCCAAGGCGCATTCGGCGGGGCAGGCGAGCAGATTCTCGTGACCGCGCGCGGCAAGCCCGCGCAGCAGGTGCAGCACCTGATAGGACCCGCCGTAGAGGTGACGTCCGCCCTCGACATGGAGGATCCTCACGGCGCAGCCCCGAGCACGCCGCGGGCCGCGTCCAGGATTTCGTCGATCGTGATCAGACGCATGCAGGTGAAGGCCCCGTCGCAGGTCGGGCGACGTTTGCAGGGCGAGCAGTCGAGCTTGTGATACAGCACCCGCGCGTTGGCGCGGGTGGTGTCCAGATAGGGACAGGTCGAGCCGAAGAGGAGCAGGCTCGGGGTGCCGAAGGCGATACCCATGTGACCCAGGCCGGTGTCCACGCCGATCAGGAGCGATGCGCGCTCGATCAAGGCCGCGGCCTCGATGAGGCTGGTGCGACCCGTGAGGTCGACCAAGGAAGTGTCGGCGGCATCGCTGATCCGCGTCGCGGCCTCGCGATCCGCCGGAGCGCCGAGCAAGACCGGCGTCAGGCCGAGATCCGCCTGGATGCGCGCAGCCAGCGGTGCCCAACGCTCCTCGATCCAGTGTTTTTGCGGACGCGTCGTGAAGGGGCAGAGCACCGCATAGCCGTCGCTCAAATCATGCTCGGCGATGACCCGATCGGCGAAGTCTGCCTCGGTCTCGCCGTAATACACGGCCATCGCGAAGTCATCCGCCGGCAGACCCAAGGTCTGTGCCAGATAGAGATACTCCGATCCGATACGCCGGGGATCCCCGCCGCGCTGAACCGTGCGCGTCATCAGCCATTGGCTGCCCTCGCGCGAGCCCAGACCGATCCGTTCGCGAGCACCCGAGAGCCGGGTCAAGGCGCCGCTCTTGAGCAATCCCTGCAGGTCGATGGCGAGGTCGAAGCGCCGCTCGCGCAGAGTCGTCCGCAGTGCCGAGATACCGGACATCAGCTCGCGCAGTCGCCGCTCGCGCCACAGGCGCCGCCAGTGGCCGAGCGGACAGACGACGACCTCGTCCAGATCAGGATGTCGGTCCAGCAGGGAGCGATACTCGGGCTGCACCAGCCAGGCAATATGCGCCTGCGGATAGGCGCGTCGCAGGGCCGCGATCAGGGGCGAGGCGAAGACGATGTCGCCGATCGCCGAGAGCCTGACGACGAGGATCTTCACCCGCGATCGTCCCCCGGCGGCTCCGTCAGCTTTGCGAGACGGAAGCTGTAGGCCGCGCCGACGAGCAGGATCCAGAAGACCATCCAGTCGCTGCGCACCACGCGATAGTTGAACAGATTCCAGATCAGCACGAAGACGAGCGTGACCAGGAAGAGTCGGCAGAGATCTGCGGGGAGGCGTCCGGCGCGACATTCGTTGCCGGTCGAGCGCACCAGCGCCCAGACGAGCGCGACCGCCAGCAGCAAACCGACGCTGCCGAACTGAAACAGGGTCTCGGCATAGGCGTTGTGCAGGTGCGGCAGCCAATCGACGTTGTCCATGAGGGTGTCCGCTCGTCCGCTCGCGGCGATCCATTCGCGGCTGGTGCCTGCACCCCAGCCGAACCAGGGGCGTTCGCGCCATTTCTCGACGGTGAAGAGCAGGGCATTGACACGCAGGCCGACCGGATCGGAGGTCACCTCGGTCACATCGCCGCTGATCACCTGTTGCAGGGTGTCGGTCTGGTCGGTGAGGCGCATCTCGATGGTTTGATACTGACTCGACAGGATGACCCCGAGAGCGGCGGCGACCAGCAGGATCGGCGGCCAACGTCGGCGTGTCGGCGTTGCCGGCGTCGTCCGTCGCGCCCGCCATTCCAGAAGTATCAAGACCACCAGCCCGCCGAGGAAGGCGAGCCAGGAGCCGCGCGACTGCGACAGGAGTAGGCCCTCCAACAGGATCATCAGCCACATGGCCCAGAGCGTCACCGCGAGCCAGCGCCGCCAAGGTCGGTTGCGCACGGCCCAAAAGGCATGACGGGTTGCGAGGAGTCCGAGCGCACCGAGCCCGGCGAACATGCCGAAGGAGATCGACGGAAGGTAGGCATCGAACCGGGTCGAGAAGAAGGTGGCGTCGAAGGTCGCCCAGTCGATCTTGCGGAAAGTGGCGAGGGTGAAGCCCGCGAGCCCGAGCATCAGAATCAACCGAACCCGATCCGGCCGCCCGGCGGCCCAGTAAGCGAGGGGGATGAAGAGCAGCAGCTTTACCCAATCCGTCGCGTTGTCGATGACGGCCTGCGACAGCGCCGGGGTCGGCTCCGAAAAATAGGTGATCGCGCTGTGCACGGCGACATAGAGACCGAAGGCCAGGGCCAGCAGGGCGACTGGATCCCGCGCGAGGCGGCGCCAGGCGTCGAATCGGATCAGGAAGACCAGGCTCAGCAAGACCAGGCCGACGGTGGCCGGCGTGATCCCGAGCAGCCCGAAGAAGGCAAAGACATAGAGGCCGACGAGACCGGCGCGAGACCAACCGTCGGTCGGCGCGATACTCGGCTTGATGCGGGGCGTATCGGGCAAGGGCTGCGTCTCGACGGGTTCTCGGGATGAGGATGTCGCCTCGGGACGGGTATGATACGCGCGATCGCGCACTCGAGTGCACCGCTGCGCGGGCCACGATGGACGTTGCCGGCGGTGCATCGTCAGCCTCCGAAGCGCCGAGCTGCCCGCGTCGATCCGACCGCACTGCCCGAACAATTCGACATCCAACATAAGACTCGGCCCGATGCGACCGCCGTGTCGAGGACGCTTAATGCCCGTCACCCACTCGTCGAATCAACCCATCACCGAAACCTTGCCGAATTCGGCGTCGCGCCCGGTCTGTCTCTTCATCCCGAGCTTCGGCGACGGCGGGGTGGAGCGCATGATGGTCAACATCGCCCGCGGGATCGCCGATCGGGGTGTGCCGGTCGACTTCGTGGTCGGCCGGCGCGAGGCGCCCTTTCTGGACAGTCTACCGGCGACGGTGACACTCCATGCGCTCGGCCGTGTCCCGCTGCGGGAGCGACAACACTTCCTCGCCGAGTATGTCGAGCGTCGTCGACCCTCCGTTGTCCTGTCGGCCAAGACCGAGGACGATCGCATCGCGCTCGCGGTGAAGGCGGCCTCCTCGACCGATACTCGCTACTTCCTGCGCCCCGGCACCACCATGTCCGAGCGCTGGCGTGCGCGCGGGAAGAATCGGCTCAAACGCTGGTGGGAGCAGCGCGAGCTGCGGAGCCTGTTTCAGCGGGCCGACGGGGTCGTCGCCGTGTCCGAAGGGGTCGCAGCCGACATCGCCGAGGTCACGGGCATCGCCCCGAGCCGCATCCGGGTGGTGCGCAACCCCAACATCACGCCCGAGTTCTATGCACAGGCCCGGGAGCCGCTGGATCACCCCTGGTTCGGCACCGACCAGCCGCCGGTCATCATGGGCGTCGGCGGCTTACGGACCCAAAAGGACTTCGCGACCCTGATCAAGGCGTTTGCCTTGCTGCATGCGCGTCTGCCCTGTCGGCTGATGATCCTCGGACAGGGCCGCCAGCAGGGGCGCCTCCTGCGCCTCGCGCGGGATCTGGGCGTTGCGGACGACGTGGCCCTACCCGGCTTCGAGCCCAATCCTTACCGGTTCCTGGCGCGCGCCAAGCTCTTTGCCCTCTCCTCGCTCTGGGAAGGCTCGCCCAATGTCCTGACCGAGGCGCTCGCCCTGGGCACACCCGTGGTCTCGACCGATTGCCGCAGCGGACCGCGGGAGATCACCCGCGACGGCGCGTTCGGCGCACTGGTGCCGGTCGGCGATGTCGAGGCGCTGGCGGCCGCGATGGAAGAGACCCTGCGCGATCCGCCGCCGCCCGATGTCTTGAAGGAAGCGGTGCAGGAGTATCGGATGGACATCAGCGCACGGCGTTATCTCGCGGCCTTCGGGCTGATCGCCGAAGTGTGATCCGATAGGAGTCCGAGCCCGTCGAGGGATGTTTCCTGCCCACGGACAGGTACCGGTCACGGATGATTCAGCGGCCACGCCGGGGCCGGCGGCTTCACTTGGCGGCCATTGCTCTGACGCTTACGGTGTGAGCGGCATGAGCCGGGGCGTGTCGGGTTACCTCGACGCCGCGACGGGCCTGTCGTTCCAATGGCTCAACCGGCGCAGCCAATGTCGCTCCTTGACCTGGACGCGCTTCTACGCGTTTATCAAGCCCATACTCCCGGCGGCGCGGACCGTTCACGATCTCTAGCGTTCCTTTTCCCGCGCCGGCCTGGATAGACCGCTTTCGTCGGCTGATCGTCGCGATTTCCCGAGGCTCACGCAATCGTCACGGCGGGCGACAAATAGACATCCTGGATGGCATTCAGAAGCCGCACCCCTTCTTTCATGGGTTTCTGGAAGGCCTTTCGTCCGGAGATCAGCCCCATGCCCCCGGCCCGCTTGTTGATCACCGCCGTGCGCACCGCTTGGTGCAGGTCGTCCTGACCGGAGGGGCCTCCGGAGTTGATCATGCCGACCCGACCCATGTAGCAGTTGGCCACTTGGTAGCGCACCCAATCGATGGGATGACTGCCGGAGAGCTCCGAGTAGACCCGCGGATGGGTCTTGCCAAACCCGATGGCGGTGTAACCCCCGTCGCGGGTGGCCTGCTTCTGCTTGACGATGTCTGCCTCGATGGTGACGGCCAGGTGATTGGCCTGACCGGTGAGATCCGCGGCCTCGTGATAGTCGGTTCCATCGTGCTTGAAGGCGGCGTTGCGCAGATAGGCCCACAGCACCGTGACCATGCCCAGCTCATGGGCGCGGGCGAAGGCGGCGCTGATCTCCTGGAGCTGGCGCCTGGACTCGGCCGAGCCGAAATAGACGGTGGCTCCCACCGCGGCCGCACCCATGTCGAAGGCCTGCTCTACCCGGGCCCAGATGGTCTGGTCATAGATGGTCGGGTAGGTGAGCATCTCGTTGTGGTTAAGCTTCACCAGGAAGGGGATCTTGTGGGCGTAGCGTCGACCCACCGAGCCGAGCACGCCCAGCGTGGAGGCCACCGCGTTGCAGCCGCCTTCCATAGCCAGCCGCACGATGTTTTCCGGGTCGAAATAGAGCGGATTGGGGGCGAACGATGCCCCGCCCGAGTGCTCCACCCCCTGGTCCACGGGCAGAATAGACAGGTAGCCGGTGCCCCCCAAGCGGCCGTGTCCGAGTAAGGTCCCGAAGCCGCGCAGTACCCCTGGCTTGCGGTCCGACCCCATCATCACCCGGTCCACGAAGTCTGGTCCGGGTAGGTGCAGCATTGACTTGGGGATCCCCCGGCACGTGTGTCCTAAGAGGTCCTCGGCCTCGTCCGCCAACACACTCGCGACATCGGTCATTTGCTCTCTCCGTCGTGTCCGGTGATCGAAATGGAAATTTCGGTTCGTCGTCGCGCCGATCGGCATCGGCTCGCGCGCAGGAGCTGAACGTTTCGGGCCCTCATGGCTTCAGGGTGAACCGGTCCACCGTCCGAACCTCCGAATCGGGGCTGCCGGTGTCGAAGGCATAGCTGGTCACCGACCCGTCGGCGGTGTCGAGGATCGAGAAGACTGTGAGCCGATTGCTTGCGATGTAGGGCAGGACCTGGTCGCCGTCGGTTTCGGGTGCAATGTTCGGCGCAATGGGCTCGAGCCCGTTCGGGTCGCCCCGAGCGGCGGCGTTTGCGGGGTCCCGGGGTTGCGGCGGGACCGAGCGGCTCTGTCCGCTGCGGACATGAAAGGCCCCGAAGCTGTTGCCGACATTCGATGTTTCCAGATAGTGCACCCCTTGATCGAAGAAGCGATTCCAGAGGTGGGAGTGTCCATTCACGACCAGCTGCACACCGCCCTCTCGAAGCAGCGGCTCCAGGTCCCGAACCAGATGATCGTCCGAGCGCGGATACTCGTAGCGCACGCCCGTGAGTGTCCCGTTCGTGTCGTGCTCTTCGATGCGCATCGGATCGGTAAAGGGCGGCGAGCTGTTGGCGCCTAGGCTGTGGATGGGGTGATGCATCAAGACGACGCGATACTTCGCGTTTCGAAATGGGGGACTCGCCAGCTCGCGTTCGAGCCACGCAAGCTGTTCGCTGCCGCGGTCGATCCGCTCGAAGATGTGCTGTCCCCAGCCTTGGTCGAGTGGGTCGTCCGGGAGCGGGCCGACCTCGCGATAGCGGCCCGGGCGAGCGGCGTCCAGCTTGGGCGTGCGCCAGATCTGGGTGACGAAGAGTCCGACGACGCGGATGTCGCCGAAGGTCTCGGCCCAGTAGGTCTCGCCGCCGGAGGATTCATCCGGCAGTGTGAAGAGCTCCAGATAGCTGTCGAGGTTGAAGCTGTTGTCCTTGATCCATCGCGCGCGGATCTCCGGATCGCCGCTCGGATTGATCTCCCACGCACGCCTGTCGTAGGCCGTCTCGGCGACCTTGCGCGGCACGGCTGCGTTGAATTCGTCAGTAAGACCTCTGCCGGGCAGCGACCGCCCCATGACCTCGTGGTTGCCGATGACCGTGTAAACCGGGGCGTATTGGATCAGGCGCCCGCCCCGATAGCGTGTCTCGCGTCCCCGGTCGTCTTTGATGACGGCCGAAGCGCGGCCCTGCAGGGCCGGGAAGAAGGCCGTCCCGCGAGCGTCGTCGAACCACTGGGAGGCGCGATCCGGGTGATTGACCAGGTCGCCGACGACGAAGACGGCATCGACCCGTCCGAGGGTCTCCTCGACCTTCTGAAGGTTGGCGGGGGTCATGGGCAGCGTCTGGTGATCCGACGTCAGCAGGATCTTCACGGACCGACCAGGCGGCGGTTTGGGCGCGAGCGTGAACAGGTCGCTCGGCACCGTCCGACCCGAGTCGTCGAGGCTGAGCACCCGGTAGGGGACGCGCTCGCCCGGCCGAAGCCCGTCTGCCCGCGCGGCATGCCGCCAGAGCGGTCGCTCGACCGGGCCGTTCGGCGAATCCGCCGGGGGACGAGAATCACCGTCCTCGCGCATGCGCGAGAGTCGAACGGTGATGGCCTCGGACACCCGAACGGCGAGTTCGGCACCGCGGGGATCCTCTGCGAGGCGAACAAGGTCTTCGACCGCGACCTCCGCGACGTCGGCACCGTAGAGGAGCCAGTGGCGACGGCCCGCGAATTCGGTGACCCAGGCGATCTCGACCGAGTCGTCGGTCGGGCGCTGCAGATAGGGGTCGGTGAGGAGCTCGGGTGTGATGGGCTGATCCTCGGTGGGTTCGGCAATCATGTCGCGGGCACTTGCCAGGAGCAATCCGGATAGGATGTCGCATCAAACCATCGGTGCGTGCCTGAGCAATGATCAATCGCTCGAATGGGTCTTCGTGAAAGCCGGGGAGGCTCCCCGTCTCGATGACATGTGCATCGTCGATCATCAACAACGAAGCACCGGCGTCAAGACTTTGATCGCGGAAGGTGACGGGGTCAACCGCGAGCTTTCCCAAGCGGTATTTGATCGCCACTTCCCAAACGCTGGCCACGGAAACCATGCAAGCCGTTGTCGTCATGAGCTCTCGCGTCTGCTGTCGCAACCGCGAATCGCCCAGCAACCACCACAGCATGACCCGGGTGTCGAGCAGCAGTTTCATGCGCCGTGGAAGAGCTTGCCGACGTCGGCATCCGCCTGCTCGCCAAAGGCTGCCTCCTCCATCCGTATCGGACACCTCCCGGCAACGCACCGCACGTCTATTCCGCAACGGGAGCAACCAGGCCGTTCGGTTGCCCCGCGACCTCGAGATCGATGCCGAGGAGGTGCTGATTCGCCGTGAGGGGGACAGCCTCGTCCTGACGCCCAAACCACGCTCCCGGGATGACTATTTCGCACGAGGACGGCGGCTCTCGGCGGATTTTCCGGACACCATCGACGATCCGCTCCCTCGAACCAGAGATAACCTCTGATGCGTTGGATGCTCGACACCAACACCTGCATCTACACCATGAAACACCATCCGCCGCAGGTTCAGGCTCGACTGCGACGAGTGGCGATCGGAGAGGCGGGCATCTCCGCCATCGTCTTGGCGGAGCTGCGATTCGGCGTCTGCAAAGGTCGGCAACGGAATGACAATACGGCGGCCTTGGTGGACTTCTTGGCTTACTGCCTGGTGCTGGATTGGCCGCAAGAGGCAACCAGGGCCTCTGCCGAGATTCGTCATGCGTTGGAGGGGAAAGGGATACCCATCGGATCGAACGACCTCCTGATTGCTGCGCATGCCTACTATCTCGGTTGCACGCTGGTCACCCATAACCCGGGCGAATTCCAGCGGGTCGATGGATTGATGGTCGATGCAACTCCTCGCCGAGGGATGTTGCGCGAACGATCCGAAAGAACCAATCGCCCTACCCCACCCGTCGCGGCAGCCGCATGGCATCCAGATAGGCATCGGTACTCGCCTCGATCTCGTAGGGTCGGGCGGCGTCCCGAAGGAGCGCCTCGGGCGGCGGTGCGTCCAGGGTCTGCAGCATGGCCGCAGCCAAGGCGGCAGCGTCGCCGACCGGCACCAAGCGGCCGATGCGTCCGTCCTGGAGGATCTCGCGCGGGCCGCTCGGGCAATCGGTCGCCACCACGGGTGTGCCGACCGCGAGTGCCTCGATGATGACGAAGCCGAGTCCCTCCCAGCGCGAGGTAAAGGCGAAGAGATCGGCGTGGGCCATGAAGGCGTAGGGTTCGGGGACGAAGCCGGGCAGGGCGACATCCTCGGCCACGCCCAGCTCGGCGGCGAGCGCGAGCAGGCGCTCGCGGGCACGGCCTTGGCCCAGGATCATGAGGCGGCAGGGGCGTTGTGTCCGCACGCGTGCGAAGGCACGCAGCAAGGTCTCGAAGTCCTTGCGTCCGCACAGCTCGCCTGCGCCCAAGATCAGCGGCACGTCGGACCGGCCGAGCCAGGGGTGATCCGGACGTGCCAAGCTCTCCGTGAAGAGGGACGCCGGCACCACGGGCGAAGGCACCACGCGGATGCGCTCGCGCGGCAAGCCGGTGTAGCTCGCCATGTCGTCGGCCACGCCGGCACTGGTCACGATCACCTGATCGGCGAAGGGATAGAGCCGGCCCATCGAAGTGCGCTGTACCCAGCGCTCGAGCGCGCCGCGGGTCGCCAGATCGATCGAGATGGTCGTCCCCGAGCTGAAGACCAGGCGCGTCGGCCTCCCTGCGAGTTGGCGGGCGAGCCAGCCGGCAAGCAGTGCGGTGCGATTCACCCGATCCTTGTCCGAGAGCATCACGGCCGGGCGCTCGCAGCGCAGATAACGCACCAGCGCAGGCACGCAGGCATAGGTATGCCGCGAGCCCAGATCCACCACCGTGACCCCGTCCGGGATTGCGTCCAGGTGCGGCCCGTGCCGACGGACCTTGAGCAGATCGACCCGATAGCCACGACGCGCCAAGGCCGGAATCAGATGCTTGGCCGCACGGTCGACCCCGCTGTGACCGGAGGTCGAGAAGAAGCAGGCAATCCGTGGGGCGGTCGTCGCCATGGTCAGGTGCTGCTCGCGATCCAATCCAAGGGGTCCTCGTCGGGCGAGGGTGCGAGCCCGGGCTGCTCGATGAAGAGCCGATGCCAGATGGCGAACTGCATGAGACCGAACAGCTCGCGACTGCCGCCCTTGGCGGCCTGACGGGCGGCGACCAGGGCCGGGATGGACTCGGCGCGAAACCACTCGCGGATACCCCGGCTGCGCGCCAGACGCTCGCCGACACGGGCCGCGACATTGCCGGTCAGCCAGTCGCCGACCGGGACATGGAAACCGCGCTTGGGGCGCGTCAGATGTCCCGGCGGCAGCATGGGCTCGGCCCAGCGCTTGAGGAGCCATTTGCCCTGCTGGCCTTGGACCTTGAGGTCATCGGGCAGCGACAGGCCGAATTCGACGATGCGATGGTCGAGGAAGGGCACCCGTCCCTCCAACCCGAAGCCCATCAGCATGCGGTCGGTCTTCACCAGCAGGTTGTCCGGGAGGGCCGTGACAAGGTCGGTGTATTGGCGCCGTTGCAGGTCCGACCAGCGCCTCGGGGTCGACCGCCAGGCATGGAGAAAGGGCGCGCGATCCGGCGCCTTGATCGACCCGAGCGCCGGCCCGAGCAGACGTCGCGACCAGTGTCCCGACCACTGACCACGGGTGCGGAAACCGCCGCTGCCCGGGCTCAACAGGCCCTTGATCCAGCGTTCGGCCGGCGGCGGGCGATACCGGCCGTAGCCGGCGAAGACCTCGTCCCCGCCCTCGCCCGAGAAGACCACCTTCAGATCGGCCGCGGCGGTCTGGGCCAGAATCGAGGTCGGCAGGTTGGCGTAGTCGCGCATCAGCTCGTCGGCCGCCCAGACCGTGTGCGGGATGCGTGCGAAGACCTGATCGAGCTCGAGCGCCAGGGGGCGGTGATCCAGCCCGAAATACGCCGCGACACGCGCGGCCTCGTCCAGCTCGTGCGCCATCGCCGTGCCGCGATAGCCGACCGAGAAGCTCTTGATGCGACCGGCGCCGTGGGTGTGCAGCAGTGCGGCCAGCACCGCGGAATCCACCCCGCCCGAGAGAAAGAGACCGAAGGGGACGTCAGAGCGCATATGCTCGCGCATGGCCGCGTGCATGAGGCCGTCCAGTTCCGCTTGCGCCTCGTCGAGGCCGATCGTGCGGGGTGCGAGGTCGAGCGCCGACCAGTAGCGTCTGTGCTCGATGCGCAGATCCCGATCGACGATCAGGATCTCGCCGGGCGGCACCCGTCGGATGCCCTCGAGGATGGTCTCCTCGCCGCTCGCGAACTGATTCTGCAGAAATTGCCGCAAGGCGACCGGATTCACGCGCGGTTGCTCCGGCAGGATCGGCAGGAGCGCCTTGATCTCGGAGGCGAAGGCGATGCGGTCGGGCAGCCGCACGTAGAAGAGCGGCTTGATCCCGAGCCGGTCGCGCCCGAGGATCAGCCTCCCGGCCTGCGCATCGTGGAGCGCGAAGGCGAACATGCCGCGCAGCTCGTCGGGAAAATCCAGCCCGCGCACGGCATAGGCGTGCAGTATAGTCTCGGAGTCCGAGTCGGTGCGCGGCTCGCGACCCTGTGTGCGCAGCGCCGCATTCAGCTCGATATAGTTGTAGACCTCGCCGTTGGCCGCCAGCGCGAGCTGCCCGTCTGCCGAGACCATCGGCTGATGCCCGGTGGCGAGCCCGATGATCGACAGCCGTGTCTGCGCCAGCCCGACCGGGCCGTTGCAATGGATGCCGTGATCGTCCGGGCCGCGATGAGCCAAGGCCGCGGCCATCAGCCGCAGCGCGCTCGGATCCGGACGCACGCCGTCTCGCAGCATGAAACCCGCGATCCCGCACATCAGCGGGTCGACGCGGAGCGAGTGTGATGCGGGGTCTGGGTCAATTCCATGGCAGCGCGGGGATCCGAGTCATTGGCCTGGTGCATCCTGATCTGGGCACGACGACCTCGTCGGCTTCCGCCATTGTCGGACGAGCCGATCGGCCCTGACAAGGCCAATGCGCCGATCGACGCCGCGACTGCCGGGGGTATCGGTGCCTGGGCCGAACTCCGGCATCAAGCAGCAGGATCAGCCCCGCAACCGGAGCTTGAGAGAGGCCGCGGTGAGCTGTGACCCTTGTGCCTCCGGACGTGCTTGATCGGACACCCGCGCCTAAAGGCGCGAGCCTTCGATCTCGACATCGGCCCTGGCCCAGACCCGCTCGAACCTCAGTCTTATATCCTTGGCCTCCGCCGTTTTTCGCTGGACGGCCAGACTCTGCTCCAACCCGACCAGCGACCAGCCGTTGTCCGGGTAGATCTCGAGATCTTTGCGGTACACCGCCTCTGCCTCGGCCGGGCGCTCCACGGCGAGCAGTGCCAGCCCGAGGTGGTGGCGCGCCGGCACGTACCAGTCCGAGGGCTCGACGTACGTCAGTTCGTCTTCGAGACGTACCGCGGTTGCGAAATGCTCGACTGCGGCATCCGGCTGGCAATCCTCCATCGCGATCTCCCCGGCGAGCACCTCACGCGCGATCGCGAGGATCTGAGCCATGGTGTTGGTCTCCCAGATCCGAGTGGCCGACATCTCGGGGTCGTTGGCGATCCAGGTGAGCGCAGCAAGCGACTTCCTCGCCTCGTCCAGATCGAACGCGCGCGCTTGTGCCAGCCCTCGGGCAAAGTGCCAAATACCGGTCGGGTAGATCAGATCCTCCGCCGGCTTGGGTTCGGCGAGGAGCGCATCCCATCGGCCGAAGCGCACCATCACGAAGTAGGGCAGCGCCCAGTAATGCTGCAGGGTTGCATAACCGGCCTCGCGCATGAGCTGCTGATCCTGGTGGGCCTGCGTGTGCCGCGCAGCATCGAGGGCCTTCCCGCTCTTCCCGATAAAGCTCGCCGCCGCGGCGAGGAAGTGGTGGTTGTGCGGCATGTAGGCTACGGGGTAGAGACCCTGGGCATGGCACTGCGCGATGTAGGCGTCGTCGGCGACGATGGCCTTCTCGTTGGCGAGCACCGCCTCTGCGTAACGCCCGACACGGATATAGATGTGCCCCGGCATGTGCACCAGATGACCGGCGCCCGGTACCAGGTCGCGTAGCCGATCCGCCGCCGCGATGCCGCGCTCGGGATAGACCTTCTCGACGGCGTGGATGTAGAGATGATTAGCCAACGGGTGATTCGGGTGCTCGGCGAGCACGCTCTCCAGTGTCGCGAGGATGGTCCGGGTGACGGGCTTGGGCGAGCCGTCGTCCTCCCAGTAGTCCCAGGGCGTGGTGTCCATCAGGGCCTCGGCATAGAGGCTCGCCGCATCCGGGTCGTCGGGAAAGCGCTCGGCCACTTTGCCCATCGCCTTCGCATAGGTTTGGTCGAGTGCGCTGCGGTCATCGGGTGCCTGCTCGGCATAGCGCTCGGCGAGTGCCTCGATGTAGGCACTCTCGCGCTCGGTCGCCGAGTCCTTGAGGGCCAGGGCACGTTGCACGGCGGCATAGGCGCGGGGATTCTCGGCCACGTCCATCCCCGCGTTGATATTGGGGCCGAGCACCAACGACTCGCCCCAGAAACACATGGCGCATGCGGGGTCGAGGGTCTGCGCCTGGCGGAAGGAGCGCGCGGCCTCCTTGTGGTTGAAACCGAATGACAACACGAGCCCCTGATCGAAATAGCGCTGCGCCTGCGGCGAGTCGGTCGTGATGTCGTGATGGTGATTACCCATGCCCTCGAGTAACGGGGCGATCGGTTGCTCGGGGGCAGCCGCGGCAACCAGCGACATGACCATGAGCAAACCGCAAGACACTGCTGAAATGTCGCGAAGGTTCATGGAGACCTCCTTGGCGATGTTGAGACGGCACCGGAATCGGTGGTGACGGCATCCGGATGGGACCTGATGACGGCGGGGTCGGGACCGCGAGTCGCGGTGTCGAACGGCTGCCCCGGCACTGATCGGATACGCGTCCGGATACTGTTACTGACCTTAGCAGATAAAACCGATAAGGCCAGTCAGGTTTTTGCGGGGGCTGACGTATTCATACCGAGGACGATCGACCACGCTGGCCGTCACGGCGCCTGGACGCGTAAACTCGCGCCACGTCCGGGGCATGCGGTCTCCAACTTGTCGGGCAGGCCGAGCGACGGGTTCGCCGAGACGCGCCTGCATCCGGGTTCCGACTCGCCATTTTGTCCGATTCAACCCATGCGCATCACCGCCGTCTTCTTCTCTTACCTGCTCATTTGTCTCGTTCTGGCCGCCCTTTTGACCTATCCGGTCATGGCGACCGGCTATCTGGACGAGGACCCGCAGCGTGTCATGGGTCGCTTGGCGCAGGTCTTTATCCTGCTCGGGCTCTGGCCCTTTCTTAAGCGCCTGCAGCTCGCGGATCGGCGTTCGCTGGGTTACGGGATCCAGGGGCACGCGTTCCGACGCGCGGTCGCTCTGGGCTGGTTCGAAGGGGTGGCGATCCTCCTTATGCTCGCGTTGGCCCTCGTCGCCTTGGAGATCCGCCTGCCCGACGCGGACTTGGAGCTGTGGCCCTATCTGGCGAAGAAGGCGCTCCAAGCCCTGATCGGCGGGCTCCTGATCGGGGTGCTCGAGGAGACCTTTTTCCGCGGCGCGCTCTACACGGCGATCCGTCGGTGCGACGGTGTTGCCTCGGCCGTGGTCTGGACCGCGCTGCTCTACATGCTGGTCCATTTCATGAAGCCGAGTGGGTTGCCCGAAGGTGTGCCCTTTGATTGGGCTGGCGCGTGGCAGATGTTCGGCTCTGTCTTCATCGATGTCTTCCAGTGGAAGCATCTGAGCTCGATGGCGGCGCTCTTTATGGTCGGGGTCTTTCTGGCCCTGGTACGCGAGCGCACCGGACACATCGCTTGGGGGATCGGGCTGCACGCGGGCTGGGTCTTCGTGATTGGGGTCACGCGGCGGATGACCGACGGCAACCCCGAGGCCCCGACCGCCTTTCTGGTCGGCAGCTACGACGGCATCATCGGCTGGCTGGCTGCGGTTTGGATCGGCCTGCTGGCGCTTGTCTTTTGGGGATGGACACGACGAGAGAGGTCCGAGGAGGCCTGAGAGCCGAACGTCCCGGTGGTCGGATCAGCCGCATCCGCTGCTCTCAGTCGTCTCCACGCATCCAGCGGCGAACCTCTGGAAGGTGCCTGCGGCTGACCGTGAGCTGTTCAGCACAATCGCACAGCTTGATGAAGGAGCCTCCGTCCGAGCGTTTCTCCAAACCGACGACCCGATCGCGCGCGACCAGTGCGTTGCGATGAATGCGCAGGAAGAGCTGCGCGAACTCCTGCTCCAAGGCACGCAGCGATTCGTCGATCAGGAGCTCGCCATCGACATGGCGCACGGTTACGTATTTGTGCTCGGCGCGCAGGTAGATGACGTCCTGGATCTGCACGGTGCGCAGACCGCCTCGGTAATGGGCGCTGATCTGGCGTCGGTGGGCGGCCCGAGGTGGGTCCCGATCGCATGGCGTGGCCGGCTCGACACGGCGAGCCCGCGTCGGATGTTGCAGTCGCGTCAGTGTCTCGCACAGTCGCTCGGGGCACACCGGCTTCACCAGGCACCCCGCGAGCTGGTTGCCGAGCGCAGCCAGTGCCTCGTGCTCGAAGGCCGTCACCAGGACGACCGCCGGAGCGGGATCCAGCGCGGCCAGTGCGCGTGCCGCATCCAGACCGTTCATGCCGGGGATCTGCACATCCAGCAGCACCAAGTCGATCGGCTGCGTCCTGCAGATCTCGATCGCCTGCAGTCCGTCGGTCGCTTCGCCGGCCAGGGTGTAGCGCCCCTCGGTGTCGGCCAGCAGTCTCCGAAGCCGTTCGCGTGCCTGTGCTTCATCGTCGACGACCAGGATGTTCATAACCTTTTCCATGGATCAGGTCTGGACCGGGTTGACAATGGTGCGTTTTCGGTCAAGCAGAAAGTGCTGCAGGATGCGCCCGGTAAGCCCGGCGAGGGGCATCTTCAGGCGGACCTTCCGCCGACGTGGATGCTCGCTCTTAAAAGATAGCTCACGATCATTTTACTCGGGATTGCGCTGATGAAGACATGTCGTGTTCGGGCTCGGGGGGTTGCTCGGTCCCGGCTCCATGCGCGCGATCCATCCAGCGCTGCGCCAGCGTGTAGAATCCTCGAATCGCACCACTTCGGATCCCGCCGATGCACCAGCCAAGCTCTTCCGCCAAGCCCTGGGCCGGGCGCTTCAATGCGCCCACCGACGCCTTCGTCGAGGCATTCACCGCCTCGGTCGACTTCGACCAACGGCTCTATCGCTACGACATCCAGGGCTCGATTGCCCATGCGACGATGCTCGCCCGTCAGGGCATCCTGAGCCATGCCGAGCGCGACGCCATCGTCTCCGGGCTTGAGACGGTGCGTGAGCGCATCGATGCCGGTGCCTTCGAGTGGTCGATCCCGCTCGAAGATGTCCACATGAACGTGGAATCCGCCCTCACCGAGCTGATCGGCGATGCCGGGAAAAAGCTGCATACCGGGCGCTCGCGCAACGATCAGGTCGCGACCGATGTGCGGCTCTGGCTGCGCGATGAGATCGATCTGATCCGTGCGGCCATTGCGCGCCTTCAAGCGGCCTTGCTGGATCTCGCCGAGCGCGAGGCCGAGACCATCATGCCCGGCTTCACTCATCTGCAGGTCGCTCAACCCGTCACCTTTGGCCATCACATGCTGGCTTGGTTCGAGATGCTGGATCGCGATCGCGAGCGCCTGGCCGATTGTCGTCGGCGCATGAACGTGATGCCGCTCGGGGCCGCCGCGTTGGCCGGCACCACCTATCCGATCGACCGGGCCTACACCGCCGAGCTGCTCGGTTTTGATCGGCCGGCGGAGAATTCGCTCGATGCCGTGTCGGACCGTGATTTTGCGATCGAATTCACCGCTGCCGCGGCCATCCTCATGATGCACCTGTCGCGCTTCTCCGAAGAGCTGATCCTCTGGTCGTCGAGTCAGTTCGGCTTCATCGAGCTCTCCGACAGCTTCTGCACCGGCTCATCCATCATGCCGCAGAAGAAGAACCCGGACGTGCCCGAGCTGGTCCGCGGCAAGAGCGGGCGCATCTTCGGACATCTGATGGGACTGCTGACCCTGATGAAGTCCCAGCCCCTGGCCTACAACAAGGACAACCAAGAGGACAAGGAGCCCCTGTTCGACACGGTCGACAATCTCAAAGGCTCGCTCAAGGTCTATGCCGAGATGATGCGCGAGGTGACCTGCAGCCACGCGCGGATGCGCACCGCCGCCGCCCAAGGTTTCAGCACCGCGACCGATCTCGCCGATTATTTGGTGCGCAAAGGCATCCCCTTCCGCGATGCCCACGAGATCGTCGGCAAGGCGGTCGGACTGGGTGTGCGCGAAGGTCGCGATCTTGCCGAGCTGACGCTGGTGGAGCTGCGCGGATTCTCGGACGCGATTCAGGCCGATGTCTTTGACGTGCTGACGCTGGATGGCTCGGTCGCCGCACGCGACCACCTCGGCGGCACGGCCCCCGCCCAAGTGCGCGCCGCGATCGTCCGGGCCCGCGCGCGCTTAGCCGACATGGGCACGCACGATGCCGGATAGTCTGGATCAGCTCAACGCGCGTCTACTCGCCTTCGCCCGCGAGCGCGACTGGGAGCAGTTCCATTCGCCCAAGAATCTCGCGATGGCCTTGGCGGGCGAGGCCGGCGAGCTGCTCGAGCACTTCCAATGGCTGACCGAGCAACAGAGCGCCGAGCTGAGTGCCGAGAAGAAACGGCAGGTCGCCCATGAGCTGGCCGACATCCTCAATTACCTGGTCCGCCTGGCCGAGCGGCTGGACATCGACCTGCTGGCCGCCGCCGACGAGAAGATCGCCATCAACGCGGCGCGTTATCCGGCCGAGACGGTGCGCGGGGATGCGCGGCGGGCGGGCGAGTATGGAGACGAGGATGGGCGACTGGACGGTTCTGTTTAACGACGCATGTGCGACTGAGCGTCCATCCTTGCCGGAGGCTGTACAGGACGAGTTGCTGGCGTACGCTGAACTCCTTGAGCGCTTCGGGCCTAGCCTCGGTCGGCCTACGGTCGAGGGGTCGCGCGACGCGAAGAGGAGGTCGGGCATGAAAGGTCTTGACGACATTATCAACGCGTTGCCGGCGCGGCGCCGTGCGAAGATCTAAAGAGCGCGCTCGCTCATGACTCACGCCTTCAGGGTGGGCGCCCCCGATTCGACATCATGGGTTCGACAAGACCAACAGACGTCCCGCTCATGTCGGCCAAAGATGGAGTGGGACGTCCCCAATATCGCAACATCGGTCCTCACATGAGCACTTCCGTGCTCGACAGCCACGCCTTCGACCCGCGCGCGGCCGGTACCTTGTTGGCTGATTTCGATCGCCTGCTGGAGCTGATCGGCGATCGTGGACTCGCGCTTTCGCCGAAGCACGCCTTTGCCGCGTCCTCGCTGGAGGCGATCAACCAGCGGCTCGCCAAACCGGTGAGATTAGGGCTGAAGCGCGCCATGCAGAAGTCTTACCCTGTCGTCGGTGGACTCTATCTCCTGTTGCGTGCCAGCGGCCCGGGCCAGATCGATGCCGTCGCCAAGCCGCCGCGTCTGGTTCTTGATCCGACGATGCTGAGTGCCTGGTCTGCGCTCAACGACACCGAGCGCTATTTCGCCTTGCTCAAGGCCTGGTGGGGGCGTGGAAATAACGCCATGATCGGCGAGCCGACGCGTTGGAGCGGCGATCTGACGGCTCAAGTCATCGACTTCGCCAAACAGTGTCTGACCAGGGGCTGTCCGCGAATCGAGCACCCGGACGCGATCATCAGCCTGAAATATCGACCCGGCTTCGTCAATTTGGCCCTGCTCGAACTCTTCGGTCTGTTCGAGATTCAGGTCATGCCCCCGGAGGAGGGGCAAGGATGGCGTCCCAATGCGATCGCCCTGACGCCTTGGGGCCAGGCCCTGCTGTGCACGGTCGTGGAAGCCCGACATCAGGCGGGCGCGACCGAGGTCGAGGCCCTCGCAGCGGCGCTGTCCGTTGATTGGCTGTTCGATCCCATCACGGCCTTCGAGGACTGGAGCCGGTCCGTTCGCCCCGCGTTCCCGGAATGGCGACAGGATCTTCAGTCCCCGGAAGCGGACTTTCAGCCGGGAGCGCACCAGTTCAAGGTATCGCTCGGGGCGCGCTGCTGGCGGCGGATCCGCTGCGGTGGCGAGACCGACCTCGCGGCGCTGGCCTCGTCGATCCTGACCGCGTTCGATTTCGATGACGACTGGAGATTCGGGATCCTCGTCGAGCGCCCCGAGGCCGGACCCGTACCCGCAGCACCGCTCATTCTGGAACGCCATGGCGAGGCACCGGCGCAGTACGGGGAGGAGTGGGACGACTAACCTAAACCGCGTCCAGTGCGACACGCGTATTTTCGAGTGAGATCGACATTTTGTGCATCAACGATCCTTGGCGCGGACGCGGTTTAAACGGCAGACGCTCGATCATCAGGATGTGGTCGGCGAGGTTTACCGGCAATTGGCCAATGCGCTCGAAGGCCAACCCGACCGTCGCGGGGTGCGGGGCGGTCCGGATTTCGTCGTGGAAGTGCTCTCGCCAACGCTGCCTTGTGCTTTTTCGACTCCCCGACCGGATCAAAGCGTCTCGGCCGAAAAGGTATCGCACGCGGCGGTCCGCCACGTTCTCGCTCCGCCTGCCGGTCTTCCAACGCATGGGGTTGTCTCACGGGTCTGAACCGCGCAGGCTCCAGCGGCCGTCAAGTCTGCCGGGGCCGATGCCATCCAAACACATCGCATACCGCGCTGGGCGCGGTTTAAGGTAGACAGAAACGCTGGATCAAGGCCCGCAACAGGTCGAGCGTCGGCCTGATCCGATCCAGCTCCAGATACTCGTCCGGTTGGTGGGCTTGCGCGATATCGCCGGGGCCGAGCACGATGGTCTCCATCCCGAGCTGATTGAGGAAGGGCGCCTCGGTGCCGAAATTCACGGCCTCGGCGGTATGACCGGTCAGCCCCTCGGCGACACGCACGATCGCCGAGCCGGCGGGCGTCTCGGCCGGCGGGATGGACTCGAACAAGGGCTCGACGAACCAGGCCAGGCCGCGTCGGTCGGCGACGCTCGCGACCCGGCGGCTGAGCTCGGCGCGCACGTCGGTCGCGCTCAGACCGGGCAAGAGACGCATGTCGACATGCAGCTCGCATTCGCCGCAGATCCGATTGGGGTTGTCGCCGCCGTGGATGTGGCCCAGGTTGAGTGTCGGATGCGGGATCTTGAAGTCCGGGTGTCGATGACTGAGCGCGAGTTCGGAGCGCCAGGCCATCAGGGCGCCCATGACCTCGTACATGCCGTCCAATGCGTTGTTTCCGAGGACCGGGTCGCTCGCGTGTCCGCTGCGACCGACCAAGCGAATCGACTCGCCCATGACGCCTTTGTGCAGACGCACCGGCCGCAGTCCGGTCGGCTCCCCGATCACCGCGTAGCGCCCGAGCGGCCGTCCGGCCTCGACCAAGGCGCGTGCACCGTGCATTGCTGACTCCTCGTCCGCGGTCGCCAGGATCATCAGGGGCTGGGCGAGATCGGTCGCGGCCAAGCCGCGTGCGGCCTCGATCGCCAGCGCCAGGAACGACTTCATGTCCGACGTGCCGAGCCCGTAGAGGCGCCCGTCCGCTTCGGTCAGTTTGAGCGGGTCGTAGGTCCAGAGATGGGCGTCGAACGGAACCGTATCCGTATGTCCCGACAGCACAAGACCGCCTGGGCCGCTGCCGAGTGTGGCCAGCAGATTGGCCTTGTCAGGTTGTCCCGGCAGCGCCAGGATCTCGACCCGGAAGCCGGCCGACTCCAGCCAGGAGGCCAACAGGTCGATCACCGCCCGGTTGCTGTGGTCGAAGGCGGGGGTGACGCTGCTGACCGACAGGGTGCCGATCAGGCCTTCGAGCATGGTGGTGAGGGCCGGGGCCTGACTGGACATGGCGTGCTCCGCTGCATTGAGACTGAGGCTCGGACCGGTCGCCCGAGGAGATGTTGATTCGATCCGATGGCGCCGGCCTCGGACGCCTTGCATTTTCCTGCGTGACCTGTAGATTTCGCCGACTCTATCCCGCCTTTGCGGCTCCCGCCAGTCCTCGCGCCGATACCGAGTTCAGTGCCCACCCATTCGCACAGCGACATCGCTCACCCGCCGCCGCGCCTCCGCCCTGCTGCGCTTGCCGATATGGGGGCGCTGCTGCGGCTTGAGGGCGCGAGCTTCCAGAGTGACCGGCTGACCCGTCGCCAGTTCCGCTACATGCTGACCCGTGCGCAGGCGCGCACACTGGTCGCCGAGGACGTCGAAGGTGCGCTGCTGGGTTACGTCATGGTGCTCTTCAGCCGGGCGACCTCGGTTGCGCGGCTCTATTCGATCGCGGTCGCGGCCCGGGCGCGCGGCAGAGGGGTCGGACGCGCGCTCGTCGACGCGGCGGAGGAGGCGGCCTGGGAGCAGGAGCGCGCCTACATGCGCCTGGAGATCCGGCGCGACAACCTCGCCTCGCAGGCGCTGTTCGAGAGCGCCGGTTATCGGCGCTTCGGCGTGCTTTCGGACTACTACGAAGACCACATGGAGGCGCTGCGCTACGAGAAGACGCTCTCTCCCGGTCTGAAGCCTGAGCTCACGCGCGTGCCCTTTTACGAGCAAACGCTCGATTTCACCTGCGGGTCGTCGTCGCTGATGATGGCGATGCAGACGCTGCGCCCGAGCCTCGAGCTCAATCGAACCTTGGAGCTGCGGATCTGGCGCGAGTCCACCACCATCTTCATGACCTCGGGTCACGGGGGCTGCGGGCCCCTGGGTCTGGCGCTGTCCGCACAGGCCCGCGGCTTCGCCGTGGAGGTCTTCGTGAACGATCCGGGCGTGCCGTTGGTCGACTCGGTGCGCAGCCCGGAGAAGAAGGAGGTCATGCGCCTCGTCCACGAGGACATGCTGGCCGAGGCGCAGCGCTTGGGTATACCGGTCCACCAGGGCACGCTTAGCGTCGACGATCTCCAGCAGCGCTGGGACGCGGGCTCGGTGCCCCTGGTCTTGATCAGCTCCTACCGCATCTACCGCGAGAAATTCCCGCACTGGGTCGTGATCACCGGCTTCGACGAGCACTTCGTCTATGTCCACGACCCCTATGTGGACTACGCCAACGGAGAAACCACGCTGGACTCGATCGATATGCCGATTCCCCGCGACGAGTTCAGCCGGATGGCCCGGTATGGTCGGGTCGGGTTGCAGGCCGTCGTCCTCGTCTCCTGCTAGACCGCGTCCGGAGGGACAGGTGAGGTTTGCGGCTGGACTCGGACTCACAGGTATCGATCAACGCCTGAGGCGGCGCGGTCTAGGATTTTTTCTTTCATTCTTTAAATCACGCCTCTGCCGAGGCGCGTTGGCGGATAAGCCCGGAACCCAGATGCAACGTGACATAGACCCCACGAACGAGCGCGATTTAAATGGCTGAGCATTTGTTGTTGGTGGAACAGCAAGGCGATTGGAAGCCGGGCTTTCCGCGTCTGCCCGTGGTGACCGCGCGCGACTATCTTGCGGGCGGCGAGCTGGCCTCCAAGCGCGACCTGCGCGTGATCAACCTGTGCCGCAGCTATCGCTATCTTTCGGTGGGCTACTACTGCTCCCTGCTCGCCGAGGCGCGGGGTCACAAGGTCATCCCGAGCGTTCGGACCATCCAGGAGCTCTCCAGTCGCGAGCTCTACAGCCTGGCCACCGAAGAGCTCGACGCGCTGGTGCAGCGCCTGCTCGGGCGACGCAAGACCTCGGCACTGGCCCCGACCGCTTACGAGCTGACCATCTGTTTCGGCCAGTGCGATGTGAAGGAGCTGCAACCGCTCGCGCGCGAGATCTTCGAGACCTTCCGCTGCCCGATCCTGCGCGTAGAGTTTCGCCGCCAAGGCACCTGGCGCATCGGGGCCATCAAGGCCCTGCCGCTGGCCGCGGTGACGGCGGACGGGGAGGGGCCTTTGTTTGCGGCGCTGGAGGGCTATCTCTCGCAGCGTTGGCGCCAGCCGCGTGCACGCCTGTCCTACCGCTACGATCTCGCCGTGCTGCACGACCCGGCCGAGGAGCTGCCGCCCTCCGACGGCAAGGCCCTGCAACGTTTCGTGAAGGCCGGCAAGTCGCTCGGCGTCAACGTCGAGCTGATCCAGCGCAAGGACTACAGCCGGCTCGCCGAGTACGACGCTCTCTTCATCCGCGAGACCACGCGCATCGGTCACCACACCTTCCGCTTCGCCAAGAAGGCCGACAGCGAGGGCATGGTCGTCATCGATGACCCGGACTCCATCCTGCGCTGTACCAACAAGGTCTATCTCGCCGAGCTGCTCGCAGCGCATCGCATCCCGCGGCCCAAGACGCTGGTGCTGCGCAAGGAGAATTTGATGGAGGCCGAGCAGCTGATCGGTTATCCGATCGTGCTCAAGATCCCGGAGGGATCCTTCTCGCGCGGGGTCTTCCGGGCGGAGGATCGCGCCGGGTTGACGCGGATCGCGGGAAAGCTCTTCAAGGAGTCCGATCTGATCTTGGCGCAGGAGTATCTCTACACGCCCTTCGATTGGCGCATCGGCATCCTGGGTCGCCAGCCTTTCTATGCCTGCAAGTACCTGATGAGCGTCGATCATTGGCAGATCGTCAAGCATGAGAGCGACGGTCGTCATGAGCAGGGCGGGTTCGAGACCCTGCCGGTCGAGGCCGTCCCGCCCGCCGTCATGAAGACGGCGCTGAAGGCGGCCGATCTGATCGGCGACGGGCTCTACGGGGTCGATCTCAAGGAGACGCCGGCCGGTCCGGTCGTGATCGAGGTCAACGACAACCCCAGCCTGGACGCGGGTGTGGAAGACAAGGTGCTCGGCGACGAGCTCTACGCCCGTTTGATCGGTGAATTCGTGGCACGACTCGACCGCCGGCGCTCCGGCAAACGCTGACTGGAATACGATGACTCTATCCACCGACCCTCGCCCGTCGAGCATGCGTCTCTCGCGCTCGAAGGCGACCGCCCTCATCACGCCCGAGCAGATCGCCGCCTCGCACCTGGCCCGTTATCGCCCCTTGGTCGACGATTGGGACGCCTTTGCCGCGGCGCTCGGCCGACCGCTGCCGCCCTGTATCTGGGCCAACCCGACACGGATCTCGGTCGCCGAGCTGGCCGATCTGCTGGCCGAGCAGGGTCTGGAGTCGCAACCGATGCCTGGTCTGCCCGCTGCCTTGCGACTGCCCGAGGAGACCAAGGCCGGCCGCAACTGGTGGTACTGCGCCGGTCTTGCCCACGCACAGGAGGAAGTCTCGCAACTGCCGGCGATGCTGATGGACCTGGCGCCGGGTCAGCGGGTGCTGGATCTCTGTGCGGCACCCGGCGGCAAGACAGCGCAGATCGCCTTCGCATTGGGCAATCGCGGGACCCTCGTCGCGAACGACATCGCCCATGCGCGGATCAAGGCGCTCCAAGGCAATCTCGACCGGCTCGGCGTGGTCAACGTCACCACCACCTGCTGCGACGGCGCCAACTGGCCGAGCGCGAGCGGTCAGTTCGACCGCATCCTGGTCGATGCGCCCTGCTCGAGCGAGGGCACCCTTCGGCGCACTCCCTCCCTGTTGCCCCGGCTCGATCCGGACAGCGCGCTGCGCCTGGGGCCGCGTCAGCGGGCGCTGCTGCGCAAGGCGGTGCAGCGCTGTCGTCCGGGCGGGCGCATTCTTTATTCCACCTGTACCTTCGCGCCGGAGGAGAACGAGCTGGTGGTGGCCGAGATCCTCGCCGAGCATCCCGGTATGCTGCGCCTGCTGCCCGCATCGGTTCCGGGTTTCATCACGATGCCGGGCGTCACCCATTGGAACGGCCGGGAGCTTCCGCCCGAGCTGGGGAACTGTCTGCGGATCTGGCCTCACCATCGCGACACCGGCGGCTTTTTCATGGCGATCCTGGAGAAGGACGCGGGCTGCCCCGCCGAGCCGACGCCCGAGCCGGCCGTCCTCGACGACACGGATGCCGCCGAATGGCTCGCCGGTCTCGAGGCCAAATACGGCCTGGGCGGGGACTATTGGGCCGACTACCGCGCCAACCGCCAAACCCGACGTGGGTTGCACCTGATGGCCGCCGATCATGCGCCGCCCGCGGTCCCCGTAGCCGAGTCGAGCGGTTTGTTCTTTCATCGCACCAATGTCCGGCCGCCCAAGCCCAGTACAGGCGGATCTTTACTGTTCGGGCGCGATGTCACGCGCTTCGGTGTCTCGTTGGATACCGAGCAGCGCGATCGTTACCTGCGCCGCGAGATCTTCGACCCGACACCCGAGCAACGCGCCGCCACGCCGACTGGACAGATCATCGTGAACTATCGTGGTCATGTGCTGGGCGTGGGTGTGCTGCATCGCTCCGGGGTGATCGAGAGTCTGTTTCCGAGCCGCTGGAGTGGCTGCGCTTCTTAAAACGCGTTCCGATGGTGTTATGGGATGCTTCGGTGTTGGTTGCGCTTGGCCCCGTTCGCTCGGCTTGGAGCGGACGCGTTTTAAGGTCGTTTCAGGGAAAGGCTCGATCAGGCGTAGGGCGACTGAAGGCGATTTTCGGGAAAGGATCGACCGGCGTGTAGGGGCGCATTTGTTCGCCACTACAATCGACGCAAGTATTCCAGGCAGGCGCAGTCGGAAACCCTACTTTCGGACATCGCCTGAAGTGATGTCAATTTTAAGGAGAGTTGCGAGCGATGCGGCAATGCGATGGAAGGTTCGAGGTTGCGGTGATGTTGGCTTTGCTCGGCTCGGGGACTGCGTTCGCGCAGGAGCCGACCGGGCAGGTGGTGCAGGCCCCGACACCCGTCGCTCAACCGACGGTCGAGTGGGCGATCGCGCCGGAAGGCAGGACCTTGCCCGGCGGGATCGTGCTCGAGGAGGGCATGGTGTTGCCGCCGGGGACCGTGCTTCCCGGCGGGGCGATTTTGCCGGGGGCGCCTGCTGTCGCGCAGCCAAGCACGACACCGGTCCCTGCGGTCCCTCCGGTCGTCCCCGTCCCGACTCCCGAGCAGGTCTCGGCGCCGGCGCCGGAGCCGCTGACGGTGTCCCCGCCCGAGCCGACTCGGGAGCGACGGCTTCCCGGCCAGTCGACCCTCGGGGTTCCGCACGTCAGCGGCGGAATCGGTGCCTCCGAGCGCGAGGCGATGGAGCAGGTGAAGTCACAGTACAACCTGCGGCTCTTGTTCGCCGTCGCCGGCTCCGGGGCCTATCTGTCCAACATCCGCGTGCAGATCCAGGATGCAGCCGGGCCGACCCTGCTCAGCACCGTCACCGTCGGCCCCTGGCTCTACGCCAATCTCGCCCCCGGCGACTATGTCCTGACGGTCGAGCATGCCGGACAGGCGCAGACCCTCAATGTCACGCTCCCCGCGACCGGGGCCGTGGCCCAATCCTTCTACTGGCCCGCACCATGACACTCTCCATCCAAGCCCTCTACGACCGGCTGCAGCTCGTCCTCGCGGTCCCCGACGACGCCGAGATCCACGGCGTCAATACGCTCGACCAAGCCGGTTCGCAGGATCTGTGTTTCGCCGAGGAGGCGAGCCAAGCGGATGCCGTGGCGAGCAGCGCGGCTGCGCTCGTACTGGTCGGCGAGGGCTTTCCGGAGGTGCTCGGCAAGCGGCTGCTGCGCGTTGCCGAGCCGCGCAATCTCTTCTTCGAGATCGCGGATTGGTTCGCGCCGGTCGCGGCGAGCCAGGGTATTCATCCGAGCGCCTCGGTTCACCCGACGGCTCGGCTCGGGGAGGATGTGGAGGTCGGTGCCGGTGCGGTCATCGATGCCGATACCTGCGTCGGCTCGGGTTCGCGGATCGGTCCGGGGTCTTACCTGGGCATCGGGGTGCGGATCGGCAGCGACTGTCGGATCGGGTCCAATGTCAGCATCCTGCGCGATTCGACTTTGGGCGATCGCTGCATCCTGCATCCGGGTGTTCGGATCGGCGGCGACGGTTTCGGCTTCCGCTGGGACGGGACGGCGCACCGCAAGATCCCGCAGCTCGGGCAGGTGGTGATCGAGGACGACGTGGAGATCGGCTGCAACAGCTGTGTCGACCGGGCCACGCTGGGCATGACGCGAATCGGGCGGGGCACCAAGATCGACAACCTGGTCCAGGTCGCCCACAACGTCGATATCGGTCCGCACAGCATCCTGGTCAGCCAATCCGGCGTTGCGGGCAGCTCGAAGCTCGGGCAAGGCGTCGTCGTGGCCGGGCAGGTCGCGATCTCGGATCACGTGACCGTCGGCGACGGTGCACGCATCGGCGGCCAAGCCGGCGTCGTCAAGGATATTCCCGCCGGGGTGGCCGTCTTCGGGACACCTGCGCGTCCGGTCAAACAAGCCCTTCGCGAAAGTGCAGCCCTGATTCGCCTTCCCGCGTTGCTCAAACAGGTCGAGCGCCAGCAACAGACAATCGATCGCTTGGAACGCCGGCTGGCGGAATTGGACGGCACCTCTCTGAGCGCCCGATCACTACTGGACTCATCCGCGAGCACCCCGTCCACTGTAACCCCGTCAGGTGCCGGCAGCGATTGATATCAATGGTTTGTATGTGACAGCTTAATGACGGTCGAATCGCTTTTCCGGGTGATATTTGCTATAAACCTTACGGTTTTATCACCAAAACGACCGATGAACTGAGGAGATCCGATGTCCTTCAACGCGTTGATCCCGCTGCTGCTCGGCATTTTCGGGCTATGGGCGGCCTACTATATTTACAAGCTGGTGCTGGCCTATCCCGAAGGGGGAGAGAAGGTCAAAGCGATCGCCGACGAGATCCATCTCGGCGCCATGGTGTTCATGAAGCGCGAGCTCACGCTGTTGGGCATCTTCTCTTTCGTGGTCCTCGCGCTGCTGATCTGGTTCTTGGGCTGGAAGACCGGACTGGCCTTCGTCGTCGGTGCCGCGGCGTCCGCAAGCGCCGGTTTCCTCGGGATGTTTTCGGCGACCAAAGCCAACGTCCGCACCACGACCGCTGCACATACGTTAGGCGCACCCGCGGCATTGACGGTCGCCTTCTACGGTGGCTCGGTCATGGGTCTTTTGGTCGCCTCGCTGGGTCTCTTGGGTCTGGGTTTCCTCTATCTGCTCTTCGGCGGTCATCCCGAGGCATCGCACGCCATCCACGGTTTCGGCGTCGGCGCCTCCTCGGTCGCGCTCTTCTATCGTGTCGGCGGCGGTATCTTCACCAAGAGCGCCGACGTTGGCGCTGACCTGGTCGGCAAGATCGAGGCCGGCATCCCCGAAGACGATCCACGCAACCCGGGCGTCATCGCCGACAACGTCGGCGACAACGTCGGCGACGTCGCCGGTATGGGTTCGGACATCTTCGAGTCTTACTGCGGCGCGCAGATCGCCACGATTGCGATCGCCGCGACCATGTCGGCCACCACCCTGGCTGTATTGGGCTCGCAGTCCTCGCTGATGTTCCTGCCGTTGGCTTTGGCCTCGGCCGGTCTGCTCTGCTCGCTGGCGGGTATCTTTCTCGTCAAGTCCGTCTCGGCCAACAAGCCGGCCACGGCGCTTCGCACGGGCACCATCGGAGCCACGCTGCTCTTTATCGCCGTCTCCTTCCTGGTCGTCTGGATGATCGATGTTTCCAACCATATCTGGTGGTCGGTCCTAGCCGGTGCGGTCGGCGGCATCATCATCGGTCTGGTGACCGAGTACTACACCTCTGCCGCGCCGGTACGCCGCATTGCCAAGTCGGGCGAGACGGGTCCGGCAACCGTCATGATCTCGGGCTTGGCCGTCGGCATGCAGTCGGTGGTCATCCCGGTGCTGACCATCGCCCTGATCATCTATGTCTCCAGCCATATGGCCGGTCTCTACGGTGTGGGTATCGCTGCGGTGGGCATGCTGGCCACGGTAGGCATCACCATGGCGATCGACGCCTACGGTCCGGTCGCCGACAACGCCGGCGGTATTGCCGAGATGGGCGGTCTGGGTGCGGAGACCCGCAAGATCACCGACTCGCTCGACGAGCTTGGCAACACCACGGCGGCCATCGGCAAGGGCTTCGCGATCGGTGCCGCGGCACTGGCCGCCTTGACCATCATCGCCGCCTATATCGAGACGCTGCATGTTCTGATCCCGGACTTCGCCTTGAGTCTGGGTGATCCGGATGTCTTGATGGGGATGCTGATCGGCGGTGCGATTCCCTTCCTGATCGCCGCGATCACCATGACCGCGGTCGGCGATGCTGCCTTCGAGATGATCAACGAGATCCGTCGGCAGTTCCATGAGATCCCGGGCCTTTTGGAAGGCACGGCCAAGCCGGATACCGCCCGCTGCATTGACATCGCCACTACGGCGGCGATCAAGAAGATGATCCTGCCCGGCGTCATCGCCGTCAGCGCACCCGCGGTTGTCGGCTTCGGCATCGGTCCGGAGGCCTTGGGCGGCATGCTCGGCGGCGCTCTGCTCTCGGGCGTTCTGCTCGCCCTCATGATGGCCAACGCCGGCGGCGCTTGGGACAACGCCAAGAAGTTCGTCGAAAAGGGCAACCTCGGCGGCAAGGGCTCGACCGTGCACTCGGCCACCGTCGTGGGCGACACCGTCGGCGATCCCTTCAAGGACACCTCCGGCCCCTCGATGAACATCCTCATCAACGTCATGGCCATCGTCAGTCTGACGATTGCACCGCTGCTGGGCTGATCGCGTCCGGGTCGGTGTTTGCAAAGGGGCCGTGAGGCCCCTTTTTCGTTTGATCGGACTCATGGCGACCGCCGAACTGGCGTCGGCCGGTGCCATGGGCAGGCTGGAAAGCAGCGCGTTGATGCCGTCGGTGCGTCTCCGCTCGGGTCGTGCGAATAAATTCGTACCTACGGATAGGTTTCCGTTCCGTGTACAATCTCGGCTAACGATCAAACGTAGGTGCGAATTTATTCGCATCGGGTCAAACGCACCGTGCCTTACGATGACCTGCGAAAAGGTCGTTTCAGCGAAACGGGTCGGGCCTATTTCGTCACGTCGGTCCTGGCGGAGCGAGAGAAGCGCTACTTCAGCGATTTTGTCTGTGCCCGATGTTTGGTCGCCGAGATGCGGGCTTTGAGCGAGAGTCGCGCGGTCAATTCCTTGGCCTGGGTGGTGATGCCGGACCATGTCTCCATTGGCTACTTCAGTTGGAGGCCGCTTTGTCGCTGTCCTCGGTCCTGAAAGCCTTCAACCTAAAAAGAGCAGTTGAC
>NZ_DIUM01000119.1 GCF_002423035.1 Thiocapsa sp. UBA6158
ACACAAGTCGGACAGGCTCCTAGGGTAAGAGAGCCGATGCCATCCGGAGACGGAGTCGCTCAACCATGCGAGCACACGACATCGATCAGAGCGCCGGCCACTCGCCCCATGAGGGCGGCCGGCAAACCTCGTGCGCCGACTCGCTGCGTCTGTCCGGGCCGGCGCTCGGGCCGGAACCAGCCTCCGATGGTATGGACCGGCACACCCGCGAACGGATCGAGCAGGCCCTACGGCATGTCGCCCTCGGGGTCTGCGCAGCCAGCGGCGAGACCCTCTTCCAGACCATCGTCGACTCGCCGACCAAGACCCTCGGGGTCGACCTGGCCTTCATCAGCGAGCTGCCGGCCGGCTGCGACACCCATGTCGGCACCCGTGCGGTCAGCGATCGGGGCCAACCCATACCCAACCTGGAATACGGCCTGGCCGGTACACCCTGTCGACGGGTGCTGGACGAAGGGTTTCAGTTCATCGGAGAGGATCTCTCACGGCATTTCCCGGGCGACCACATGCCGAGCGACCTCGGCGCCGTCGCTTACGCCGGCTATCCCCTCCTGGACTCGGCCAAGCGCCCGATCGGTCTGGTCGCACTCCTGCATCGCGAGCCCTTGACCGACCCCGGGCTGATCGAGGCGGTGCTGCAGATCTATTCGGTCCGGGCCGCGGCCGAGCTGGATCGACAGCGCTCCGCGGCGAGCTATCGGGCCATCTTCGAGGCGGCGGAGGACGCCATCTTCGTTCACGACCTGGCCACCGGGGCGATCTGCGATGCCAACCCGGCGGCCTGCCGCATCTACGGCTATTCGCATGAGGAGATCCTCCGTCTGAATCCCGCGCAGCTCTCTTCCGGCATCCCGCCCTACGATCACGCCGGTGCCGCCCGATGGATCGGGTTGGCGAGCGCCGGCGCGCCGCAACGCTTCGAATGGCACCGTCGCAACAAGGACGGCAGCCTGCACTGGGACGAGGTGACCCTCAAACGCGCGACCCTCGGCGGTATCGACCGCCTGATCGCCATCACACGCGAGATCACCGAGCGCAAACGCATCGAAGAGACCTTGAGGGCCACGGTCGAGGCCGCACTCGACGCCGTCATCGGCATGGACGGTGCAGGCAAGGTCATCGCCTTCAATCCGGCCGCGGAGCAGACCTTCGGCTATCGTCGCGAAGAGGCGATCGGAAAACCGCTGGCCGACCTGATCGTCCCCGAGCGCTTCCGCGATGCCCACCACACGGGGATGGAGCGCTATCGCCAGGACGGCCACGGCCCCATGCTGGGACGGCGCGTGGAGGTCGTCGCCTGTCGCGCCGACGGCAGCGAGCTGCCCGTCGAGCTTGCCATCGACCGGGCCCAAGGACCGGACGGCGACTTCTTCGTCGGCTATCTGCGCGACATCACCGAGCGCAAGCTCGCCGAGGAGGAGCACGCCCGACTCGAGGCCCAGCTGCGCCAAGCGCAGAAGATGGAGGCGATCGGCCATCTGGCCGGGGGCATCGCCCACGACTTCAACAACATCCTGACCGGTGCCATGGGCTATGTGACCCTGGCCCAAGAGCTGACGCGCGACCGCGGGGATGGGAAGCTCGACCGCTATCTCGACCGCGCCCAACGGGCGAGCCACCGCGCCCGGGACCTCATCCAACAGCTCCTCACCTTCAGCCGCGGCCGACGCGGCGACCCGCGCCCGCTCGACCTCGCGCCTTTGGTGCGCGAGACGCTGCGCCTCCTGGGCGCGACCCTGGCCGCCGAGGTCGAGATTGAAACCCATCTCCCGCCAGCCCTGCCCCGGGTCAATCTGGACCCGATCCAGGTCGAGCAGATCCTGGTCAATCTCTGCATCAACGCGCGCGACGCCATGTCGGGCAGCGGTCGTCTGGTGATCGGCCTCGCCCGCGAGCATCTCGGCGGCACCGTCTGCTCCTCCTGCCGCCAAAAGGTCCGGGGGGACTATCTGGTCCTACGGGTGAAGGATACGGGGTGCGGGATCGACCCCGCGCATCTGGATCGACTGTTCGAGCCTTTCTTCACGACCAAGGCGAGCGGCCAAGGCAGCGGCATGGGGCTCGCCGTGGTGCACAGGCCATGCCGCGGATGACGGGGCTCGAGCTGATCCGACGGATCCGCCCGACCCACCCCCATCTGCCGATCATTCTCTACACCGGCAACGCCGATGCTCTGGATGCCGAGGAGGTCGAGGCCGCCGGTGTCCGTGCCCTGATCCGCAAGCCGGTGGACGTGGCAGCGCTGGGGGCGCTGCTGAGAGAACTGCTGACTTGAATCCGGAAGCGCGGTGGCGAGGCCGGCGTGCTGGACCCGGACGCCCGGATCGAGCTGATCGAATGGCCCGGTTGAAGGAGCGCCGAGTCATCCCAACCTCGATTCACCAAGCGATCATGTCGCACTCCAGCGGGCTGCAGACGTGAATTTCGGTCCGTTTAATCCAGCAGGTGATCCCCCTTGTCGATGAAACCCCTCGTGATCGAAAACGACGTCATTGCCGACCTCGCGTTGGACGTCACGCAGGCGGTGCTCGCCAAGAGCGAGGAAGCCCGAGCGGTCATGGAGGACCCATCCGGCCCGCTCGATCTGGCACGGGCCTTGGCGGACTTCTTCCCGGTCGCCGGGGCCTTGGAAAACGGAGCGGCGCACCTTGATCAGGAACACCTGCAGGAGTTCTGCGCCTACGGGCTGGACTTGCTTGACCGTCTCGCCTTCCTGGTGCGGAAAGTCGAGATCATGGACAAGAGAGACCCGGTTGCGCGCATGTTTGCATCGATGGGGGTTTGGGTCGCTCGGCGCGGCGCCACCATCGATAACCTGGAAGGCACCGCCGACGGCTTCGGCATGATCGTGAACGCCACGAGCGCGAGCGATGATCTCCGCTTCTTGTGCGGCCTTATGGAGGAGGTCATCGAGGCAGCATCGACGAGGCTGCAACTCGACGAGGATCGTGGTGACGCTTGGCGTCCTTGGCGCGTCATCAATCTCAACGCCGGCATTGCCGCAACTCGATCGCTCGACCCCCAGCTCATGGAGCGAACGTTCGAGAAGATGAGCCGACGGCTGCCATACGACATGCCCGGTTTCCTTGCCGACGGCATGCGACAGGCGGCCTTCCAGACCGTACCGGATGCGGTCAAAGACGTGATGCGCAGGTATATGGAACGGTGGCCGGCCAACGCGCTCCACTAGCGGCAGGGAAAGTTCGCGGGTCACCGGTTCTCGCCGAAAAAGAGCGAGGCTGGAGACAAACGTCCGGCCGATTCTTCGAGCTGATGAACGGCCGGAACAGACTGTTTTGTTTAATTCCATGCCATTCGGGTCAGTGCCCTTCGCCCCTATTCATGGGGTTTCGAATCGAGACAGACCACAAAGCTCCGACCGTCGGGCCTTGATCGTTATCCCGACCAGCAGCGCGCACGCCATGCGTAGTCAGGGCTTCCAGCCCTGATCATGTCAGGCCAAGATGGCCTGACGACGCACGTTGCCCGCCGAAGTGGCCGAACTTACGAACAAGGCCGACCGTCGAGCTCGCTTCAAAGGCATGCTGAGGCTTCCCTGCCTCGATCGATCTCGCTGCTGCCGACAAGTGGCGATCAGAGCTTGTGGGCGTAGAGAACCTCGATCTCGTCGAGATAGGCGATGCCGGAGAAGTTATCGAAGTATTTCTCCGCAATCTTGGTGGCGATCTCGCGCGCGACGTCTTCGCTCGCGGTGATGATCTCAAGCTTGATGTTGGAGAAGGTATCGGAGACGGCCGGTTGACCGGAAGAGCGCGTGTTACGGCTGCCCTTGCCGCCGGCAGCCATCACCGTGTAGCCGGTCGCAGCGCTCGCCTCGAGAATCTTGACGATGTCTCTCAGGAGCACCTTCTCGGTGATGACCACGAGCTTGGACGCTTGCTGTGCCATGACGGATGACCTCCAGTGGCTTTTTCGCGTTGGTTCAGGGGCGACAGTTCGTGCGGCATCAGGGCGGCACGGGCTGCGCGGGGCTTGATGGCCCGCCTTCGGCGGGCCTTTTCAAGGGCGTTTAGATTCCAAACACCGCCTGGGCTAGGCCGATATAAAGCGGTATACCGATGGCGATGGCAACCGGCGTACCGACACCCGTCGAGGCGCCGACATAGGCGGATGGGTTCGCGCTCGGGATGCCGGCCCGCAAGGTCGGCGGCCCCGAGATGTCAGAGCTGGAGCCGGCAATGACGGCGAGCAGCACCACGCCGCCGGGGCTGAAGCCCGTCAGGACATGGGCGATATAGCCTAGCCCGAACGCGATCAGGCCATGCACCAGCGGCGCAATTGCGGCATAGACCGCATACCAGTGTGCGACACGGCGCAGCTCATTGAGCCGGGTATAGGCCTCCATACCCATGACCAGCATCAGCACCGAGAGCAGCCCCTTAAACAGGGGATCGTAGAAGCCTTCAAAGACGTTCCCCGGTTGAGTAAACAGGCCGAGAGCGATACCGAGCAAGAGCGCGGACAGGGCCGAGCCCTGCAGGCTTTCTTTGACGATCGGCCAGATCATCACCTTCTCCGATGACCCGTCTCTTCGCTTGAAATAGAGGTTCGCAAGCACGATTGCCACCACCAGTGCGGGGATATCCATGAAAGGATAAAGCGCTGGCGCCCAGTGCTCATAGACGATTCCCTCATTCTCCATCACGACGATGGCCGCTGCCATGGTCGAGCCGCTTACGGCTCCGAACAGGCCTGCTGTTGCAATGCCGTCCTCGGTACGGACGCCCGGCAGGAGTGCCAGGGTGAAGCGGCCGATGAAGACAATGATGATGCCGATCAGTACCGCAAAGAAGGCCGGCAGAAGCATATCTGCGAGGTTTGCCTCGCGAATCGACATGCCGCCGTCGAGCCCGACGCGCATCAGCAGCATGAAGACCACGAATTTGTAGATGGCATCGGGGATCTCGAGCTTGCTGCCAAGCGCGGCGATCACGATACCGCCGATCAGGAACGCCAGGGTTGGCGATTGAAATTGCGTCAAGAATCGGGTGAAGAATTCCAGCAATGCTTCCAAGGTTTCACTCCTCTGTCGAGTAACGGAGAATTGCCAACCGGACGGCATAGAGCCTACAGGCATTCGCTGCCGACTTTGTATTTTTTTTTCTCGTGCAACGTATAGGCGAGTAGCCATCTATTCGGAAATTACGACGGCGATCGCAGTAAAAAGCGAGTTTGAACCGAACATCACGGCCCCGATACATTCCCGAGGTGGGGTGAGGTGCGATGTCCCGAATGACTCGCATCTTTGTCAGCGGTCTGTTTGGAACCGAGGATTCGACAATGAAGCGACTGCGATCGATGAGCCCTGGATCTGGAGTGGGGTTCGGCACTGGTCTGATGGTGGCGTTGCTCGCCGTATCCCCCTCGCTTTTTGCCTGGGGACCGAGTGCTTTTTATCCGACCCCGATGGACCCGTTGATGCCGAGTCGGGAGCAGGCCCAACAGTTGCGCGGCGAGGTATCCGGGGTGCTGGAGACGATGCGCCGCGCACATTGGCAGTCCGCGCGTCGGGAATGGACTGGTGTTCCGGTGCAAGACGATGACAATCGTCCCGACCCGGGGACGTCCACGTATGGACCGTCTAGCTCGAAGCGCTGAGTCGGCAAAAAGCAGGTCCGGCTGCCGGACCGCCTTGCCGAGCGCATGGTCAGATTCTCGAAAGATTTTTGCTCCGAGCCGATGAGACAGGTACCGGCATAGCGCGGCACCGCCGGGTGATCGGCGACATTCAGGCCACCGGCACAGTCATCCACCATAGCCACACCGGGGATGAGCAGCACGGCGGCGTCGATCTTTCGGTCGCCGTCCGACCTCGGCATGCTCGCCCTCCTCCCCACCTGCAACCCACCGAAACCCTACGACAACAATCCCGATACGTTCGGGAAGCCGGCACGTTACAGGGGCGGTCCAGACTCATCTGCAACCGGATCGGACATGGCGCCTCGTCATCCCGACCCGGAAACCCCCGATCACCGCCTCGCGACCCACCCGGCGGTGATCCATTGCAGATCGATCGGAGGAGACCCGCATGCTCAAACGGGTGACTGTATTCACCTACGGGATTGTCAGCTACCTCGTCTTCTTTGCCAGCTTTCTCTATGCCATCGGCTTCATCGGCAACATCCTGGTGCCCAAGTCGATCGACTCGGCGCCGAGCGTCCCCTTCTGGACCGCGGCGCTGATCAATAGTCTGCTGCTCGGGATCTTTGCGGTGCAGCACAGCGTCATGGCCCGCCCGGCCTTCAAGCGCTGGATCACCCGCTACATCCCGCGCGAGGCGGAGCGCAGCACCTACACCTTGACGGCCAGCCTGTTGTTGATCGCGCTGTTCGTCTGGTGGCAGCCCATGGGCGGGGTCATCTGGAAGGTGACCGACCCGATCGGTCAGGCCGTGCTCTATGGCCTCTACGGCTTCGGCTGGGCCCTGGTGCTGGTCGCAACCTTTCTGATCAACCACTTCGACCTGTTCGGTCTGCGTCAGGTGTGGCTGCAGCTCGTCGGCAAGTCCTACACGCCGCTGCGCTTCAAGACCCCCGGTCCCTATCGCTTGGTGCGTCATCCGCTCTATGTCGGCTGGCTCTTCGTCTTCTGGGCGACCCCGACCATGACCGCGGCACACCTGCTGTTCGCGCTGCTGACCACGGGCTACATCCTGATCGGCATCCGGCTCGAGGAGCGCGACCTGCTCAAAACCCACCCCGAGTACGCCGGCTATCGCAAGCATGTGCCCATGCTGATCCCCCGCCTCGGCGGCAAGGGTCGCGGCAGCGGGCGCATCGCTACGGCCGGCGACGGCACCTGACATGACAGCGCAGCCCGGTCGGCGCATCGTCGATCGCGCCGACCGGGGCAACCCGTAGAGGACTGATCCACCACGTCACCACTGATCAAATCACCTGAGGAGACAACACCATGGCCCTCATGAGCCCCATCGATTTCGACGCCGAATATCTGCGCCACAAGGTCTGCGAGACCTACGACCGGGTCGCCCGCGAGCTCACACTCGATGCGCGCGCCAATCCGGACCTCTGGGCCGCCTGCATCGCCGGTGCCTTGGTCGAGGACGAGCTGCCCGCGATCGCCAAGTCGGTCGGGCTGCGTCGGGGCCGGCTGATCGGCTGCTACGACTGCTTCCGCAACACCAGTGCGGCGGACAAGGTGGCGAAGGATCTCAAGGTCCACGGCGTGACCTTTTTCGCCGTGAAGTAATCGACTTCAACAGATCGGAGACAACGCAATGAAACAAACCCGCAAGTCCTGATCGGGGTGACTGAAGTCGCCCCTGCAGGCGGATCGTTCCCCTCCCGCACATGACCTTGGTGCGCAGGGATGGGCTACCTCAGAGCCATATCCGACAAGATCCGCCGCGTCGCGCGCACCAATCGTTCCGATTATCCGATGTGTTGTCGTAGGTTTTTCCATCGCAGCCTTGTTCGTCAGCCGGCCCGCCCCGGCTATGCTCGGGAGGAAGATACCGGCCGACGGAGTCGACGAGAATCTTGCGCGCCCACCGGCATGAGTACCGCCTCCGGCTCGCGGCTGCATCTTCAGCGGCACCCTCGACGCCCTCGAGCCCGCCCGATGCGGCGCCGCCCTCCCGTCCGTTTTGATTCGACCCCTGTGACAGCCGCCGATCGGAGCCGTAACCGCCATGACCACATCCTCGCGTTCTCTGCTTGATCTCGCATTGCCCCCTGCCGCGGCAGAGCTGCTCGCCGCGGCACCGCGCGTGACGGTGGCCGGTACCACCGCCGAGCTCATGGCCCTCGCGGTGCGCGACGCGCCCGGGGGCAACCACGAGGTCGCCTACGAGGTGTCGGGCCGCGGCCGGGTGGTCGAGGCCACCGTCTGCCGCACCCGCAACGGCATCTGCGCCAACTACACCGAGCCCTACATGCGCCGTCGCGACCCCGACTGCATGGTCATCGGCGATGCCCGCCCCACCGACAAGCCGACTTACCGTGAACGCTTCGGCAAGCCGTTCGAGTCGGTGCGCGAGGCCACCTTCGAATGGCTCAAGACCCAGCCGCTCGCCGCCTTCCCCTTCTACGCGGGCCTTCCCGACAAGGGCGCCGAAGCCCTGGTGATTGCGCCGGACAACGCGGGGTTCTTCGCCCTCGGACTCGCGCTGCTGCAGGGGATCATTCACGAGGACGAGCTGCCCGCGGATTTCCAGCCGAAGGCGATCATCTACGTCGCCCCGCCCTTCCGGCACACGCATTTCGGCGGGCGTCAGGTCGTGGTGCACAACCGCCTGGATGATGTCCACGAGCTGTTCAGCTACAACCTCTATCCCGGCCCGAGCGCCAAGAAGGGGATCTACGGGGTACTGCTCAACATCGGCGAGGAGGAGCGCTGGGTGACCATGCACTGCTCCACCGTGCAGGTCGTCACCCCCTACGAGAACAAGCTGGTGATCGCCCACGAAGGCGCGAGCGGCGGCGGCAAAAGCGAGATGCTCGAGTATGCCCATCGCCAACCAGACGGGACCCTTTTGATCGGCCGGAATCTCAGCACCCGCGAGGAGCGCACGCTCACCCTGCCGCGCGGTTGCGAGCTTCGCCCGGTGACGGACGACATGGCGCTGTGCCATCCCTCCCTCGAGAAAGGCGCCGGCAAGCTGACCCTGATGGACGCGGAGAGCGCCTGGTTCGTCCGCTGCAACCACATCGCCCGCTATGGCACGGACCCGCACATCGAGGAGCTCACCATCCACCCCCCGGCGCCGCTCCTGTTCCTCAACATTCACGGGCGCCCGGACGCCACGACGCTGCTGTGGGAGCACATCGAGGACTCCCCCGGGGTGCCCTGCCCAAACCCGCGCGTGATCATCCCGCGGGCGGTGATCCCCCGCGTGGTCCCCGGCGCGGTGGACGTGGACGTGCGCAGCATGGGGGTACGCACCCCGCCCTGCACGCGCGCGCGTCCCAGCTACGGCATCATCGGGATGTTTCACCTGCTGCCTCCGGCGCTCGCCTGGCTGTGGCGGCTGGTGGCGCCGCGCGGTCATTCGAACCCGAGCATCGTCGAGACCGAAGGCATGTCCTCGGAGGGGGTGGGCTCGTATTGGCCGTTCGCCACCGGGCGCATGGTCGACCACGCCAACCTCCTGCTCAACCAGATCATCGAGACCCCCGAGGTGCGCTACGTCCTGATCCCCAACCAGCACATTGGCGCCTGGGAGGTCGGTTTCATGCCCCAGTGGATCACCCGCGAGTATCTCGCGCGCCGGGGCGGAGCGCGCTTCGGCGCGGACCGACTCAAGCCCTCACGCTGCCCGCTGCTCGGCTACACCCCGGGCACCATCATCGTCGAGGGCAGCACCATCGGCTCCTGGTTCTTCGAGGTCGACCAGCAGCCCGAGGTCGGAGCCGAGGCTTACGATCAGGGAGCGGCCATCCTGAGCGCCTTTTTCCACCGCGAGCTGCGCGCCTTTCTCGATCCCGACCTCCTGCCGACGGGCCGCCGTATCATCGACTGCTGCCTGTCGGGCGGGAGTCTGGAGGACTATGACGGTCTGCTCGATCTGCCCCTCTTCGAGCCCGGCGACGCCTGAAGGAGCGAGCGTTGGAACGTTTCGAGCACCGCTTCCACCACCCGCACCAGCGCTCCTTCGACCAAGCGCCGGCGGCCCTGCGCCGCCGCGTGTTCGGGGTCGACTACATCCAGCTGCGGGGCAAGCAGTCGGGCGAGCTCTTCGTCACCCGCCACGGCTGGCCGGTACTCGATTCGATCCTGCCGTCCCATTGGTTCGTCGGCGAGGGGTTGTCGAAGGTGGGACGCCAGTTGGCCGGGGCCACCGGGGCGGTGTACCGGGTCGCGGTGCCGCACAAGCGGCGAGAGCAGTTCGCGCTGGTGGTCAAGTTCAGCCGTTTCGCCCAGGAGGCGCTGGTATCGATCGCGCCCGACCAGGTCATGGACTGGGAGGAGCGAGACCGCATCGCGTCCAGCGAATTCCTGTCCCCGTTCGAGGAGTTTGCCCATCTAAAGCGGCTGCGCGCTGCGGCGGGTTGCAGCATTCCCACCAAGGCGCCGCTCGCGATCTACAGCCCGCCTACACGATACCTCGACTGGCAGCTCGGCCGCCGCTCCCACCGCCGCTGGTGGTACGACCGGGTTCTCGGCGAGGACCAGGCCGCCCAACCTGAGGGTGCGCGGGTGCGCTACGCCTGGGAACGCATGTACGTCCTCCTCTACCGCTGGATCGACGGCATCGACGCGGAGACCGCCCACCTGCAGGGATATCTGACCGAGCCCGAGCTGCGGCACCTGTCCGAGGACGCGCGCCAAGCGCTGCGACGTCTCGGCTGGGACGTTCTGGACCACAAGCCACGCCACCTGATCGTACGGCCCTGCCCGCGCTCGGGATGCCTGGTCAGTCGCCGCGGGCGGACCCTGTGGGCCCTGGTCGACTACGAGCTCCTGGTGCCCTACCCGGCGGCAGCAGCGCGACCCTGATCGTCCAGATTAGCGTGCGCCAGCTCTACGAAATCCGGAGGGGCGGCTTCGTCGCCAAGCGCATCCCGGCCGGGGATCAGCTCCAAAAGTGGGTGCACACCCCCCGGCGCATCGTGCTTCCCTGCAAGGTAAACCCGATGTTGTTTCCAACATCATCTCGTCACGGACCTCTAAGATTCGCTTCCGAGATGCTCTTGCGGGAGGAGACCTATGCCCGACAAGGTTGCCGGGCGGATCTGCCCCGGATGCGGAGAGCGCGGCGGCGACACAATCAGTCGGTCGTGACCTCGACAATGCCGTTGTACGAGCCGCCGATGATGTAGAGCCAAAGCTCCGCCCACGGATCGTCGCGTAGGTGGAAGCGTAACCAGTAGCCGATCCATTGCGCGACGTCATGGTTGGCCTTGGGCTGGGGCAGGGTCGGCTGCAGCGGATCAGGCCGGGCACCGGGCGGATCGTTCCGATCGGTGATGCCGTAGTGATTGGCGCCTTCAATGTCGATCCGGCCGCGGGGTGACTCCAGCGTCGGATAGGTGGCGTCGGCCTTGTCCGGCGTGGAGATGCCGTCGAGGCTGCCCTGGACCAGTGCAACCGCCACACCCGAGGTGTCGAGATCGGTCACGACACCATCGAAGCCGAGCATGTTGGTCCCGTAGAAGGCACCGGTCCGCAGTGCGGCTGGCGGGGTATAGGTGCCGTCGGGTGCGGTGCAGATCGCGGGCTCGCAGACTCCGGCGAGTGCGGTGAGTCCGACCCGGCCACCGAGCGAGTGGCCGATCACGGCCATGCTTTCGATATCGACGACCCGGAACAGCGGCGAGGACGGGTCCGCGTCGGCAGCGACCATGGTCGTGTAGACCGCCGTGACGACGCCGACCTCGCTGAACAGCACCGGGTCCGGAAAGGCCGGCGGGAAGCTGCGGAAGTGATTCGGCACCACGACCACATGGCCCCGACGGGCGAGTTGCATCGCCAACTGGCGATACTGGGATTTGTCCACCAGCGCTCCCTGCAGCACGGCCACCAACGGCAGGCTGTCCTCGAACCAGTCGGGAAACCGCGAGCGGATACGCGGCAGATACACATCGGCCGCGTCGCCGTTGTCGAGGGTCAGCATCAGGGTGCGGACCGATGGAGATTGGGCCTGAAAGGCGCTGGCGTCGTCGGCATCGGGAAAGGCGCAGGCCGCACCGGCGATGGCGACGGAACCGGCCGCGAGCAGGGTCGCCAGTCTTCGGCGCATCCGGGCGCGGTGGTCAATCGGGTGCTGATCATCTCTGCGGAACTCGAACATTGAACATCTCCTGCCCCGGCGAGCGCGGGTTGACTGATCGGTGCTGCGGTTTTGGCTGCCGTTAGGGTCGGCTGAAACGACCCAAGACCAGCTGGACCGCAGGCATCCGCAAAAGCGGTGGACGAATCCGATAGGGTCAGCGTGGATTACTCTGAGGAATTCCCGTGGAATAAAGTGACCGACCACGCCCGATCCTGCGGCTCGGCGCACAAGACAAACGGCGCTGAGATACAGCGCCAGGCCGGCCATCACGTGCTTTGCGGTTCGGATGGGGTCTCATAGCGCTCGAGCAATTCTTTCAGCGCATACTCCTTGTTCGGGAGGAAGTGATCGCGTCCGAGCTCTTCGACGATTCCGGTTTTCTCGAGAACCGACATCACCTGATGCTTCAATCCGCTGAAGTAGAGCCCGATGTCGGCGTCTCGCAGCTGTTTTGCGACCTCGTTGATCTTTTCTTCACCTGATGCGTCGATCTCGTTGATGCCACTGCCGATGATCAGGATCACCCGGGTCTTCGGAAACTCGGCGATGGCCTCCAGCACGATGTCCTCGAAGTAAGCGACGGTCGAGAAGGTCAGCGAGCCGTCGAAACGGACCGGCACGACCGTCTCGCTGACCGGCACGAGATTGTGCGCCTTGATGCCGCCGAGGGTTCCATCCGGTTTACGCGCGACGATCTCAGCGCGCGGACGCATACTCTTGATCAGATAGAGCAGCACCGTCAGGACAATGCCGAGGAGTATGCCGTTGGCGATTGCCGGAGCCATCACGAGGGTCGCCAGGAAGGTCACGATGCCGACGATCGCGCCGCCGCGGTCGACCTTCCAGGCATGGACCAGCGGCGCGACGCGGATCAGGCCGAAGACGGCCATCATCACAATGACCGCCAGCACGGACTGCGGCAGGCTGTAGAGGTAGGACGTAAAGAACAGCAGGAAGACCATCACCGCCAGCGCGCTGATGACGGCGAAGAGGCCGGTCTTGGCGCCCGTCTTGGCCGCAACGGCCGATCGCGAGAAGGATCCGCTGACCGTGTAGGAGCTAAAGAAGCTCCCGACGATGTTCGCCAGACCCTGTCCGACGAGCTCCTTGCTCGCGTTGATCCGCTCCCCCGTGGTGGTGGCGATGGCCTTGGAGATCGAGGTGGCCTCCATGAAACCGATCAGGGCCATCACGATCGCCGCCGGCAGCAGCGCCAGGATCAAATCCCACTGCACCTCGGGCACGGCGAACTGCGGCAGCCCCTTGGGAATATCCCCCACCACGGCCCCGCCCGAGGAGAGCGTCACGTCCCCGTCGTGCGTCTCGACGAAATGCCAGATTCGACCGTCACGCGCCAGTCCCTCGGGGACCTGGCCTTTGGCGAAGAGGAGCATCGGCCCGTCCGGGATCGGCGAGCCTTCCAGGCGGATCGCGTGCAGGTCGATGCGACGCGCGTTGTTCTGTGACCGCGACTGATCCAACTCGTACTGGAAGAGACGGACCGACGCCGATAACTCCGCGGCGCGCTTGATGGCCTCCATCCCGCCTGCCTGCTCGAGTCGAGCGGCCTCGCGGCTGCGCTCCGCGATCAACGCGGTGAGGGCCTTGATGCGCATCTCGGTCTGGCCGTAAGCCTCGATCGTCTCCACCGTCCGCACGTCCTGGATCTGCTCGATCCCGACGCTCGACTTGTGCTCGAAGCCGATGAGAGCAGACGCGGCGGTCGTTGCGAGTACGGCAATCAAGACGCCGGGGAGCCGTGAAGAGACCCGTTTGATCGCGTTGATGAGCAGAAAGGCCGCAAGCGCGAACACCAGTGTCGGCCAGTGCGTCTCGCCGATCTGCTGCACGACTCGCCAGAGATCCGCAAGATAGAAGTCGGAGCGAGGAAAGGGCACGCCGATGATCTTGCTGAGCTGCGACAGTCCGATGATCAGCGCCGCGGCATTCGTGAAGCCCACGACCACGGGACTCGACAGCAGGTTGACGATGGCCCCGAGCTTGAATAGACCCAGTGCGAGACGCAGCACTCCGACCATCAAGGCCAGCATGATCGACAGCTCGATGAAGCTCGCGCTTCCCGGTGAGGCGAAGGGGATGATCGCCGCCGCGGACATCAGCGAAAGCATCGCCACCGGGCCGGTGTGCAGTTGACTCGACGAGCCCCACATCGAGGCGATCATGACGGGCACAAAGGACGCGTACAGCCCGTACACGACAGGCAGGCCCGCCAACTGGGCATAAGCCATGCCTTGGGGCAGCAACACCAAAGCGACCGTGATGCCGGCAATGATGTCGTTGCGCAAGCCTTCCCGAGTCATGGGGAACCAGCGCAAGAAGGGCAGAACAGGATGCAGACGTTCCATCATGACGACTCGTCCGGCTGATTGAAGAGCGAACACGCACCCGATCGGTGTGCGCAAGTGGCCAGCAATCCTTTAGAGTAGAGAGGTGTTGGCGGTCGGACTAATCGATGATAGGCGTCCGTGGCATAGCTGATGATCGATGTGTGCCACAACCGAAGGGGATCTCGGGCGATTTCCGGGAGTGAGCATCCCGCCGGCACGGGCCTGCAGGTCCCCGGGCAACTTAAGTCATCCCGGGCGATTGTTCCTTTCCCGGAAATCATCCCGGTGCACAGAGACGCGCACCGCGAGGGTTACATGGGTCTCTGGAAACTCAGCAGAGATTCCACCTCGCGCACGCCCAAGATGTCGCCAGCCAGGGCCTCGGCAACCTGTCGCTCTGCCAGCGACGTGACTGTGCCGCGAAGCAACACCACCCCGTCGGTCGAGCTCACCTCCATGCTGCCCGCGTTCACGGTGGTGTCGTAGCGCAGGACGGCCCCGAGGCGATTGGCGATCCAGGTATCGGAGCGCTTGACCTCGGCGACCGCAGCCTGGCGCTCGCGCTCCTCGGTCAAGACATCCGGGTCGACGTTGATGTAATTGAAGACTTCGCGCACCCCTTCGGTGGTCCCGACAATTGTCGCCACACGATCGGAAGCTCCGGTCGAGCCGACGCGACCCTGGAGGCGAGCGATGCCCCCGTCGATCTCGACGGAAACCTCCAGCCCGCTCGTGCTGATCTGCCACTCCAAGCGCTCCCGGATCTTGGTCGCCACATCCAGGTCTTCGACTCGGGCAGTGAGTGGCCCCGGGCTCTGTGCGAAGTCGGCGTTCAGGTCGAGGGCGTTATCTACCGGCACCCCGTCGGCGACCAGGTTGGCCAGATCCTCGGCAAGGGCTCGCTCGATGGCGCCCGGCACCGATCCCTCGATGCGCAGGCGCCCGTCCCGCAAGAGGACTTGGATCGTATAGCCGCTGAGATGTTGGTTGAGCGCGATGATGGTCTCGACCTTGGCCGCGGCTGCGGCGTCGGTATCGGCCCGCAGGGGCGATGCCGAGAGCAGGGCCAGCAATGCCGAGGTGATCAAGATACGCTCCGGTCGTGTCGATCTCATGAGTTTGGTGCTCGCTGTCGGGAATTCAGAATGCAGGCGCCGACGCGGCGCGCTGGAAGATGTCGACTCGGAACGACCATAACGCGTCCCGTCCGCGAAACCAAACACTCAGCCGGACGATCCGCGAGCTCAGTGGTTCGCGCGGTGCGCGCACCCTCGGTCGGTACAGGCTGATTATTTGCCGGAGATGGCCAATCATCAATGTGCAGCGGTGAGGTCGGGCACTAAAGTTCAGCGCAGTGTACATCAGCACCTTCGATGCCGAGTGTCGGTCTCGCCCCGCTCCGCGGGGTCTTGACCAGCCGGCTTTCCCGCAATACCGACCCGCACCAGCACGGGCGACCCGAGCCAGGTCTCGGGAGGCCCGAGGAAGCGAACGATGACAGACCCTGCTCGCATGACGATCCTGTTCGACAATCATCCCGGCGTCCCGGGCCTGACGAGCCTTTGGGGTTTCGCGGCCCTGATTCGGGTCGCAGACCGCACGATCCTGTTCGATACGGGCAGCAACGGCCGCGTCCTGCTGAAGAACATGGCCGCGCTCGACATCGCCCCGGAATCCATCGATCTACTCTTTGTCTCACATCCGCATTGGGATCACATGGGAGGGTTGGACTCCGTCTTGGAGATGAATCCACGGGCGACCCTCGTCGTCCACGAGGGTTTCTCGAAGCATCTGATCAAAGATCTTCGTGGTCTGTGCGGCGAGTTGGTTGTCGTCGGGGCCGACCCTGTGGAGCTTGCTCCCGGCGTCTTTTCGACCGGCATGCTCGACAGCGACCCTCCCGAGCACGCGATGGTGATCGAGGCCGACGGAGTCACGGCAGCCATCAGCGGCTGTGCGCATCCCGGAATAGAGCGGATCGTCGAGCACGCCTCGCTCCTTCTGGGGAAGAAGATCGATTGGGCCATCGGCGGGTTTCACCTGATGTACTCGGACGCCTCGGGGATCGATCGGGCGATTCGCGCGCTGCAGGTCCTCGACGTCGCCTACGTGGTGCCGACGCACTGTACCGGAGACGCCGCAAGGGACGCGTTCCGTCAGGCGTTCGGCGAGCGCTGTTTCGATGGCGGCGTTGGCCGGGAGATCGGCCTTGTCGGGCGGACGGACGCGCCCGGGTAGCCGACGGGCGTCCATGTCGGCATGAGGATGCCGACCGGATCGGTGTCGGCATGAAGATCAAGGCTCGCTCAACAGAGGTATTAAACAAGGTGATTAGCGTCGTGCCTCA
>NZ_DIUM01000140.1 GCF_002423035.1 Thiocapsa sp. UBA6158
AGGCTTGCTTGCTCAGCCATGGTTTAAGCTCCGTCGTGAGAATGTGTAAATGCGCCGCCGATATCGATCGAGGGGCGAACCTCCGTGGCACCGACTACCTCCACGAAACACGCTTGCGTTCCTTGTGGCCCGGAACGTTCGGACTGACTTGCTGTCCTTGTGTGTCATCTTAGCTTGACAGGCAAAGATGTCAAGCTTCTTTTACATAAAAAAATAAGGGAAAGGCCGGAGCGGCGGAAAGGGTGCGATTCAGCCGCAGTAGGCGCAACCCGAGCGCGGCATCGGGGCACAACATTGGGAGCAGGAGTGTCAGCGCGTGGCGCAAGGAGGCAAGGACAGTCGGGGCGCGCCCTGGATGATCGGCGAGAACGAGGGATGGTGAAGTCGGGAGAGTGCGGGAGTGGGCGAACAATCGCCCACGCGGGATCGACTCAGAGGACGGACCGCAGATAGCGAAACAGGTACCCGAGGGCATAGATGGCACCGAAGGCCACGAGGGCGACCTTGATCATATAGAGGATCATGGTCTTGAAGGGGCGTAGGTTGCCCATGGGCGTGGCGGCGACCTCCGCACTCCCCTCCTCCCCGGCGACGCCCGAACCCGTCGAGGACGGCTCGGGTGTAGCGTCTTGGCGCGGCGCGCCTCCCGCACCAGCCCTCGGCTCCGCCTGCACAAGCTGATACGGCGAGGTGTTGGCGATCTTGAAGAACTGAATCTCGGCATCCTCACCCTCTCGCTCGATCACGACCAGCTCGGTTCCCAGACCGAGGCCTTGGTCGGCGGCGAAACCCAGGGCGAATGCCTCGGCGGTCTCCGCCTCGCCCTTGGCCTCCCAGGATTTGGGCTTGTCCGGCCAAGTTCTCTTTGCAGCGTATTTCACAGATGTCTTCTCCCGACAGACCGACGTTGAAGCCGGGAGGCGCCGTGGATCGGCGTCTCCCCAAAGACTGCGGGGGATTGTATGGCTGGACCCTAAGCTTGTCACCGATCCGTCCTGCGGCTCGGCAGCGGGTTTTTCGACTCAGGATCTTAGCGCATGGCCGAGACAACAGAGTCCCGATCTGCAGCGGTAGATCCGTTTTGGGATCTCCCGTTTTTTGGATCCCACTGGTCCGCCACCGGATCGCCGACGGAGGACCAGGCTCGGCTCAAGCCGGACCGGAGGGGTGCATCTGCGACTGAAGATAGTTCTCGAGACCCACCCGATCGATCAATCCGAGTTGCTGCTCGAGCCAGTCGGCGTGGTCTTCCTCGGTGTCTCTGAGTAGTTGCAGCAGAACGTTACGCGTCTGGAAATCCTTGTTCTGCTCGCAGCAGGCGATCGCTTCCTTCAACGCCGCCGCGACCTCGTACTCGACCTGGAGGTCGTTAGCCAACATCTCCGGCACGCTCGCACCCACGCGCAGTCCGTCGCGCTGACTCAGATCGGGCGTCGCCTCGAGGAACAGCATGCGCCGGATCAGCATCGTGGCGTGCTCCTTCTCCTCCGTGGCCTCGTGCTCGATGCGCGCGAACAGTTTGGCGAAACCCCAGTCCTCGTACATGAGCGAGTGGATGAAATACTGATCGATCGCGGCCAGCTCGTTGGAGAGCAGGCGTTGAAGATGGGCGATGACTTCGGGGTTACCTTTCATATCTGGGTCTCCGGGGCTGCTGTGGTCAGATCGCCGACTCGAGATAATTCGGCAGTCCGACGCTCTCGATCAGTGAAAGCTGGGTTTCGATCCAGTCGATCCGCTCTTCGCTCGACTCCTGAATCTCTTCAAGATGGTGGCGGCTCACGAAATCACCCTGCTGCTCGCAATGTGCGATGGCGCCGGCAAGTGCTTCACGGTAGCGCAGCTCCATCGAGAGATCGCAGCGCAGGATCTCAGGAACATCCTCGCCGATCAGCAGCTTGCCGAGGTCTTGGAGGTTCGGCAACCCTTCCAGGAAGAGGACGCGCTCGACGATCTTATCCGCCTCTTTCATGGTCTCGATCGAGGCATGGTAGACCCGTTTCTCCAGCGTCTTGAAGCCCCAGTTGCCGAGCATCCGCGCGTGCAGGAAATACTGATTGATTGCGGTCAGGGCTTCCTTGAGCACCGCGTTGTGATGCTGATTGATGGAGGGTTGGGTTTTCATCTGGACTCGACCTTTAGACCTTGACAGAGAATGACTGAAAGATGCGCCGAAGCACATCTTGACACAAATGCGAATCGTTCCTATTATTCCCCCTACACCACGGGGATGTCGGGGAAATCTCATGTACGTATGCGTTTGTCAGGCCGTTACCGAACGCCAGATCATCGCGGCGGGCGAGCGAGGAGCCGAGAGGCTCGCCGACCTGAGGAAGGAATTAGGCGTACCCGGCGACTGCGGTCGCTGCGGGAGCTGCGCGAAGGCGTTGTTGCGAAAGGTCGTCGAGAGCCGCCGATCACAAGCGTTAACGGCTGCCGCCTTTTCGTGATCCTTCACCGTCAACCTCGTGCGCGAGCAGAGTTCATCCAATGCGAAACGTCGACCGATCGCCGCCGCTTCAGTCCCGCACGCTCCGCGAACGTCTCTGCGATACCCTGACGCGAATCGGTCACGCTCTTCCGCCGAGCCGGCGACGCCAGCGATGGTTGCTGATGAAGCGGTTCTTTCGGACGAATCGAGATCGGCATCTCCACCGAGCCTCCGCACGCGAGGGGAGATGACGTCGAAACGCGTCGCTTCAAGTGCCCGACGCTGAATCCTGGCCTTCCGACGGTCCGAGCGCGCTCAGCGGGGCGGCTCGACCGCGAAGTGGGCGGCTCATCGGCAGACCAGGTTCGGCCGCACTGATCGACCGACGACATCGTTGCGGCCCGCGCCGCACCCAGCTCGATATACCCGGGCATACTCTTGAGCGTGCGGATTTCGCCTTCTCGCGCAGAGCCGGGTCGTCCGCCGCAGCCAGGGTCGCGACGAACCCCGCCGAGACAGCCAAGGCGATCATTCGCCTCTTCATCGAGTTGTCCTCTTTTGTCCTCGGTTCTCCGAGGACGCGCGGTCGCCGCGGAGGGAGCCCGCGCGCGCGCGCACCGGCCCCACATCGAGTCTAACCTCGCCGCGGGAAAAGGCATCCAAGACGGCGCCCGGGATGTCGCCCCAGGGTGTGACCGAAACTGATGCGT
>NZ_DIUM01000116.1 GCF_002423035.1 Thiocapsa sp. UBA6158
GTAACTGCTCTTTTTAGGGTGATAGGTGTAGAGCCGCCGCGCAAACCCCGGATCCGGCTCGCCCTGCACCTCGGTGTGGATCAGCACCCGGGTCTCCTCGCCGCCCAAGCGCCAGACCTCGAGCAGCTTGTCGACATAACGGCGACCGACCACGGCGCGGCGGGTGACCTTCTGCAGCTCCTTGTCGAGAAACGCGAAGCCGCGCGACCAGTCGATGTCGGCCGCGATCCTCGGGAAGAAGAACTCCAGAAAAAGCCGCTGCAAACGGTCGAGCAGATCCTTCCAGGGGGGAATCATAATCGTCGCGGCTATTGGCGGCGGGGGTGCGCATGGGCCTCTTCGAGGCGTGTCCGTATCGAGCGGAATCTCACACGAATCGAAAACGACTCGATCACAATCGGTCGCCCTCTCGGGAAAAATCTGTCCCGTTTTTTTGCCGACTTGCGCCTCGCCGGTCAGCTCGGGTGCAGCACGAATGATCTTGCTGATGCGCGAGCAGTGCAGTCATCAGGCAGTCGGCGTGGATGACCCAGTTGAATCGCTCCCACACGCCTGCGAGCACATCGAAAAACAACTGCCGGTCACCGGCATCTCGAACAATGTCCTCGCGTCCGTCCCCTCGCGAAGTGACGTGATAGAGCGCACCGGCAAACTCAAGTCGCAGGGGTCCGGCCATGACTCCAAAGGTAGCTCGGAAAAGGCATAAGTCTGACCCTGAGGAGCCTTTTCGTCTTTGAGCGTGGGAGCGCGTTGGAGGTAGAGAGTGTGAGCGAGGTGAAAACGGGCTAGCGAGGAAAACGCAGGCGCGAAAAGCTGCGGCCATTCGAGATCGCCGCCCGCTCGATATCGGCGGCCGAATCGATCCAGCCCTTCCCCTCCAGGAACAGCAGCCAAGCCCGCGTGCTCACCTTGCGACAATTGTCCGGCAACAAAAAGCTGGCACGTGCGATCTTGTGGTCCTCGAACAGGAAGACGCCAGTCGTGCCGGGGGCGGACAATGCCAAAGCGTTCATCGCCTCCTGCACCGCGATCTCGCCGAGATTCGCCTTCCGCACCTGGCTAAGGGCCTCGGCCAGAGCGTCGCAATAGTGCGCAAAAGTCCGGGTCGACTCGATCGGTATCGAACGATCCGCGACCCAGGCCCCGATCTTTGCGCTGGTAGGGGTGTCGTTGCGCATCACCTCATACAGCACCATGTCCACAATCACGACCGGCCATCCCGGTTTGAGCAGCAGGTCCAACGCATCGGCATAAGCCAGCGTGATCAGCGGTCCCGCATCGGGCAGCACCACCGGGCCATGCGCCGCAGGCACGGCCGCTTAGTCCGCCAACGCGTTCAATTCGTCGACCATGCCGCGTGTCGCCGATTCCGACAGACGTGGTGTGGGCAGATGTGCCCGGGCCATCAACAAGAACAAATCCTCCTCGCTGTCGATGCCGAGCGCCTCCATCGTTTCCCGGTCGTCGCGACGGCCCAGGGAGAAATCGAGCAGGACGAGGAAATTTTGGTTACCCGCCGCCTCGGCTGCGTCGAATGTCTCGACCAAATAACGCAGCTCGGCATTAAACAGCGCATTGACCGATGTCTCTGCCTTCGCGGCAAGCACCTTAGCCCGCTTGAGCAGATCGCGGTCGATCGCAGCTGTAAAGTTGACATTGGCCATAGGTTGTTTCCTGGTGCGAGCGTGGAACACGGGAATCAGTGTTGCACTGGATCCCGTGCTCGTCAACAACAACCAAGAATGCCGTTGCACCGCCGAAGTCCGCCGAGCACGGAGTAGGAAGACACCCCGCACCACAGGCGATTGAGCCCGGTCCTGCTCCACTCTTTGATGGGAGGGGCATGGGTTTGGTTTGAAGATGAATAATAAATCCGTCCCTTGTCTTTTCTCTGCTCGGAAAGGGCATGAGTCAAGACCCTGATGCCCCGGGATTTCCGCCGGACTATCTGGACTGTCACAAAGAAAGACCTGACCTCGACGACCCTGTGACCCCGATGCCTTACTGCTTGGCTAATCTAGCCAGCCTAGCTATGATGATCCGGTCAAACTGGAGAATCTGTCATGCAAGTCAATATGCTCGAAGCCAAGAACCAACTCTCTAAGCTGGTGAAGGCGGCTGTCTCCGGTGAGGAGGTCATCATCGCCAACCACGGCGAGGCCCAGGTCAGGCTGGTTCCATGCGTGGCCGCTCCGGGGCTGCGCAATTGGGGGGGATTGGCCGGGCAGTTCGGGGATGTGGATGCCGCCTTCGGCGAACAAGCGGATGCTGAAGTCACCAGGCTTTTCAACGACGCATGAAACTGCTGCTCGATACCCAGATCATGTTGTGGTGGCTGCTGGGCGATGCGCGATTGCGGCAGGAGACACGCGAGCTGATGGCGACAACGGCCTGCCTGGTCTCCGTGGGCAGCGTTTGGGAAGTCGCGATCAAGCATCGCGTGGGAAAGCTCTCGGTCGACCCGGATACCTTCCGCGATCAAACCCTTGCCGCTGGCGCTGCGTTGTTGCCGATCGATGACGCGCATGCCATCGAGACGGGCAAGCTGCCCGGCGTGCACGCAGATCCTTTCGATCGATTGATCATTGCACAGGCACGTATCGAGGGTTTGGTCGCGGTTTCCGCCGATGCCGTCTGGAGCGAGTACGAGGTCGCGCTCAGGCGGCCTTAGGGGTCAGCCTTCTCGACGGGATCGATAGGCGGGTACAGCCCGCGTTCTTCGCCGCATCCGACGAAGGTCTCGCCGCCTAAGGCCAAGCAGATAAAATGCCCGTTTGACCAGATACACCAGCAGATAGCGCCCCGTGTAGAGTGCCACGCCGACCGGGTAAAGCCCTGGGATATGGTAATGCTTGCAAAACAGCGCGGCGACATCGCGCAGGTTGCGATGGGAGCGAGTATCGCGCAGGGTGCTGAGGAATTCGACCAGGCTCAGCGTTTCCGGGCGATCCGCCGAGGTGGTGCGGCTGTCGTCGATGTCGATGAAGGTGCCGGTCTCGACATAGAGCGGGGTGCCCAGCTGACGGGCGCGCGGGTAGACGTCGTGGTCGGCCCAATAGTGCGGAAGGGTCTCGGCGTCGAAGAGTCCCGCGCGCGCCAGGACGCCGGCGGGAAGGATCACTCCACGACCGCCGCCGATGAGTCTGACGGGCAGGAGAGGTCGGGCGGCCATGGCGTGCGTGAGTCGGTGCGGCCCGGAAACGGTGGGAAATCCGAAGAGAAACCGACTGCGCGGGCTGATGCTGGTGATGGCTCCGCTGCGCCGGTCGCGCTGAATCGGCGCGATGATGGCATCCGGGCGAACCTGCGAGAGGCGCAGCAGCGTCCCGATGGTTGCGGGCGTCACATAACAGTCGGCCCATGACTACGACCTCGGATCGACCGGATTTCCGCCGGACTATCTGCGATGCCGAGCTCGAATAGCTCGTGACCCCGATGCCGCTGTTAGCATGCCCCTGGACCCCGATGGAAAAGTTGACAGCGGGCATCCTCGGGGTAACGATGAACAACAGACCGTTTCGAACCGTCCCGTAGCCCGCCAATGACGACCATCCGTCCCACCGAGCTGAAGGTCCGCTGCTACGCCGAGCGTGAGGCGCCGCGCCTGTGGGTCGCCATCTGTCTGGACTTCGACTTGGCCGCCCAAGGCGAGACCTTCGAGGATGTCAAACGCAAGCTGGATGCCGTGATCGATGACTATGTCCGCGAGGCATGGGATGGCGAAGACCAAGCCTACGCCGATGCGTTGCTGAATCGACGCGCGCCGCTGCGGTACTGGCTGCGCTTCTGGTGGTTCGGCTTCTGGCGCCATATCCGCCGGCACGACGACACCCACCGCCCGTTCAACGGACGCCTCCCCTGTCGCTCGCTCAATGAGCGGCCACTTCCCGCCGCTGACCTGCACCGAGGTCAAGCGGATCCTGCGCACACTCGGTTTCGAGCCCCGCAAGGGCGGGAGCGGCTCACGCGAGCAGTGGGTCAAGGATGAAAACGGCCGGCGCTACAAGGTCACGGTGGACTGTCCCCAAGGCGCCTTTCTCTCCAACCCTCATCGCGTCGAGGGCGCGTCAAGCGGGCATCTCCAAGAAGGCGTTTTATGCCGCGCGCGAGCGATAACAGCGATAACGAATGCCGTCGGCGAGGTCGAACTGAATCCAGCCGTCTGATGGGCCTCCACCTCTACCGTTAGTCTTCAATCAGGGGATTTTCCCTATGGGAGGCTCCAACTTCCTCGCATCGCCGGCTGCATCCTCGCTTTCGACTTGTGTTCAAAACCACGAGACAAGACCCCGATGCCTTTTGGAAGAAGGAACCGGCGCGGTCCAACGTCGCGAAGCGACGACACCTCCGGGATAGACGACTTGCAGTCGTCCTCTTCCATGTCCCGACGGTCAACCACATCAACCTCGGGGACGCCCGGATTCATCCGCTTCCCCCCAAAAACGATCTCCCATCCGTGCACCATGCGGCCGACTCGCACGGAGCGCATGCCCATGTCCAAGTCCCGATGCGGTTCGATGCGCTGTATGAACGGCGTAATGCGTTCCAAGGTCGCACCCAGCGTTTGACGCGCTTTAGCCGCATCTTAGTCGGCCTGCAACCCTACCCAGAAGCCATCGCTCAGGGCGAAGACGCGCGACAGACGCAGCCCGGTATCGGCGCTGATCGCCCGTCGACCGGCCAGGATTTCGCCGATACGTTGTTGCGGTACACCGACGGCCTTCGCTAGGCGATAAGGGGTAATGTTCAGCCTAAAAAGAGCAGTTACAC
>NZ_DIUM01000048.1 GCF_002423035.1 Thiocapsa sp. UBA6158
TGGACCAATCGATGATCAAGGCCCTGAGTACCGAGCGAGGTCGTCGATGAACCCAAAAAAAGCAGCTTTCACGCAAAGGCGCAAAGACGCAAAGATTTTTCAATCAGTGAGCAGTGCCATGCCGTTCACCTGAGCGGTGTGTCTCTTCACTGACTCAAGATTCTGTTTTCTTTGCGTTTTTCCTTGCGTTCTTGGCGTCTTAGCGTGAGTCAATCGCCGGATTTAGGATGAATCATCTGGCCTCGGCTCCATCCGCGCTCATCCCTGAGTCCAGAAAAGGTCTGAAAAGATCGGCCAATGCGTTGACATTTTGAGTCAAATCGAAGCCTGCGATCACTCGCGCGCGCGCTGCAGCGCCAATCTTGGCTCGCAAGGCCGGATCAGCGGCTAGGCGCGCGAGTGCCTCGGCGATCTCGTCGGCTTTACCCGGGCTCGTGAGCAAGCCGCTGACGCCCTCTTCAACCAGCTCTGGGATGCCCGAAAGGCGACTGCTCACCACCGGTAGACCGCAGGCCATGGCCTCCATCAAGGTGACCGGAATCCCCTCCCGATTGCCGCGTGGCGCCAGGATACTGGTCAGGGCTACGACATCGGCTTGCTCACGCAGCCACATCAGGATGGATTCGCGGGGCAATGGACCGCGCAGGTGGACCTGATCGGCCAATCCATGCGCTCTGATTTGACGCTCGATCTCAGCCCGCAACGGACCCTCGCCGATGAGATCACAGCAAAACGGCAGACCTCGATCGCGCAACAAGGCAAGCGCATCGATCAGATAGCGGTGTCCTTTGACGTCGCGCAACGCGCCGATACAGAGGATGTGCAGCGGCGCGTCGGCGCCGCGCACCCGCTCGACAGCTGGTGTGAAGAGCCGAATATCCACACCACAATGGACCACCTTGATCTTGTCTCCAAATGCACGCCCGAGGCGCTGCTCGATGAAGCGCCGGTTGTAATCCGAGATGCTGACAACGAATCTCGCTGATTCAACCTTTTCGCTCAGCATGGTCTGATCGACATGAAGATCGGAGCCATGGGCCGTGAAGCTGTAACCGATACCGGTCAGCCGGTGCACGATCCAGGCAGCCAGGGCTGGGTGGGTCGCGAAATGGGCATGCAGATGCCGCACGCCGTCACGCTCCAGACAACGCGCCAGGTGGACCGACTTGGGCCAGATGCCTAAACCGCCAATCAGAAAGTTGCGACTGGGCAGGGTGCCTCGGACCATGGCGGCGAAGGTCCCCCAATAGCGTGCAGGCTGCCCGAGGGCGAGCGCGAGATTGGAGCCAATGATGGCGAGCGAGAGAAATGGCAGCCAGGTGACGTACGGCATCACCCGCTCGACATCGGCATGCTGTACCTTGGCGTGCTCCCGAAGCAAGGGCCAGATCCGCACTTGATAGCCGCGATCCAGCAGCGCAGTGATCTCGGAGAGGATAAAGGTCTCGGTGAGCTTGGGAAAGCGCGACATGGTATAGGCCATGATAGGCATTGACGATGGCTTCCCGTCCTCGCCTTTGTTTGGCTCCCAGCGCACGACCTGACGCCCGGAGAGAAAATCCCAGAGGCCGAGCGCGGTGCCAATGTTTCCAAGCACGAAATAGAACGCCGCTCGGGTTAAGGCACCGACTCGACCATGCAGGTGTGGTGCACGGGCGCCGACGAGTGCCATCGCGTAGACGGCGAGCTGAAGCAACAAGACCCATCGCCAGAAGGGGGAATGCAGCGCCAGTCCCCCGTTGCTCAACAGTAGGAGCAGCAGAAAGACAGACAAGAGACGACGCAGGACCTTGTTGATACCGAGCGCGAGCGCGAAGGTCCCGAAGCGTCTCGGATCCAGCAGCTCATGATTCAGGCGCAAACCCTGCAGTGAGCGACCGACGATGCGCCGCCGCCGCGAGATCTCGTGTCCGGGTGAACGCGCCGGAACCCGCACATGCGCACGCGCACGCGGCTCGAAGATGAATCGAAACCCCTTGTTGATGACCCGCAAGGCCGCGTAGAGGTCATCGGTCACGCCTTCGGCGATGGGCTCCGCGACACGTGCCCGCACGGCATAGAGCTTGCCGTCGTTGCTCGTGACACTCCAGACCTCAGTCTCCATGAGCTTGATCCGGCTGTCCCAATCGATATAGCTGGCCTGAGCGTCACGTAATGCCTGGAGCTCGCGTTCCAAGACGCGCTGACCGACGACACCGCCGACGCCCTCGTCCGCGAAGTGCTGGATCAGTTCTCGGAGTGCGTCGTCCTCGAGTCGGGCATCGACGTCGGTGAAGATCAGGATCTCACCGCGCGCCATGCTCATCGCCTGGTTCAGCGCCTCGGCTTTGCCCCGATGACCGTCGAGCAGCTTGAACCTGAGTCGTTGATCCTGACACGCGCGCAGGATGTCCTCGGTCTGATCCGTCGAGCCATCTGAGACGACTAGAAGCTCGATCGCCTCAGGTGGGTAATCCAGCGCAAAGGTGTTTTTGATCTTGCCAATCAGTAGATCGCCCGGGTTGCGACAGGCGACGATGACACTGAGCGAAGGCGTCAGAGCCGTATCGACCTGGTGCGTGCGTCGACGAGCGCTCTGGACGAGAAGCAAGATGAGTGGATAACCAATGAGCGGCAGGAGGATACAGCAGAGACTGAACACGAAGATCACGAGCATCAGTGTGCTCATGGCCGTTCCTCGCTGGCGTGTGTGGCCATGGATGGATCCTCCTGCTCATTGGCGACCCTCACCCAGACCTGTGACAAGCCCAGACAGAGCAGCATGAATTTCTGGAAGACATCGCTGAAGAACAATAGAAAGATCAAGAGCGCGCTGAACGCGATCAGATAGTGCATGACAAGATCGCCGTGGTAACGGTCTCCCTTCTCGATCAGGCGCGTGCTGGCTTGATAGAGATTACGCCAAGCCGTGATCAAGAGTCCGGCAAACGCGGCAAGGCCCAGCAAACCAGTCCCAACCACCACCTCCAGATAGGTATTGTGGGCGTATCGGCGCTTGGTCGCCCCTTTTTTGTGAAACTTCTGGGCCCAATCGGTCTGCGCGAAAAGATTGCGGAAGGTGCCTGGCCCATGACCAAGGATCGGGCGCTCCATGACGGCATCACGGGCGACGTCGAGATAAGAGAAGCGACGACTGAGCGCACGATCTGGCTGTTCAGCAAACAGGCTCGCCTGACGCTCCCAAAAGGTTTGGGGCAGCATGGCCGTGCCGAGTAGCGCGGCCCCTGTGATCCCGACAATGAGGAGTCCCAGACGTCGCGGCCGGATGTCTCGACTATTGATGATAAGCAGGATCAAGAGTGTCACCCCGATCACCAATGTACCACTGCGCGAATAGGTTCCGACCAGTGCGGTCAAGTTGATGAGGATCAAGATCGCTGCGAATACTCTTGACCAGGCATGTCTGGCATGAAAGAGCCAAAACACCAGGAAGGGCATGCCGAAGATGATCTGCAACGCCAATGAATTCGGGTCGGTGGTCCCGCCGGTGCTGCGACTGAAGGTCGCCCCCTCGGAGAACCCACTCATGCCAGTGAGGTTGCCGAGTACCGCGAGCAAAGAGCCCAGCGAGACCGAGAGCGCGATCACGATCGGGATATGCCGGGTGACGCTCTCGCGCTCGAGCATGGCAATGATCAAGGTGAAAAACAGCATCGCGACCAGGAGCAGAGACACCTGATGCGCGACATAGCCATGATCGTCGGAGAAAAAGGACGACAACAGGCTCACGGCCAGGTACAGCAGGAACCACGGCCACAGATTGGACCTCAGACTCGCCACGAATCCGCGCTCGACGAGCAGACGGATCAGCAGGAGCAACAACAGGATCAAGGCGAGCAGCCAGTGGATCTTGATGCTTTCCAAAGGGCCCGCGATATTGCGAAAATTCCCGAATGGAATCAGGAAAACGATCGCATAAAGGCCGATCTGAGGACGCTGACCGATGGCGAATAGGGCGAGTGCGCCCAAAGCGGGAGCAATCGCCAGGTAGGGGTATGGGGTCATCAATGGAAGGATAGTGGCCAGGACCAATAGCACGACCATTGGGAGCCATCGCAGATGACTCGATCGATCGTCTATCAGCCTGGCCATTATGCTTGTTGAGCTGTTTCGATACTCACTCGATTCAATCCTGCTCCACTCTAAGGCGTGTCGACCCGAAGATCGCGAGGGGCTGGCAGCGGCGCATGCGTCCAGTCCGTGTAGCCGACATTCTTGCCAGGTCGACTTGGAAGAATGACTGGAAAAGCGGTTCGATAATTCACGTTGATCAGATGCGGCTGCCAGGTGTCATCACCCTCGGCCGGGTAGTTGGCCTGCTCATGCAGCCATTGAAAGGCCCGTCGCAGTGCCTGGTCCTCCCAATCGAATGCTGGATAACCCGCGCGCTGCAGGATGACCGCTTGGGCGAGTGCTCCCTGCAGCCCCTCATAGACATAATTTTCCTGGGGCGGCGGCCAAGTAAAATCGCCGCTGCGACGCTGTTCCTCGGGAAGTACCCCATCGATGCTGTGGCCATCACGGACCGAGCCCAATGGATTGATGCCCACGGGGTTGTTGGGATCCGCTTGCCAATCGAGTGCACCGTACGTGAATCCAGCATAGCTCGTGCGGTCTCCCAGCCATCCTTTGAAGATGGCTGCCACTTGATCGATTTCAGCCGTATCGCCAAGATAAGCCGCTGCTGCGAGCCTGCTCGCACCCGCGTGTGTACCCCAGTTGTTGGGTCGCTGGGCATGGGTCGTTCGCAACGTCCGACCCTCGCTCATCTTTTTATCCATGACCGCGGCGAGCCATTCCCGAAATGCGGCATCCTCCTCAGGCGGTAGCCCGACGAGATCGGCGGCGAGTACGTAGGCGATCAGCTCCCGGCCCAACGCGAGACTGCTGCCACCTTCTTCGGTACCCATGGCGGCCATGCAGGCCGAGATCACCTCGTCCCGGTAGCGTGGCTCGCCAGTACGCACATGTGCCAACGCCTTCGCGAAGACCCAGACGTTGGTCATGTCGTCCTGGTTGGACAGGTTTGGGGTGTCGGTGGATCTGGCGGCATCCACCAGTAAACGGTCCCAGGCCAGTCCTTCATTTGGGAGGGACTGCAGGTGCTGCCGGTCGATCCAGATGCCTTTTGACAAGGTCTCCATGTCGGGCGAAGTTGCTTGAGCCCCCCATGGCGAGATCAACACCGAAACCAGAAACAGCGTTGCAAGACGACGAAGAACAGGGATCATAACGAATTACTCTCAATGTGTTTATCCGGACGCTGCAATTGAATCTCAACGACGACTGTGCGGTCCATCACTGCAACGGCACCAAACCGATGGCATCGGCCTCTGTAAGGTGCCCATCGGTACACAGCGCGGTTCATCATCGGGAAACGGAGATGATGCGCGCGACATCTCTGGCATCCAAACCAAGGCAGGCACTGCCACGGCTCACCACCTAAAACAACTATAGATGCTCGGCGGTCGTTGATCTCGATTTCAGCCCATCCCTGAAGCCGACACGAAATGCTTTTGGATGCTTGTATTCGTTCTCGAACCATTCATCTTTTGACTATACTTCTTGTGGGTGAGACGAAAGATCCTGACGCTACCAGCCCTGAGCCCATAACCCTATGATAGATCTAAATCAGAGTCTTCGCCTTGTCCTCGAGCAGATCGCCGAGGTCAAGCGGATCCTAATCGCGACAGAGCACGCCCTGAATCACAAGCGCCCGGCGACCATCCTGGTTACCAGCGCCGCACAGGGCGAAGGCAAGACCTTGCTCGCCTCGGCGCTGGCTTCAACCGCGGCCAAGAGCGGAGATCGTCGCGTAGTTGCGCTCGATTTCAACTGGTTCATGCCCGCGCTGCACCGTGGCTTTGCGCTCGATCTCGATCATTCGATCGAGGAGATCTTGGGCGCGCAGCTCGGCGAAGTCGTCTCTCCATCGGGACAGGACGGGCTGGATGTCCTGGTCGCGCCGCGCGACCACGATCATCCGCAAGCGCCAAGCCGGCAGATCCCGCGCGGGGTGAGTCGGCTCGTCGATTCTGCCAGACATGACTATGATCTCGTCGTGATCGACAGTGCGTCGATCTTCCCGACCAATCGCATGATGATGGATCCCGTGATGCTTGCGGATGTCGCCGATGGTGTCATCCTGGTCGTGCAGGCGTCGGTCACGCCCCGCCAGCAGGTCAGGAGCGCGCAGAAGTTGATCGAGACCGCCGGCGGGAAATTGCTCGGGGTCGTGAGCAACCGCTGGCAAGGGGCTGTCCAATCGCGATGAGCTGCGCCATCCGGGTTGACCTCCGCACGCGCGGGCTGAGTGTATCGGCACCCGAGCGCGATCCAGGAACGACAGACCCTGATTCAAGATCGCACTGACACCATTGAAGGGCTGCAAACATGAGTTTCTATCTCAAACGATTCTGGCGAGCCTTCCGCATCCACAAGAAATGGATGCTGCTGGTACTGCCCGCGCTGGCACTCTATTTGATCTATGCGGCGCTCACGGATGTCGACTACTTGGTGTCTCGAGACTTTTCGCCCTACTCCAGCGATACGCCAGTGGCCGCGAGCGACAGTCCAGTCGCGGTCCTGGGATTGGGTGATCTCCTCGCCAACCCGGAGGTCCTCTTTTTGGATGGTTTCGCACTGTTGCGGCTTCAGAATGACCCCAATCTGTTGGCGGCATACGGCGGCCGACCGGATGAGGCCACGCTGCGGCGCATCCTGCACGCGGGCCTGACCTTGGCTCCATCGCAGACCCCGGATGCCCTGCGCTTGAGCTACGAAGGTCAGGACGAGGCACTGGGTCGGGCGCTGGTTGGCTTCTATTCGGAGCGCCTCATGACGCGGATCGAGGAGGGCATGGCGCGCGTGCAACGCACCGACGCCGCGCCCGCGGCAGTCCGCCTAGCGCCCATGGGCGACCTGGTGGTCGCGGTCACTAAGACCCCATGGAGTCCCGAGCGGTTCGCCCCGGCGATCGGTGTCCTGATCCTGGCCTCACTTGGCGTCCTGGTGCTGATCGCGATCCTCGAGCTCTCAGACCCATCATTCAAGTCGGAGCGTCAGATGGCGCGCTATCTCGGTGTCCCGGTGCTGGGCGCGATTCCGGATGCCGCGCCGTTGGCGAAGCGGCTGGCGCGCGCCGACGTGCCGCCGACCTAGCCGATCGCGGCGTCGCAACCTCGCGTGCCCCGCTCAGGCGGGTGCGCGCCCAAACTCAGTCAGGGTCTAGCACATGAAAACCTTTACATCAAGACTCATCGGTTTAGGTCTGATGCTGTCGCTCGGTGCGAGCGCCTTGCCAGCCCTTGCCGCTCAATACAAGCTCTCTTGGGAGCCGGTCGAGGACCCGCGGGTGCTCGGCTATCGGGTCTATTATGGCCAAGGCCATCGTGACTACGATCAGTGGGTGGACGTCGGCAATGTCACGAGCTACACCTTCCCCGATCTGGATCCGAATCAGGTCTACTCTTTCGCCGTCAAATCGCATGACGGCGTAGGTCAGGAGTCTCAGCTGTCGACTGAGGTGACCTCGGGATATTTCCGCTTTGTGGTCGGCATGGGACCCGACCCGCTCAATAGCGGACAGCTCGTCGTCCTCAACCAGAATCAGGATACCGAGCGAGAGGTGTCGGTGACCTGGAGCGCCTACAACCAGCTCAGCGGGGAGGCGCGAGTGGCCACGGGCGACATCGACGGCGACGGTCGCGACGAGGTCGTGATCGGTTTTGGTCCGGTCGATCAACCCGGCTTGCCCGAGGGCCGCTTCTTGGTGCTCGATGATGATTTCTCGTTCGTGCGCTGGGGCCAGGTTGATTGGCCCGATTACAACGTCGCCAATGGCGAGACCCGTCCAGCGCTGGGCGACATCGATGGGGATGGCAAGGATGAGATCGTGATCGGTCTCGGCGCGGGTGGCAACGGCATGCTCCAGGTCTTCAGATACGCCGACGGTGAACTCGCCTCCATGGGCTGGGCCGAGCTTGGCTGGCCCGACTATGAACAGGCCAATGGCGAGACCTGGCCGTCACTGGGCGACATCGATGGTGACGGCTTGGCTGATCTGGCGATCGGCGTGGGAAGCGGCGGCGGTGGGACACTGGTCATCAAGACGGGATTCGACACTTCAAGTCTCGAAACAGGTGGGAATCCATCCTGGCAAAACGAGATCCAGTCGAGCATGCCCTGGGCCGAGTACGCGGCCCAGATCGGCGAGACCCGTCCGGCACTGGGTGATCTCACTGGCGACGGGACTGCCGAGATCGTCGTGGGTCTGGGCCAATCAGGTGGCGGCTATCTCGAGATCTTCGATTATCAGGATCCCGGGCTCGTCCATATGGGTACGGCCGGGATCCAATGGCCTGACTACAATGCACAAAACGGTGAAACCCGGCCCGCCTTGGGCGACATCGATCTCGACGGACGCGATGAGATCATCGTGGGTCTTGGCACGGGCGGTGCCGGCTATGTCGATCTGCTCGATGACGAGAGCTGGCAATACGCCAGTCTCGGCATGCTGCAGATCGGCTCGGCGGCCTACCAGGCCGCAGGGGGCGAGTCTTGGCCGGCCTTCAAGCGCGAGCGCCTGGCCGCGGCTCCACCCGTCGAGTATCGTCTGACCCTGCTCCAGAGCGGCACGGGTAGCGGGACGGTGGGTGGCGGTGGCCTCTTTCCCGCGGGGACCATCGTAAGCCCGAGCGCAAGCGCTGGCGCCGACTCGACCTTCTCCGGTTGGACACCGACGAGCTGCGGCTCGCCTTTCGCGCTCAATGCAGACACGACCTGTACCGCGACCTTCACCCTACTGCCGAGCTATGCCCTGACCGTCTCGCGCAGCGGTAGCGGCAGCGGCTCGGTGATCAGCAGCCCGGCCGGGATCGACTGTGGCAGCGATTGCTCCGAGTCCTATGTGAGCGGCACCGCCGTCACCTTGACCGCCGCGCCGGCGAGCAGCGCTGTGTTTGGAGGTTGGAGCGGCGCCTGCAGCGGGACAAGCTCCTGCCTGATCACCATGAGCTCGGCGAAGAGCGTGACCGCCACCTTTAATTCCGTGCCCAGTTACCAGCTGACGGTGAAGACCAGGGGCAGCGGCATGGTGACGAGCAGCCCGGCCGGTATCGACTGTGGTGGCGATTGCACCGAGTCCTATGCTAAAGGTACTGCGGTGACGCTGACGGCCTCACCCGTTGACGGTTTCAGGTTTACCGGGTGGAGCGGCGCCTGTAGCGGGACTCAGACCTGTCGGTTGAGCATGAGTAGGAACTTGACCGTGACCGCGACCTTCAGGCGGTGAGGCGGCATCGGTCAACTCGGGTTGACCGGGAGCGCTTCGCACGGTGCGGGAGATGCAGAAGTCGGGTGTTGGGTGTGAGTTGCTCGACGGACTCCGCGAAGATGGCCGCCAGCGGATAGAGCACCAACCGATGGCCATGACCATAGCCATCACCGGGAGCAAGAAGAAGAGGAGGATGGCAAGCCGAAACGAGGCCGGCCGCTTCGGAAAGAAGCGGGCCAAGCGGGTTGGTCGCTTCTCGATCGGTCAATAGAGCGGCAGCAGCCAAGGCACCAGGAACACGCTCATGATCATCACCAACAACGTTAGGGGCAAGCCGATGCGAATGAAGTCCGCAAAGGTGTAGTTGCCCGCGGTTGCGACCAGTGTGTTGATGGGCGAGATCGGCGTCATGAAGGCGCTCGATGCCGCGAGTGCGATGATCATGGCAAAGGGGTAGGGCGATGCGCCTAAGGCTTCGGCGACGGCGAGTGCAACCGGGATCATCAGGACCGCATTGGCCGTGTTCACGACGAAGAGGCCCAGCAGCACCGTGATGGCGAACAAGACGCCGAGTACCACATAAGGGCCTGCGCCACCGATCCAGGCCACCAAGGCGTTCGCCGCCATGTCGACTCCGCCGGTGCGGTCCAAGGCGAGCGCGAAGGGCATCATGCCCACGATCATGACCAGGCTCCTCAGCTGAATCGCGCGGTACGCCTTGTCCAGATCGATGCAGCGAAAAAGGCCCATCAGGAGACAGCCGATCAGCGCGGCTTGGACGTTCGGGACAAGGCCGGTTGCCATCAGGGTCACGACGATGACGAGCGTCAGAATCGCGTAAGGCGCGCGCTTGGCCGCCGGAAGATATTCGTCGAACTCCTTGGGTAGGTTCAGTACGATGAGGTCGTGCGTGTCGTCCTGCAGGCGGCGGATCGTCTTCCAGGGTCCGACGAGCAGCAGCGTATCGCCGATCTTGAGGGTCTCCGCGCGCAGACCGTGCGGTGCATGTGCCTCCGGGCCGCGTCGCATCCCGACCACGGTCAGCTCGGAACGGACCAACAGCTCTGCCTCCGCGATCGTCTTGCCGGCAAAGCGCGATTCGTCGGCGATCATGATCTCCACCATGCCGATATCCTGCGACCGATCGACGAAATAGCGGCCCGTGCGCGGCAGCAGCTCGACCCCGTAGCGCTCGCAGAACTCGGCCACGTCGATGCGTTTCGCCTCGAGGTCGACGTCGATCAAGAGAATATCGTGCGCCTGCAGAAGGGTCTGCGGCGTGCGCGGGAGCAATTGGCGCGCACGCCCGAGACCGCGCTCGACGAGGATGATCCGCACGCCGATCTTTGCAGGCAGATCGAGTTCCTCCAGCTTCTTGCCGAGCAAGGGCGAGCCGGGTCGCACCCGCACGCGATATTCGCGATCGGCGAGCCGGTAGCGCTCGACCCACTGCATGAGCTTCGGGCGCATCCGGGCCGTCGGCGCCTCGGGCGTCTTCGGGCGCAGCCAGCGCTGCGTGATCAGCATGTAGAGGGTCGCCACCAACAGGATCGGCAGCCCGAAGGGCGTGAAGGAGAAGAAGTTGAACCCCTCCTCGCCGGTGCGCACGAGCTCGTAGTTGATCACCAGATTGGGCGAGGTGGCGACCAAGGTCATCATGCCGCTGATGAGTGCCGCGTAGGCCATCGGCATCATCAGTTGGCTCGCCGGGATGCGGCGCCGGCTCGCGATCCGCAGCACCACCGGGATAAAGATCGCGACGACCCCGGTCGAGCTCATGACCGAGCCGAGAAAACCCACCGAGAGCATCAGCAGCACCAAGAGTCGCCAGGCGCTGTTGCCGCCGCGATTGGCCAGCCAGTCGCCGATGCCGCGAGCGACCCCGGTGCGTGCCAGCGCCTCGCCGATCACGAACATGGCCGCGATCAGGACGATGTTGGGATTGCTGAAGCCGGCGAGCGCCTCCTGGACCGAGATGACGCCCGTAAAGGGCAAGGCCACCATCATGATGAGGGCCACGGCATCTACCCGCGGCTTGTTGATCGCGAACATCAGGATCGCGGCGCCCAGCATGAGAAGGACAATCAGAAGGTCTTGCGACATGCCGTTTCTCCCCGTGGCGCTCGGACCAGGCGTCCCGGGCTCCGACCCGAAAAGGGTTTATTCTATCGGAAACAGCGATGAATCCTGCACGCACTGCCGCGCGAGCGTCGATGGCGATGCGCGCGCCGTGAACCGCTCGACACCGGAGACCGAAACCCATGCTGTCCATGCAAGCGCGGTATCAGCAATCCGACCCTCAACCGACTTCTGACGACATCATCCACTTCTCGGAGGTGAGCTGGGACGACTACGAGCGCCTGCTCGTGATGCGCGGCGATCATTCCGCCCCGCGGATCGCCTACCTGGAAGGAGCGGTCGAGATCATGAGCCCGTCGCAAACCCACGAAAGCATCAAGTCCGTCATCGGCCGTTTGGTCGAGACCTATTGTCTGGAGCGCGACATCGTCTTCTCGACCTACGGTTCATGGACACTCAAGGACAAGGCGCGCAACCGCGGTGCCGAGCCGGACGAGTGCTATGTCTTCGGGACAGAGGCGGCGGAGCGTCCGCATCTCGCCATCGAGGTCGTCTGGACCCGCGGGCGCATCGACAAGCTCGAAATCTACCGTCAGCTCGGCGTCGCCGAGGTCTGGTACTGGCGCCAGGGTCTCATCCAACCCTACTGCCTGCGCGGGGAGCGTTACGAACCCGTGAACGAGAGCCAGGTCCTGCCCGGATTAGACCTGGCCCTCCTGATGCGCTTCATCGACGAGCCGACCACCTCGCAAGCGATTCGGGGTTATCGCGATGCGCTACGGGGCGATGAAAGGGGCTGATGGCAGTTCGGGGCTCAGGACAACAGCGGATCGATCCAATCCCCGCGCTTATCCTTGACCATCACGAATCGGCAGCGCCCCTCCGAAAGCCCGGCCCAAAGGCCACCGATCAGACGGTGCCAGTGCGTCTCGAACGTCCGAGCGAAATTTTCGCACAAGCCCAGGCACTTGCCGCTCGTAGTAGCGAACGCCGTCTTCCAACTCAGCCTTCGCCTCGGAGTGCACGATCTGCCGATTCGGCTGAGCCCGTGTAGCCGCTGCCGGTCTCGACAAACCAGACCAGATCGGCGAGCTGGGCGAAGGCGACGTCGGTGAGCAAGGCAAAAAATAATCGATTTGGTATTATCTTAAACCGCGCCTGATCCAGCGGTTGTCAAGTCTGCCGGGGCCGATCCTATTCAAAAACATCGCATACCGCGCCGGGCGCGGTTTAAAAGCGTCCGATCAAAGACACCCCCAGCATTCCTGCCGGATCCTGATCCTCTTCGTACAGCCGTCGACCCTTCTCGTCCTCCACACTTAGCGTCGTCCCGGTCGACGCACCAGCGTAGAGCTTGAAGCTCAGGTTCTCGCTCAAGTCGCGCCCGAGCTGGACGAAAACGGGGATGAATCGGTGCTCGCCGACGCCGCCCGTGAAGGGTCCGTCGGAGTCGAGTCGAAAGCGATAGGAGCGGTAGGCCGCGCCCACGCCCGCGGTCCAGCCCGAATCGAGCGCGTAGGACAGCTCCAACCCCGCCGGACCGGCCGGGCCGGCCGGGAAGGGGTTGGTGAGGCGCAAGCGATCGTTGATCCGCCAGTCGATGATCAGGAAGGGAAAGGCGCTCGTCTCCTCGATCTTATCGAAGACGCCGACGCCCAAACCGAGGGTCAGGTCGGGCCGCACGGCGCGCGATACCGAGGCCGTGGCGCCGTATTCGAGCGTCTCCGAGAAGTTGGCGCCGGATTCCCCCGAGGACTCGATCGTCGGGTTTAGCCCCAAGCGCCAGCCGCTCTCGGTCGTAAAGCCGTAGGGTACGGAGATACCCGCTCGGTAGAGCCTGTCCCAAGGCTGCTCGCCGCCGAACCCGAGTGGTTTGTCGAAGTGCCAATCCTCGTAGTCCAAGCGCAGCCGCACGCCCAGCGACGACTGCCCGTCGAGCGCCCAATTCGTTCCGAGCGACATGAGCACCGCGGCATAGGCGGCATCCCCGCCGGAATCCAAATCGCTGGCGAATTGAACGACCGGGGCGACGGAAAAGCTGACACCCGGCGGCGCTTGCGCCATGGAAACCGCGGCAACCCCGGTCGACAGCAGGGCGGCACAGGCGACACGGACGAGGCAAGGCGCTGGCATCGGAGACACTCCCTTGGATAATCGATGGACGGGTGGCCGAAAAGTCGTGACGATAGCATCCCGAGATCGAGCCGGACCAGCATTGGAGTCCGGTCGGGTTCCGGTTTTTCTGCGAGGCCGACTTCTGCCGATTCGAGACATGATTGCGGATCGGCCGCTGAGCGCATCATGCCCGAAATAAATCAGAAGGGGACCGAATCATGCTGTTTCAGCAGCTCAAGTGGCTCGGCGCAACGGCGCTGATGGCGGCTATGCTGACGCAGGTCGTTCCGGCCCGCGCCGATACCCCATCGCCGAGCATTGCCGAATGCGCGGCGATCCAGACCGATCAGGCGCGGCTCGCCTGTGACGACCGCGCCAGCGGGCGTCTTCCCGTCGTCGCGCAGACCTCCGGCGGAACGATCCCGGAGCGGACGGCCATGTCGGCACCTGCAGCACCCCTGACGGTTGCCGACACGCCGAGCGCGCTCGAGAGCCGAACCCCCGCCTAGACCTTGCTGATCGACAAGGCGTGGGCCTTCGATCCGGGATCGAGCGCTTACGACATCAGCTTCTATAATCCCAACTATTTGCTGGTCGGCAATGACACAAGGCGCATCAACAACCGGCCTTTCTCGCCGCTCTTCGATGCACTCGAAGCCGACGAGCATGAACTGGACAACAACGAGGCGCGTTTTCAGCTCAGCTTCAAGTTCCGGGTGTGGACCACGGATGAGCGGCGCCGGTGGGTGTGGGTCGCCTACTCGCAGATGAGTCAATGGCAGGTCTACAAGGACAAGAGCTCGCGTCCATTTCGCGAGACCAACTTCATGCCGGAGTTGAGGGTCAGCTTCGGGCCGGACATCAGCTTCGGCGGCTTTGATTGGCGTGTGCTCAACCTCGGGTACAGCCATCAATCCAACGGTCGATCCGACCCCATCTCGCGCGGTTGGGGCCGCATCATTGCCTCGATCGGTATCGAAAGGTGTAATTTCGCGCTGGTCTTGCGGCCCGGGTCCGCATCGACGAAGGCGAGTCCGACGACGACAACCCCGATATCACGGACTATTACGGCTACGGCGACAGCCTGATCGATGACAACTGGAAGCAGAATACGATCGGGATCGGCATGGCCCTGAACGATATCCTCTGACCGGATTGTCGTTCAACATTCAACCGGAGATGTTCTTGTGAAAGTCTTGATCTCACCCCGTTGCGGCGACAAGACGCGCTTGGCCTTCGGGTCCGGCGCATCCTTGCCCCATGCCCTTGTGTTCCCGGCGATCTTCGCGCTGCTCACCGCGTGCCAGCCTGTCGAAGAGTCGCAACCCATCCCCGAGCCGATCCGCCCGGTGCGGGTCGTCACGGTCGAGGAGCTGCCGGGCGGCGAGACCGTGACCCTCACCGGCAACGTCCAGGCGCAGGATGACGTGGCCCTGGCCTTTCGGGTCGGCGGACAATTGATCGAGCGCACCGTCAGCGTGGGCGATCAGGTTCGCGCGGGGCAGATTGTCGCCCGTCTCGACGCGGTCAACGAGCGCAATGCGATCGACGCGGCGCGGGCGAATTTGGCCGCCGCGATGGCGCGTCTGGTCGAGACGCGCAATACGGTGGAGCGGTACGAACCGCTGCTGTCACGGGGCTTCGTCGCCCGCGCCCAGTTCGACCGCGCCGTCGAGGCACGCGACGCCGCCCGGGCGCAGGTGGAGGCGGCCGAGGCCCAGGTCAGGACGGCCGAGAACCAGCTTGGGTTCACGACCCTGATCGCCGACGGACCGGGCATCGTCACCGCCCGCGGCGCGGAGCCTGGAGAGGTCGTCGCGGCCGGGCGCATGATCGTGCAGCTCGCCCGCGAGGGCGGACGCGATGCCGTCTTCGACGTGCCGGCGCGGGTGATCGAGTCGGCCTCCGCCGAGGACGAGGTGAGCGTTGCGCTGAGCACCGATCCCAAAGTCAGCACCACCGGTCGGGTCCGCGAGGTCTCGCCCCAGGCGGACCCGGTGACGCGGACCTTCAAGGTTCGGGTGGGTCTCGCCAGTCCGCCGGAGGCAATGCGGCTCGGCTCCACCGTGACCGGCAGCATCCGGCTCGGCGGGGTCGCGGGGATCGCCATCCCGACCTCGGCGCTCACCGCGTCCCGGGGTGCGCCGGCGGTCTGGACCCTGGATCCGGAATCGCGCACCGTCGCCCTGCGCAATGTCGACGTGGCAAGCTATGAGCTGGATCGGGTGCTGATCTCGCAGGGTCTGGAGCCCGGCGAGTTGGTCGTGACGGCGGGGGTTCAGACCCTGCGCCCGGGTCAGGAAGTCCGCCTGCTCGGGGAGTCGACCCCGGATCCGATAGCGGCCCCGATCGACGCCCCGGTCGGAGATCGGCCATGAGCGGCTTCAATCTCTCCGATTGGGCCATCCGCAACCGCGCGGTCACCATCTTCATCATGCTTGCGGTGCTGGCCGCCGGGGTGAGCTCCTTTTACAAGCTCGGCCGCGCGGAAGATCCGCCCTTCACCTTCCGCACCATGGTGGTCAAGGCGATCTGGCCCGGCGCGACCCTCGACGAGACCATCGCCCAGGTCACCGAGCGTCTCGAACGCACCCTGCAGGAGGTTCCGAATCTCGACAACCTACGCAGCTTCACCCGTGCCGGCACCACCACCATTTTCGTCGATCTGGTGGGCAGCGCGCAGGGACGGGATGTATCGGACAGCTGGTACGAGGTACGTAAGAAGGTCGGCGACATGCGCCATACCCTGCCTCAAGGGATCGTCGGACCCTTTTTCAACGACGAGTTCGGCGACACCTTCGGGATCATCTACGCCTTCACCGCCGACGGCTTCACGCATCGCGAATTGCGCGACGCCGTGGAGGACGCCCGTTCGCAGCTCCTCACGGTCCCCGACGTCTCCAAGATCGACATCCTCGGAGCCCAGGACGAGGTCATCTATATCGATTTCTCCGCCGAGCGGCTGGCCGGACTGGGGTTCGATCCCGGCACCCTGATCGCCGCGCTGCGCGCCCAGAACATCGTCAGCCCGGCGGGCATCCTTCGCACCAGCGACGAGTCCATCGCGCTGCGGGTCTCGGGCGCCTTCGGCTCGGAGCGGGACATCGCCGAGGTCACCTTCGCCGTCGGCGAGCGCATGCTGCGGCTGCGCGACATCGCCGATGTTCGCCGCGGCTTCGCCGATCCGCCCCAACCCATGTTCCGGATCAACGGGGAATCCGCCATCGGACTCGCCATCGCCATGCGCGACGGCGGCGATACCCTCGCACTCGGGCGCAATGTCGCCAACGCCATCGCCGACATCCGGGCCGAGCTGCCGCACGGCATCGAGCCGCGTCTGGTGGCCGATCAACCCCTGACGGTGGATCTCGCGATCAACGAATTCACCACCTCGCTGTGGCAGGCGATCGGTATCGTGCTGGTGATCAGCTTCGTCGCGCTGGGCGCGCGCGCCGGCACCGTCGTGGCCATCGCCATTCCGCTCACGCTGGCCGTGGTCTTTCCGATGATGGACATCGTCGATATCGACCTGCAACGGGTCTCGCTCGGCGCGCTCATCATTGCACTCGCCCTCATGGTCGATGACGCCATGACCACCATCGACGCCATGAGCCGGCGTCTGGCCCTGGGCGACGACAAGTCAAACGCGGCCACCTATGCCTACACACACCTGTCCAAGGCGATGCTCATCGGCACCCTGGTCACCATCGCCGGTTTCGTGCCCATCGGCTTCGCTCAAAGCTCGGCGGGCGAATACACCTTTTCGATCTTCGCGGTTGTCGGCATCGCACTGATCGCCTCCTGGCTCGTTGCAATGGTGTTCGCCCCCTTGATCGGCATGACGCTCCTGCGCCCGCCCAAGGCCGGTGCGAGCGACCAGCCGAGCCGCACGGTCGCCATCTACCGGGGTTTTCTGACGCTGGCGATGCGCGCGCGCTGGTTCACCATCGCCCTGACGCTCGCAGTCTTCGTCGTCGCCATCGTGGCGCTGAGTCAGGTGCCGCGCCAGTTCTTCCCGTCGTCGGACCGTCCCGAGCTGCTGGTCAACCTGCAGTTGGCGCAGAACGCCTCGATCCATGCCACCGAGCGCCTAGTGAATGAATTCGAGCAGATCCTGCGCGAGGATCCCGACTTCGCGCCCGAGATCGAGCGCTGGAGCAGCTACATCGGTCAGGGCGCCATCCGCTTCTATCTGCCCCTGGACGTCCAGTTGGCCAACCCCTTCTTCGCCCAGTCCGTTATCGTGACCAACGACATCGAGGCGCGCGAACGACTCCAGCCGCGACTCGAACAGCTGCTGGCCGAGCGCTTCCCGGAGGTCGTCGGACGGGTGTCGCCGCTGGAGCTGGGGCCGCCGGTCGGCTGGCCCTTGCAATACCGCGTCATCGGCCCGGACCCGACCGAGCTGCGCGAGATCGCGATGCAACTCGGGGATCTCGTGGCGGATCACCCCGGCTCGCGCCGGGTCAATTTCGACTGGATGGAGCCTGAGCGCGAGTTGCATATCCGCATCGACCAGGAGCAGGCGCGTCAGTTGGGTCTGAGCAGCCAGGCGGTGTCCACCGCACTCAACGCCAATATCTCCGGCACCGACATTACCCAGGTCCGCGACGACATCTATCTCGTCGACGTGGTGGCGCGCGAGCTCGGGGGACAGAGTCTGTCGGTGGAAACGTTGCGCAGCCTGCCGGTCTCGCTCCCGAACGGGCGGACCATCCCGCTCAGTCAGTTCGCCGTCTTCGAGTACGGTCAGGACTACCCTCTGGTGTGGCGGCGCGACCGGGTACCGACCCTGACGGTCCAAGCCGACGTCACGCCGGGGATGCTGCCCGAGACGGTGGTCGCGGATCTCGCCGACCCCATCGCCGAGTTGAACGCGACGCTGCCCGCGGGCTATCGCATCGAGCTGGGCGGCGCGGTCGAGGAGAGCGCCGAGTCTCAAGTCTCGGTCTTCGCGGTGGTGCCGGTGATGATCCTGCTCATGCTGACCCTGCTGATCTTCCAGCTCAAGAGCTTCGCGCGTCTCTTCATGGTCCTGAGTCTGGTGCCGCTGGGTCTGATCGGCGTGGTCGGCGCCCTGCTGGTCTCCGGCAAACCGCTCGGCTTCGTCGCCATCCTCGGCATCCTCGCCCTGGTCGGCATGATCGCCAAGAACGCGGTCATCCTGATCGACCAGATCGAGGCCGAGCGGGCGGCGGGAAAGACCGTCTGGGATGCCGTGGTCGAGGCCAGCCTGTCGCGTTTCCGCCCTATCATGCTGACGGCGCTCTCGACCATTCTCGGGATGATCCCGATTGCGCCAACGGTCTTCTGGGGCTCGATGGCCTTTGCCATCATGGGCGGCCTCGCCGTCGCCTCGCTGCTCACGCTGGTCTTTCTGCCGACGCTCTATGTGACCTGGTTCGGGGGTGTCGCACCGAGCCGTGATCCGCCCGGCACGGAACCGCAAGCGAGCGCTGCCTAGCGCAAAGGATGCCGTCATGTCGCGCACGCGATGTGGCGGCCAAATCCGGAGCGGCCAATAGCCTGGGATCGGCGACTTGCAGTCGCCGTTTTACGCTGGCCTGAAGGCCAACGGGTCGAGTGCAACCCGACGATCGCGTGGCTCGCGCTCGACGCTCCATGGTTACGCTCATGAACGAGGCGTGATCGGAGCGCACCCTCGTTCAAGCGTTGTGTCGGTCCGGACCCGGAGTCCAATCATGTCCATATACCTGAATCGCGAGGTCTTCGCCATGGCGGGCGGCTCCGAGGCGCACAACCTGATTGCCGGTAACGTCCATGGCGAGCTGCGCACTTGCTTGAGTGCGTCGAGTACATGCTCGACCTCGATTCCCCGGTTCAAATGCACGCTCTTGCCTTCGAACTCGGCGGCGAATCCGGCATCGTGATCAGACAGCACCTTGGCGAAGGCGCGCACCTTCGCCGCTGCACGCGGATGGATCTCCGCAATCAGGTCCGACATCCCCTCGTCATCCGATGAGGCGGCGTCCTTGATCAGCTCGAAGGTTCTTTCGATGGCCCGAGCATATGGATCCTGTGCGTCGCCGGGGATCGGCAGCGGGATTTGTGCGGGATCCGTAACCGGCGGAGGGAGCTCCAGCTCGAAACCGAACGAGCCTTGTACAGTGTCGATGATCCGCAAAGAGCGGCTTGCCCCCGGGAGTCGACCGCGGCCCTTGAGCCCTTCCGCTGTCAGGCTGGCCGCCACCGTATCGGTTGCCTCGATGAATGCCTTGAGTGCCGCGGCGGCAAAGCCGGCAGCGATTGAACGCGTGCCCTCGACTGGCGCACCGCGGAACGTTATGGGCAGCGCCTTGGCCAAGGGGCTGGCCTCGAGCACGGCCAGCCGCTCTCGGGCTTGCCTCAAGCGCTCCTCGAATCCGATACGCTCGATGATTCGGTCTTCAGACAGGTTGCCGAGGAGTCCCTCGAGTGTCGTGACTTCGGACCGCAGGAACTCGCGTTCTTTAGTGCTCATCGCTCGTCCCTCCGGTTGCCTGGTCCTGGTCTTGCCGGGCGAGCCAGTCGATCGCGTCGGTATCGTCGTCGGATTCGGTGAAGCTGCCGTTGATCCACTGAAAGCCGTTCGCGAGGCCGGCCGCGGCAAGCTCCGCACGCAGCGCCATGAAGCCCTGGAGGATGCGCCGTCGATCGGGAGTGTGGCCGAAGCGCCGCCGAAGATCGAGTGGAGTGGCACGATAGGGCGAGCGTTCACGCGCGATCCCAGTGCTGCCGGGCCGGATCGGGGCAGGATGCCGAAGACGTCCCAGGCGGGGATGGTAGCGGTTGCACTCATCGGGGCTCTTCCATCGCGGCTCGGGCCAGACCATTGACTCAGTCGTCCATCACGGGGTTCGAGGCGTCCTCAAGGCGGCCCTCGACCTTGGTCGCTTCGTTTCAGCGACCACCCTTCGGTGATTGCCGCGAAGGTCGTGGCTCGCAAAACCGAACAGAGGCTCCTCACCGTGGGCGCGTGGCTTGCCCGCGCTTGACCGCGCGGATCGCTTCATCGGCTGGTGTCAGGGGTCAGGGCCCTGGCGGACAAGCCAAGCGCGGACGCTGATCGGCTGCACCTGGCAGGCTCAGGGTCCATGGTCCCCGCAGCACCGGCGACTCGGGCTCGTCGTGACGATCGCCCAACCGGTGGCCACGCGTCTGTGGTTCCTGGCTCCTGAGGGTGTCGCCAATGCCGGTCGCCAAGGTCGCACCGCGCTCGCTGACGTCGCCGAGACCAAGAGACTGGACGCCGATGATCCGGCCGCTGCGGGCGCTGCGAGGGCGACGCCCGACCTCTGCGGACCCCAGCAGCCGCAAGGAGCGCGATCAACCCCGCAGCACGGGGACGATGAGGTCGTGGAGCCCGACGGCGAGGATCCGTCTTGCTGTTGCAAGACACCTGAGGTGCGTGCCACAGGGTGGGTCAAGTCGGTCAGCAGCCCTTCCCCGTGATCAGGATCACGTTTCGCGTGCTTCGCGATGTTCGGCTCAGCAACCTTGCAGTTCCTGGTCTATTTTACTCTAGGGCAATGTCTCGCCGCCGCTGCAAGCGCGCGATCACACACAGACATTTCAGACGGTTGCTTTCAAAATGCGAGGCGGCGTCGCGATTGCTTATCGATCGCTGACGGATTGGCCGCGAGACAGAAGACGAGCGCTGTATTCAACGAGGAGGCTCAGGCCCCAGGGCGAAAGTGCCCGATCCGCGCACTGACAGACGGCGATACCGCTCGATACCGCGAATGTCCGACAGGCTGCTCGCATTCAAACGAACGCTCGTGTGTTTTCGGCATGACACGACCAGTGAGGCGGGATGATGCCGGGGTGCAGATGATCGGTATGCCTGTATCACTAGTCCTCCAGGAATCCGGCTGGAGACCAGTCATCTGATCCAGTCTTGCAACAGGGAGCGAAGATGAATATTGAAGATATCCGTCGAATACTTGTGGTAGGAACCGGCACCATGGGGCAGAAAATCGCACTGCAATGCGCCCGTTTTGGCTATGAGGTGACTGCGTATGATGCTTTCGCCAAGTCCCTGGACTCGGCCAAGGCAAGGATCCCGGAATATGCCGCCGAGTTGGTGGATCGGAATCTCATGGCGGCGGAAGAGGCGACCGCCGCTTTGTCCCGGATCTCTTTCACCATGAATCCGGAGGAAGGTGCTCAAGCCGATCTGATCAGCGAATCGGTCTTGGAAGATCCAGAGCTGAAAGGAAAAGTCTTTTCCCAGTTCAATGCGATTTGTCCACCGCACACCCTGTTCACCACCAATACATCGACCCTGCTGCCCTCGATGTTCGCCTCTGCAACCGGCCGGCCTGACAAATTCGCTGCCTTGCATTTTGGCCTTGATCATCGATTGGTCCACT
>NZ_DIUM01000086.1:0-25035 GCF_002423035.1 Thiocapsa sp. UBA6158
GAGCGTCTGGCCAAGCTGGCCGGCGGTGTGGCGGTCGTAAAGGTCGGCGCCGCGACCGAGATCGAGATGAAGGAGAAGAAGGCCCGTGTCGAAGACGCCCTCCACGCCACCCGTGCGGCGGTCGAGGAAGGTATCGTCCCCGGCGGCGGTGTGGCCCTGATCCGTGCCATCGGCGCGGTCGTCAGCCTGAAGGGCGCCAACAGCGACCAGGATCTCGGCATCGCCATCGCCCGCCGCGCCTTGGAAGAGCCGCTGCGTCAGATCGTCACCAACGCCGGCGACGAGGCCTCAGTGGTCATGAGCAAGGTCGCCGAGGGCACCGCCAGCTTCGGCTACAACGCGGCCAGCGGCGAGTACGGCGACATGATGGACATGGGCATCATCGATCCGACCAAGGTCACCCGCACGGCGCTGCAAAACGCCGCGTCCATCGCCGGCCTGATGATCACTACCGAAGCCATGGTGGCCGATGAGCCCAAGAAGGAGAAGGGTGCCGCTGCACCGGGCGGCGGCATGGACGATATGGACTACTAAGCAGGCAGCGGGCTGCGTCGTCGTTTTTCGTCGACACACCCGTCATGCGCGCCCCGCAAAACAGCGGGGCGCGTGCATCCAACCCACACCCCAAACGGCTTGTCGACGTACGCAGCCCATTTTCCTCACGAGATGCCATACTTGATTTGAGGACTGAGTCCTTCGTCAGGTAACGCATTCGACAGTGTACCCCCCTCACCCGAGCACCTGCCCTGTCCGGACAGGCCACGAAGGAGTTGGATAATGTGCTTCAACGCCACGTCCAGCTTCCTCGCCGCAGCCGTACTCATCCCCGCAGGTTTGTACACGCTTCATGCCGCGCGTCACGTCAACAGCCACTATCGGCTCTTGGCCGCTTTCCCTCTTCTGTTTGGTGTCCAGCAGGCGTTGGAGGGCGTGTTGTGGCTGGAGATACTCCCGGATGCCGCCGGAGAGATCGGCGGCCTTGCCTTCGGCAGTGCGCTCGGCTTCCTGTTTTTTGCCTATTTTCTTTGGCCGGGGCTCGTACCGCTGGCGGCTTGGCGGGTCGAGCCGCCGGGACTGCGCCGCAGGGTCTTCGCCGCGGCGGCAATCATGGGCGGTCTCTTGGGCGGATCGCTATTTCTGCCCTTGATCATCAATCCGGATTGGCTCCAGGTCTTCATCATCAGAGGCTCGATCCTCTACCACCCGCAACTCATCTACGACCCCTGGATGGATCGGGAGGTCGTGCGGGCGATCTACGCCCTGATCGTCGCCGTCCCCCTGATCGGATCGTCGGACAGGATGGTACGAGACTTCGGGGTTCTGATCCTCGGCTCGGTGATCGTCAGCACCCTGGCGTTCGGTTATGCCTTCGTCTCCATCTGGTGTTTCTTCGCGGCCCTGCTCTCCGCGTACCTGGTCGTGCGTCTGCCGAGATGCGAATCGGGCGGGCCGGTGGTCCATCGTCCGGGTTCGTCCCGCGTCGGTTAGCGCAGCCTCGGGATCAAATCACCCTCCTTCCGAGCCGGACGCCGGATGCTTTGCGCTATCCGGCGATTTTCATCGCGCGACTGGCCACCCTTTATCGTCGCGCCCCCTGGTCCGCGAGCGTTGAGCCGCGATCCAATGAAGTCGGTCAGTGCGAGATCGCCTATCCATCCGACGGCAATCGGGACATGTCATCGATGACGACCTGGATATCCTCGTCCCGATCGTCCTTGCTCACCTCCCACATCTCCGGATTAGCATTGCGACGCTTGCCCCTACGCATGTCGTGCATCTGGCGCAGGAGATAGAGATAGTGCTGTCCAGCGACGCGCGGATAGAAATTGGTCGCATCCCCTTCACCCGCCGGACCGTGACACTCCACACAGTCGCGCTCCTAGAGCGACCGACCTCGCTCCAGGTCCGTTCCCGGGCCGATCCCGTGCTCCTCGGTTACGGATAATGCGCTCAGATACGCGGCAATGTCCGCAAGCTCCTGCGTCGTGACGACATGCTCTTCGGCGAAGGGATACATCTTGCGATTGTCGCGGATACCGGCACCGACGTCGGCCAGTTGCTTGATCAAGACCGAGGCATGTTGCCCGGCCAGACGCGGGTAGGTCCCGTCGACCTCCCCGAGCGCCTCCATGCCGTGACATCCCTGACAGACCGCGAAGGCGATCGCGCCCAGCAGCGGATCCCCCTTCGCCTGAAGCGCGAGGGGCTTTTCGCCGCGCCTCTCGTTCCACACGTAGCCGGGCGATTCGAAGCCCCGAGGATGATTCCAACACCATCGTACACCGACTCTCCCTAAGTTGGATCTATGAGGGACAGTCCTATGGGGTCCGGCTTGCTATCAACATTGGTTGTCATTGATGATTGTCAATTTTCGTTGACGCGAATGTTAGTGAAGGGCGTAGGAGCCGCCTCCGAAGACGTTCGGAATCGGGAGGCCGTCGGTCACGGGTGATCGCTCTGCTCGCAGCAGGGTCGCGCGCGACCGAGACTTGCTTGAAATCGGCGCTCGGGTTCCTGACTCTTCTCCGAGACCCGAGGATCCAAGACATGTCCGAAACCACAAGAGGAGACGACCGATGAGGAAAAGAAGCACGACACGGGTATCACTGTCCCTGCTGATCGCCGCGGGCTTAACCCTCGGCACCTTCGGCGCGGGGGCCGCCGTGGAACGCACCGCCGCACCCGAGGGGGCCAAGGCGTACATCATCACGCCCGAGGACGGCTCGACCGTGCCGCAGACCTTCGTCGTGCGCTTTGGGCTTTCGGGGATGGGGGTTGCACCGGCGGGCGCGGATCTCCCCAAGACGGGACATCATCATCTGCTGGTCGACATGGACAGCCTGCCGCCGCTCGATCAACCGATCAGCGCCGACATCCTGCATTTCGGGGGCGGCCAGACGGAGACCGAGCTGACGCTGCCGCCGGGCGAGCACACCTTGCAGATTCTCTTGGGCGACAAGAACCACATTCCGCATGATCCGCCGATCATCTCGGAGCGGATCACCGTGACGGTCGAGTAGACCGACCGCCGCGGGCTCTGCGTGCGCCACGGACCGAGCGCTCGGCGGGGTTCGCACCATCTGCGATCGGCACGTCGACCCGCCCGAGACCGTCGCTGGAAGCTGACCGGACGCTGTTGGACTAGCGGTCGGCGCCCATCACCAAGCGTTCGACGTCGGCGATACGGATCTCTCGGCCATCCGAGGTCACGAATCGCCGGCCGTCGACACTGCCGCGTCTGACCTCGTAGTGCGTGACCTCTCCGGTGTTGGCATTGACCACCTGAACAGGGATGATCTCCCGATCACGATCCCAATCCCGAACAAGAAGCGACAGACTCCCGAGCAACATGGTCCCGAGTAGGACATAGGCGAGCGGGCGGATCAGCGCCGGGGGAATCAGAGGCGGACGCGACGCTATGAGGCCGGCGGCCTCGCGAGAGCGCATGATGCGTGCGCGGATCACCAGATAGGCGCCGAGAATGACGGCAGCGGTAAGGAGGAGTTTCCAGATCATGGCGTTTACGTTAGCACGACCGGCCGGTTCGGACAGCCCATACGCGCGCTGCGGGGTCTGGACAGGCGACCGCGGCAGACGGCCCCGCTGCGGCGAGTCCGGAGCGCAGGCAGTATGAAGAACTCGGTTCCGACTCTGATGCTGACGGCAGCGCTATCGCTTGCGGGCTGTACCGAACCTGCTGCGCCGACGGTCAATCTGCACCGGGCGGTCGAGATCGGAGATCTCGACCAAGTCTCGCGTCATATCGACTGGAAGAGCAACCTCGATCTGCCTGATGCGCACGGCGACCCGCCTCTGCACGTCGCCGCCCGCGCCGGTCGTGTCGCCATCACGCGGGAACTCGCCCGCAAGGGCGCGGATATCGGAGCGCTGAACGCCGCGGGAAAGACCCCGCTCGAGGTCGCGCTCGAGCATGGACGCACGCGGGTCGCGAGCATGCTCATCGACCAAGGCGCGCCGCTCGATGCGCAGGGCATGCTGGTGGCGCTGGTCGAGGCGGGAGTGATCGACCGCGATACCTTGAATTTCCTCGTCAACGAGGGCGCACAGCTCGACGAGCCGGATCCACACGGGGATGCGCCGCTGCACGTCGCCATTCGAAACGGGCATCTCGAGACGGTACGGCGACTCATCCTCGCGGGTGCCGATGTGAATCAAGCCGCCGGTGACGGTCGCCTGCCGCTGCGGATTGCGCGAGAATCGGCGCCCGGGCGCGACGCCCGGTTTATCGTCTCGTCCCTCGAGCGCAACGGTGCGAGGGCCGACCCACCCCCTTGACAGACACGCACAGGAGCGTCCGCATGACCGAACGGATCGAAGATCTGACGGTAAACTACACGGAAGACGGCATCGACACGACCAAGGAGATCGACAAGGTCGTCCTCTCCAAGGGAAGTTGGACCACGATCCTCTTTCGCTACCAGGATTGGGACCGGGCGAAGGAGGCGTACGGTGCGGACAAATATACGATCCGCCGCTATCAGAAGCGCGGCGGCGAGTACCGACAGCAGTCGAAGTTCAACATCTCCAGCCGTGCCCAGGCCCAGGCACTCGTCGAGGCCCTGCAGGGTTGGTTGACCGACGACTGATCGGGCTGGAAGGCTGAGCACCGGTGCGCGAGCCCGGTGACCGACACCGAGGACGGCCGATGACGATAGACATGGAGCCGCGACAGTGGCACTGCTCGAGTGTCGCCGAGACGATCGAGGTGCTGGACGTGGATCCCGCGCGGGGTCTCTCCACGGCCGAGGCGGACGTGCGACGTCTGCGTCACGGCGAGAACGCTCTCGCCGAGACCAAGTCGCGCCCGCTCTGGCTCAGATTCCTGGATCAGTTCAGAAACGTCCTGGTGATCGTTCTCCTCTTCGCGGCCGCGCTGGCTTGGACGATCGGGGATCTCAAAGACGCCGTGGTCATCCTGGTCGTCGTGATCCTGAATGCCGCGCTCGGCTTCTATCAAGAGCACCGTGCGGAGCGCACACTCTCCACGCTCAAGGCGATGGTCGCGGTCCGTGCTCGCGTGCGCCGGGACGGTCGGATCGGCGAGGTCGAAGCAACCGAGCTGGTGCCCGGTGATCTCGTCCTGCTCGAGGCAGGCGATCGCGTGCCCGCGGACGGGCGCCTGCTGACGGCACCCAACCTGGAGGTCGACGAGGCCGCCCTGACCGGGGAGTCCCAGCCGGTCGGCAAGAGCTCTCAGGCCCTGGACGCGGCCGATACGCCGCTGGCCGAGCGCCTGAACATGCTCTACATGAACACCGTAGTGACGCGCGGTCGGGCCGAGATGCTGGTCGTCGGCACCGGCATGACCACCGAGATCGGCCGGCTCGCCGGGCTGATTGCCGAGACCCCGGATTCCGGAACCCCGCTGCAGCGTCAGCTCGATACGCTCGGCAAGCGCCTGGCGGCGATCGCCGGGGTCATCGTCACCCTGATCTTTCTCCTCGACCTGTCGCGCGGACTGCCCTGGACGCAGGCCGCCATTACCGCCGTAGCCCTCGCAGTGGCGGCGATCCCCGAGGGCCTGCCGGCCGTCGTCACCGTCACCCTGGCGATCGGCATGTGGCGGATGGCCCAGAACCGGGCGATCCTCAAAAAGCTCTCGGCGGTCGAGACCCTCGGCTCCACGACCGTCATTTGTTCCGACAAAACGGGCACGCTCACACTCAATCGGATGAGCGCGCGAGCCGTCTGGCTCGCGGGCGCGCGATTCAGCGTCGACGGCGATGGCTACGGGAGCGAAGGCTCGATCCTTCGGAGTGATCCGAACGGGCCGGACGCGCCGAACGATGAGATCGATCCGATCCACTTAGGCCGCCCCATGGCGCTCTGCAACGAGTCGCGCGTGCGCGACGGCGAGTTGATCGGGGACCCCACCGAGGGCGCCCTCTGGGTTCTCGCACGCAAGGCCGGTCTCGACCCTGAATCCGAGCAAGCTCAACGCCCGCGGATCGCCGAGATCCCCTTCGACTCGGCCCACAAGTTCATGGCGACCTTTCACCACGCCGGTGATCAGGTCGAGTTGTTCGTCAAAGGGGCTCCGGACGTCCTGCTCGCCCGCGCCTCGCACTGGCTGAGCGCAAGCGGCGAGCAACCACTCGACGCTGCGACCCGCGAGCGCATCGAGGCCGAGAACGAGCACCTCGCGAGCCAAGCGCTGCGGGTACTTGCCGTGGCACGACGGACCATCCCGGCCCGTGATTTCGAGCCCGCGGACGATCTGTGGCGATGGGCCGAGGGCTGGACCTTCCTGGGGCTCGCCGGTCTGATGGACCCGCCGCGCCCGGAGGCCGCCGAGGCCATTGCCCGCTGTGGGCAGGCCGGCGTTCAGGTGAAGATGATTACGGGCGACCACAAGCTCACCGCCGAGGCCATCGGACGCGAGCTCGGGCTGACGGGCGAGGTCGTCACCGGCGCCGAACTCGACGCAATGGACGAGGCGACACTCGGGCGGCGGATCGAGGACATCGGCGTCATCGCGCGGGTCTCGCCGGCCCACAAGGTCCGCATCGTCAAGGCGCTCAAGGCGCGCGGCCATGTCGTTGCCATGACCGGCGACGGGGTGAACGATGCGCCCGCGGTGAAGGCCGCGGATATCGGTGTCGCCATGGGCCTGACCGGCACTGCCGTCACGCGCGAGGCCGCGACCATGGTGCTGATGGACGACAACTTCGCGACCATCGTACGAGCGGTCGAGGAAGGGCGCGTCATCTTCGACAACATCGTCAAATTCGTGCGCTTTCAGCTCTCGACCAACATCGGCGCCATCCTGACGGTGCTGGCGGCGACCCTGATGGGGATGCCGACACCCTTCACCGCGATCCAGCTCCTCTGGATCAATATCATCATGGACGGCCCGCCCGCGATGACACTGGGCGTCGAGCCGGCGCGCCCCGGCATCATGCGGGCCCTGCCCCGCCGACAGGACTCTCAGATCCTCACGCTGAAGCGCTCGGCGCTCCTCGGCCTCTACGGCATCACCATGATGGTCGGCACCCTGTGGCTGTTTCAGGATGCCTTGGCCAGCCACGGCGAGGCCTATGCCCTCACGCTCGCCTTCACCACCTTCGTGCTCTTTCAGTTCTTCAATGTCTTCAATGCCCGCAGCGAGCACGGCAGCGCCTTCAATACCCACTTCCTCGCCAACGGCAAACTCTGGCTAGCGCTCGGTGCCGTCCTCGCTCTCCAAGTCCTGGTCGTGCATTGGCCGACGGCTCAGGCCGTCTTCGGGACCACTCACCTGAACGCCGAGGACTGGCTCAAGGCCGCGCTTGTAGCCTCCAGCGTGCTCCTGCTCGACGAGGCCGGGAAGGCGGTGCAGAGGATCGCATGGCGGACGAAACAGAGGAGCGATTCAAGAGGTGCGACGGGCTGAGCTTGCCGATTCCGACCTGGGCCGCGAGGATGCGGGCCTCGCTTGGATCACGCCGGCGCGGCACCGAGTCGGCTGGATCGTCAAGCCGCGCACCAAGCGCTCGGCTGATCCTGCTCCAGAATCAATGTCCGGTCGAGGAGCGATTCGCAGACCCCGCGGATGCTTGCGAGGACCAGATCGGGATGGTTGTTGGTCTCGCTGACGTGTGCGACGCAGAGCCGCGCGATGGCGCGGTGCGGCAAGGCATCGAGAAGACCGGCGGCCTGCAGGTTGCTGAGATGGCCGAAGTCGCCGGCGACACGCCGTTGCAGGCTCGGCGGATAAGGTCCGCGACGCAGCAGCTCCGGATCATGGTTGAGCTCCAGGATCAGCGCGTCGCAATCCTGAAGAACCTCGCTCATGTGAGGTGTCACGCAGCCGGCATCCGTCAACATCCCCAGGCGACGCCCGTCGGCCTCGAACAGGAACTGACAGGGCTCGCGCGCATCGTGCGGAACGGGATAGGAGCGGATACGCAGGCCGTCGATCAACATCGACTGCCCCTGACCGGAGAGCAGCCGCAACCTCGGGATCTCCGGAGCACCCACCGCCCGCCAGGTCCCGGGCGTTGTCCAGACCTCCACGCGATGCCGCCGAGCGAAGGACCAAACACCCCTCACATGGTCGCCGTGCTCGTGGGTCAGGAGCAGGACATCGATGCTGTTCGGCTCGACATCGACCGACCGAAGACGTTGATGCAGCTCGCGTAGGCTGAATCCGTTGTCCACCAGCACGCGGCACCCGGCGCTTTCCACCAGCGTGGCGTTACCGCGGCTGCCGCTGCCGAGCGAGCAGAAACGCATGTCGGCCCGCGTCTAACGCATTTGCTCCTTCATCAGCGCCAGGATCCGTTGGCTCGACTCGGAGGTATCCGGTTTCCCGCTTGCATCCAGCACGGTCACGCGCGATTCGGTCTCGCCTCCCTGCACTCGCACCTGATACTGCTTGACCGGATCGACCTCGTTCTTCTTCCAGAACGCCATCCGCGAGAGGAGGCCGGGGCTCTTGTCGTCGGACGCGCCGTCCTGCCCTGCGTAGCGGACATAGTAGATACCGCTGCTGAGATCGCGATCTTCCACGGCGAATCCGGCGCGATCCAGTGCCGATCCGGCCGTTCGCCAGGCACGCCTGAAGTCCTCCTGGATCACCAGGGTCTGCGAGCCACCCTCGCTGACCAGGCGAGCGCCGACGGGTTGCATGGCGAGACCGCTTCCGGCGCCGCCTGAGCTGCCCCCGGAGACGGGACCCACTGCTGCGGCACGCTGCTCGGACGCACCCAGAAACACCATGAGGCGCCTCAGCATCTCGGCTTCCTTGCCGGGATCGGTTCCGCTCGGCTCCCAAATGGTTCGGCTTCCGTCACCGATGGCGTTGGTCACCAGACGCTCCTCCATCCCGCGATGCGTGAGATGGATATCGGTGGTGCCCGGTGCCGTACCGGGCTCGATACGCACGCTGTACTGATCGCGCGTCGAGGTCGCGTAGACCCCTTCGACGACCTTGCTGATCATTCGCGTGACGAAATCGCGCCGGATCTCGGCGCGGTTGTCCAGCCAATCGGTGCGCATCACGCCCACGGCCGGATCCTGTTCGACCAGGAGGATGCCCTGCTCGCGCCAGAAAGAGATGACCTTGGGCCAGACCTGCTGCGGCGAGGCCTGAACCTCGAGCCAGCGCTCGGAGTCGCGCCGCCTCAGCTCTACATTGGGTGTCTCGGGGAGGACCTCGCCCGAGGCGGCGACACGCTGGCGTTGCGCGCGGCTCCCACTGTACTCGGAGAAGGTCGCCCCGCCGGCAGACGGGATGTCCAGTGCGTCATCGAACCGCCCGGCGGTCAAATCCGGCGGGATTTCGAGATTCTCACCGGACTCCTGCTGCTTCTTGTAGGCAAGCCGCTGATCGGGGATGGCGTCGCTGATGACGTTCGAGCCGCAACCGGATAGGAGCAGAGTCAGCGCCAAGCCGGCACAGACACCGCCGGTTAGCCAAATACGTGGGATCAAGTTAAGCGACCTCTTTAATCGATTGAGCATAGGCCACCGCCCTGGCACGTCGGCGCGACGGATGGCTTCAGAGCACACCCGCCTGCTCCATCGCGGCGCGCACGCGTGCATGATGCTCTTCGGAGAGCCAGGTGAGCGGGAGACGGATCCCTTTCGTGCAGAGTCCCATCTCGGCAGCGGCCCATTTTACCGGGATCGGATTGGACTGCACGAACAGGTCGTGATGCAGGGCGTCGAGCCGCCGATTGATCGCCTCCGCGTGCTCGCGATCGCCCCCGAGCGCCGCGTCGCACATGCCCTGCATCAGTCGAGGGGCCAGGTTCGAGGTCACCGAGATCACACCGTCGCCGCCCGTCAGCATGAACTCGCATCCGCTCGCATCGTCTCCGCTGTAGAGAGCGAACTCGTCGCCGCAGCCGGCGCGCAACCGCCCGACGCGGGTCAAGTCGCCGGTCGCGTCCTTGATACCGACAATGTTTTCGATGGGCGCGAGCCGAGCCGCCGTCTCGGGCAACAGATCGCAGGCCGTACGGCCCGGGACGTTGTAGAGGATCTGCGGGATGTCGACGGCCTCGGCGATCGCGCGGTAATGCAGATACAGCCCCTCTTGGGTGGGCTTGTTGTAATACGGCGTCACCAGGAGCGCGGCTTGTGCACCGGCCTCTTTCGCGCAGCGGGTCAGGTTGATCGCCTCGCGGGTGGAGTTCGCGCCCGTGCCGGCGATGATGGGGATCCTGCCGGCGGAAAGCTCGAGCGTCCTGCGAATGACGGCGCAATGCTCTTCCTCGTCGAGCGTCGCAGACTCTCCCGTGGTCCCGACGGCCACGATGGCCGTCGTCCCGGCCTCGACATGGAAGTCGACGAGACGCCGGAGGCTCGCGTCGTCGATGCCCCCGTCCTCATGCATGGGGGTAATGAGGGCAACGATGCTGCCGCGAAACATGTCCGACTCCGTTAGGCGAAAACCCTGATGGTAGTACGCGAGACGGCGCCGACACAACCGAGATGATCCGACCCCGAGCGTTTGACCCCGAGGCATTCGATCACGGTGCGCTCGAACCTCGGGGACTCAAACCTGAGCGGCTCAAACGAAAACACTTTGGCACCAACTCAGAAGCGTTGCCGGGAAGAGGCCGAGCGCCAGAAGGGAAAGGCCGTTGAGGCTCATGGCGAAACGCACGCCGCCGCTCGTGATCAGGACCGGCATGTCCGGGTCCGGCTTGTCGAAATAGATGACCTTGACCACGCGCAGATAATAGAAGGCGCCGATGATCGAGAAGGCAACGGCGACCAGAGCGAGCCAGACCAGGTCGATGCGCACGACCGACTCGAGCACCAGCAGCTTCGCCATAAAGCCGACCGTCGGCGGCACGCCGGCCATCGAGAACATCACCAACGCCATCATGGCGGCATACCAGGAATCCCGGTCGTTCAGCCCCTTCAGATCGTCCAGATTCTCCACATCGAACCCTTTGCGGCTCAGGATCAAAAGGATGCCGAAGGCGCCGGTGGACATCACCGCGTAGACGATCGCGTAGAACATCGCCGCCGCGTAGCCCTGCGCGGTGCCGGCCAAGAGTCCAAGAAAGATAAAACCGACATGAGCGATGGTCGAGTAGGCCAGCATGCGTTTGATGTTGGTCTGTGCGATCGCGACAAGGTTGCCCAGACCCATGGAGAGCACGGCGAGAATCAGAAGCATGCCCTGCCAGTCCGGCTGGATCGCCTCGAGCCCATCCACAAGCATGCGGATCGCCAATGCGAAGGCCGCGATCTTGGGCGCACTGCCGAGCAGCAGGACGGCCGGCGTGGGCGCACCCTCGTAGATGTCCGGGACCCACATGTGGAAGGGCACGGCGCCGAACTTGAAGCCCACGCCGATGACGAGGAAGACCACGCCGAAGACCAGGACCTTGTTGTCCATCCCCTGCTCGGCCACGGCCTGTGCGACCAGGCCGAACTCGATCGATCCAGTGGCGCCGTAGATCATGGAGACTCCGTAGAGGAGCATTCCGGAGCCGAGTGCGCCCAGCACGAAATACTTCATCGCCGCTTCGGCGCCCTTCTTCGAGTCTCGATCGAAGGCAACCAGGGCATAGAGCGAGAGCGCCTGAAGCTCGAGGCCGAGATAGACGGTCAGGAAGCTGTTGGCCGAGACCATAATCAGCATCCCGAGGATCGCGAAGAGCCCCAAGACATAGAACTCGCCGACGAAGAGTCCTCGATCCTTCAGCCAGGGGCGCGCGTAGACGAAGGCGAGCAGACTGACCACCAGGATCGCGCCCCTGAGCAGATCGGTCAGACCGTCACGCACGACATTGCCGTCGAAGAGGATGCGCGCCTCTCCGCCGCCCACGGCACCCGTCAGGCCGATCGCGACCAGAAGACCGATCAGGGTCAGGGTATGGTTGATGTCCTTGTCCTTCTCCTTGAGATAGAGATCCAGCACCAGCACGACGCTGGCGGTGACCAGGATCGCAATCTCCGGCAGGATGGGAAACAGATTGGCGGCGTCGAATGGCATGTGAGAATTCCGATTAAACCGCGCCCGGTGCGGCATGCGTCGTTTGGCGGATTGGCTTGCCCCGCCCGCTCCGAACGGCTGCCGGAGCGGGCGCGGTTTAAAGTCTTAAAAAATATTGAGCCCGAGCCCGACCTTACGGCTGCCCCGTGAGACCAGCCACGGATGCGCGCACCGCAAGGACGCAGTCCGCCGCCTCGGAGGCCGGCAGCTTGCACTCGCCGACATGGGCGACCAGGTTCTCGACCGTGGCGTGCATTACCTCCATCAAGGGCGCAGGCCAGATCCCCAGGGCCAGGACCGCGGCGGCCAGCACCCCGAGATTGAGTGTCTCGCGGCGATTGAGATCCTGCAGGGCGGCCACCTTCTCGTTCTTGACTTCGCCGAAGATCACCCGCTTGACCATCCAGAGGGTGAAGGCTGCAGCGAGGATCAAGGTGATCGCAGCCAGGAAGGCCCACCAGAAATCGGCCCGGAAGGTTGCGAGGATCACCATGAACTCGCCGACGAAACCGGAGGTTCCGGGCAGGCCCGCATTGGCCATCGCGAAAAAGACGACGAAGGCACCGAACCAAGGCATCGTGTTGATCACGCCGCCGTAGTCGGCGATCTCGCGCGAATGCACGCGGTCATAGAGCACACCCACACAAAGGAAAAGCGCGCCCGAGATGAATCCGTGCGAGATCATCTGCACCATACCGCCCTCGATCCCCATCACCGCCCCGCCGGCGAGCTCCGGGTTGCGGATGATGGTGAAGACGATAAAGAATCCGAGGGTGACGAAACCCATGTGCGCAATCGAAGAATAGGCGATCAGCTTCTTCATGTCCTGCTGAACCAGCGCCACGAATCCGATGTAGATCACCGCGATCAGGGACAGCGCGATGATCAGCCAGTCGAGCGAGGCACTGGCGTCCGGCGTGATCGGCATCGAGAAGCGCAGGAATCCGTAGCCGCCGATCTTCAGCATGATGGCGGCCAGGATCACGGACCCTCCGGTCGGGGCCTCGACATGCGCGTCCGGTAGCCAGGTGTGGACCGGGAACATCGGCACCTTCACCGCGAAGGCGAGCAGGAAGGCGACGAAGATCAGGATCTGAGCGGTCATGCCCAACTCCAGATCGTGAAAGTCGAGAATACTGAAACTGTCGGCCTGGAAATACATGTAGATCAAGGCGACCAACATGAAGACCGAGCCGAAAAAGGTATAGAGGAAGAACTTGATGGTCGCATAGACCCGATTCGGTCCACCCCAGACCCCGATGATAATGAACATCGGGATCAGCATCGCCTCCCAGAACACATAGAAGAGGATGGCGTCGAGCGCCGAGAAGACGCCGACCATCACGCCTTCCATGATCAGAAAGGCTGCCATGTAATGCGACGGCTTATAGGTGATGACATCCCAGCCCGCGATGATCACGAAGATGGTGATAAAGGTCGTCAGGATAATCAGCGGCATCGAAATGCCGTCGACACCCAGGTAGTACTCGACATTGAAGGTCGGGATCCAGGCCGCGCGTTCCACGAACTGCATCTGCCCGCTGCCGGCGTCGAAACCCGTCCAGAGACCGAGGCTGATCGCGAAGGTCAGAATGGCAAAGGCGAGTGCGATCCACTTGGAGATGTCGGAGCCTCGATCACCGCTCGCCAGCACGACGATGCCGCCGATGATAGGCAACCAGATGACCAGCGTCAGGAGAGGTAATTCGTACATGCGGGGCGTCTCCTTCCGCGTTAGAGCACGACGAAGAACGTCAAGAGCCCGATAAGCCCGACGATCATCGCAATCGCGTAGTGATAGAGGTAACCGGTCTGCAGATGCCGCGCTCGTTGTGCCAAAGCCGTAACGCGATGGGCCGAACCGTTGACGACACCATCGTCGATGATGGCGCGGTCGCCGCCGAGCCAGAGCACCCGCCCGAGCAGTCGGCTCCCGCCGGCGAAGACCTTCTGATTGAAGTCGTCGAACCCGTATTTGGACTGCAGGACCTTGGTGACGGGACCGCCCATTGCCTGCAGTTGATCGTCGATCTTCGGATTCTTCGCGAAGGTGAACCACCAGAGGACGGCGGCCGAGGCGAGCCCTCCCATCGCCAGGAAGAAGGGCGGCATGGTCATGCCGTGCAGGACGAAGGCCCACTGGCCGTGCCAATGCTCGCGCAGCGGCTGCAGGGTATCGTGCTCGGGTGCCACGACGATCGGACTCCAGTCGCCGGTGGCGAACCAATTGGTCACCAACAGCGGCTCGATGACCAACCAGCCGAGCACCACCGAGGGGATCGCCAGCAGCACCAACGGCAAGGTGACCACCCACGGGGTTTCGTGGAGATGGTGTCGGGTATGCTCGTCCATCCGCGGCTTGCCGTGGAAGACCAGGAAATACATTCGGAAGCTATAGAGTGCCGTCACGAAGACACCGATCGTCAGCAGCACCACGGCATAGCCGGACCCGTAGAGCGTCGAATGCCCGACGGCCTCGATGATGGCATCCTTCGAGAAGAAGCCGGAGAAGGCCGGGAAGCCGATCAAGGCCAGCGAGCCGATCAAAGCAGTGATCCAGGTGATCGGCATGTAACGGCGCAAGCCACCCATCTCGCGGATATCCTGCTTGTGATGCAGGGCAATGATCACAGAGCCCGCAGCCAGGAACAGCAGCGCTTTGAAGAAGGCATGGGTCATCAGATGGAACATCCCGGCGGCATAGGCGGAGGCGCCGAGCGCCGTCACCATATAGCCGAGCTGCGACAGGGTCGAATAGGCGACGACGCGCTTGATGTCGTTTTGCACCAGCCCGATCAGGCCCATGAAGAGTGCCGTGGTTGCGCCGATGATCAGGATGAAGCTGAGCGCTGTCTCCGACATCTCGAACAGCGGCGACATGCGGGCGACCATGAAGACACCGGCTGTGACCATGGTCGCGGCGTGTATCAAGGCCGAGATGGGCGTAGGGCCTTCCATCGAATCGGGCAACCAGACATGCAGGGGAACCTGCGCCGATTTACCCATGGCGCCGATGAAGAGCAGGATACAGATCAGCGTCATGAGCGAGACGCCGCCGAACAGGGCGACCTGCGTGCCGGCATGCGCGGGTGCAGCGGCGAAGACCTCAGCGTAATCCATGCTATTGAAATACATCGCGATCGCAGCAATGCCGAGGATGAAGCCGAAGTCACCGACCCGGTTGACCAGGAATGCCTTGAGGTTGGCGAAGATCGCTGTCTCGCGCGTCGACCAAAAGCCGATCAACAGATACGAGACCAAACCGACCGCCTCCCAACCGAAGAAGAGCTGCATGAAGTTGTTGGACATCACCAACATCAACATGGAAAAGGTGAAGAGCGAGATGTAGCTGAAGAACCGCTGATAGCTGTTCTTGCCGGTCAGCGCACCTTTCGGCCAGTTGTGCTCGTCGTCGGCCATGTAGCCGATCGTATAGATGTGGACCATCAAGGAGACGAAGGTGACGGTCGCCATCATGAGCGCCGTGAGCCGGTCGACCAGGAAACCGACCTCGAAGCGGATCCCGTCCGAGACCATCCAGGTGTAGACGGCCTCGTTGTAGACCGGCAGATCACCCCAGATGAATCGCGCGAGCACCATGAGAGACAGCGCCGTAGAGAGCCCGACGCCGGCGATGGTCACCGCATGCGCACCTTGCCGGCCGATTCGGCCGCCGAAAAAGCCGGCGATGACGGCGCCCAGGAGTGGCGCAAGCACGATGGTCAGGTAGACGTTTTCCACTGTTTAGTTCGCTCTCTCGCTTGATGTAATCCGGATCGACCCGCCAGTCACGTCGACGCGTCGACGCCGTCCGCGCTATCCCTTGAGGCTGTCCAGATCCTCCACGTTGATCGACTGCTGATTACGGAAAAGCACCACCAGGATCGCAAGCCCGATCGCAGCCTCCGCCGCCGCCACCGTCAGGATGAAGAAAACGAAAACCTGTCCCGTCATATCCCCGAGAAAATGGGAAAAGGCGACGAAGTTCATATTCACCGCGAGCAGCATCAGCTCGATGCACATCAGCAGCAGGATGACGTTCTTGCGATTCAGGAAGATCCCCGCGACCGCAAGCATGAAGAGCCCTGCGGCCAGGATCAGATAGTCTGAGAGCGCGATCATTCGGTCGATTCCTGTGGTGCGGCCGAGGCGGCGACGGGCGGAACCGCGGCACTCTCGGAAGGCATCTTGACGATACGAATCCGGTCCGGACCCTTCTTGACTCTGACCTGCTTCGCGGGATCCATATACTTCGTATCCGGCCGACGACGCAGGGTCAAGCGAATCGCAGCGACGATGGCAACAAGTAGGATGACGGCCGCGATCTCGAACGGATAGACATAGAGGGTGTAAAGCAGGAGTCCGAGCTCTTCGGTATTGCTCACGTCGGGGCCCGCCGGCACGGGCGAGGGGAACTGCTGCAATCCGAAGTTGGCCGGCCCGACGATCAGGAAGATCTCAAGGGCAAGCACGACCGCAATCAGCGCACCGATCGGCAAATAGCGAATAAAGCCCGCGCGCAGCGTCGCGATATCGACATCGAGCATCATGACGACAAAGAGGAAGAGCACCATGACCGCGCCGACATAGACCAGAACCAGCACGATCCCGAGGAACTCCGCTTCGAGCAGGATCCAGAGGGCCGCGCTGCTGATGAAGGCCAACACCAGATAGAGGACGGCGTGGACTGGGTTGCGACGCGTGATCACCATCCCTGCAGCGAATAGGGTTATGGCCGCGAAGACATAGAAGAGGAATTTTTCAAAGCCCATGATTCATCCGAATGCCTTGGTTAGGCGCAATGGCCAAATAAGCGCCGACTGAGTGCCCGATCGGCGCCTGATCGCGCTCTGATTGCCACCTGATCGATAGAGCCCCGAAGCGCCGCTGGCGGATCGACGAAAGCCCCGAAACCCCGCGCATGACATGCCCCTATCCTCGGGCGATCCTGCGCAGCCGGCCGTGCTCCCTGCGACCATCGTGCTCAGCGGTAGGGCGCATCCGCGGCGCGTGCCGCGGCGATGTCCGCCTCGTATTTATCCCCGATCGCCAGGAGCTTCTCCTTGGTCATGATGTTCTCGCCGCGATTCTCGAAGTGATACTCGTAGACCCCGGTCTCGACGATCGAGTCCACGGGGCAAGACTCCTCGCAAAAGCCGCAATAGATGCACTTGAAGAGGTCGATGTCGTATCGCGTCGTCCGTCGCGATCCGTCCTCGCGCGGCTCCGCCTCGATGGTGATGGCCAACGCCGGACAAACCGCCTCGCAGAGCTTGCAGGCGATGCAGCGCTCCTCGCCGTTNNCATGCAGGCCGCGAAAACGCGGCGAGATCGGGGCCTTCTCCTCCGGATACTGGACCGTGAACTTGCGCTTGAACAGATAAGCGCCGGTCAGGCTCAAGCCCTTGAAGAGCTCGACCATCAAGAGGCTTTGAAGATAATCGCGTGTGGCTTTCAGCATCGGTCGTCTCCGGGTCAGGCGGACCACCAAGGGGGCAGCTCGGCGAGCACCGCAAGCGCCACCACGAGGATCCAGACGATCGTGATCGGGATGAATACCTTCCAACCCAGACGCATGATCTNNGGTCGTAGCGATAGCGCGGGAAGGTCGCCCGTAACCACAAGAATACGAACATGAAGAAGAAGGTCTTGAGCAGCAGCCAATGGAAGCCGTCACCCAGAACCAGGCTGCCCTCGACCCATGCCTGCGGGAAGGGCGACAGCCAGCCGCCCATGAAGAGCAGTGCCGAGAGCGCCGAGATCAGGATCATGTTCGCGTATTCGGCAAGGAAGAAGACCGCGAAGGCCATCCCGGAATACTCCACATGGAAACCGGCCACGATCTCGGACTCGCCTTCGGCCACGTCGAAGGGCGCGCGGTTGGTCTCGGCGATACCCGAGATCAGATAGACGCCGAACAGGGGCAACAATGGCAACCAGAACCAGGTCAGGATATTCCCTTCCTGGGCCGCGACGATCGCACCCAGATTCAGGCTTCCAGCCGCCACCAACACACCGACCAGCGCAAAGCCCATCGCGATCTCGTAGGCGACGATCTGGGCCGCCGAGCGCATGGCGCCGAGCAACGCATATTTCGAGTTGGACGCCCAACCCGCGATGATGATGCCGTAGACACCAAGCGAGGTCAGCGCAAGCAGATAGAGCAAGCCGGCATTGATGTCGGACAGCACCAGCCCTTCGTCGAAGGGGAACACCGCCCAGGCGGCCAAGGCCGGTGCGATCGCGATCATGGGCGCCAACAAGAATAGAACCTTGTCCGCCTTGGTCGGGATGACGATCTCCTTCATCATCAGCTTGACCGCATCCGCGATCGGCTGCAGCGAGCCGCGCCAGCCGACCCGGTTGGGCCCGATGCGGACCTGGATGTAGCCGATCACCTTGCGCTCGGCCAAGGTGTAGTAGGCGACCATCCCGAGCAGCGGCAGAACGATCGCGATGATCTTGATCAGGATCTGGATCACCACGGGAAGCGCATTCCATAGTTCGATCATCGTTGATTCATCCCGCCTCGCTGCCCGTCTCGCCGAACCACGGCCTGATCTCGATCGGGCCGATCTGTGCGCCCAGCCGCCCGCTTCCGGTCACGGCTGCCGGGATCCGCGCACAGCCCATCGCGATCGCGTCGTCCAGGAAAACATTGGCCTCGACCTCGTGGCCGTTTTGAATAATCAAGACCGTCTGATCGGCAAACAGTCCATCGCCATGCGCCTGCTCCGGATGCAGATAGACACCGAAGGCCGCCCCTTGAACGGGCGTGCGCTGCAGGGCCGGCGCCCGCCGAACGAGCGGATCCAGCGCGTAGATGGGCACAGTGCCGAGACGCATCAGACCGGCGGTCGTGCCGCTCGAGACCGCCGGATAGTCCCCGCGCGGGGCATTGTCGAGTGCGGCATCGCTGCACAGTGCGGCGAGCTCGTCGCGCACCTGCGCCGCATCCCGATACTCGAAGCCGGGAAGATCCAGCAGATTACCCAGCACACGCAGCACCTTCCAGCCGGGACGGGCCTCGCCGGGAGGCGCAACCGCTCCCTGAAACCGCTGCCAGAGACCGCCTGCGTTGACAAAGGTCCCGGAGGTCTCCGCGAAGGAGCCGATCGGAAGCAGCACGTCGGCGACGGCATCGAGCGAAGGCGAGCGGAAGGCGGAGCAGGCAATCAGCAGATCGGCCGCCTCGCACATGGCCATCGCCCGTGCGGGGTCGATGAGATCCCGATCCGGCTCCAAGCCCCAAAGGACCAGCGTGCTCGGCGGTGCGCTCAGCATCACGCCCAACCCGAGGCCCTTGGTCTCGGTCGCGCGACCGCCGGGCAAACCGTGCGGCACGGCACCGGCTAGATGAGCGCCGACGCTGTTCGCCGCTGCCGGCAGAAAACCCACGACGGCGCCGCTCAACTCACCGATCCGATAGGCCAGCGCCTTGAGCAAGACATAGTCCGGATGTGCCGTGGCCAGTGCGCCCAGCAGGAGAGCACCAGTCGACTTCTCCCCCGCGGCACGCAAAGCGTCGGCAATCGCCTGATGAGCATCGTCGGGCTTGGCCGAGCCGATGAGCGTCTTGAGCATCCCGGACGCCTTGGCGCCCAAGGCTTTCGCGATCGCCGCGAGATCCGCGACCATCTGCGCCGGCGTCCCGACCAACTGTCGGGCGGGATGGGTCAGCGCCAAGGTCAGGGGATTCACGCAAGCGATGGTCGCACCCTCGAGCGCGGCCTTGCGGATGCGATGGGCCAGCAGCGGCTGCTCCTGACGAATCTCGCTTCCGATCAAGAGGATCGCCTCGCGGGTCTCCAGATCGGCGATCGGCAGGCCCAGCCAAGGCAGCATCGGATCGGCGGCATCCCCGCTGAAATCCTGTTGGCGCAGACGGTGATCGATGTTGGCACAACCCAGACCGCGCGCGATCCGCTGCGCCAGATACAGCTCTTCGAGCGTTGCGTTCGGGGCCATCAGCCAGCCCATACGGCTCGCATCTGCGGCCTTCAGACGCTCGGCGACGAGGGTCAAGGCCTCGTGCCACTCGACCTCGCGCCAGACCCCGTCGGTCTTGATCATGGGTGCGGTTAGTCGATCATCGGCGTTCAGACCCGCGTAGCTGAAACGGTCGCGGTCCGAGATCCAGGTCTCGTTGACCGCCTCGTTGTCGCGCGGATGCACTCGCATGACGCGACCGCCGCGCACATGCAGACGGATGTTGGAGCCGACCCCGTCGTGCGGGGCAATGCTGTCGGCATCCGTCAGCTCCCAAGCCCGCGCGGTGAAGCGATAAGGCTTGGAGGTGAGGGCGCCGACCGGACAGAGATCGATGATGTTGCCCGAGAGCTCATGGCTCACGGTGTGGGCGACGAATGTCCCGATACGCATGTCTTCGCCGCGACCCGTGGCGCCGAGCTCACGCACGCCTGCAATCTCGGCACCGAAGCGCACGCAGCGGGTGCAATGGATGCAGCGGGTCATGTCGGTGGCGATGAGCGGACCGAGATCCTCGTCCTTGACGACGCGCTTGCGCTCGGAGAAGCGCGAGACATCGCCGCCGTAGCCCATCGCCACATCCTGCAGCTCGCATTCGCCACCCTGATCGCAGATCGGGCAGTCGAGCGGGTGGTTGATAAGCAGGAATTCCATCGTCCCCTGCTGGGCATCGATGGCCTTGGGCGAGCGCGTCAGAACCTTCATGCCCGCGCCGACCGGCGTGGCGCACGCAGGCACCGGTTTGGGGAAAGGGCGACCGCCCTGCTCCGCCTCGACCAGGCACATGCGGCAGTTGGCCGCGATNNCGACAGCTTCTTGTGATAGCAGAAACGCGGGATGGCGATCCCCTCGCGGTCCGCGACCGCGATGATCATCTCTCCCGGCACCGCTTCGCAGGTGCGGCCGTCGATCTCGATCGTGATCTTGTCCGTCATTCAGCTCTCTCGATCGGCGCCCGTGGGCCGGATATCGCGCACCGCTCCGGCGCGCGTTCTCGGACCTGCTCGCTCGCGCGAACGGGGCCATTCTACAAGTTTGCGATTCCGGGGCGACGACAGCGAGCCGCGCACGCCCCGATTCGGATCAGGCCGCAGGTCTAAGCTGCCATGCTTTGGCCGTGCTCGATCAGGTGCTCGAATTCGTGTCGGTAATGCTTGAGAAAGCTCTGCACCGGCATCGCCGCGGCGTCACCCAGGGCACAAATGGTTCGCCCGCCGATCCGACCTGCAACACTGTCGAGCAGATCCAGATCGCCCGGCCGGCCCTTGCCGTCCAGGATGCGACGCAGCACCCGCTCCAGCCAGCCGGTGCCTTCGCGGCAAGGCGTGCACTGACCGCAGGACTCATGCATGTAGAAGTGCGACAGGTTGTGCAGAACCTTGACCATGCAGGTCCCCTCGGCGATCACGATCACGGCGCCCGATCCCAGCATGGAGCCGGCCTTGGCGATTGAATCGTAATCCATGTCCACATCCATCATGACGTCGCCGGGCACGACCGGAACGGATGACCCGCCCGGGATCACGGCCTTGAGCCGACGGCCGTCCTTCATCCCGCCGGCCAGTTCCAGCAGGGCCCGGAAGGGCGTGCCCAGCGGAACCTCGAAGTTGTCCGGCCGAGCGACATGCCCGGTCACCGAGAAGAGCTTGGGACCGCCGTTGTTCGGGCGCCCCTGCTCGAGGAACCACTTCCCGCCCTTCTCCAGGATGACCGGGATCGAGGCCAGCGACTCGGTGTTGTTGATGGTGGTTGGCCGCCCGTAGAGACCGACCTGGGCAGGGAATGGCGGCTTGAAGCGCGGCTGTCCCTTCTTGCCCTCGATCGACTCCAAGAGTGCCGTCTCCTCGCCGCAGATGTAGGCACCGGCGCCGAGATGGTTGAAGAGGTCGAAATCGACGCCCGAACCCTGGATGTCTTTGCCCAACAGACCTGCCGCGTAGGCCTCGCGAATGGCCTCCTCGCACCGTTGGATCGGCTCGTAGAACTCGCCGCGGATATAGTTGTAGCCGACCGTCGCGCCGATACAGTAGCCCGCAATCGCCATGCCCTCGATCAACTGGTGCGGGTTGTAACGCAAGATGTCTCGATCCTTGCAGGTCCCGGGCTCGCCCTCGTCGGAGTTGCAGACGATGTACTTCTGGCCGGGCACCGTGCGCGGCATGAAGCTCCACTTCAGGCCAGTCGGGAACCCTGCTCCGCCGCGACCACGCAGCGCCGAGAGCTTGATCTCCTCGATGATGTCGGCCGGGTCCGGACGCTCGCGCAGGATCTTCTCCCATTGCACGTATCCACCGAGGCTGCGATAGGCATCCAAGGTATGCCGAGTGCTCGCATCCAGATGCATGTTGCGAAAACAGACGCTGTTCTGATTCGGGACCATTGGCCTACTCCAACTCGTCGATCAGCTTATCGAGCGCTTGGGGCGAGAGGTTCTCGTGGTAGGTCTTGTCGACCAATACCGCAGGCGCATGTCGGCACGCGCCGAGACACTCGACCTCTTTGAAGGTAAAGCGACCGTCGGCGGTGGTCTCGCCGAGACGCACGTCGTACTTGTGCTCGACATGCTCGATCAGCTCTGCGGAGCCCAGCAGCAGGCAGGAGACGCTGTTGCAGACGCAGACCTTGTGCCGACCCTGCGGCTCCAGATCGTACATGCCGTAGAAGGTCGCGACCTCGTAGACGGACACCTCCGGCATATCCAGATAGGCAGCGACATCGTTCATCAGCTCGGGGGTCAGCCAGCCGCCGTTGGCATCCTGAACGATGGTCAGCGCCGGCATCACGGCGGACTGTTTCCATTCGGCCGGATACTTGGCGATCCACACATCGATCTGCTCGCGAATCTCGGCGGTGAAGAGGGTCGATTTATCGCGATCGTGAATGACCGCAAGCGGTGCGTTGCGAAAGCTCATCAGCGATCGATCTCCCCGAATACGACATCCAGCGTCCCGATGATCGCCACCACGTCGGCGAGCATGTGGCCTTGCGACATCTCGTCCAACGCGGCGAGATGCGGGAAGCCAGGCGCACGGACCTTCAGACGATAGGGCTTATTGGCACCGTCCGACACGATATAGCAGCCGAACTCGCCCTTCGGTGCCTCCACCGCGGCATAGACCTCGCCGGGCGGCGGACAATAGCCCTCGGTAAAGAGTTTGAAATGGTGGATCAAGGCTTCCATGTCGTCCTTCATGTCGGCGCGCGACGGCGGCATGACCTTGTGATCCTCGATCGCGACCGGACCTGGGTTATTACGCAGCCACTGCACGCACTGCTTGATGATCCGATTGGATTGGCGCATCTCCTCCATGCGAACCAGATAGCGGTCGTAGCAATCGCCGTTGACCCCGACCGGGATATCGAAATCCATCTTATCGTAGGCGGCATAGGGCTGCTTCTTGCGCAGATCCCACTCGACACCGGATCCTCGCAGCATCGGGCCCGTAAAGCCCAATTGAAGCGCGCGCTCGGGCGAGACGACACCGATGCCGACCGTGCGCTGCTTCCAGATGCGATTATCCGTCAGCAGTGTCTCGTATTCGTCGACATGACCCGGAAAGCGATCGGCGAAATCCTCGATGAAGTCGAGCAGCGAACCCTGACGCGGGCCGTTGCGCTTGGCGATCGTCTTGGCGCTATGCCACTTGGAGCTTCCCGAATATTGAGGCATCCGATCGGGCAGATCTCGATAAACACCGCCGGGCCGATAATAGGTCGCGTGCATCCGCGCACCCGAGACGGCCTCGTAACAATCGAGCAGGTCTTCGCGCTCGCGGAAGCAATAGAGAAAAACCGACATGGCCCCGATATCCAAGCCATGCGCGGCAAGCCACATCAGATGATTCAGGATGCGGGTGATTTCGTCGAACATCGTACGAATGTACTGGGCGCGCTCCGGGGCCTCGACCCCGAGCAGCTTCTCGATGGCCCGGACGTAGCCATGCTCATTGCACATCATGGATACATAATCGAGCCGGTCCATGTAACCAATGCTCTGATTGAACGGCTTGGACTCGGCGAGTTTTTCGGTGGCACGATGCAGCAGTCCGATATGCGGATCGGCCCGTTCGATCACCTCGCCGTCCATCTCGAGCACCAGGCGCAAGACGCCGTGGGCCGACGGATGCTGAGGCCCGAAGTTCAGGGTGTAGTTGCGAATCTCAGGCATTGGCGGACTCCGAACTCACGTCCGTCTGCACGTATCGGCTGTCGGAGCGGATCACGCGCGGCACCAGCACACGTGGCGGAATCGAGACCGGCTCGTAGATGACGCGGCCCTGCTCCGGGTCATAGCGCATCTCGACATGTCCGGATAGGGGGAAATCCTTCCGAAAGGGGTATCCGACAAAACCGTAGTCGGTGAGGATTCGACGCAGATCGGGATGGCCCCGGAAAAGGATCCCGAAGAGATCGAATGCCTCGCGCTCGAACCAATTGGCAGCAGCCCAAACCGGCACGACCGAGTCGACCATCGGCTGACTGCTCTCTGCGTAGACACGCAGGCGAATCCGCCGGTTGTGTACCAGCGACAGGAGATGGTAGACGACGGCGAAACGCTTGGGGTCATCGAGGACAAGCTCTTGATCGCGATCCACACCGCGCCCGAAACCGGTCGTGGATGCCTCCTCCGTCGTCCACTCGGACTTACCGAAAGCGGCATAATCGACCCCGCAGAGGTCGATGAGCTGCTCGAAGCGCAGTTGCGGATGATCACGAAGGATCCACGCCACGTCGGTCAAACGCTCCGAGGGCACGATCAAGGTGACCTCGCCGAGCTCCGTGACGGTCTCGCACCCTTGGCCGGTCAGCGCCTCTGCGAGTGCATCGACGAGCGCGGTCAGCCTGACGGGGTTGGACAGGATGTCTTTAGCCATTGGAATTGGGTACGACTCAGCGAGCGATGGTATTGGTGCGACGAATCTTATTCTGCAACTGCAGGATACCGTAAAGCAGGGCCTCGGCAGTCGGCGGACATCCCGGCACGTAAATATCTACAGGGACGATCCGATCACAACCCCGTACCACCGCATACGAGTAGTGGTAATAACCGCCGCCGTTCGCACAGGAGCCCATCGAGATCACCCAGC
>NZ_DIUM01000086.1:25052-25238 GCF_002423035.1 Thiocapsa sp. UBA6158
CCGAAGCGGTCAAGGTCATAGCGCGCTGCTCCTGCGTGCATCATCTCGATCGCGCAACAGGCCAGGCCGAAAGTCATGGGCCACAAGGATCCGGTCCGAGCCCAATTGATGAGCTTGTCGGCCGTCGTCGTGACGACGCCTTCTTCGAGGATGCCCTCTATTCCCATTCCAGCGCCCCCTTCTTCC
>NZ_DIUM01000086.1:25260-25734 GCF_002423035.1 Thiocapsa sp. UBA6158
CCCACGGGAAGAGGAAGGCGATCTCCAGATCGAAGACGATGAAGAGGATTGCCACCAAGTAGTAGCGCACGTCGAACTTCAGACGCGCAGTCTCGAAGGCCGCAAACCCACATTCATAGGGGGAGTCTTTCTCCGCATCCGGGCGGCGAGGTCCCAAAAAGTAACCCAGAACGAGCGGGCCGACGCCAACCAAGATCCCGACGATGATAAAGATCAGGATCGGCAGATAATTGTCGAGCATCAGTCCTCCCGAATTTACTTATTCTCTGACGTCGAACCGGACCGAGAGTCTAGTGCAGCCGTCATGGCAGTGTCAACCCGAGGATCAATCCAAATCATTAGGCTATTCAGACTTTTACGTGCATGTCTGCGCAAAAAAAACGGCATGTCGCGGAAGCGACATGCCGTTTGCTTGTACTACAGATGGTGCCGACGGCCAGACTCGAACTGGCACGGCTTACGCCACTACCCCCT
>NZ_DIUM01000099.1 GCF_002423035.1 Thiocapsa sp. UBA6158
TTGGACCAACCGATGATCAAGGCCAAGGATCACGACGGCGTTGAGCAGCGCTGAAACAGCGATCTCGCCGGGATGAAAGCGAAACGCGGTCGTGGAGTCCATCCGCGGGTCGGTGTGATGGACCCGGTGGAGCCGCCACAGCAGCGGGACCTCGTGGTTCGCGCGGTGCCAGGCGTACATCCAAAGGTCGAACAGGAAAAGGCCCGCAATCACGGCGATCGGAGCGGGCAACGCGGTCGCGTTCAGAAGACCCCATCAGCGGGTCTGTGCCAGCTCGATCGCCATGAGGATCAGAGGCGCCATCACGGCGCCGACCAGGCCGGCCATGAGCGCGAGACCGATATTCCGAGCCGCATGGGACCAGCGTCCGGATGCCTGATCGTAGAAAGGGATCACGCCTTCCAACGCAAACAGCGTCGCCAGCACCGCGAGACCCAACCACTGGTCGATGCTCATCCTCGACCTCGCTCGTAGAGTTCGGCGAGCCTCGTCGGTGCTGCGCCGAGCAGGTAGCGCAGAATGAGCCCCGCGTTCATGAGCTGCTGCCGAAGCACGCCGTTGCGACGAAAGCGTACGGCGGAGGTCGTCATCACACCCTGAAGCTTCAGAACACGCACGCGACGTCGGGCGCGACGCAGCAGCTCGACATCCTCGAACAGGGGCCAATCCGGAAATCCACCGAGTCGGTCGAAGAAGCCTCGCCGGATCAGAATCCCCTGGTCTCCGAAGCTGGTGAGGAGCGAATCGAACCGCGAAAACCAGCCATAGACGCCGAGCAGCCAATGGGCGTCGTCGAAGCGTAGACGAAAGCAGGCCAGCTCGGCATCCTCCGCGGCGAAGGCGGACTGCGTCAGCGCAGCGGCCTGCCGGGGCAGGATGCTGTCGTCATGCAGGAAGAGCAGAAGCTCGCCCGCGGCGGCGCGGGCACCGGCGTTGCACTGCGGACCGCGTCCCGGGGTTGCGAAAAGGACGTGTGTCGTGCCTTCGGGCGGCCCCGGGAACTCGACAGGCCGAAGAGGATGCTCGCCCGGGAGGGCAGCGACGACGATGATCTCGGTGTCCGGGAAAGAACCTCGGCAGGCATCCAAACAGGGCTCGAGATGAGGACCGATGCGCCTGGTCGGGATGATGATCGAGAGGCTTGGCATGATGTGGACTGCTGCAGCGCACCTCTTAGTGGACATGACGTGGATCTGGCCTGCCAGACGCCGAAATCAACCCGCGGGATCGTCAAGGAAACCCCAGCAGCTTATGGGTTTGGATGCTCAGACGCCAACGCGGCTTGTTCTTGCAGTAGGCAATCGCTTGGCGCGTGTGCTCTTGAAGGTGCGGGCCGTCCATCGGCTGAAGGAAGAAATGCTCGAACGCGAGGCGCTCGAGATCCTCGGGCGAGAGGCCGGGCTGGGGAAAGACGAGCTTGAGCTCCGCGCCGCTCTGCTGGAGCAGATCGGCGCCGGCCTTCGGGCTGACGCAGATCCAGTCGACGCCGTCCGGGACAGACAGCGTACCGTTGGTCTCGAGGGCAATCTCGAAACCCAGCACATGCAGTGCCTGGATCAAGGCACCGTCGAGTTGGAGCAGCGGCTCGCCTCCGGTCAGTACCACGTAGGGCCGACCGCCCGAACCCGCGTGCTCGAACCAGGTCGCCCGGATCCGTTCGGCGAGTGTCTCGGGATCTGCGAACAGTCCACCGCCTTTGCCGTCGGTCCCGCGAAAATCGGTGTCGCAGAATCGACAGGTCGCCGTCGCCCGATCTTGCTCGCGTCCGGACCAGAGGTTGCACCCGGCGAATCGGCAAAACACCGCCGCGCGCCCCATCTGCGCGCCCTCGCCCTGCAGTGTGTAGAAGATCTCCTTGATGCTGTAGCTCATAGCGGAAGCGCCGGCCCCAGCGCGCCCCAGCAGAGAACGGCGCCGCAACCCGGGGTTTCGTGCAGGTCGATGCGATCCAATTGCGGGAGCGCGGTGGCGACCTCCTCGCGAATCCACAGGAGCAGGTTCGCCGGATCGGCTTGGCGCAGGCGGGGCAGCGCGTCGAGCCGATGATGGTCGAGTCGGTCGTAGAGCGGCTTGAACTGTCGCTTCACGTCGCCGTAGTCGATCGTCCAGCCGAGCACTTCGTCCAGCGGGGCGGTCAGGTGCAGGCGCATCAGATAGCTGTGACCGTGCAGACGACGGCGTCGATCGCCCTCGGGCGCCTGGACAAGCTGCAGCGCGCTCTCGAAGCGTTGCTCTTTCCAGATTCGATAATGTACCCCGTCGTAGTGACAACCGGCGGTGGCGGTCTCGTAGACCGTCACGACGGACAACTGCGGAAAGACCGGTCGCAGTCGCGCCCAGATCCAACGCGCCAACATCTCGCTGGTTGGATTCTCCAGGCCGGGGATGTCGTTGAGGCAGGCGTGGTCAAGCTCGGTGTGCAGGGGCGCCCAGATGGCCTCGAGCCGATCGAAGTCGATGCCCATGTCGCTCCCGGCAAGATCCTGATTGGCATGCAGGATCACCTCGAACCCGTGACCGTGCATGCGCCCGCACTGATGACCCTCGGGGACATTCGGCAAGCGGTGGGCGGCCTCGAAACGAAAGCGTCGCCAGACATGCGCCTGCTCGAGGCCATCCAGATCGACGCCCTGATCGCGGGTACTCTGGACACCGACCGACCCGACCCCCGGAACGCCGAGATGCGCACGCACCCACCGGACAAGATTCTCGTCGGTCGGGATCGGCAGGTGTGCGTTGAGGTCGCTGTAATCAAGCGGCGCGATCGCGTCTGCGAGCGCCCGAGCCAGCGCGTCCGTCTCCCCGCCGGGAAAGGGCGCCCAATCGATCGGAAGCTGCGCGCGCACCTTGGCGAGGAAGCCATGCCCGTGCAGACGGCGCGACCTGTGTCCGTTAGGCAGGATGGAGACGCGCCGCGCGGCCTCGAACGGGGCGGCGGCGACGTAAAACAGCTGTTCACTCATGGGACGAAGAGACCGAAACGAAGACTGAGAGGATCCGGGTAACCCGCATCTGCGAAGCCCTTGGCGCGAAGCAAGCAAGCGTCACAGTGACCACAGGGACGGCCGTCCGTTCCGGGATCGTAGCAACTGCTGGTCAGACCGTAATCGACACCGAGCGACAGACCTCGGGCAATGATCTCGGCCTTGGTCATCTGCATCAAAGGCGCGTGGATCCTGAGCCTTTGGCGCCCTTCGACCCCGGCCGCGGTCGCCAGATTGGCCATCTGCTCGAACGCCTCGATGAAGGCCGGTCGACAGTCGGGATAACCGGAGTAATCCTGCACATTCACGCCGATGAAGATGTCCTCGGACCCGAGGGTCTCCGCCCACGCGAGCGCGAAGGACAGAAAGACGGTGTTGCGTGCCGGGACATAGGTGACCGGAATCCCCTCGCCGATCGCCCCGGCGCAACGCCCCTTGGGCACCGGGATGTCTGCGGTAAGCGCCGACCCGCCGAAACGCCGTAGATCGATTTCGACGATCGCATGCTCCGCGACCCCCAGCGCCTCGGCGACGCGGACGGCGGACTCAAGCTCGATGCCGTGACGTTGGCCATAGCGAAACGACAATGCATAGAGGGCAAATCCTTCGGATTTCGCAATGGCCGATACCGTCGCGGAGTCCAAACCCCCGCTCAAAAGAACGACTGCCGGTTTCATGATCTTGGAAAGAGGAGAATGACGAAAGGGCGCATCGCGCCGGGCCTAAGTCGGCACTCGACGCTCAGTTGCGTTCGCCCGTCGGCTGGAGCAGCGAGCGGATTCGCGCCAGTGCGGTGTCGCCGACATCGGAGAACTCGATCCCGAGCAGCCAGCGCTCCTCGGCGGTGCTCGGTGAAACCCAGACCACGGAGCCGACGGCTTGAATCCCCTCCGGGATCTCCGGTGCCTCCATCTCGACGAGCAGTCGAGAACGCACGGCGAACATGCAATCGGCCCACACTTGCAGCCCCCCCTCGCTGATGTTGCGCCCGAGCACCGGGTGCATCCCAGGGTCGCTGCTGCCCGCATCGGAGCCCAGTTGCATCAGGCGCGCGTGGTGCTCCCACGACACACGCTCGTAGCTCCGCCGATCTGCATCCGCTTCGCTGATCGCCATCAATACCTCAAGCCGTCTGATTGATCGAAACGCCACACGGCACTCAAGCCGCCTGGCCAGCAGTAAGACGCTCGGGCGCCGAGAGGGGTGAATCGCTTAAACGCAGTACTGCACTAAGGATAGCGCTCGCTCGGGAGACTGTCGACCGGGCGTGCGGAGGATCGCAAACGGCAGCGGACGGGGTCGAGATCCCCGTGGGGGACGAATCTGAGCGGGCAACGAAATGTCCGTCGATGCGGAATGGAAGACAAGGGAGATGGCGAGCAGTCCTCGGATTCCGGCGCCGATTGATCGGTGTCGGCCATGCTCGACGGCGCGAAACCTTAGAGCATAGCGCGATCCGAGAACGCAATTGCCGAGGTTACACGCGAATTCGATTCAGGGATGAACGAATCCGCGTTTGCTCGATCCTGGTCAGGGGTACCGATCGAGAAGTCGATCAGGCCCAACCAAAGCCCATCTGGAACACGACCGCATGGAGCACCAATGCAATGATCAACAAAAGAAAAAAGATCGGCATCAGCCATGTCGCAGGATTGAGCACCAACCACACCTTCCAATCGTCTTCCGGGTTCTTCGGCTTTGCAATCTGGACGTCACTCATAATCTTGATCTCGTCAGAAGTCGGATTAGAACCAGGGATTAGCAGCGATCACAAAGAGGTGCACCAATGCAGCGATCCCGACATAGGCGGTGTAGGTCACCTTGAACTGCTCATGAAACTCTTTTGCTTGTTGATCGGTAAGACCGGACAGAGACTCTGCCATGACTGAGCTCCTTTGCTGGTTTTTATCGAGCACCGCACGCCACACCGACGCCGGGTGAGCGAAGAGGCTTAGGCTGCCTCGGGAACCACGATCACTTCGACCGGAACCGGCACGACGGCGGGTGCGCCTTCCTCGGCCGGAGCGGCTTCGAGCGGAGCAGCCTCGGCGGCAGGCGCGGCTTCGAGCGGAGCGGCCTCGGCAACCGGCGCAACGGCGGCGGGCTCGGCGACCTTGCCGGGCTCCCATGCGTTACCCGGGATGGAGAAGGCGTACAGATGCACGCTCAACGCGATCACGAGAAGGGCAGCAAACATCGGCACCAACCAAACAGCCGGGTTGATCACCAGCCAAATCCGGTAGTCCTGCTGACTCGGTTTGTAGTTGAGAACGTTACGGAAAGCGTCTTGAAGCATGAAAATGATCTCCTCGACTTAGAACCAGGGATTGCTCGCAATGACGAACAGATGCACGAGTGCTGCGATCCCGACGTACGCCGTGTAGGTGACCTTGAACTGCTCGTGAAATTCTTTTGCTTGTTCCGGGGTGAGCCCGGACAGGCTCTTTTCCTGCTGCTGCGCGACGACAGTTTTCGCCTGTCCGCGTGCTTTGCCGCCGGCGGATGTTGCGGCGGGAGATTGCTGCCCAGCCATTGGGTTGGCCTCCATACGGGTTATGCCGAGGTCGCCGCCCAGAATCTGTGCGACGGGGGTAGATTTGGCGGCACCGACGCGGGAGTGGCCCGCACGGCGCGATGCATCCAAATACCACGGGATTCATATGTCATCCCAAGTGTCATAGTAGCTTGACGCCCGGTAATGTCAATAAAATTTGACACATGAGTGGTGAGGACATGGCGGGGTAGCTGCCTCCTGCCTCCTGCCTCCTGCCTCCTGCCCCCTGCCCCCTGCTGCCTGCCGGCTGCTATCAGCTATCAGTTGTCAGCTTTGTGTGGCGGATTTCGCGGGCCTCACTTGAGGGAAGGCGCCGTGAGGCTTGGAAGGGTCGGTGGTTTGTCATCCACGGCAAACATCCATACGTCGATAGGATGTTGATCGCTAGGAGTTTTCTTCATGACGAGAAACGGCCGAATCTCGGTTCAGAGCGCGCCTGGGGGCACGTTGCGTTTCTCACCGAAAACCCGCAACGAGCACGGAGAATCGCCACCCGGCTGCGGCCCCGAGGCCGTAGACCGGAGGCGGCATGCTGAACGCGGCGAGCTGGAGGCTGGAGGCAGGCGGCTGGAGGCAGGCGGCAGGCGGCTGGCGGCTGGCGGCTGAAAGCTACCGCCCCAACCCTGCCGCGATCTGCCGAATCCGCTCGACCATCGCGACCAGACCGTTGCGGCGGGTCATACTGAGATGCTCGTCGAGGCCGAGTCGGCTGAAGAAGGCTTGCGCATCGAAGGCGAGGATGGCGCCGGCCTTTTGGCCGGAGTAGAGCTGCTGGAGGAGCGCGATGAGGCCGCGGACGATGTTGGCGTCGCTGTCGGCGAGGAACTCGATGACGTCTTGCGAGCCGGGACGCACGCGGGCCGCCAGATGGACGCGGCTTTGGCAGCCGGGAACGAAGGTCTCCGGCGCCTTCAAGGCATCCGGCATCGGCGTCAGGCGCTCGCCGAGATCCATGATCTGTTGATGGCGCATCGGCCAATCAGGCAGAAGATCGAAGATCTCCGCGATCTCTTCGGCGGCCGACTCGGGCGAGTCGGCGACCGCGGCCGGATAGAGGATCTCCGCGGGAGGCATTTCGGTCGGCCCCTTCCTGGCGGACGCCTCGCGAGCGACGGAAACGATCTCGGCGAGCGCATCGGCGAGCCGCTCGACCTCAGCCTCGCTGTTGTAAACACCAAAGGATGCGCGCGCGGTGGAGGCGATGCCCAGGCGGTCCATCAACGGCTGGCAACAATGGTGGCCGGTGCGGATACAGATGCCGCGCAGATCGAGCTGCATGCCGATATCCAGCGTGCCGATCGGCGGATCGACCATGACCCAGGAGACCACGGCGGCCTTGTGCGGGGAAGTGCCTTTGATCTCGAGACCGGGGATCGCCGAGAGCCGTTCGGTAGCCCGACGCAGGAGACGCTGCTCGTGCGCAGCAATCCGCTCGAATCCAACCCCTTCGAGCCACTCGATGGCCGCGGCCAGGCCGACCGCGCCCGCGATATGGGGCGTGCCGGCCTCGAACTTGTTGGGGGGCGGCGCGAAGGTGGTCTTCTCGAAACTGACCGTCTCGATCATGTCGCCGCCGCCCTGGTAGGGCGGTATCGCCTCGAGCAGGCCGCGTTTCCCGTAGAGCACGCCCATGCCGGTCGGCCCGTAGAGCTTGTGTCCGGAGAAGGCGTAGAAATCGGCATCGAGCGCCTGGACATCGGTCGCGCCGTGGGCGACCCACTGAGCGCCGTCGATCAGCGCAAGCGCCCCGGCGGCATGGGCCTCGTCGATGATCGCCTCGACCGGATTGACGGTGCCGAGTGCATTGGAGACGTGATTGACCGCAACCAGCCGGGTGCGCGAAGAGAGCAGGCGACGGTAGGCGTCCATGTCGAGCTCGCCGGCATCGTCGATCGGGATGACCCGGATGCGCGCGCCCGTAGCCTCGCAGACCATCTGCCAGGGCACGATGTTGGAGTGATGCTCCAAGCTGGAGAGGATGATCTCGTCGCCCGGCTGCAGGTTGGCCCGACCCCAGGAGGCGGCGACCAGGTTGATGGATTCGGTCGTCCCGCGCGTGAAGAGACACTCGACCGGCTCGGCGGCGTGCAGGAAGTGCGCGACCATCTCGCGCGCATAGTCGTGCATCCGGGTGGCATTACGCGAGAGCTGGTAGACCCCGCGATGGATGTTGGCGTGGTATTGCTGGTGATAGTCGCTCACCGCCTGGATGACCTGGAGCGGCTGCTGGGTGCTCGCGGCATTGTCCAGGTAGGCCAACGGCTGATCGTGCACCCGGGTTGCGAGGATCGGAAACTGGGCGCGCAGGGCCGTCAGGTCCAAAGGCACGGAGGGTGCGGGGGTCGGTGAGAGTCGCGGAGTCATCTTCGGTTCAGTGCACTCGGATGTGGCTGTAGATATCCAGGTACTGGCGCGCCGGTCGACCCCATGAGCGGTCGACACGCATCCCGTTGATCTGCAGCTGGCGAAAATACTCGGGGTGATTCCGCCACAGATCGATCGCGCGCTCCATGGCGGCTGCCAGGGCGGATTCGGTCAGGTCATCGAAGAGATAGCCGTTGCGCTCCTCGAAGGGACGATCCGAGTAGTTGGCGTCGAAGACCGTATCGGCGAGCCCCCCGACACGCCGCACGATCGGGACCACGCCGTATTTCATCGCGATCATCTGGGTCAACCCGCAGGGCTCGTAGATGCTCGGGATCAGGATCATGTCCGCGCCTGCATAGATGAGATGGGACAACTCCTCGTCATACGCAAGGACCAGGCGACAATCCGGATGCCCCACAGTGTCCTCTTGGAGACGCCGGAACTGCTCGGCGACCACCGGATCGAGCGCGGCCCCGAGAAGCGCGAGCTGGCAGTCGAGCGCGCAGGCATGCGCGATGCCGAAACGCAGAAGATGCACGCCTTTCTGATGGTCGAGCCGGCTGACCACGGCCACGATGGGCTTGTCGTCCTGAACGAGGCCCAAATAGGTGCGCAAGGCCCGGCGATTGACCTCCTTGCCGTCGAGCCGGTCGGCATCGAAGGGCTCGGGGATGTGGCGGTCGGTCGCGGGGTTCCAGAACGCATCGTCGATGCCGTTCAGTACACCGCCGAACTTGCCGTCATGGGTCTTCAGAACACCCTGCAGCCCCATCCCCTGCTCGGTGTTCTGGATCTCCCAGGCGTAGCGCGGCGAGACCGTGTTGACGAAGTTGGAAAAGACGATCCCGCCCTTCATCAGATTCACTACACGCGGATTGGCCGGATCCTGGAGACGGTCCGGCGTCATGAGGCGCGCCGGATCCAGACCGACCTGACGCAGGACGGATTCACCCACGACACCCTGGTAGCCGACGTTGTGCAGGCTGTAGCAGACGCGCGCATCTGTCAGCCCGAGCCGCTGGTACACCTCGAACAAGAGGACGGGCACCAGCGCGGTTTGCCAATCGTGACAGTGGATGACGTCCGGGCGCCTGCCCGAGGTCAGCATGAATTCCAGCACGGCCCGACAGAAGAAGGCGAAGCGATCCGCATCGTCGGCTTCGCCGTAGATGCGACCGCGCTGAAAGAACCGATGGGGCGAGTCGGACTCGATGAAGAAGCAGGTGATCCCGTCGACCTCGCCCGAGTCGACGCGACAGTCGATCCACTGATCGAAATAGGGGACGCGCAACCCTCGGCAGACCTCGCGGCGCCCCTCGATCAGATCGTGGCGCAGCGAATCGTACCCCGGCAAAAAGACCTCGACCTCTTGCCCGAGCGCGAGAAGCTCGCGCGAGAGCCCGTGCACGACATCACCGAGCCCGCCAGCTTTTGCGATCGGCGCACACTCGGCGCTGACCATGGCGATATACATACCTTGATTCCCGATTGGCTTTTTGATGGTGTGCGCGCCGAAACCCTCGACCCGCCCACGCCCGGCATCGCCCCGCAGACAGGGCGAGCCGAATGTCTCTCCTAAGCAGGTCTTACGACGACTCGTTGACGCCACGCGCCGCAATGTAGGCCAACGCCTTGTCGATTCGACGCAGCGTCGCATCCTTGCCGACCAGCCGCAGGGTCTCGTCGATACCCGGCGAGGCGGCGCGACCGACGATGGCGACGCGCAGGGGCTGGGCGACCTTGCCCATGTTGGTTCCCAGCTCCTCGGCGATTGCTTCGACGACATGCTTGAGTCCCTCGAGCGTCCAGTCCTCGTAGGCCATCAGCTCGAAGGCCGCACGCAAGCGCTCGAGCCCCTCGCGGGCCACCAGACGCAGATGCTTCTTGGCAGACGCCTCGTCGAAGGTCTCGAAATCGCGATAGAAGAAGGCACTGATCTCGGCCAGTTCGGTCAGTGTCTTGGCGCGCGCGGCCTGAGCCTTGACCACCTCGATCAGATCGGGGCCGGTCGCGGGGTCGATGTCGAGCCGACCCATGTGCGGACTGAGCAGACGGGCGATCCGCGCGGGATCGGCATGATGCAGATACTGCTGATTCAACCAATCGAGCTTGTCGGTGTTGAACGCCGAGGCCGCCTTGTTGACGTCGCCGATCTCGAAAAGCGTGATCATCTCCTCGAGGGAGAAGAGCTCCTGATCGCCGTGCGACCACCCCAGACGGACCAGATAATTGAGCAGCGCCTCGGGCAGATAGCCCTGATCGCGATAGGCGATGACGCTCACCGCGCCGTGGCGCTTGGACAGACGCGCACCGTCGTCGCCGAGGATCATGGGCACATGGGCGTAGCGCGGCGGCTCATGGCCGAGCGCACGCAGGATGTTGATCTGGCGCGGGGTGTTGTTCAGATGATCGTCGCCGCGGATGACATGGGTGATGCCCATATCCGCATCGTCGACCACCACGCTCAGGTTGTAGGTGGGCGCACCGTCGCTGCGTCGGATGACCAAGTCGTCCAACTCGGCGTTGGCGAAGACGACCCGCCCGCGGATCATGTCGTCGACGACCACGACGCCGTCTGCGGGGTTCTTGAAGCGGATGACATGCGGCGTGTTCGGATCGACCTCGTGGCCGCGACAATGACCGTCGTAGCGCGGTTTGAGCCGCTGCGCCATCTGATCCTCGCGCAGCTTTTCCAGGCGCTCCTTCGAGCAAACGCAGCGATAGGCCAGCCCCTTGGCCAGCAGCGCGTCGATCACGGCGTTGTACCGATCGAAGCGCTGGGTCTGGTAGAAGGGTCCTTCGTCGTAGTCCAACCCGAGCCAGGTCATGCCCTCGAGAATGGCGTTTACGGACTCGGCCGTGGAGCGTTCCAGGTCCGTATCCTCGATCCGCAACACGAACTGCCCGCCGTGCTTGCGCGCGAAGAGATAGCTGAAGAGCGCCGTGCGGGCGCCTCCGACGTGCAGATAACCGGTAGGGGACGGGGCGAATCGGGTACGGACGGTCATGGGCTTCCGGATCGGTTGAGTGGGACGCGTGGCGGCGATTCTAACAGAGCCCCTTCGACCTGCCCGCTTGTTCGCTCGGGTTCTGATCTCGCTGTGTCGGCCTCACCTTGTCCAATCCAGCGACCTTCGGTTATGTTCCCGCCATGAGATTCTCCGAAGCAGACGGCAGCAGCGGTCAACTGATCGACGCCTACGGGAGCGAGGGCATCCTGATCGGGGGGCGACGCTTTACCCGCGGGCTGATCGTGACACCCAACCGGCTCGAAGAGGGCTGGGGTCCGGCACATCCCGCCGATTTGACGCTCAAGCACCTGGATGCGCTGATCGCGATCGAGCCCGAGACCCGGATCATCGTGCTGGGGACCGGCGAGACACAGGTCTTTCCGGATCCGGCGCTTTATTTTGCCGTGATCGGGCGCGGCATCGGATTCGAGGTCATGGATACGGGTGCGGCCTGTCGGACCTACAACATCCTGATCTCGGAAGGGCGGCGCGTCGTCGCCGGTCTGATGCCCCTGGCGCTGAACCACGCTGAACCGCGTCCGGCGTGAGCAACGCGGCTTCGGCGATGCGTCGCGTTCGGCTTGGTCCGCGAGGCTTGGAGTCGACGCGGTTCAGGTCTCTTGTTCGGGTCTTCGGGTCCGAAACTTAACGGCCGCATGGCGGCTCACCGCTCGCTCGTCATCGCATTATCCGGAGCGCTCCAACCCATGGATCGACAGATCATTCTCTCCATCCTCGGCGTCGCCGTCTTAGGCTTCTTGGGTGTTCTTCTCCTCATGCCCGCGTCCATCGAGGACGGCCCGGATCGCTTGCCTTGGCGCGTCACGCAGGATGCCTCCGGGCACTCGCAGGTCTTCGGCTTCACCATCGGGGAGACCACGTTGGCGGAGGTGCGCACGCTGTTCGGCGAGGACGGCAAGGTCAATCTCTTCCAAGACCCGACGCAAGCCGAGCCCTATGGTGTGGAGGCCTTCTTCGACCAGATCCATCTGCAGCGCCTGCGCGCTGATTTCGTGATCGCGCTCGATGTCGACCAGGCCACCCTCGCCGCCATGTACGAGCGCGGCCTGCGGATCAGCCAGGTCGGCAGCGGCAGCCGCAAGATCAAGCTCGACCCGGCCGATGTCGAGACCCTGTCCGCCCGCCCGATCCGATCCATCAGCTACCTTCCGAAAGCCAGACTGGACGACGAACTGATCGAGCAACGCTTCGGCACACCCGATCTGCGCCTGACCGAGCCCGAGACCGAGATCGTCCATTGGCTCTACCCGGAACGCGGGATGGACATCGGCCGCAGCCCCAACGGGACCGTGGTCATTCAGTACGTCAACCCGGACAACTTCGACCGACTCCTGAGCCCATTGCAGGATGCCGTCCCGAGCGAAGAGACGCCGCCGGAGAGCTGAACATGTCCAAGCACGCCATCATCTTCGCTCTGGCCTTGATTGGCCTCGCCATCGCCGGACCGACAACGGCCGCCGAGCCGACCAAGATCCGTTTCGTCACCGACTGGAAAGCGCAGGCCCCGCAAGGTGGCTTCTACCAGGCCAAGGCGCTCGGGCTCTATGCCGAGCAGGGGCTGGATGTCGAGATCATTCAGGGCGGCCCCTCGGTGAATGTCCCCCTGCTCCTGGGCTCCAACGAGGCCGATTTCGGGATCGGCTCCAACAGCTTTATCCCGCTCAACATGGTCGCGGCCGGGATTCCGGGGACCGCCGTCGCGGCCATCTTCCAAAAGGATCCGCAGGTCCTGATCACGCACCCGCGCGAGGACATTCGATCCATTGCCGACATGAAGGGTAAGCCGATCATGATCTCGGACGCCGGCGTCGGCAGCCATTGGATCTGGCTGAAGGCCAGGTTCGGATTCACGGATCGGCAGATCCGCAAGTACACTTACAACCTCGCCCCCTTTCTCGCCGATCCGCGTGCAATCCAGCAGGGCTATGTCACCAGCGAGCCTTACGAGATCGAGAAGGCGAGCGGGATCGCACCGCAGGTCTTCCTCATGGCCGACGAGGACTACCCCTCCTACGGGACGCTCATCCTGGCCTCGGATCGCCGCATCCAAGCCAACCCGCAACAGGTACGGGCCTTCGTGGCCGCCTCCATTGCCGGCTGGAAGGACTATCTGAGCGGTGATCCCACGCCCGGCAATGCCCTGATCAAGGCCGACAACCCCGAAATGACCGACGATGTGCTGCTGCACGCCATCGCCGAGATGAACCGCTACCGGCTCGCCAGCGCGGGCGATGCCGAGACTGCAGGGATCGGCGTCATGACCGAGGCACGCTGGCATGCCTTCTTCGCGACCATGTCCGCCGACGGGGTGTATCCGGAGAACCTGGATTGGCGGCGCGCCTACGCGCTCGATTTCCTCCCGCCAAAACCGTGAGCAGCGGCCTGCGCCTCGATCGGCTGGCGAAGACCTTCCCCAACGGGACCGCCGCACTCGGGGAGCTGAGCGCAGACATCGCCGCCGGCGCCTTCGTCTCCCTGCTCGGCCCCTCGGGATGCGGAAAGAGCACGGTACTGAGGCTCATCGCCGGGCTGGAAGAGCCCACACTGGGCCGTGTCGACTGGCCGCAGACACGCGGCTCGCTCGGCTTCATCTTCCAAGAGCCGACACTCATGGCGTGGACGAGTGCGGCCAAGAACGTCGCCCTGCCGCTCGAACTCGCCGGCATGGCCAAGACCCAAGCGCGTGAACGCGCCCGTGTCGCGCTGGAGAAGGTGGGTCTCGCGGGCTTCGCCGACGCCCTGCCCCGCGAACTCTCGGGCGGGATGCGCATGCGCGTCTCCATCGCACGCGCGCTGGTCGCCGACCCCGATGTCCTCTTGATGGACGAGCCCTTCGCGGCGCTCGACGAATTCACCCGAAGCAAGCTCAACGACGATCTGCTGCGTCTCTGGGCCGAGCGTCGGTTTACCGGGATCTTCGTGACCCACTCGGTCTTCGAAGCCGTCTATCTGTCGCAGCGGATCTTGATCCTCAGCGGGCGTCCGGGACGTCTGGTCGCCGACATCGAAAACCCTGCGCCCTACCCGCGCGAGCCCGGCTACCGGACCTCCGCCGCCTTTAATGCGACCGCGCGCGACATCCTCGATGCACTCGAGGAGATCTCGACATGCTGATGCGGGGCCTGCGGATCATCCTGCCGATCGCGCTCTTTCTGGGTTTGATCCGGTTCTGGGAGTGGTCCGTCGTCTATTGGGAGATCAAATCCTTCATCCTGCCCCCGCCGAGCGCCATTCTGGCCGTCTTCGCAACCGACGGGGCCTCGCTTCTCGGCTCGGCCTGGACGACATTGGGCACGACATTGGCAGCCTTCGCTCTGGCAACGCTCTCGGGCACGGCACTCGCAGCGCTCTTCGCCTCCAGCCGTATCACGGAGGCGGCGCTCTCGCCTTATGCCGTGATCCTGCAGGTCACGCCCATCATCGCCATCGCCCCTTTAATCATCGTCTGGGTCGGGCTCGACAATGCCTGGCTCGCCGTGCTGATCCTGGCCTGGATCACCGCCTTCTTTCCGGTCCTGGCAAGCGCGACCGCAGGTCTCAAGGCGGTCGACCCCAATCTACGCGACCTCTTCCGGCTGTATCGCGCAGACTTTCGGCAGACCTTCATCCGGCTCATGGTCCCGTCCTCCCTGCCCTATCTGCTCGCCGGCATCAAGACTGCCGGCGGGCTCGCGCTGGTCGGCGCGGTGGTCGCCGAGTTCGCCGCCGCCTCCGGCAACACCGACGGGCTCGCCTGGCGTATCCTCGAGGCCGGCAATCGGCTGCAGATCGCCAAGATGTTCGCCGCGTTGCTGCTGCTCGCGCTCATGGGCGTCGCGCTCTACGCTATTCTGAGCTTCGTGGAATGGCTGCTCCTGCATCGCTGGCATGGAGATCGGCGGCGGGGCTGAACGCGCCCGGAAAGCAGCGCGTGGGTCCGCAAACCAGGCGAGCCGAAAAGCACCCCCCGGGACGGGATGTGCGCGAAACCTGCTCAGCCCAGCTCGAAGGTCGTTACGCCATAGATCCGATCGATCGGGAGCGAGGGCGCAGTGCCTCGATACATGCGGGCGGTCTCGAACACGGAGGACAGGCCATAGGTCTTGGCCAAGTCGAGCGCATCCGAATTGGGCTCGGGCAGATCCAGGATGACCGGATCAGCGCGGGCGCAGCTAGCCAAGCGGCGGAACAGGAGATCGGCGTCGGCGGGATCGTCCGCAAAGAGCGGCCCGATCTTCCAACCGGCGCGGCATTGCCTGATCGTCCCGTAACCCGTCACGCGTCCGGCACCACCCGCATCGGCTGCGGGATCGACAAGGACCCAGCTTCGGCGCGTTTCCTTCCGGGTCAGCCAAGTCTCGAGGAACCGAGCGCGCGGGGCGGGAAAGAACCCTCGATCATAGTCGAGCAGCGCAGGGAGCAGGTCCGGCTCGACCGGAACCAGGCGCGTGTCATTCGGGGCCGTCATCGCGACCGAGCCCGAATAACGCACGTTGCGCCAGGCCAGCTTGAACCCCGAGCGACGATAATCCGCCTGACGTTCGGGCACCCCGTCGAGCCCGATCACCCGATCACCGAGGTACGCCATGCCGGCCTGCCACAGTCGTAGAGCGATGCCGCGCCCGCGATAGAGCGGCGCAGCAATATAGAGACCGATAAAACCGAAGGTGTCGCCGTAGCGCACGGCCGAGAGGCTTGCCGCAGGCTCGCCGTCGACGAACGCCATCAGGAAACCCTCTGGGTCGGCCGCTCGGAAACCCGCGGCATCCTCGAGACCCGGATTCCAACCCTCGCACGCAGCCCATTCGATGGCGAGGTCGACCTCGGCCGGCGACATGGTACGAATGCTGATGTCCGTGTCCGTCTTCATCGCAGTCACCTTAAACCGCGTCCCCGCGAAGGGTCGTGGATGCACCCGACGTCGAGCTCACTCGAAAATTCAGCATCTCGCTCTGGACGCGGTTTAGGTGAAGAGGGTCAAGACGCCCGTATAGCCGTAGAGACGATCCTGCGAGATCTCTCCGTTGGCGTAGAACCCGACGATGGGCACATCGCCGAGTGCGGCCTGGATCTGCTTGAGCTCGGCCGAGTCCGGACCGAAGAGGTTGACCCCGCGCCCTAAACAGGAGACGTAGATTCCGCCCCTCGGCGGAGCGGACAGGCGGCTCTTGATGCCCATGAGCATGCGCTCGAGATCCTCGCGGGCGGTGTCGGCATCGCGCCGGCAGAACATCAGCTCGCGTCCGGGCTCCACCAGATCGCCGATCGCGACCAGGCCCTGATTGGGATCGATGCCGACCAGATTGCGGACCAAATAGTCGCCGGTATCCGAGCCCTGGATCGGCAAGCCGGCGAAGATGTAGCCGCCGAGACGCGACAGATCGCGGGCCAGGATCTCGCCGATGTCCTGTTTGAGCACATCGAGCGCGGACTCGCCGTCGAGTCGCATCAGGATGTTGCGCTGGCCCTCCGTGATCACGTGATGCGGTCCGATCGGCGAGCAGCCCTGGCTGAGTCGGGTCAGGATCCCGACCCGCTCGGAGAAAAGGACGCCGGACAGGCCGCCGCGCGTCACCCCGTCGGCGATGGTCAAGGCGTCCCCGCGGGCGCTCGCGAGCCCGCCGACGAGGAAACCCGCGGTCGTGCGCTGCGCGAGTTGTTGGATCAGGATCTCGGTCAGGCCGTTGGATGGATCGCCGTGGACCAAGCCCAGGTACGGCGAATTGGTGCGCATCCAGTCGCCGTGACGCAGATCGAAGTCGTCGAGATCATCGACCAGGCTCGGGAAGACGCGAAAGTCATCGCTCGGAAACTCGCCGAGCATGATCGCGAGCGCGGGCTCTTCATAATATTCGGCACCGGTCGCACAGATGCCCATGCCGACACTGCCGACCCATTGCGTGATGCCCGTGGCCGCGCGAAGGCTGCGGAGGATCTCATCGAGATCATCGGCCAGGACATCGGTGACATAGAGAAACCCGAGCGTCGCCTCCGTCGGCACGCTCCCGAGCTGCGTCAGACACTGATCGGCGGCCAGACGCCAATCGGGATCCGAGGCATGTCCGAGGCGAAATGGTGTCATCGTGATGGAGTCATCCAATGTGGAATGTCGAATCGCATCGGGCGCGTTTTAAACCTCGGCGAGGTCGCCCTTCTCCTGCAACCAGGCCCGTCGGTCGGATGCGCGCTTTTTGGCCAACAGCATGTCCAGGAGGTTGTTGCTGTCGTCTTCGGCTTCAACCGTGAGTTGGACCAGGCGCCGGGTGTCCGGGTGAATGGTCGTCTCGCGCAGCTGGCCCGGATTCATCTCGCCGAGGCCTTTGAAACGCTGAACATTGACCTTGCCCTTGATCTTCTCGGCCTCGATACGGTCCAGGATGCCGCGCTTCTCGCTGTCGTCCAGGGCGTAGAAGACCTGCTTGCCGACATCGATGCGATAGAGCGGCGGCATGGCGACGAAGACGTGTCCTTCGGCGACCAGGCGCCTGAAATGTCTCAGAAAGAGCGCACACAGCAGGGTCGCGATATGGGCACCGTCGGAGTCGGCATCGGCGAGGATGCAGATCTTGCCGAAACGCAGCCTGGCCAAGTCGTCGCTGCCCGGATCCACGCCGACGGCGACCGCGATGTCGTGCACCTCTTGCGAGCCCAAGACCTCGGCCGGATCGACCTCCCAGGTGTTCAAGATCTTGCCGCGCAACGGGAGGATGGCCTGGAACTCGCGATCGCGCGCCTGCTTGGCCGAGCCGCCGGCCGAGTCGCCCTCCACCAGAAAGAGCTCGCCGCGCTCCGGATCGGTCGTGGTGCAGTCGGCGAGCTTGCCCGGCAAGGCCGGCCCCTGCGTGATCTTCTTGCGGGTGACGGTGCGACCGGCGCGCAGGCGCGCCTGAGCCGCCCCGATGACCAGCTCGGCGATCCGCTCGCCCTCGGCCACATGCTGATTCAGCCAGAGGCTGAGGGCGTCCTTGACCACGCCCGAAACGAAGGCCGCGCATTCGCGCGAGGACAGACGCTCCTTGGTTTGCCCGGAGAACTGCGGCTCGATCAGCTTGACCGAGAGGATGTAGCTGACCCGACCCCAGACGTCCTCGGGGGCCACCTTCACACCACGTGGCAGCAGGTTGCGGAACTCGCAGAACTCGCGCACCGCTTCGGTGAGCCCGGTGCGCAACCCGTTGACATGGGTGCCGCCCTGCACGGTCGGGATGAGGTTCACATAGCTCTCGGCGACCGCCTCGCCGCCCTCGGGCAACCAGCCCAGCGCCCAGCTCGCCGCCTCGTTGGTCCCTTCCAGGTCGCCGACGAAGAGCTGCGACGGTAGGGTCTCGGCCCCGTCAAGGGCTTGGAGCAGATAGTCCTTGAGACCGTCCTGATAGCACCAGACCTGCTCCTCGCCGCTCGCCTCGTCGCGAAAGCGCACCTCCAGTCCCGGACAGAGGACCGCCTTGGCCCGAAGCAGATGCGTCAGCGGACGGGTGGCGATCTTGGGCGTGTCGAAATATTTGGGATCCGGCCAGAAGCGTAATCGGGTGCCCGTGTTGCCGCGTCCCACACTTGCGAGTTGAACGAGATCGCTCGCCTTCTCCCCGCCGGCAAAGGCCATGTGGTGCTCGTGACCTCCGCGCTTGACCCAGACATCCAGGCGTTTAGAGAGGGCATTCACGACCGAGACGCCGACACCGTGCAAACCGCCGGAGAAGCGATAGTTGTCGCCGTTGAACTTGCCGCCCGCATGCAGCTTGGTGAGGATGACCTCCACGCCGGGCAGACCCTGCTCGGGGTGGAGATCCACCGGCATGCCGCGCCCGTCGTCGCTCACCTCGAGCGAGCCGTCGGCGAAGAGCACGACATCGATGCGGCGGGCATGCCCGGCGAGCGCCTCGTCGACGCTGTTGTCGATGACCTCCTGAGCGAGGTGGTTGGGGCGCGTGGTGTCGGTGTACATCCCGGGGCGCTTGCGCACCGGGTCGAGGCCGCTGAGGACCTCGATGGCTGAGGCATCGTAGTGGCCGGTCATGGGGGCTGTGGGTCGATCCTGTCTGTTGTCGTGGTCGGGTTGTAGTGGGTTTGCGGGCAAGCCCGATCGGGGCTCGCCGGTTTGCCTGCTCGCCGGCGGGCTTGGGGCCGGCCTTGCTCGCCGCGGCCCGCTCGCCTAGAGCGCGATGCCGCGCTCCACGGGCAGTTGCAGAAGCCTCCCCGCGCGAATGAATCCGGCATCGAGCGTCAAGATGGTTTCAGCGCCTTGCCTCGCCGCGATCGCCAAGTGCAGCGCATCACCCGCGCGCAAACCGGTCTCGGGCGTTTCCAGGTATCGCGCAGCAAGGACAAAGTCAGCCGCGGTCGGCACGAGCAACACAAACGACTCGTTCAGCATTCGTGCGAGTTCGCGGCGAACGGCCTCGGCCTGCGTCTCGGTCAGCTCGCCCATGCGTCGCTTGCGCGAGATCAGACTCGCCAGCTCAACCTGGGTCCACAGGCTCGTTTCCAGGCCGCCCGGCGTCACCGCCATGACGAATGTCTCGACCGCGTCGCTGGTCTCCTCGGCGATGGCCAGCGGCGCGATGAAGCTGGTATCCAGGTAGACCATTAAACCGCGTCCAGAGCGAGATGCTCACTTTCGAGGGAGTTCGACATTTGGTGCATCAACAGCCCTTAACGGAGACGCGGTTTAAAATAATATATTTTTTAATACTTTAAACCGCGCCGGCTCCAGCGGACGTCAGGTCTGCCGGGGTCAATCGCATCCAAAAACATCGCATAGCGCACCGGGCGCGGTTTAAAAGCCTTCGTCGCGCAGCTCCCGAATCAACTCCGCACTCGATCTGCGCGCCTGCGGCAGACCGGCACGGAACTTCGCGAGCGAGCGCAGGGCTTTTTTCGGCTCGGCGATCGGGACCAGCTTGGCCACAGGCTGCCCGCGACGGGTGATGATGGTCTCCTCGCCGCTCTGGGCCTTGCTCACAAGCTCGCTCAGATGCGCTTTGGCTTCCGCCAGATTGACTGCACCCATCGTCGGCTCCGAATGGTCACATTGTTGGTCATGATGATAGCGTAAAACCGTTGCGCATGATCATCGGGTGGCGCCAAGCCCGGCGCGACGGTGCCTGGCTTGGTGGGGCTCGCAGTTTGACCCATCCAAAGAGCTGGGGTAATTTAACCCGACCTCCGAAAGACCTTAAACCGCGTCCGGCCAGAACCCGTTGGATTCAACCGAGCGGCGTGATCCAACGAAGCATCGGTATCCGTTCAGGACGCGGTTCAAGCGCATGAAAAAGCCAGTCGCTCCGCCCCCGCCTTCCTTCGAGCAGTCGCTCGCCGAGCTGGAATCGATCGTCGATGCCCTCGAGAAGGGCGAGATGAGTCTCGAAGAGTCACTCACCGTGTTCGAGCGTGGCATCGGCCTGACCCGTGCCTGTCAACAGGCGCTTGATGAGGCCGAGCAACGCGTGCGCATCCTCACCGACACTCGACCCGATGCCGGACCCCGGTCCGAATCCGGTTCCGATCTAGAGCCCTTCGAATCCAATGACTGACACCACTCTGGACGACTTCCGCGCGCGCTGTTGCGCCCGCGTCGAGGCCACGCTCGACGCCCTTCTGCCCCCTGCAAGCGTGCAGCCGGTTCGGCTGCACGAGGCCATGCGATACGCGGTCCTCGGCGGCGGCAAGCGCATCCGCCCGCTCCTGGCCTATGCCGCAGGCGAGGCACTCGGCGTGGATCCCGCGCTGCTCGACCGCCCCGCCTGTGCCGTCGAACTCATCCATGCCTACTCCCTGATCCACGACGACCTCCCGGCGATGGACGACGACGATCTGCGGCGCGGGCGCCCGACCTGTCATCGCGCCTTCGACGAGGCGACCGCGATCCTGGCCGGCGACGCGCTCCAGACCCTCGCCTTTCAGGCTCTGGCCGAGTCGCCCGGACTGGATGCCGAGAAGCGCATCGCCATGGTCGCCAGCCTCGCGCGTGCCAGCGGTGCACGCGGCATGGTCGGCGGGCAAGCACTCGATCTAGCCGCCGAGGGCAGCGTCCTGGACGTCGCCATGCTCGAGCATATCCATATCCACAAGACGGGCGCCTTGATCAGAGCGGCCGTGCAGATGGGCATCCTCGCCCACGACGCACCGGACCCGGACCATACCGAGCGTCTCGATCGCTATGCCAAATGTCTCGGTCTCGCCTTTCAAATCCAGGATGATGTGCTCGACGTGGAAGGCGACACCCATCTGATCGGCAAGACTGCCGGTCGCGATCAGGTCTTGGAGAAGGCGACCTACCCGGCCCTCGTCGGGCTGCCCGAAGCCAAAGAGATGGCCGTAGCCTTGATCGCCGATGCGCTCGAAAGCATCGCGATTTTCTCCTCCGAGGCCGAGCCCCTGCGCTGGATCGCAGGCGCACTGATCGGTCGCAAGCACTGAGGCGTGCAGAGGCTGCACGACGTGGCTCCGGGCCAACTCTCGCCACCGAAGATCGACACGGGCAATCCGCACTGGTTTGTCTTGTCGGCCTCAGCCCCCAAATTCCGGATTTGACATCAAAGACGATCCATCGAGAGAAGTCACATCATGGAGCACGTGCTCGAGCCCAATTGCTGCGCCGCACCCGCCAGCGCCGACATCGCCGACGTCCAGGGGAGCGCCGACTCGCGGCGGATCGCCATCGACAAGGTGGGAATCAAAGACATCCGCCATCCCGTGCGGGTGAGCGATCGCAGCGGCGCCGAGCAGCATACGGTCGCCAATTTCAACATGTACGTGTACCTGCCGCACGACTTCAAGGGGACCCACATGTCCCGGTTCGTGCAGATCCTGAACAATCACGAGCGCGAGATCGGCGTGGCCTCCTTCAAGGAGATGCTGACCGAGATGTCGCAACGCCTGGAGTCCGAGGCGGGACATATCGAGATGCGCTTCCCCTTCTTCGTGAACAAGAAGGCGCCCGTGACCGGCGTGGAGAGCCTGCTCGACTACGAGGTCACCTTCATCGGCGAGATCCAACAGGGCCTCCCGAGCCTGCAAATCAAGGTCGTCGTGCCCGTGACCAGCCTCTGCCCCTGCTCCAAGAAAATCTCGGCCTACGGTGCGCACAATCAGCGCTCCCATGTGACGGTGCAGGTGCGCTCGCAGGGCCACATCTGGATCGAGGAGCTCATCGAGATGGTCGAGGCGGAGGCGTCCTCGGAGCTGTTCGGGCTGCTGAAGCGACCCGACGAGAAGTACGTGACCGAACATGCCTACGACAACCCCAAGTTCGTCGAAGACCTGGTCCGGGACGTGGCGACGCGACTGAACGAGGACGACCGCATCACTGCTTACGTGGTCGAGGCCGAGAACTTCGAGTCCATCCACAACCATTCGGCCTACGCCCTGATCGAGCGCGACAAGGACCACGAGGCCCGCATCGCGGAGGCGACGCTCTGATCCTGCTGCTGCACGGGTTCACCGGCAGCGGCGAGGACTGGTGGGCCTGTTGCCCGCACCTGAAGGAACGTGCGCTCGCCGTCGACCTGCCCGGACATGGCGCCGAGTCGGCGCCCGTTCGGTCTTTCTCTGAAAGCGTCGGCGACGTCCTAGGTGCGCTACCCGACGGTGTCGACGAGGTCGTCGGCTACTCCTTGGGCGGCCGTTTCGCGCTCGGCTTGATGGCGCTCGACCCCGAACGCTTTCGCCGTGCCACCATCATCTCCGCCCATCCGGGTCTCGAAGACGCATCGCAACGCGCGGATCGGCTCGCGGGTGATCGGGCGTGGATTCGAAGGCTCCTCGAGGACGGAATCGACGCCTTCGTCGACGCTTGGGAGTCACAACCCTTATTCGCGACGCAGGCCGGCTTGCCGAGCGCTGTGCTGGAGCAGCAGCGTCGGCGGCGCTTAGGCCAAAGCCCGACGGGGCTCGCGGCCTCTCTCGAGCAGCACGGACTCGCGCGCATGCCCAGCCTTTGGGAGCCGCTGACGGCCTTTCCCGGAGCGCTGAGCTGGATCGTCGGGTCTTCCGATGCGCGCTTTCTCGGAATCGCCCGGGAAGTCGTACGCCGGCGTCCCGCGACGCGACTGCATGTCCTGCCCGGCGTCGGCCATAATCCCCTACTCGAGTGCCCCGAGATTTTGAGCGATCTTTTGGTCTAATCCGCGTCTCACCGAGCTCGAGGACAACGCCAAAGCCAAACGCACAATGAAAATGACGCATGTCGCTCTGGACGCGGTTTAGAATCGCGTCTCCGGCGTCCGCCCCTGGATGCGGACCCGGACAGCCGATCGGGCTGGAAGCGACAGCACCTAAGGATCCCCGATCGAACCGACACCTCGACTCAAGCCGGAGGAGGCATCCATGCAACAGACACCATCCGAGCCGCAACCGGCAGCACCCCTGTCCGGGCAAACGCCGGGAACCGACCATGTCCGATCCGAGGACAACAACCTGACCGTCATCCTGGGCGAATGGGGCTTCAAGGTCTTATTCGCTTTCCTGGGTGCCGCAGCGACGCTGCTCAGCCTGCTCGCACCGCGTCGGCGAGAGCGTTCCTGAGCGACCTACTCAGGGCGATCGCCGGCGGCGCATGGCGCCGCTCTATGTTGCAAGCGCGTTGAAGAATCCGTCGAAGCGCGCGATGAGACCGGGCCTCCAAAACCCGTCGTCGACACGGATTTTCCGCTCGACAAACGCAAGGTGATCCCGGCATCCTTTGCTCCTCACAAACACCTGCTATGTTTCTGATCAAAACGGGTGTCACCCAGAGCGCCTATCGCCGGATCAGGCTTCGACCGCATCTTCGCGATCAACGCCTCCCTTCACACACCCGGGGTGTCTTGAACACGCCTCAATCGCTGCGGCGTCGTGACGAATACGATGATCGAGGATGCCCGAAAGACCCACGGCCATGCCACCTCCAGCGCCAACGCCGACTCGGCGTGCGTGAAGACCGAGGCCGAGACCGACCCGATTCTCGCCGCCTCGGTGACCTGCGAGACATGCGCCGCCAACTGCTGTCGTTTGGAGGTCTGGTGTCTCACCGACACCGGTGTCCCCGGCCATCTCACCGTCACCGACCACTTCGGCCGTACCCTGATGGACCGGCTCGACGACGGCTGGTGCGCGGCACTGGACCGCGACACCCTGCTGTGCCGAATCTACGCGCAGCGGCCCTTGGTGTGTCGCGAGCTGGAGGTCGGCAGTCCCGAATGTCTCGCCGAGCGCGGTTAGGACCCCGGCGCTCGCGCTCCCGACGAGATCGACAGGCCGGCGCGCCGGGCTCCCCATGCAGCAAGCGCTGCATCCGAGACGACGATCATGCGATCATTCAACCTTTGCCGCCGGATGAGCGTGGGCGCATCCAGGACGGCTAGCCTTCGCTCGGGTCGAGAGAGTCCAGATGGCACAACAACTGATCAAGGTTCCGCCGACCAAGAACACACTCCTGCGCTTGAAGAAGCAGGAGAAGTTTCTCGAGGAAGGCCACGACCTGCTCGAACGCAAGCGCGAGCTGTTGACGCGCCTCGTCTACGAGCGCATCGGCGAGTACCGGCGGCTGCGAGAGGCATCCGAAACGGCCCTCGCCGAGGCTTACCGCTGTCTGAGCATCACCCATCTGCGCATGGGCAGCCGCGGGATCCACCAAGCCGCGCTCGGCTCGGAGCTGGCGCTGACGGTCGACATCCTGCCGCGCCGCGCGCTCGGCGTTGAATATCCTGCGGTCACCAGCGAGCGCATCCCGCTCAAGCCGGTCGGTCTCCTGGGGACGGACGCGAGCTTCGACACCACCCGCGAGAACCTCGCCAACGCCTGCGTGCTGCTCGCCCGTCTCGCCGAGGTCGAAACCGCACTGCACCGCCTGATGGAAGAGCAACGCAAGGCTCAGAAGCGGGTCAACGCGCTCAAGTACAATATCATTCCGCTCTATCGGCGGACGATCCACTTCATCCAATCCTCGCTCGAAGAAGAAGAGCGCAACACACTCTTCCAGGTCAAGTTGCTGCGGCAACGGGCCGAGGCCTGAGGAGCGGCCCGACGCGATGCCCGACTTTCCGCGCAAGGTACTGGGTTTGCTCTTGATCCTGGCCGCCGTCGGCGTCGCCTCCTGGCAGGCACTAGCGGTCTCCTGCTCGTCGCCTGCGGCTGCCGCTGCCGAGACCGCACGGCAGGCCGCTCAGTCTCGCTGATGCCTCGGGAGACCCGTCCATGATCCGCGTGCTTGCGCTGGTCGCGATCCTCACGGCGATCGCCATCCTGATCCTGGTCGTCCGCTCCAAGCTCCTCGGCAGCCGTGAAGAGCAGCGTCCGATCCCGGATCAGCCGAGCCCGGCAAAGGGCCTCTTGATGTTCCTGCTGACGCTGCCGGTCTTGGTTGCCGCGATCATCGCCATGGCGCGCGGGCTCTTGATGCCGATGATCGGCAACGCCGTCGGTTACGGTCTGCTGCTGGGCGGGGCTTGGTTGCTGTGGCGCGGGTTGGTCGCGGAAGCCGCCTACGCGCACCGTCTCGTCGCCAAGACGCCTTGGCCGCTCAAGACGGTCGGCGGCGGCCTGATCGGCTTGGGAACAGGCCTGACCGCCTGGCTCGGTGTCGGGCACCATCCGGGCATCGCCTTCGCCTTCGGGCTCGTGGCCCTGCTCGGGTGTCGGCTCTTCTACGGGACCGATCCAGTTGAAGCCAAGCGCGTGACGGCCGCCTCCGGGCTCGACACCACGGATCAGGTGCTTGCCGCCTTGACGCAAGCCGAGCGCTCGATCGCCGCGGTCGAGCAGTCGAGCCGCGACATCCGACAACCCGAGCTGAATCAACGGCTGCGGCGCGTCGCCGCGCTCGCCCGCGAGATCCTGACCTTGCTGGAAGAGGATCCGCGGGACCTGCGCCGTGCCCGCAAGTTTCTGAACATTTATCTGGACGGCGTGCAGCGTGTCGTCGAAGGCTACGCAAGGACGCACCAACGCGCCGCCTCGCCGGATCTCGACGCCAATTTCCGTCGTGTTCTGACGAGCATCGAGGAGGTGTTTCAGGAGCAACGCCGCAAGCTCTTGGAGTCCGACATCATGGACCTGGATGTGCAGATCGAGGTGTTGACGAGCCAGTTGAGGCGCGAAGGGCTCTTATGAACCGCGTCGAATGAACCGCGTCGAGGAGCGATCCTGAAACGTCGATGCGCTAAGCAGCGTTACTGCATTCCAAAAAGGTCGAGGCGACGCGGTTCAGAGGGTAAAGGCGACAGAGGAAAGACGTATCGGCCGCCGGGGGCAGGCACTCCCTAAGCCGGTTATTCATTATTTAGACCGCGTCACCGAAGCCCTCTTTGGCTCACCTCGGGTTCAGTCTGGACTGTAACCTCTCGAGTCACTCCGGACGCGGTCTAATCGCCATCTCGATCACCCTCGCTACGGCGGCGAACCCGAACGTCGCTGTCACGAAGCTGGCTGACCCGTAGCCGAGTCGACAGTCGAGCGAGACGCCGCTGATGCCGGGCTTTTGGTGGCCGACACAGCCATCCGCCTGCGGATAGACCGGCTGCTCCAGCGAGTAGACGCAGTCGACCTTGAAACGCCGTTTCGGGTCACGCGGAAACCCATAAACCTCCCGCAACCGGCGCCGCACTTTCGAGGCCAAGGGGTCGTGCTCCGTGAGGGTCAGATCGGCCACCCTGACCGCGGTCGGGTCGCGCCGCCCGCCCGCACCCCCGGTCGTAACGATGGGGATCTTGTGCGCCTTGCAGTGTGCAATCATCGCCGCCTTGAAACGGATGCTGTCGATCGCGTCGATGACCGCGTCATAGCCGCGGCTCAGATACGCCTCGAGTGTCCGATCGGTGATGAAATCGCGGATCGGCTCGCACCGGCAGAGCGGATGGATGTCGCGGATGCGTTCGGCCATCACCTCGACCTTCGCCCGATCGAACTGGCTGGTCATGGCATGGCTCTGGCGGTTCACATTGCCCGCCTCGATGGTATCGTCGTCGATCAGGGTCATGGCGCCGACCCCGGTTCGCGCGAGCGCCTCCGCCGCCCAAGATCCCACCCCGCCGACGCCGACGACACAAACATGCAGCTCGGCAATCCGCGCGCTCTCCGCCGCCCCGTAGAGCCGAGCGATCCCGCCGAAACGCGCCTCGCGCCCCGAAGAAAGTTCGGTAGCAGGCCGCCCGAGAGTGTCTGATCGTTCCATCGCAGCATCATCCTCGATCTATGCCCGGACTGAAAGCGTCCGCACAAATCGCCCCCGAGCCTTAACCCGCAACCCAACACCACAGCTTTCCGAATCTCCTAATCTCCTGAACCGCGTCCCCCGACAGCCCTTGAGAAACACGAGGTCGAAATCACCCATAACGGATCGGAGGACTCCGGACGCGGTTCAGCAGCGGTTCAGCAGCGCTTGACATCCCGGGATTTTTCTCTAGATTGTTAGCACTCGATCCGGCCGAGTGCTAACAGCCCGTCGAGATCGCGAACTTTCAGTTTCTTCGCTCAAGGAGTCACGTCGTTTATGAACCTACGTCCTTTGCATGACCGTGTCGTCGTTCGCCGCAAGGAGGAGGAGCGCACCTCCGCCGGTGGAATCCTGATCCCGGACTCGGCGGCCGAGAAGCCGATCGAAGGCGAGGTCATCGCCGTCGGCAACGGCAAGTTGCTGGACAGCGGCGACGTCCGCCGCCTGGATGTGAAGGTCGGCGACCGCGTGTTGTTCGGCAAGTATTCAGGCACCGAGGTCAAGCTCTCCGAGGAGAAGCTGCTGGTGATGCGCGAAGACGACATCCTGGGCGTCATCGAATAGCGGATAACCGCCCGCGTCCACCACATTCCCCATTTCGCTTTACCGAGGCAAGCAATCCATGAGTGCAAAACAGATTTCCTTCAGCGAGCAAGCCCGTGTCCGAATGCTCCGCGGCGTGGACATCCTCGCCAACGCGGTCAAGGTCACCCTGGGTCCGAAGGGCCGCAACGTCGTCATCGAGAAGTCTTGGGGCGCCCCGACCGTCACCAAAGACGGCGTCTCCGTGGCCAAGGCGATCGAGCTCAAAGACAAGCTCGAAAATATGGGCGCCCAGATGGTGAAAGAGGTCGCGTCCAAGACCTCCGACATCGCCGGCGACGGCACCACCACTGCCACCGTGCTGGCCCAGGCCATGGTCCGCGAGGGCCTCAAGGCCGTCGCCGCCGGCATGAACCCGATGGACATCAAGCGCGGCATCGACAAGGCTGTCGAGGCGTCCGTCACCGAGCTCAAGACGCTCTCGCGTCCCTGCTCGACCAACAAGGAGATCGCCCAAGTCGGCACCATCTCGGCCAATTCGGACGCCTCGATCGGCCAGATCATCGCCGAGGCGATGGAGAAGGTCGGCAAGGAAGGCGTCATCACGGTCGAGGAAGGCAAGTCGCTGCAAAACGAGCTTGAACTGGTGGAGGGCATGCAGTTCGACCGTGGTTATCTCTCGCCCTACTTCATCAACAACCAGCAGAGCCAGAAGGCCGAGCTGGATGCGCCCTACATCCTGCTTTACGACAAGAAGATCTCCAACATCCGTGACCTGCTCCCCGTACTGGAGGCCGTCGCCAAGGCCGGTAAGCCGCTGCTGATCGTCGCCGAAGATGTCGAGGGCGAGGCGCTGGCGACACTGGTGGTCAACAAGCTGCGCGGCGGCCTGAAGGTCGCGGCGGTCAAGGCGCCGGGCTTCGGCGATCGCCGCAAGGCGATGCTGGAAGACATCGCCATCCTGACCGGCG
>NZ_DIUM01000060.1 GCF_002423035.1 Thiocapsa sp. UBA6158
CGCGCATCAGTTTCGGTCGCACCCCAGTTCCAGAGTCGAGTTGACGTTGACCTATTCATCGGGTTGCCGAACCGAGGCGTGGCGCGGAGCGCCAGGAGATGCATGACACCGCCGGAGCGGTATCACGAGTAGACGCGACTCGGCGAATCAGGTCACGCGTCTTACTGCATTGTTTGAAAGACCGGCCGGCAGGATGGACATGCGCGAGCGAAGTCCACCGCGCTCTGCGCCGGCCCTTCAGTAGCTCGTGACACCCGCTCTGCGGTGTCACGCATGCCCCGTGGCGCTCCGCGCCATGCGCCACGATTGCCGCAGTGACGAGCAAGGTCGGCGTTGGCTGCCGATTCCTCGCCATCTAATACCCCGGCTCGTTCAGATAATCCAAACCAGGCGCCTGACCCTGCGCCGGTGCGGCATCCGGTTGTCCCTTCCAGGTGTCGCCTGGTCCCGAGTCGGGCGTCGCGCCGTCTGCTTTTTTCCAGCCCATCCTGAAATGGTCGCCGATCTTGCCTTGAATCAATTCGGCGGGGAGTACCTTGATGGCCGCGATCTCGGTCGGACACGCATTCTCGCAGATGCCGCAACCCGTGCAGCCGTCACTGACGACGATCGGTAGGAGCATGGCGTGTTTGCTCAATTCACGCCGTCGTGTTTCGACTCGAATCGCCTTGTCCCGAAGCGGGCAGACCCGATAGCAGATCTCGCAACGCAGGCCCCGCCAGGAGAGACAATGCTCGGTGTCGATGAAGGCGAGACCCATCCGCGAGTCCATGACATCGTCAAGTGTCGGGGACAACGCGCCGGTCGGACAGGCGGCCTTGCAGGGGATGTCGTGGCAAAGATAGCAGGGGATCTTACGCGGCTCGAAATAGGGGGTGCCGAGCGGGGCACGATCGGCTAAAGCGGCCAGTGTCAAGGTGTCGTAGGGACAGGCGACAACGCAACGTCCGCATTTGATGCAGAGCGCATTGAAGTGCGCATCCGCGAGTGCACCGGGCGGGCGCAGGGCTAAGGGCTCGGCCCGCGCGTTCTGAATAACGAGATACGACCAGAGCATGCCGCCGCTGGTCGCAACGGCCGCACCCTGAATAGTCTTCTGTATGAAACCGCGCCGCGTTGTCATGATCGCTGAGTCGCCGGACATGATGAAAACACTCGGCTCGTCCGGATGCATGCGACACATCCGGGCACTGTCGATGACGCCGATGAGGGTGCGCTACACCTTGTAGATCTTGATCGCGGTCTTTTTGAAATCCTCCTCCTTGGAGATCGGACAGGTGGCGTCGATGCAGAGCTTATTGACGAACACCGACTCGTCGAAAAAGGCCATAAAGCTATAGCCACGCGGCGGACGATTACGGCCCGTCGTTTCGATCACCGCCTTGATCTTGCCGCGTCGCGATTCGATCCAGACCGCATCCTGACGTTTGAGACCACGCTCCTCGGCATCCTTCTCGTTCATGTCCAGCACTGCCGACGGCATGGCCCGGTGCAGCTCGGGAACACGTCGTGTCATGGTGCCGGTATGCCAGTGCTCGAGCAACCGCCCGGTGCAGAGCCAGAGGTCGTAGTTCCCGTCGGGCGACTCGACCGGTGCGGCGTACGGTCTGAAAAAGATCTTCGCCTTGCCGGGGAATTTGGTCTTCTCCTCGGTCGTAGGACCGTTCAGATTGCCGGTCACCAATTCCTTCATGGCACCGCCGTAGAACTCGATCTCGCCGTTCTTCACGTAGGGATCGTATTTGGCGTTGAAGCGCCACGGCGTCTCTTTACCATCGACCACCGGCCAGCGCAGACCGCGCACGTCGTCTTGATAATAGACATCGAAAGGGGCGAGGTCATGATGATGACCGCGTCCGAAGCCGGCGTATTCCTCGAAGAGCGCCTTCTCGACAAACCAATCGACACCGAGCTGCTTGACGGTGTGATTGTCGTGCCCCTTGGCAACCGGATCGGGCCAGGCGAACGCCTTGTTCTGCGGTGTCTCGAAGAGCGCCTCGTAGAGGGTCATCTGGGGTGTGTAGCCCATCTCCTGTGCGGCGGCCATCACATCGGGGAGTTTTCCCTCTTCGAATCCCTCGTCCTTGAGACCCGGAATGGCCTGCTCCTTCCAGACCTCCGCCAGGGTGATGCGCTTGGAGAATTCCAGGATCTGCCACAGATCGCTGCGTGCCTCTCCCGGCGGTGGAACCTGCTCGCGCCAGAGCTGGGTACGCCGCTCGGCATTCCCGTAGCCGCCCCATTTCTCGAAGATCATGGCGACGGGCAGGATCAGATCGGCCACCTTGGCCGAGATGCTCGGATAGGCGTCGGAGACCACGATGAAGTTGTCGTTCTCGCGTGCCGCCTTCAGCCAATGGTTGGCATTGGCGACATGCTGGAAGGGGTTATTGACCTGCACCCAGACCCAGGAGATGGACCCGTCTTCCAAGTCACGCATGATCTTGGTGATGTGACTCCCGACCTTGGGATTGAGCGTCTTGGGCGGCAGCTTCCAGGTCTGCTCGGTGATATCCCGATGCTTGGCGATGTTGACGACCATGTCGGCCGGCAGACGGTGACTGAAGGTGCCGACCTCGCGTGCGGTCCCGCAGGCGGAGGGCTGGCCGGTCAGGGAGAAGGGGCTGTTGCCGGGCTCGGCGATCTTTCCCAACAGGAGATGCACGCTGTAGATCTGCTCGTTGACCCAGGTCCCGCGCACATGCTGGTTGAAGCCCATGGTCCAGAAACTGACCAGCTTGCGCTTCGGGTCGGCGTAGAGATCCGCCAGACGCACGAGCTTGGCCTTGAAGGCATCCAAGGACTCCTCGGCATCGCCCTTGGCCAGCTCGGCGACGAAATCCAGCGTGTAGGGCGCAACCCCGGCCTTGAAGTCCTCGAAACCGACCAGCCAGTGTCGATCGGCTGTGGCCGCATTGGCCTGCTTGATGGTGTGAACCTGCTCGGGATCCAGTCCGAGCCCGATCGCCTCGTCCCGCGTCAGGGTCACCTCGACCTCGCGCGCCTGGATATCCTTCTCGGCTGCGAACGCGAATTTGTCGGTCGCACGCATCCCGTAACCGATATCGGTCGGGCCGGCGCAGAAGACACAATGGGCATCGACGAAGGCTTGATTCACGGCATCGCGCTGGATGATCTCGCGCGCCAGATAATTGAGCAGCGCCATGTCGGTATTCGGCTTGATGATGATCTCCAGATCCGATCCTTCGGAGGTCATGTTTCGCAGGGTCGTGATGTTGACGATCTTCATGTCCGAATGGCCGAGACGACGGTCGATGACACGCTGCCAGAGCACCGGATGGGCCTCGGCCATATTCGCGCCCCAAGCGACGACCGTATCCGTGTATTCGATGTCGTCGTAGTTGCCGGGCGGCTCGTCGATGCCGAAGACCTGCATGAATGCAGCCACGGCCGAGGCCATGCAATTGCGCGCATTGGGATCGATGTTGTTGCTGCGAAAACCGGCCTTCATCAGCTTGGTCATCGCATAGCCTTCCTGGATCAGCCATTGGCCGGAGCCGATGACGCCGATCCCGGTCGGTCCTTTTTCTTCGTAGGCTTTCTTGAACTGGATCGCCATCTCGTCGAAGGCCTGATCCCAGGTCACCGGGGTGAACTTGCCCTGCTTGTCGAATCGCCCGTCGGTCATCCGCATCAAGGGCTGCGTCAGGCGATCCTTGCCGTAGAGGATCTTGCTGTTGAAATAGCCCTTCACGCAGTTCAGACCGCGGTTGACCGGGGCGTCGGGATCACCCTTGGTCGCGACGATCTTGCCGTCTTGGGTCGCGATCATGATCCCGCAGCCCACGCCGCAGAAGCGGCAGACGCCTTTATCCCATCGCCAATCTTGCTCGGTCTCGGCCGCCGCCGCGCTGGCGATACGGCTCACGGGGATTCCGACGGCCATGGCTGTCGCGGCGGCGACGCCCGACTTCAGAAAGTTGCGGCGACTGAGCTCCATGATTCCTCCTCGATCTCGTTGTATTTTTTGAGCGCTCGCCCGCGCGGGTCGGGCGAGTGTGTAGCCTATGACGCGGCCATTTCGGCGGGGATCGCATCCCATTCGGGGGGTGTTTCGTCGAAGACGTGGTAGACCATCTCGGCGAGCATCACGCCGGACAACGCCTTGATGCGAGAGAGTGCTGCGATCTCCTGCTCGACCGTCTCGGCCTCCTGCACGACCACGATCCGCCCGGTCGAAGGCTCGGTGTGGTGAACCTCCACACCCGGCAGCGCGTTGAGCTCGCGCGTGGCGTCTTCGATTCGGGCGGGCGGGACGACGACCAGGATTCCTGAGATATTCATCGGTGGGTCTCCGGGCTGGGTTGGGGCTTGTGGCTTTGCGCCTAAACCCGGCCGCATGGCCGATCCTAGTGGTCGGGTGGACTTTGCTCTCGCGCGCCCACCCTAGGCGGGCCGGCCTGATGGACGACGTCGGCTCAATCACGCCGAACGCTAGCGCCGCAGCTATCGAGGAACCTTGATTCCGATCAAGAATCACGAGTGAATGATTCGAGCGTCCGGAAGTGGGGCCAGAACACACCGCGCGAGTTATGCCTGTCGGTCGACATCGTTCGTCGGGGCGGGGAATCCATAGAGGACAATGCAGCCTGGACCAATCTGGCGCGTTGTTTGCTGTAGTGTGCTGTTCAGCCAACCGTTCGCCGATCGTTGGTTCTCTCTCGGAGTAGTCCCCGATGTCGATCCGAATCATGCTTGTGGACGCCCGCCCGGACCGGCGCGAGGTGCTCGGGCCGGCCTTGAGTGCGGAGGGTTTCGACGTGGTGGCCTGTGTCGACCCGGACGATGGCCTCTTGAGCGCGGTGGTGCGTTTTGCGCCGGACGTGGTGCTGATCGATATCGACTCGCCGAGCCGGGATACGCTGGAGAACCTGCGCACCGTTCAGGCACATCAGCCCCGCCCCATGGTGATGTTCACCCAGGACGACGCCAACGAGAGCATCCGCCGCGCGATCGAGGCAGGCGTGAGCGCCTACATCGTCGACGGGATCGAGCGGCGGCGTGTCCGTCCGATCGTCGAGGCGGCGATGGCGCGCTTCAGCCAGTTTCAGGCGTTGGAGAAGGAGCTTCTGGAGACTCGCAGCAAGCTGGCCGAGCGCAAACTGATCGAGCGCGCCAAGGGGATCATCATGACGCAGCAGGGATTGTCCGAGGACGCGGCCTTCCAGGCGATGCGCCGCTTGGCGATGCGGAAGAACAAGAGGTTGGCCGAGATTGCCGAGAGCGTGATTTCGGCGTCCGAGTTCTTTGCGCCTTAAACCGCGCCCGGCGGGATATGTGATGTTCGTGGACGAAAGCGGTCTCGGCTGACTTGACGACCGTTGGAGTCGGCGCGGTTTAAGTAATTGATAAGAATTTGAATCTGTAAGCGACGCACCGCAGAGATGTCTAGAGACTCGGTTTGAGTCGTTCGTCTTGGTGCATGGGAGGCCACTGCGCACCAAGGGTGGGCGGGTCGGCACGGCAGCGCGAGTCGGTTACGTCGCCGGTGTCGACCACATCGCTCTCGGATGCCGGCAAAACGCCTTTTTAGAATCAAGGAAGTAGCGCTTTTCGATCGAGATGCGCAACCGGTTGAAGGGTTTCTGGCATCGATTCTGCTTAGGTTTCGTCATCGATCGTCCAACGGCGGGCTGATCGGAAGAGTGTGATCCAGACGGAAGACGTCCCTCCGAGACTATCGGAGAGAGCGGCGTCCCCACGATGACCAGGTCGGCCCATGTGTGGTCGCATCACCCGGTCCTCGGATCCAAAAACAGTTTCGGCCTGGTCATGGCGGCCATGCCAACGGACAAAGGCGTCCATCGTGTAACGCGCAGCGTTGCTTGGTGGACGCCTTTTTTCGTTTTCGGATTTCCGTTTCATGTAGTGCTATCGACAGAGGTCACCATGCGCGATCAAGACAGACCCGAACATCCGACCCGAAGCGCCCCGCCGGCGCGCCTTGCCGCGGCCGGTATCGCCGCGCTCATGCTGAGCCTTGCGGCCGGCACCTCGGCGGAGCCGCTCGGCCCGCCCGAGAAAGAGGATCTTAAGCTCGGCTTCATCAAGCTCACCGACATGGCGCCGCTCGCCATCGCCTACGAGAAGGGCTTCTTCGAGGACGAAGACCTCTTCGTCACGCTGGAGGCTCAGGCGAACTGGAAGGTGCTGCTGGACCGCGTCATCGACGGCCAGCTCGACGGGGCCCACATGCTGGCCGGCCAGCCCTTGGCCGCGACCATCGGCTTCGGGACCGAGGCGGCGATCGTTACCCCGCTCAGCATGGATCTCAACGGCAACGCCATCACCGTCTCGAACGCGGTGTGGGAGCAGATGAAGCCGCACGTGCCGAAGATGGCCGACGGCCGTCCCGAGCATCCGATCAAGGCCGATGCGCTCAAGCCGGTCGTGGAGAGCTTCAGGGCTGCGGGCAAGCCCTTCAAGATGGGCATGGTCTTCCCGGTCTCGACGCACAACTACGAGCTGCGCTACTGGCTCGCCGCCGGCGGGCTGCATCCCGGCTACTACGCTCCGCATAAGAACGACACCGACGGGCAGATCGACGCCGATGTGCTGCTGTCGGTCACTCCGCCCCCGCAGATGCCCGCCACCATGGAGTCCGGAACCATCGACGGCTACTGCGTCGGCGAGCCCTGGAACCAGCAGGCGGTCTTCATGGGCATCGGCGTCCCCGTGATCACGGACCACGAGATCTGGCCATACAACCCCGAGAAGGTGTTCGGCATGACCGCCGGGTTCGTAGAGGCCAATCCAAACACGGCGGTGCGGATCGTCAAGGCGATGCTTCGGGCGGCCAAGTGGCTCGACGAGAACGACAACGCCAACCGGGCCGAGGCGGTCAAGATCCTGTCGCGGCCGAATTACGTGGGCGCAGACGAGGCGGTCATCGCCGCATCCATGACCGGCACCTTCGAGTACGAGAAGGGCGACAGGCGCGAGGTCCCGGACTTCAATGTCTTTTTCCGCCACAACGCGAGCTACCCCTACTACTCGGATGCCGTCTGGTATCTCACCCAGATGCGCCGTTGGGGTCAGATCGCCGAGCCCAAATCCGACGACTGGTACATGGCGACCGCCAAACAGGTCTATCGGCCCGATCTCTACCGCCGCGCGGCGGAGTCGCTGATCGCCGACGGCTTGATGGAGGCGTCCGATTTCCCGGACTTCGACGCGGAAACCGGATTCAAACCGACGCAGACCGGATTCATCGACGGCATCGACTACGACGGCACCCGGCCAAACGCCTATCTGGAGCAGTTCTCGATCGGGCTGAAGGGCGACACGCAGTTGTAACACATGGCTCCGAGCGTCCGGCGTCGGGGGAGACCCGAGCCGGACGCGAGCCCATCGATTTCGGAGAAGACCATGTCGAACATCGACGTCACCGCGAAGACCTATGACCTGCCCTGGCTGGCCCGCGCCATGGACTGGCTCGCCGGGGACGGCGCCGAGCGCGCCGCCGGGGGCTTGATCCAACACCTGCTGCTGTCCTTGGTCGGGATCGGCCTCTTTCTGATGCTCTGGGCCGCCGCGGCCTCCCAGATCCAGACCTCGCTCGGCCAGTTGCCCGGGCCGACCCAGGTCTGGTCCCAATCCGTCGCGCTCTGGGACGAGCACCGCGAGGAGCACGCCCGCGAGGCCGCCTTCAACGAACGCATCGAGCAGCGCGTCGAGCGTGCGGTCGCGAGCGGTGCCTCCGAGGAGGAGATCGCCAAGATTCGCGCCCGCAGCTACACGGGTGCGCCGACCTTCGTCAGCCAGATTTGGACCAGCCTGGTGACGGTCATGGTCGGCTTCCTGCTTGCGTCCTTGATTGCGATCCCGCTCGGCATCCTCTGCGGGATGAGCGCGGCCGTCTATGCGGCAATGAACCCTTTGATCCAAATCTTCAAACCGGTCTCGCCGCTCGCCTGGCTGCCGCTGGTGACCATCATCGTCAGCGCCGTCTATGTGAGCGATGACCCGCTCATGTCCAAGTCATTCATCATCTCGGCGATGACGGTGACGCTGTGCTGTCTGTGGCCCACGGTGATCAACACGACCGTCGGGGTCGCCACGGTCGATCGTGACCTGATGAACGTCAGCCGCGTCCTGCGTCTGTCCTGGTTCAAGCAGACGGTCAAGATCATCCTGCCCTCGGCCTTGCCGATGATCTTCACGGGTCTGCGGCTGAGTCTCGGGATCGGCTGGATGGTGCTGATCGCCGCGGAGATGCTGGCCCAAAACCCCGGTCTCGGAAAATTCGTCTGGGACGAGTTCCAGAACGGCAGCTCCAACTCGCTGGCGCGGATCATGGTTGCCGTGTTCGTGATCGGCTTCATCGGCTTCGCGCTCGACCGCGGCATGCTCATGCTCCAGCGCCGCGTCTCCTGGGACAAGACGGCGGTGCTGCGATGAGGCGCCCTGCCGATTGCTCCGACCCCATGACCGTCGCACGAGGAACCAAGCCATGCCTGCCTATCTGAGCATCGATCGGGTCGGGATCACCTTCCCGACACCGAAGGGGCCGCTCGAGGTCCTGAAGGACATCAAGCTCGACATCGCCCAGGGCGAGGTCGTCTCGCTCATCGGCCATTCGGGCTGCGGCAAATCGACAGTGCTGAACATCGTCGCCGGGCTGCTCGAAGCGAGCACGGGCGGCGTGCTGCTTGAAGAGCGCGAGGTGAAGTCACCTGGGCCGGACCGCGCCGTCGTCTTTCAACAGCACTCCCTGCTGCCCTGGCTGAGCGTCTACGACAACGTCCGCCTGGCCGTCGACCAGGTCTTCGGTCGCCGCAAGACCCGCAAGGAGCGGCATGAGTGGACCCTGCACAACCTGGATCTGGTGCACATGGGCCATGCGCTGGAGCGCCGCCCTTCGGAGATCTCGGGCGGGATGAAACAGCGCGTCGGGATCGCCCGCGCCCTGGCCATGGAGCCCAAGGTCCTATTGATGGACGAGCCTTTCGGCGCGTTGGACTCGCTCACCCGCACGCACATGCAGGACTCGCTGCTGGAGATTCAGGCCCGGCTCAACAACACCGTCATCCTCATCACGCATGACGTGGACGAGGCCGTGCTGCTCTCGGACCGCATCGTGATGATGACCAATGGACCCTCCGCGACCGTCGGGCGGATCCTGGATGTCGATCTGCTGCGCCCCCGCGACAGGCTCGCACTCGCGGAGGATCCGACCTATCACCACTACCGCGCCGAGGTGGTGAAGTTCCTCCACGAACGCCACGCACCCGTGGTGGCGCAGTCCGCCCGGCCGGCGCGCGAGCGCCCGACGCTGCGTCTCGCGGCGAATGGTTGAGGGGGAGGGTTCAGCTGTCAGCTGTCAGCTGTCAGCTATCAGCTATCAGCCTGCGGCTTTTTTTGTGCGATGTGCCGGGTGACGGCGACTTGTCGGCTAGCGGCCAATTGCAGCCTTCGAGGCTCAATCCCTCCTGCAGGATCCGCTGAACCCCGAACCCCGAACCCCGAACCCTCCCGGAGCACCCACATGAGCATCATCCCCAACTGGCTCCGACGCAGCGCCCACGCCGGCGGACACGACGGACTGGAAAAGACGCGCCTGACGCTTGGCTTTATCCCGCTGACGGACTGTGCGCCCTTGGTCATCGCCAAAGAGCGCGACTTCTTCGAGAAGTACGGCCTGGACGTGGAGCTCTCCAAGGAGACCTCCTGGGCCAATGTCCGCGACAAGGTCAGCATCGGCATCCTGGACGGCGCCCATATGCTCGCGCCCATGCCGATCGCGAGCACGCTCGGCATCGGTCCGGTCGAAAAGCCGACCATCACGGCGCTGAGCCTGGATCTGAACGGCAACGCCATCACGGTCTCGCAGGCACTCTACGAGCGGATGCGCGAGCTGGATCCGGGCGCCATGAACCACCGGCCCTACTCCGCGGTGGCCTTGAGGCAGGTGATCGAGGAACGGCGCGCACAAGGCGGCAAGCCGCTGACCTTCGCGGTGGTCTTCCCGGTCTCGACCCACGCCTACGAGCTGCGCTATTGGATGGGCGCGGCCGGCATCGATCCGGATACCGACGTGCGGCTGCTGGTGGTTCCGCCGCCGCAGATGGTCACCCAGCTGCGCGCAGGCAACATCGACGGCTTCTGTGTCGGCGAGCCCTGGAATTCGGTCGCCGTCGCGGAGGGTCTGGGGCGAGTGCTCATCACCAACTACGAGCTCTGGAACAACAATCCCGAGAAGGTCTTCGGGGTCAATCTGGAGTGGGCCGAACAGTATCCGAATACACACCGTGCCCTGCTCATGGCCCTGTTGGACGCGGCGCGCTGGACCGATGCGCCCGAAAATCGCCCGAGCGTCGCCGAGCTGATCGCGCCGAGCCGCTACATCAACGCGCCGGTCGAGATCGTGCGTCAGTCCATGACCGGCACCTTCCGCTATGCGCTCGACGAGCCGCCGGTCGCGATGCCCGATTTCAACGTCTTCTTCCGCTTCGCGGCGACCTATCCCTGGCGCTCCCACGCGCTCTGGTTCCTGACCCAGATGGTGCGTTGGGGCCAGATCGAGAAACCGATCGATCTGGTCGCCGTGGCCGCCGAGGTCTATCGACCGGATCTCTATCGGGAGGCGGCCGATGCACTGGGTCTGGCATCGCCCGCGATCGACCACAAGCGCGAGGGTCTGCATGCCCGCGGCTGGATGCTCGAAGAGGCAAGCACGCCGCTGGCGATGGGGCCGGATCGCTTCTTCGACGGATCGACCTTCGATCCTACCGACCCGGTCGGGTACATCGCCGGTTTCGATGTCCAGCACCGGGCCTGCTCGCTGGATGCGCTTGCGGCAACCAACAGCGGGCCAGCTAAGACGGCGACGGTCTGAGAGCGGCGGCTACATGCCCCGACACACGCATTCCGAACGCGGAGAACCAAACACAATGAACAAAGAACGCTTGGTCCTGGTAGGCAACGGCATGGCCGGGATGCGCACCATCGAGGAGCTGCTGAAGCTGGAGCCGGACCTCTACGAGATCACGGTCTTCGGCGCCGAGCCGCATCCGAACTACAACCGCATCCTCCTCTCGCCGGTGCTCTCCGGGGAGAAGACGATCGACGAGATCATCTTAAACAGCCGCGACTGGTACGCGGAGCATGGGATCACACTGCACACCGGCGATCCGGTCGAGCACATCGACCGCCGCAAGCGACTGGTGCGCAGCCGCTCCGGTCTGGAGGTGCCTTACGACCGGCTGATCCTGGCCACCGGGTCCAACCCCTTCATCATCCCGGTGCCGGGGGCGGATCTGCCCGGCGTGCTGGGCTACCGCGACATCGCGGATGTCGAGGCGATGATCGAGACCGCACGCGGATTCAAGCGCGCCATCGTCATCGGCGGCGGACTGCTCGGGCTGGAGGCCGCCTATGGCTTGCAGCAGCAGGGCATGGAGGTGACCGTCGTGCACCTGCTCGACACCCTGATGGAACGTCAGCTCGACAAGCCCGCCGCGGCGCTCCTCAAGGCATCGTTGGAGAAACGCGGCCTGACCTTTCTCATGGAGGCCCAAACCGCGGCGATCCAGGGTCGCGACCGGGTCGAGTCGGTGCGCTTCGCCGACGGCAGCGAGATCGCGACCGATCTGGTGGTGATGGCGGTCGGCATCCGGCCGAACATGGCGCTCGCCCAAAGCGCCGGGATCCATTGCGAGCGCGGGATCGTGGTCGACGACACCATGTTGACCTACGACGCGCGCATCTACGCGATCGGCGAGTGTGTGCAGCACCGCGGACACTGCTACGGACTGGTCGCGCCGCTCTTCGAGCAGGCCAAGGTCTGCGCCAATCATCTGGCCAAGCTCGGCTACGGGCGCTACCAGGGCTCCGTGACCTCGACCAAGCTCAAGGTCACCGGCATCGATCTATTCTCGGCCGGTCAGTATCAGGGCGGGGACGGCTGCGAGGAGATCCTCTTCCAGGATCCGGGCGCGGGCATCTACAAGAAGCTGGTGATCCGAGAAAACCGGCTCGCCGGCGCCGTGCTCTACGGGGACACGATCGACGGGGCCTGGTTCTTCCAGTTGATGCGCGAAGGGACCGACATCTCGGAGATACGCGAGGATCTGCTGTTCGGGCAGGCCCATCTCGGGGACTCCGGCCACGGCGGTCAAACCCAGGCCGCGCTCATGACCGACGCGATGCAGGTCTGCGACTGCAACGGGGTGTGCAAGGGCGAGATCGTCAAGGCGATCACGAGCAAGGGGCTCTTCACGCTCGAAGACGTCAAGCTGCACACCAAGGCGGCGGCCTCGTGCGGATCCTGCACCGGTCTGGTGGAACAGATCCTGGCGAGCACGCTCGGGAGCGACTACTCCACCCCCGAGGCCAAACCCATTTGCACATGCACCGACTACAGCCATGATCAGGTCCGCGCGGCAATCCGCGAGCAACACCTCACCAGTCTGAGCGATTGCTTCGAGAAGCTCGACTGGCGCCGGCCCGACGGCTGCCACGTCTGCCGGCCTGCGCTCAATTACTACCTCATCTCCACCTGGCCGACGGAGGCGCTCGACGACAGCCAGTCGCGCTTCGTCAACGAGCGTGTCCACGCCAACATCCAGAAGGACGGGACCTATTCGGTCATCCCGCGCATCTTCGGCGGCGAGACCTCGCCGGCCCAGTTGCGTGCCATCGCCGAGGCGGCCGAAAAGTATGCCGTGCGCTCGGTCAAGATCACGGGCGGCCAACGCATCGATCTGCTGGGTCTGACCAAAGAGCAGTTACCGCACATCTGGAAAGACCTGACCGACGCCGGTTTCGTCTCGGGCCACGCCTACGGCAAATCGATGCGCACGGTCAAAACCTGTGTGGGGTCCCAATGGTGCCGCTTCGGCGTGCAGGACTCGACCAAGATGGGCATCGAGCTCGAGGAGCTGACCTGGGGCTCCTGGACCCCGCATAAGTTCAAGCTCGCCGTCTCGGGCTGCCCGCGCAACTGCGCGGAAGCCACCTGCAAGGATATCGGCGTGGTCTGCGTGGACTCGGGCTATGAGATCAGCGTGGCGGGGGCGGCGGGCATGGATGTGCGCGAGACCGAGTTCCTGTGCAAGGTCACCACCGAGGCCGAGGTGATGGAGGTGATCGCCGCCTTTACCCAGCTCTACCGCGAGAATGCCCGCTATCTGCACCGCATCTACAAATGGGTGGCACGGGTGGGCCTCGACTGGTGCCGCGCGCAAGTTGAAGACCCGGCCAACCGCCGCGCGCTGTATGACCGCTTCATGCTGTCGCAAGGGGTCTACCAGACCGACCCATGGGCCGAACTTGCCGCAACGCCGGCAGACTGGGCGCCGATTGCCGACCTGACCCTGAGGGCCGCAGAATGACAGCGTTTCTGGACATCGCCGCTTTGGATGACATTCCGCGTCAGGGCGCGCGGGTGGTGAAAACCATGATCGGCTGTATTGCGGTCTTCCGCACCGCCGAAGATCAGCTGTTCGCGCTGGAGGATCGCTGCCCCCACAAGGGCGGGCCGTTGTCCGAAGGGATCGTGCATGGCACATCGGTGACCTGCCCGCTGCACGCCTGGGTGTTCGACATGAACACCGGGCAGGCGCAGGGCGCGGATGAGGGCGCGGTGCAAACCTATCCGGTACGGCTGGAAGCGGGGCGCGTGCTGCTGGACGTAACCCGCCTTGCCCGGCGCAGTGCCGCATGACCGGGGTGCGTACAACCTGCCCCTATTGCGGCGTCGGCTGTGGCGTGATCGCCACGCCGGACGGCAAGGGCAGCGTCCAGATCAAGGGCGACCCCGATCACCCGGCCAACCGGGGCCGGTTGTGCGTCAAGGGTGCGGCCTTGGGCGAAACCCTGTCGACCGAGGGGCGTCTGCTGGCGCCGATGATCCGGGGGCGGCAGGTGTCATGGGACTCTGCGCTGGATGAGGTGGCGGCGCGGTTTTCGCAAACCATTGCAGCACACGGGCCGGACTCGGTGGCGCTCTATGTCTCTGGCCAGTTGCTGACCGAAGATTACT
>NZ_DIUM01000100.1:0-240 GCF_002423035.1 Thiocapsa sp. UBA6158
TGATCTACCTGCGCGACAACCCGCTTCTAAAGGAGCCGCTGGCGATCGAGCACGTCAAACACCGTCTGCTCGGTCACTGGGGCGCGAGCCCCGCCCTCTCCTTCGCCTGGGCGCATCTGAATCGCTGCATCAAGCGCGACGACCTCGACGCGATCTTCATGGCCGGTCCCGGTCACGGCGCCCCGGGCGTGCTCGGACCGACCTACCTGGAGGGGACCTACTCCGAGGTCTATCCGGACA
>NZ_DIUM01000100.1:299-21290 GCF_002423035.1 Thiocapsa sp. UBA6158
GGCGACGGCGAGGCCGAGACCGGGCCGCTGGCCACCGCCTGGCATTCCAACAAGTTCATCAACCCGATCCGCGACGGCGCGGTGCTGCCGATCCTCAACCTCAACGGCTACAAGATCGCCAACCCGACCATCCTCGCGCGCATCAGCCATGATCGACTCGAAGCACTCTTCCACGGCTACGGCTACACCCCCTACTTCGTCGAGGGCGACGACCCCGAGACCATGCACCAGCGCGGATGGCCGCGACCCTGGACACGGCCATCACCGAGATCCGCCGCATCCAGTCCGAGGCGCGCCGGAGCGGCAAGGCGGAGCTGCCGAGCTGGCCGATGATCGTGCTGCGTACGCCCAAGGGCTGGACCGGACCCAAGGAGATCAACGGCCACAAGGCCGAGGGCTCCTGGCGCTCGCACCAGGTGCCCTTCTCGGACGTGCGGACCAACCCGACACATCTGAAGCTGCTGGAAGACTGGATGCACGGCTACCGGCCCGACGAGCTGTTCGACGCCGACGGGCGGCTGGTGCCGGAGCTGCGCGAGCTGGCCCCCAGCGGAGGCCGGCGCATGAGCGCCAATCCCCACACCAACGGCGGCCTGTTACGTCGGGATCTCAAGCTGCCGGATTTCCGCGACTACGCGGTGCAGGTGCCGGACGACCAGAAGGGTAAGGTACTGTGCGAGAACACCCGTCCGCTGGGTGAATTCCTGCGCGATGTCATGCGCAACAACATGACCAACTTCCGCCTGTTCGGTCCGGACGAGACCGCATCCAACCGTCTGCAAGCGGTCTACGAGGTGAGCAAGAAGGTCTGGATGGCGGACCTACTGCCGGAGGATGCCGACGGCGGGGAGCTCTCCCGCGACGGGCGCGTCATGGAGATGCTCTCCGAGCACACCCTGATCGGCTGGCTGGAGGGCTATTTGCTGTCCGGGCGTCACGGCTTCTTCCACACCTACGAGGCCTTCGCCCACGTCATCGACTCGATGTTCAACCAGCACGCCAAATGGCTGGACATCTCCAAGAACCACGTGCCCTGGCGCGCCTCGGTAGCCTCCCAGAACATCCTGCTCTCCTCCACCGTCTGGCGGCAGGATCACAACGGCTTCTCGCACCAGGACCCCGGCTTCATCGATCTGGTCACCAACAAGAGCCCGAGCGTCTGCCGCGTCTATCTGCCGCCCGACGCCAACACCCTGCTGGCGGTAGCGGACCGATGCCTGCGCTCCACCGACTGCATCAACGTCATCGTCGCCGACAAGCAGAAGCATTTGCAGTTCAGCACCATCGACGAAGCCGTCGTGCATTGCGCCAAGGGCATCGGCATCTGGGGCCGTGCCAGCAATGACGAAGGCGTCGAGCCGGACGTGGTGATGGCCTGCTGCGGCGATGTGGCCACCCAGGAGGCGCTCGCCGCGACCGCGCTGCTGCGCGAGCACTTGCCCGATTTGAAGGTCCGCTTCGTCAACGTCGTGGACCTCTACAAACTGCAGCCGGCAAGCGAGCACCCGCACGGCTCCACCGACCGAGAGTTCGATGCCTTGTTCACGACCGACAAGCCGGTGATCTTCAACTTCCACGGCTATCCTTGGCTGATCCACAAGCTCGCCTACCGGTTCAAGAACCACGAGAACCTGCATGTGCGCGGCTATAAGGAACGGGGCAACATCAACACCCCGCTCGAGCTGGCCATCCTGAACCAGACCGACCGCTTTACGCTGGTCATCGACGTCATCGACTGGGTGCCGGGGCTGGCCGCGCGGGCGGCGCACCTGAAGGAGCGGATGAAGAACGAGATCATCCTGAACCTGGCCTATGCCCATGAGCACGGGACGGACCGCGAGGAGATCACCAACTGGGTGTGGCCGCTGTAGGCTGCCCGAAGATCCTTCCTGCCTACGCCCCGGTCGCCCGGGGCGCTTCTTCATCAGAGGTTCTCGCGCGTGAAGCCTGGCTGGCACTTTGGATACCGCCAGCCGGTGGGAAAAGACCGGCTGCGGCGGTATCACACGCATCCGGTCTTCGGTGCGCTCGATGATCGGGGCAAGAGTCTTCGGCGGTCTTTGACCGGATTGCGCGTGCCCCGGATCTCGGATCTCAGGGTTCGTCGGAAGCCTGGGGTGCCAGACCGAGTGCGCATATCGGGCGACAGGATCACCCCCATTGTCCGCCCCGCCAAGAAGCAAGATGGAACCTTCATATGACAGATGCGATGCTTGTGTACGTCGTCTGGGCGCTGGTCCTTGGTGCAGTCAGCGCCGTGTCCTTACCTCTCGGCTCACTCGTCGGGTTGAACCTGCGTTTCCCGCCGCGTTACATCGCCATATTTGCGGCATTTGGTGCCGGTGCGTTGATCGCGGCACTCAGCGTCGAGCTCGTCGCTCCCACCGCCCTCGCCCTCACGGAGCACAACCTTGCGGAAAGCAGCAGAGACGCCCACGCCAATTTCTACGCCATGCTGGCGGGCTGCATTCTCGGGGGAGTCGTATTCGTGGCGCTGGATGCCCTGGTCAACAAGAAGGGCGGCTATCTGCGCAAGACCTCCACCACGCTTGCGTATTTGGCGAAACGTCGCCGCGAAAACATTCGCAAGGTGATGGGCGCAGTGCTCCAGGTGAGCCCCTTCGACGCGCTGCCCGCTGGAATGACCCAGATGCTCGAAAGCATGCTGCGGCCGGTTGAGCTCAAACGGGGGGAACTGATCTTGGGCCCCAATGACGAGTCCACCGGAGCGCACATTGTTCTCGAGGGAGAAGTGGACATCGAGATCGCCGGCAAACACGGCGCAACCTTCGGTCCGGGGACCTTGATTGGCGTGCTGACGCTATTCGTGCCCGGTCTGACGAGCCTGGCCACGATAAGGGCGAGAACCGCCGTGAAATGCCTGGGGCTCGCGCGCGAAGACGTCGATCACCTCAGGAGCTTGTCGCCTGATTTCGACAAGGCCTGCCGCAACGTCGCGGTCGATCGCATGGGTCAACTTGAGCAACAGCTGACCACGCGACTGAACGAGGCGGTCGAGTGGAGCCGCTCGGCGGCCTCGGCTTTGCGAATCGGACAAGAGGTGCCGGCTCTCGCAATCCGCAGAGCCCATGCTGAGCACAAGGGATCGCCCCTGGCCGTCTGGCTGGGTATTCTGCTTGACGGTATCCCCGAAAGCATCGTCATCGGCGCCGGGCTCTTCGCCCTGATCGCTGCGCACCCCGGCACGGAAGAATTGCGGTTCGTACAGGCGATCCCCTACACGCTCATCGCCGGGCTGTTCCTTTCGAACTTTCCCGAAGCCTTATCGAGCTCTGCCAACATGCTTAGCATGGGCTGGAGCCGTCGCCGGATTTTCTTCATGTGGTTTGCGTTGATGGTGACGACCGCCGTCGGAGCAGGCCTCGGCTTCTTGCTCGCGAGCCTGCTCAGCGAACACTGGTTGGTGTTCGCCGAGGGCCTGGCGGCGGGCGCTATGCTCACGATGATTGCCGCTGCAATGATCCCGGAGGCGGCAGCCCATGGCAATCCGAACGAGGTGGGATTGGGCACGTTGGCAGGGTTCCTGGCCGCCGTAATGTTCAAGCTACTGGAGTGAAAGTCGGTGTCTTGACTCCTGCACCGAGGCCCTATACCACGCGTCTAAAGACGAGCGTAATGAGTAGAAACTTCAGCACCCCGCGGGCAACACTCAAGAGCTGACACAGTATTCTGAATCTTCGTGGTCTTTCCACACCAGCCATCAATGCGGCCCCCCCTTCGAACGGGGCGCTTCTTTATTGCCACGAACGGAGGAGTCCCAGCATGACTACAAGGTCCACTGCAGCCGAGGAGAACACCACAGCGACCGATCCCCGTGTCGGCTTGAGCGCCGAGGCGCTCAAGCAGGGTGTCATCGACCATCTGCGCTGTTCCGTCGGGCGCCTGCCCCGGGTGGCGGGCGCCCGGGACTATTACCGCGCGCTGGCGCTGGCGGTGCGCGACCGCATGCAGCGGCGCTGGATCGCGACCAACGAGACCTATTTCGCCGCCGAGCACAAGGTCGCGGCCTATCTATCCGCCGAGTTCCTGATGGGGCCGCATCTGGGCAACAACCTGCTCAATCTCGGCATCGAGGAGGCAGCGCGGACGGCCATGGCCGAGCTCGGCTTCGAGCTCGACGAGATCCTGGCCTGCGAGGAGGAGCCCGGACTCGGAAATGGCGGGCTCGGGCGGCTCGCCGCCTGCTATCTCGACTCCTTGGCAACCCTGGAGCGTCCCGCGATCGGCTACGGCATCCGCTACGAGTTCGGCATCTTCGACCAAGAGATCCGCGAAGGCTGGCAGACCGAGATCACCGACAAGTGGCTGCGTTACGGCAACCCGTGGGAGATCGCCAAACCGGAGGTCGCCTACACCGTGAATTGGGGCGGGCACACCGAGACCTACCGGGACGAGTCGGGCACGTCGCGCGTGCGCTGGGTGCCGTTTCGGGTGGTGAAGGGCACCGCCTACGACACGCCGATCCAGGGCTATGGTGTCGACACCTGCAATACCCTGCGGCTGTGGAGCGCCGAGGCGGTCGAGTCCTTCGACTTCCAAGCCTTCAACACCGGCGACTACTACCAGGCCGTGAACGAGAAGCTGGTCTCGGAGACTGTTACCAAGGTCTTGTACCCCAACGACGAGCCGGCCATCGGCAAGCGGCTGCGCCTGGCGCAACAGTATTTCTTCGTCTCCTGCTCCCTGCAGGACATGCTGCACATCCTCGATCTTGCCGGCGCGCCGATCGAAGCCTTGCCGCAGCGCTTTGCGGTGCAGCTCAACGATACCCATCCGTCGATCGGTGTCGCCGAGCTGATGCGGCTGCTGATCGACGAGCGGCTGCTCGACTGGGATACGGCCTGGGCCGTCACGGTGGCGACCTTCGGCTACACCAACCATACGCTGCTGCCGGAGGCGCTCGAGACTTGGCCGCTGCCATTATTCGCCGAGTTGCTGCCGCGCCATCTGGAGATCATCTACGAGATCAACCGCCGCTTCCTCGACGAGGTCCGGGCACGCTATCCAGGCGACGAGGCGCGGGTCGCGCGCGTGTCTCTGATCGGCGAGGAGGGCGACAAGCGCGTGCGCATGGCCCACCTCGCGACCGTCGGTAGTCATGCCGTCAACGGCGTCGCCGCGCTCCATACCGAGCTGCTCAAGGCCAACGTATTACAGGACTTCTACGCGCTTTGGCCCGAGCGCTTCAGCAACAAGACCAACGGTGTCACGCCACGCCGGTTCCTGGCCCTGTCCAACCCGGGTCTGCGCGCGTTGCTCGACCAAACGGTCGGCGACGGCTGGCTGACCGATCTCGGGCGCCTGCGGGCACTCGAGCCGCATGCCGAGGACGCCGCCTTCCGCAAGGAGTGGCGCAGCGTGAAAGAGGCCAACAAGCGGCGTCTGGCCGACTACATCGAGCAGCACACCGGCATCGCGCTCGATCCGACCTGGCTGTTCGACATCCAGGTCAAGCGCATCCACGAGTACAAGCGCCAGCATCTGAATCTGCTGCACATCGTCACGCTCTACCGCCGGCTCAAGGAGGATCCGGGGCTCGACATCCCGCCTCGCGCCTTCATATTCGGCGGCAAGGCCGCGCCCGGCTATTTCATGGCCAAGCGCATCATCAAGCTGATCAATGCCGTGGCCGAGACCATCAATGCCGACCCGCAGATCAACGACCGTCTGCGTGTCGCCTTCGTCCCGAACTTCAACGTCCAGAATGCGCACCTGATCTATCCCGCCGCCGATCTCTCCGAGCAGATCTCCACCGCCGGCAAGGAGGCATCGGGCACCGGCAACATGAAGTTCATGCTCAACGGCGCGCTCACCATCGGCACCCTGGACGGCGCCAACGTGGAGATGCGCGAGGAGGCCGGCGCGGAGAACTTCTTTCTGTTCGGGCTCACCGCCGACGAGGTGGAGCGAGTCAAGCGCGAGGGCTATCGGCCGACCGACCGGGTGGCGGCCAACGACGAGCTGCGCGCCGTGCTGGAGCTGATCGGCAGCGGCCGGTTCACGCGCGGCGATACCGACGTGCCGCGCCCCTTGGTCGAGAACCTAACCCAGTCCGATCCCTTCCTGGTGCTGGCCGACTACACTGCCTATATCACCTGCCAGGAGGAGGTCAGCGCGGCATGGACAGACACGGAGCATTGGACACGCATGTCGATCCTGAACACCGCGCGCGGCGGAAAGTTCTCGTCTGACCGCTCCATCCGCGAATATTGCGACGACATCTGGGGTGTCGAGGCGGTACCGGTCAGATTGCTCGAGGACTGAACAGGAGATCCTCGTGATCCGGCAAAAAGAGGTCGTGGCCACTGCACTGGAGGCAACCGTCAGGATCGGCATCCTGATCCTGCTCGTGGCCTGGTGCTTCAGCATTATCCAGCCGTTCTTCATCCCGATCGCCTGGGGGGTGATCATCGCGGTGTCGGCACACCCGGGTTATCTGAAGCTGCGGGGCTTGTTCGGCGGGAGGAGCGGACTCGCGGCCACCACGCTCGTCATCCTCGGGATCGTCCTGCTCATGGTGCCCGCGGTGATGCTGAGCGCGACCTTGGTGGACACGGCCCAGGGACTCGCCAAGGGCTTACAGGACGGCACCTTGGCCGTGCCGCCGCCACCCGATTCGGTGCGGGATTGGCCGCTGGTCGGAGAGGCTCTGAGTACCTTCTGGTCCCAGGCATCCGGGAACCTCATGGCGGCGGTCCAGAAGATCGCGCCGCAACTGAAGGCCGTCGGTGGATGGCTGTTGTCGACCGCGGCCGGCGCGGGCTTTGGCATCCTTCAGTTCATCGTCGCCATCATCATCGCCGGGGTGTTCCTCGCCAACGCTAAGGCGAGCGGGGCATTCGCCCGAACGCTCGCCGTCCGCTTGGCCGGAGAGCGAGGCGCGGACTTCGCCTCACTGGCCGAGGCGACGGTCCGCAGCGTCACCCGCGGGATCCTCGGAGTAGCGCTGATCCAATCCATTCTCGCCGGTATCGGCTTCATGGCCATCGGTCTACCCGGCGCCGGGCTCTGGGCACTGCTGTGTCTGCTCCTCAGCACGGTCCAGATCGGCATCTTTCCGATCACCATCCCGATCGTGATCTATGTCCTGGCGACGGCGGATACCGTCCCGGCGATACTCTTCGTGATCTGGAGCCTCTTCGTCGGCAGCATCGACAACGTCTTGAAGCCCATCCTGCTCGGGCGCGGCGTGCAGGTGCCCATGTCGGTGATCTTTGTCGGCGCGATCGGCGGCTTCATCACCTCCGGCATCATCGGGCTGTTCGTCGGTGCGGTCGTCCTGGTGCTCGGCTACAAGCTGTTTCTGGCCTGGCTGCACGACTTTCCCGAGAGTTCCGGGGATGCCGCACGGCAGCCGACACGGGAAGCGGAGGTTCGTCCGCCGGGCACGAGCATCGGTGACCCGTGACCCGCATCAACCGCGACTGCACCAACCCTACCGGGCGGTGTTATGGGCAAGTTCCGCGTTTCCATGTCACCACCGAACGAGAGGAGAATGCCCATGCAAACATCCATTCGAGTGATCGCGACAGGCGCGATGCTGCTGACCGCTTGGGTTGCGGCGGTGGCGCCGGGCGCGGCCGACGATCCCCCGAACGACGCGCCGAACGCCGACGCCGCAATGGCTAGCCCCGCGATGGAGCAGTTGATGCGCATGGCGGACTTTCTGTCGCAGCTCGGGCAGTTCAGCGTCACGCTGCAAAGCGGCTACGACGTGGTGCAGGAATCCGGCCAGAAGATCGAGTTCGGCGAACGTCGTGAGCTGGTGCTGGTCCGCCCGGACCGCTTGCAGGTCGACGTCGAACGGAGCGATGGACAGGCGTCTCGGGTGATCTTTGACGGGGAATCGATCGGCGTATTCGACGCCACACGAAACATGTATGCCTCCTCGCCGATGCAGGGGGATATCGACGCGTCAATCCGGCATTTCGTCAAAGACCTGAACATGCGCCTGCCGCTGGCCATGCTCTTCGTGACCACGCTGCCCGAGGAGCTGGAAGAACGGGTGCAGCAGACGGCGATCGTCGACACCTCGATGCTCGATAGCAAGCCCTTCGTGCATCTGGCCGCCCGCACGGACGGCGTCGATTTCCAGGTCTGGATACCCGAGAGCGGCGATCCCCTGCCCCGTCGAATCGTCCTGACCTACAAGGACGAAGAAGGGCAGCCGCAATACTGGGCGAATTTCTCGGACTGGAACCTCTCGCCCGGACCGCTGGCAACGCTGATGTCCTTCGACGTCCCGGACGATGCCACCCGCATCCCCTTCCTTGCCGAGATACCAGCCTCGGCTATGCCCTCCGCGGCGACCGGAGAAGCGAAATGAAGAATCGTGCCTCACTCCAAGTCTTTACGTTTGGACCTGCAATCCTGTTCATCGGCGCCGTGAGCCTGGACGTGGATGCGCGCGGCAGAGGCGACGCCGGCGCCCGCGGCATGGCTGGCGGAGGCGGAGGATTCTCCGCCGCGGGCCCGGCCCGAGGGGGCAGCTTCAGTGCACGTTCGGCACCGCGGGCCGCGGCCGGCGGCGGCGCCATGGATCAGGCGGACAGGTCCGACCGAGCGGGGAGTCGCCAGGATTTCCGTACCGACGCGGCCCAAGGGCGGCAGGATATGCGCGGAGAGCGCCAAGACACCGTCTCCGATGGCAGGGATGACCGTCAGGATCACCGTGACGAGTACCGCGATGATCGTCAGGACTACCGAGAAGATGTGCGGGATGATCGTCAGGACTATTACGACGACCGCTGGGACAATTGGGGCACGGGAGCGGCGGTCGTCGCGGGTGCGGCCATCGTTGGCTCGGCCATCACCGCCGCGGCTTACTACGACCTCGATTGCACCACCGTCGTCGTCGATGGCATCAGCTATTCGGATTGCGGCGATACCTGGTATCAGCCCGCCTATTCAGGCGGAGACGTCACCTATGTGGTCATCGATGCTCCGCCGGGCTACTGAATCGGACTCATGCGGCGGCGCCGGCGCACCGCAGTGGGCACTCGGTGCGCAGCGCACGCGACATCTCCAACAGGTTCCGCACAGCGGCCGGGAGTTGCTTCGACCCCGGCACATGCCTCCGAGGAGTCGTAGAGACTCCGATATCCCGGAGCAGGGGCGCCGGGCCAGCATATCGCTATCCGTCGCAACAAGATCAAGTCTTTGACGAATGACGGCCTTTCAGCGCACCCTGACTGCGGTGATCGCTCCATGAGCTTTGGCAGTTTTTTGCGTTCTTGATTCCTCACGCCGTCAGCGTGGAGGGTGCGGTAGGCGGCAACCAAACAGGGGTGAGTTGGAGCATGGGCCATCTGAATCCGCATGAGGGGCACAAAGATGCTTGAGCGGCTCGGCGGGTATCGAGGGGAGTGGCTGCGGCTGGACCTGGTCGCCGGTCTGACCACGGCGGCGGTCGTGGTCCCCAAGGCCATGGCCTATGCCACGGTCGCCGGGCTGCCGGTGGAGATCGGGCTCTACACGGCCTTCGTGCCGATGGTGATCTATGCGATCCTCGGCACCTCGCGGCCGCTCAGCGTCAGCACCACCACGACGCTGGCGATCCTGACCGGTACCCAGCTCGCGCTGGTCGTGCCGAGCGGGGATCCGGCGGCGCTGCTGACCGCCTCGGCAACGCTCGCCGTCCTGGTCGGGATCATGCTGATCCTGGCCTCGGTGCTGCGTCTCGGGGTCGTCGCGAGCTTCATCTCGGAGCCGGTACTGACGGGCTTCAAGGCAGGTATCGGGCTCGTCATCGTCCTCGATCAGGTGCCCAAGCTGTTGGGCATCCATTTCGACAAGGGCGGCTTTTTGCAAAATCTGGTGGCGCTGGTGCAGCACCTGCCCGAGACGTCGCTGGTCACCCTGGCCGTCGGCGTGGCAATGCTCGTCATCCTGGTCGGGATGGAGCGATTCGTCCCCCGCGCTCCCGCCCCCCTGGTTGCCGTCGGCTTGGGGATTGCCGCCTCGGGTCTCTTTGCACTCCAGGCGCACGGCGTGGAGACCGTGGGTCATATTCCCTCGGGGCTGCCGGCCTTCGTTGCGCCCAACCTCGACCTCATCGCCCAACTTTGGCCCGGCGCCCTGGGCATCGCCTTGATGAGCTTTACCGAGTCCATCGCCGCGGCGCGGGCCTTTGCCGGTCCAGGCGAGCCGCGCCCCGCGCCGAACCGCGAGCTCTTGGCGACAGGGCTCGGCAATGTGGCCGGCGGGCTGTTCGGCGCCATGCCAGCCGGCGGCGGGACCTCCCAGACCGCGGTGAACCGGCGTGCCGGTGCCCGCACCCGGGTGGCGGGCCTGGTGACGGCGATCGCCGCACTCGCGACGCTGGTCCTCCTCGCGCCGCTGATGGGGCTGATGCCCCAGGCCACCCTGGCTGCCGTGGTGATCGTCTATTCGATCGGCCTGATCCAACCGGCCGAGTTTCGCGACATCCTGCGGATTCGGAGCATGGAGTTCGTCTGGGCACTGGTGGCCTTCGCCGGTGTCGTGGTGCTCGGGACCCTGAAGGGGATCCTGGTGGCGGTCATCGTCTCGCTCGTTGCCCTCGCCTATCAGGCCGCCCATCCGCGACTCTATGTCCTGGGCCGCAAACCCGGCACTGATGTCTTTCGCCCACAATCGGAGACACATCCGGACGACGAGTCCTTCCCCGGCCTCCTCATCGTGCGCCCGGAAGGACGCCTCTTCTTCGCCAATGCCCAACGTGTCGGCGAGCAGCTTTTGCCGCTGATCGATGCCGCCGAGCCCAAGGTGGTCGCGATGGATTTCAGCGCGGTCCCCGACATCGAGTACTCGGCACTCAAGATGCTGATCGAGGGCGAAGCGCGTCTGCGCGAGCGCGGTGCCGTGCTCTGGCTCGTGGCGCTGAACCCGGAGGTCTTGCGCATGGTGCAGCGCTCGCCGCTGGGCAAGACCCTCGGGCGCGAGCGCATGCTGTTCAATCTGCAGATGGCCGTGGAGCGCTACCGCTCGCAGCCGGCCCAATCGGAGGAGATGCAGTGAAGCTCTTTCAATCCATCTTCGGGGGCCGCGAGGCCATCGGGCGCTATCCCGAGTCTCTGATCGAGATGGCCATCGAGCGCACCGTCGACGGCACCGATCCCCGGTTGCGGCTGGTCCCCGGTTACCGCAAGCGGCTGCGCGAACCCGTCATCCACGCGATCGACCATGTGGTGGCCCTCGTGGACGGCATTCCTGCGACCGTGGCGGCCGGACTCGGCGACTATCGCAACGATCCGCGGCTTTCGGCGCTGTTCGCCTCCGGCGAGGAAATGCTGCAGGTCTTCGCCCGCGACCGAGCCTTTTTGGAGTATCTCGCCGGAAACGAGGGTCGGGGTGCCGAGCGGGTGACGGCCCTGCTCATGGCGCGCCGGGAGGAGAGGCACATCCTCGGGATGGATCTGGTGGGCGACCAGGTGCGGCGCGACGTCGCCCAAGTGACGGTCAGCTTCTCCGGGCACCACCTACTGGAGCCCCGGACCATCGAGGAGGAGTGCAGGCGCTTCCTCAAGCGGCGTGCCTTCGATCATCTGCTCACCCTGGCCCTGACCCAAATCGCCGAGGCACGGGTCGAGCGTGCGGATCTGACACGCCAGCGCGATCTGCTGCAACGTCAGCTCCGAAACCTGAAGCGCGGAACGCTGAGCTTCGACCAGCCGGATCCGGACGACCCGGACGCGGCCGGAATCCAAGCGGAGCTCGATGCCGTCTCCCGTCAGCTGCAGGCCCTGGGCGCGGATGCGGGTCTGCTGAAGGCCCATCTGGAGATCGTCGGCGAGCGTCTCGCAGAGGCCGAGCGCCAAGTGTGGTCGGAAGACATCGCGCTCTGTCTGGGGCCCATGAACGTCCGGCGCGATCCCGATGACCCGACGGGTCACTTGATGGTCCTCCATGAGCTCCGAACCGCCCGTGGTGCCCATGCGGTCGTGCTGCCCATTGCAATCGACCCGCGGGAGCTTCCCCGCCAGGAGGATTTCGTCACCGCCGCGCAGCGCTATCTCTGAGGGCGCGCCGGCGACCCTCACGTGACCTCAGGTCTCGGACCGCCCGGTACTCGGCTGGTCGATTGGATCCCCGGGCATCGGCATCCGCACGAGAGGTGCGCTCTCCAGCAGCCTGGTCGCCACCTCGACGAGCGGACCGAGGTCGAACCGACTCACGAAGGTGGCGAAGGTCAGCAACCCGAGCAGATACCGCGGGTCGCCGATCCATGGCGGGAGGAAACGCGGTGGACGGCAGAGACCCATCTCGTAGAGCTCGCAGAGCGCCGGGATATCGAAGAGATCAAGCTTGCCGCAGAAGAGCAGGCTGAGGCAATCCGCACGCCCGGCGGCAAAGGCACCGCGGATGAAATAGTTGACCGACATGAGCCCCATGAGATAGACGACGTCCTTGGTGAAGGGCGCACCGCCGGTCAGGACGCCGCCTCGAAAGACCCTTCGTGCACTCTCGAACGCCTGATCCGCATCCCCGGTCCGCTCCATGAAGAAGGCGTATACCTCCAGGAAATCGGCCCCGTCGATCGCCATCTGGATCGCGATTACGCGATCCGCCAGTCGTCTCAGCCGATCCAGCTCGATGGAACCGCTGATCAGCTCGGCAAACACGGCCAGGCCCTCTTGGGTGCGTGTCGTCCCCGGATGCCCGGCCGCGAGGATGGGAAGGTCGGTTTGAGCTTTACCGTTCAGCGAGGTCGCGACGTGGACGTAGGCCTCATGATGCAGAAGCTGGGTGAAATCGCGGTCGGTGAAGCGTGCCCCCCGGCGGATCCGGATGGCTCGGGAGGTCGCCAAGGCATTGGCGGACAGGCGGTCGACCAGCTCGATGGCCGGTGCCTGCTCGCCGAAGTGGACGCGGACCGCATCCGCGAGCTGTGCCGCGACCGTCTCGGCCGAGTGGTAGGCGGGTGGCTCTGTACGGATCTCGATCTTCGTGAGCTGGGTGATGGTATCGAGGACGCTCTGAGCAAGCGCGAGGGGCGTGAGGGGGATATATCGCAGTGGTGCCGTTGGCTCACCATAGAGTTGACGACCCTGCTCGAAGAAGCCGGCTGTCCCCACCGCGGCCATCATGCGTGCCCCGCGCTCGAGGGCCAGCGCCTGCCGGTCGAGCCAGCTCTCGACGGTCGTCACCGGCACGATGAGCCGCCGGGCCTCCTTCACCGCCGTAAGGGTCTCGGTCGGGTCGAACCCGGGATAACTAAACTTGGGAAGCTCCCGTGCGCCGCCTGCGAGAAAGGCCTCCTTGACCTCAGGTTCCCAGGCGATTGCGCTCAGGATCCGCAGCGGACGGCTCGCGGAGTACAGGATACGCGCGATGGAGCGGATGCGCTCCTTCTCGCGCTCGGTGGATTGGGTGATCACCTCGGCCTCCGATCGGTTGGGAGTGCGTTGAGTCTAGATCCGGCAGCGGGCCGACGCATGCCTCATGCTGGGTTACATGGCCGTGACGATCGTGTTGAAGAGCTCACCGGTAGTCATGATGGCCTCTCCGCCCCCGGAACGCGACGCGCGCGGGACGAGACGACACTGGCTTAAACTCCGACGATCTACCTCCGACAGATCGCAGAAAGCCCGACTTATCGGAGAGGCGACGACGGGCCCTAGCCCCGCGTCGCAGGCGAGCGTGCTTACCTCGCGGATACTTCGTTGTTTTTCCGTTGGGTCCTCGCCGACGTCATTGAATTGCAACATTTGGCAGCCCTTTTGCTGCTCGTTATCCAAGCAAGAAAACTGCCAGCAGACAGGCCGCTACCACTCGGCCGCTAACCGGAGGAGACCGAGCAATGAGCAAAAAGTCCCGCAAGGAAAAGGTCCGAACGGACGCCGAGGAGGCATCCGCATCCGGCAAGATGACAACCAAGGCCTACGAGAAGGAGCTGCGCAAACTGCACGAAGAGCTCGTGAAGCTCCAGGAGTGGGTCCGTCACGACGGGCTCAAGGTCTGCATCGTCTTCGAGGGCCGCGACGGCGCCGGCAAGGGCGGCACCATCAAGGCGATCACCGAGCGGGTGAGCCCGCGCGTGTTCCGCGTCATGGCGCTGCCCGCGCCGACCGAGCGCGAGAAGACCCAGATGTACGGACAGCGCTACATCCCGCATTTCCCGGCAGCCGGCGAGGTGGTGATCTGGGACCGCAGCTGGTACAACCGCGCCGGCGTCGAGCGCGTGATGGGGTTTTGCAGCGAGGAGCAGGCGAAACGATTCCTTGAGATGATACCGGGGTTCGAGAAGCAGATGGTCGATTCAGGGATCATCCTCATCAAATACTGGCTCGAGGTCAGCATGGAGGAGCAGACCCGGCGGCTCGAGGGTCGTATCGACGACGGCCGCAAGATCTGGAAGCTCTCGCCCATGGACCTGAAATCCTACAGCCGCTGGTACGATTACTCGAGAGCCCGCGACGAGATGTTCGCGGCCACCGATACCGCGTGGGCGCCCTGGTACGTCGCGCGCTCCGACGACAAGAAGCGGGCGCGCCTGAACATCATCCGTCACCTGCTGGACCGGATCCCTTACGAAGTGCTGCCGCGCGAGAAGGTGGAGCTACCCAAGCGGCAGAAGTCCGATGACTACCTTGAGCCGGACTACCCGTTCAAGATGGTTCCGGATAACTATTGAGGACGTCCCCCGCTCGAGGAAAGCGCGACCGCCGTCCGCGATTCGGTCCTCAAGCTCCCCGGCCTCGTCGGCAAGATCCGCCGGGGAGCGCGAATGGCATTCGATCAATCGACGTAGACCACCGCGTAGCGTCCGCCGTAGGACTGATAGTAGCTCCCGCCGCAGCTATACAAGGAGGTGCCGTCGATCACGACCGTACGGCAGGCCGCAGGCAACGTGGACACATAAACCGCCGAGCGGCGAATGGTCCGGCGCGTGGTGCGCCGGGCGACGCCGGCAACGCTTCCGGGCGTCATGGGACGACCCACGACCGCGTGCGCATCCTTGATCGCGATGCCGATCGGCAGCCAGCCATCGACGATGAGCGCGGAGGCGATGAGTCCGATCCCCATCGCGATTGAGTTGATTGGGCGGCGTTTCTTCATCACTGAGCCTCCTCGATCATGAGCGCACCCAGGTCGTCGACCGAGAGCGTTTCCAGTTGACGGGCACCCGCCGGGGCGACAAAGGTGAAGCGATCGGCCGCGATCGTCGGCGCCGTATCCCAGTCGCGGAACCGAACGCTGTATTGCGGGGCGCCGGTGACCCATTTGCTGGTGATGACATATTTCAGCGGCAGCGGCTGATCGCCGGTGCGGACCCAGATCTGCCAGTCGACCTTGGCGGCCCGGAAGGCGAGATGATGGGCCTCGGTCCCGTCGACATAGGCGATGCCCAGATAGGCGCCCGTGGCCACGTCGGTCATCAAACCCGGATAGGGATCGGCGTAGAAGAGATCGCCCGCCGGGGCGTCGAAACCCGTCGCGGCACGCAGCTCGGTCACCGCCTCGTCGATGGTGCCGGGGGCTTCGAGCTGCGCGTAGATCTGCAGCCGCTTGCCGTGCAGCGTCAGGGTCTCGCCGTCGAAGACGGCCTCCAGATCCGCCATGGGACCCCGCCGATGGGCATGGAAGTGATTGGGTCGCGCGACCAGGAGGCTTGCCGAGCTGCTCAGCTGTAGCTTCTGGCCTGCGAGATCGATGACCTCGTCATCCACATCCGCCTGCACGCTGAAGGCGGCCAGACCGCCCAGATAGCTCGACATGGCGCGCAGGATCCGATCCGCCTCGGGATCGACGCCCTGCTCGGCCGCCGCGGCACCGCTCGCGAGCCCAAGGCTCAGGACGATCCCCGTCGCTTGAACAAGCCCACGAGCGGTGGGCATTCGCAAAGATCGCTGGATCAATGGATCGTCCTCTTCTGTTGATGATTCTGAATGCGAGACATAAAACCGCGTATGGACCGGGACAGGTTCTCGCCGCTGATCTCCTTTTCCGGACCGACCGGCCCGGGCTTGCCTTTCAAGAGCTGCGATTGCGCGGATGCAAGCGTATTCTCTTGCTCTCGGCTCGTCACGCGTCATCGGCGATGTCCGATCCTCTCCACGACGATGGGCAGCAAGCGCGTCCGATTAGCCACAGCCGAACAGCGAGCGGCCGAAGTTGGCAGATTGCGTGCGTAAGAGAAGCATGTTGGGCATTCGTTCAATTCTGGTCTTGGCGAGGATCAAGCCCGGTTCAGGCCTGCACGATCTCAATAGGTCGCGGGGATGACCCTAAACGGATAGTCGGGCTCTTGATAGCCCTCGGCCTTTTGACGCTTGGGCAGCGTCACCTTTTCGCGCGGCAGCTCCTCGTACGGGACCCGGCCCAAGAAGTGGCTGATGATGTTCAGTCGCGCCCGTTTCTTATCATCCGAAGGCGCCACGTACCAAGGTGCCCAAGCCGTATCGGTCGCCGCAAACATGGCATCGCGCGCCCGCGAATAATCGTACCAGCGGCTGTATGACTTGAGATCCATCGGCGTGAGCTTCCAGACCTTGCGCCCGTCCTCGATGCGGCTCTCCAATCGGCGCGTCTGCTCCTGCGGACTGACCTCGAGCCAGTATTTGACGAGGATCATCCCGGAATCCACCATCGCCCGCTCGACCAGCGGGGTCATCTGCAGAAAGCGGTTTGTTTGCTCTTCGCTACAGAAGCCCATCACCGGCTCGACACCGGCGCGGTTGTACCAACTGCGATCGAAGATGACCACCTCCCCGGCCGCCGGGAAATGCCGCATATAGCGCTGGACATACATCTGGCTCTTTTCGCGCTCGGTCGGCGCCGGAAGGGCCACGACGCGGAAGATCCGCGGACTGACCCGCTCTGTGATCGCCTTGATGGTGCCACCCTTGCCCGCGCCGTCGCGACCCTCAAAGACGATGCAGACCTTCAGTCCGTGGTGGCGGACCCACTCCTGCAGCTTGACCAGCTCCACATGCAGTGCTGCCAGCTCCTTGAGGTATTTTTTGTTTTTGAGCTTCTTGGACGCTTCGGAAACAGCTTGGTCTTCGGCCTCGATGTTGCGTTTCTTGTCGCTCATGCGTGCTGTCCCTTGTGCTGTGGCCGCCGTTTCAGGCGACCGGATTGGACGGCGTACCGACCACGCGGCTCGGCGATGCCTGGTTTCGCCCTAAAGATAGCGCTCCGCCGCGGCCACGAAGTCCTCGCGCGGCGGAATCTCGCCGGGCGCAATCATCAGCGGCAGCATCACAAGCCGCCACCCGCGGGCGTTGTGCAACTCATTCAGGACGATACGCCGAGCCGACGGCTCCCCTGCGTCGCGCCGGATATTCATCGTATCGAGCGAGAGGTCGAGCTCTTCCGCCCAGAACTGACGTTCGGCCTCGGCGAGCGAGTCGGCAACGATACCGAGATGGGCCCGCAGGACGCCCTCGTCCACACCCAAGACCGCGAGCTGACCCGTGATCGCATCCAGCTCGGCCATGAGGGCAGCGAGGTCGGGAGGCGCGCCCTGTGCTTCCGCGAAGGTCCAACCCCCGCGCTCCAGCGCCGCGCGCTTGCGGCGCAGCAGGTCGCGCTGGCGGATCAAGTCCTCACGCTCTACCCGAACCTCGGCGATCCGGCTCAATGCCAAGGCGAGCAGATGGTCGAAGGCCCGCCGCTGCAGGGCACGGCGCATCTCGGCCTCATCGACGCGTGGATCCACCAAGCGATGACCGGTGAAATTGACGGCGACCTGCGGCACATCCCGCCGCACCTGGTCGCCGACCAGATCCATGCCGAGGATGTTGCGCTCCACACGCTCGGCGAGGAGCAGGCAGGTCACCCGCTCGGCATCAGCACCCTCAGGCGCAGCCAGAAAGGCCGTCAGCGCGGGATCCCGTCCGAAGGTCCGGAGCATGTCCTCGGCGGATGAGAAGACTGCAGCCAGGCGCGGATCCTCGCCATGCCCGCGACGCCCGGCCACCAGCGGTGCCGGGATGGTGTCCACCAAGGCGACGACTTGATCGATCGCCTGGATGACCGGCACTCGCAGACGTTTGCGGTAACCCGGCAGAAGGCGCAGCCGTGCATCGGTCCCCTCCACGGCACGCTCGATGGCCGCCTCGATCAGCGACTCGGGATAGCGTCCGCGGGACTCGCCGCCGCGGAAGATGGACTGAAACAGGTTCACGCCGCTTAACTCCCCGTCTGAACCGACTTGGCCGGTTTCTTATTGTTCCGATCTCGCAGGCGCAAGCGTATTCTCTTGCTTTCGGTACGTCACGCGCCAAATGACGCGCACAGGCAATCAACTCAATCTTCCGGGAGAACACCATGACCGATGCCTCGCACCAAGACGGTGTGATCGTTGCCATTCTCGAACGCTTCGAAAAGTCTCGACTGCCGCGCGCGCTCACGATCAAGGCGAAGGTCGACCGCGGCGAGAGACTCGACGACACCGATCTCGCCCATCTCAATGCGGTCTTGGAGGATGCGGAGAACATTAAACGATTCGTGGATCAGCGCCCCGACGTGCAGGGGATCTACATGCGCGCGGTAGCGCTGTATCAGGAGATCACCAAGAAGGCCTTGGAGAACGAACAATCGGCTTAAACCGCGTCCAGAGCGAGATGCTCGATGTCGAGTGAGCTCGACGTTCGGTGCATCCACCACCCTTGACGAGGACGCGGTTTAAGATTGAATCTCTTTGAAGACGTTAACCCGCGCCAACTCCGGCAGTCGTCGGGGCTGGCGCGGCCAAACCGCCCGAACACATCACGAGTATCCCACACCTCAGCTCCCGCCGCCCTCCAGCGCGCAGGACTCACCCGTGCCGATCCAGAAATCCAGGCTCTTGTGCAGGAAGTCGTCCCAAGGCATGTAATGGGAGCCGTCGCACGAGAAATTCAGCCCGACGATGCCGTTGTAGATGTTGAGCGATCCCGAGCGCAGATAGATGTTCTCGTCCATGAAGCGCAGCTCCCGGAAGGTGCAGAAGACCTCGACGACCCGGTCCAAGGGAATGGCCGCATCGACCGGATAGGGGCGCTGGGGATAGGCGAGACAGGTGCCCGGATCGGCGAGATCCTCGTAGTCGAGGATCCGGAACCGAAAGGGGTCGTCGACCAGCCAGAGCGTGGCGCGCGAGCTGGAGAAATGCAGCTTGCCGTGGAAGACGCCGTGCGCGGCGATCAGCTCGACGATGAGCGCGAGGATCTCGTCGATATGTCCGTCCATCAGGCTCTCGACGCGCTGTTGATCGAACAAACCGCCGCGGATCGCCGGATCGCCTTTGAGCTGGAGCCATTGCTCCGGCTGCTCGTAGAGCTCGCGGGTGAGCGGAAGCTCGCGCAGATCGAAATCGGCACCGAGATAGCCCAGCAGCGTGCCCTCCTCGTCCTCGATCCGCTGGATGGCGGTGAGCGAAGGACGCCGCGCATTGCGGCTGATATAGGCAGGCGATAATGAGAAGCGCTCGCCGGCGAGTGCGTCGAGCATGTAGGGCCGTTCGCGCCGGTCCCGACCCCAATGCTCCGGCAGCAGGCCCTGCGGGGAGACGTTCGCGGTCAATTGGCGGGCGTCGCGGTCGAGGACGTAGAGATACTTGCAGGATGCGAGCGTCGGCAGTGCCGCAAGCAGGATCCGCTCCAACGCGGTGCGATCCGGCCAGGCCGCGCGGCAAGGCTCAACCAGCCGCGCGAGCGACGTCGCCAGGCGACCCTGCAAGAGGATGCGTTGACGTGCCACGACCGTTTTGAGCGCTTGGCTCATCGCGAGGATCTCCCGATTCGAGTGAAGGGCGGATTCTATCCGGAATCGACCGGATGGGCCGGTCGCACTTGAGGTCCCTTGATGTGCTGATCGCGAACGTCGAGAAATACGAACAAATTCCCGACTGAATCGGAAGGATTAGACGTTTGGATTCGACTCGAAATCAACGACATTCGGCTTACAACTAAAAACCCCGGAGGAGACTCGAGATGCGCATTCCAACAGCAACCGATCTGTCGAACCTCGTCGATGCGGCAATTCGTGTTCGCGATCGACTCGCATCGATGGATGCGGGAAAGGTCGCCACGCGCGCGGTCGGCGGCGCCGTCGTTCTGACCGCATCCTTTCTAGTCGTCGCCAACCCTCACGCCACACCGACCCCCGATCCGAGTGTGGTCGTCGCGGCGCGGATCGCACCCATAGGCACCGTGCAGATCGGCGCACCGATCATGGTCTCGGCGGTCGAGTAAGCTCGCCGCTCGAGGACCGAAGTTCTCGGGCCGGCCTGCCGAAACAAGAGGTTCGAAAGGCGCGAAGGCTCCTCACTCCTTCGCGTCTTTTTCGCTCGGTCAGTGCCCGACCGTTATAGAACCTCCCCCTGCAGCACCCGCTCGAAGCTGAGCTGACCGTTCTCCAGACCCACCTCGATCAGATCGCCGGGAGCGAACTTCCCGGACAGGATCTCTTGGGCAAGCGGGTTTTCAAGCTGTGCCCGGATCGCGCGCTTGAGCGGACGCGCGCCGTAGACCGGATCGAAGCCGGCCTCGCCGAGATGATCCAAGGCGGCATCGCTCACCTCCAGCCCCATCTCCCGATCGGCCAGGCGTTTGCGCAGATAGTCGATCTGGATCCGCGCGATCGCCCGGATCTGCGCCGGCTGCAACGGATGGAAGACCACGATCTCGTCGAGCCGGTTGATGAACTCGGGCCGGAAGGCCACACGCACGATCTCCATCACGGCGTCCTTCATCTCGGCATAGTTGGCCTCGCCGGCACGCTGCTGAATGATGTCCGAGCCGAGATTCGAGGTCATGACGATCACGCTGTTGCGAAAATCCACCGTGCGTCCCTGCCCGTCCGTCAGACGCCCGTCGTCGAGCACCTGGAGCAGGACATTGAAGACATCCGGGTGTGCCTTCTCGACCTCGTCGAGCAGGATGAGGCTGTAGGGACGGCGTCGAATCGCCTCGGTCAGATAGCCGCCTTCCTCGTAGCCGACATAGCCGGGCGGCGCCCCGATGAGACGCGCAACCGAGTGCTTCTCCATGAACTCGGACA